>JAVJUS010000001.1:0-21257 GCA_040220455.1 Azospirillaceae bacterium
GCGCCGGCCGCCGTCGCCGCGCGCCGCGTCGGCCGCAGCCGGCCGCCGGCCCAGCCGCGCAGGGCGAGCGCGATCGCGAGGTCGATCACCGTCAGCGCCATCGCGGCGGCGAGCAGCCAGGGCGCCAGCGCCGTCGCCCCGGTCCCGCCATAGCCCAGGCGCTGGACCCCGGGGGGCAGGGCGCCCAGCGGCGCCGGTCGCTCGATCCGGTCGCCCAGATTGACCGCGCGGCGCGAATCCTCCGTGCCGTACCATCCCGGCGGATGGCGCGGGCCCGGCACCAGATCGGCCAGCGCGCCGGCGGGGATCGGCTCGACCCCGGCCGAGGGCGCGCGGGTCCGGCCGAAGCCGTCGAGCACACGCACCGGCGCCAGGGCGCGCGCGCCCTCGCCGCCCTCGACCCCGGCGCCGAGCGCCGCGACCCGGCGCAGCATCTGGACGAACAGGCCCGACAGCGGCAGCGTCGACCAGTCCGGCCCGGCGGTCGTGTGGACCAGCACCAGATGGCCCTCGCCGCGCGGCTCGGCGGTGATCAGCGGCGTGCCGTCGGCCAGCCGCGCCCAGGTCTTCGAGGCGAGGTCGACCGTCGGCTCGGCCAGCACCTGGCGGCGCACGATCACGTCGTCGGGGATCGACAGGCCGTAGAACGGGCTCTCCGGCGGGAAGGGGGCGAGCGGCTGGGGCTCCGACCAGGTCAGCGCGCCGGTCAGCGCCCGGTCGCCGAAGCGCAGCGGCACCGGCACCAGCGTGTCGGGATTGGCGGCCATCAGCGGCCCGGCGAAGCGGACCACGACCCCGCCGGCCTCCATGAACCGCTCCAGCGCCTCCCGGTCGGCGGGCAGGGGCGTGCCGATATCGGGCAGCAGCAGCGCGGCCAGGCCGCCGGCCGTCGGGTCGAGCAGGTCGTCGAGCCCGCCGGCGCGCACGGCGCTGTAGGGCGCCAGCGCCCGGTCCAGGTAGTAGGTGGCGGACAGCAGCGGCTGGGCCGCGACCTCGGCGCTCTCCGACAGGATGCCGACCGGGCGGCGGCGCCAGCGGTCGTCGAGCAGCACGGTCGCCCCGGCGGTCGTCTGGCCGGCCAGGTCGATGCGCGCCGCCTCGTTGCGCAGCTCCACCGGCAGGTCGAAGCGCGCCTCGGCGGTGGTCGCCTCGACCTCGAAGGCGGCGGGCCGGCTGCCGAGCAGGCGGCCGCCGGGGCCGCTCAGACGGACCTCCAGCGTCTCCGCCCCGCCCGCGGTCGCGCGGTGGACCGGGACGACGAGGCCCGCGCCCTCCGCCGCCGGCGGCTCCATCAGGCGGGCCGTCGCCAAGTCCTCGGGCGCCAGCACGCGAAGACCGCCCGTGCCGCGCAGCCTCTCCGCGAGCGCCTGCGTGCCCGGTCCCGCCAGGCCGTCGGTCAGCCACAGGGCGAAGCCGGCCTGCTCCAGCGCGGCGGCGGCCTCCGGGTCCTCGAGCGCGTCGGCGGCGGCCTGCCGGTTCACCGGCCAGGATCGGGGCACCATCGCCTCGACCCGGCCGCGCGCCTCGGCCGGGCGCAGCACGCCCGACAGCGCCGGCGGCGCGCCGTCGGCGGCGGCCGAGGTCGGCAGCAGGATGACGGTCCGCCCGGCGCGCTCGGCCCGGTCGATGGCGTCGAGCATCGCCGTGCGCCGGGCCGGCCAGTCGCGCGCCGCCGCCCAGCCGTCGTCGACGGCGATGACCACGGACCCGCTGCCCGGCAGCGCCTCGCCCGGGTCGAGCACGGGGCGCGACAGGGCGAGGATGACCAGCGCGGCCAGCACCAGGCGTAGCAGCAGGAGCCACCAGGGCGTGCGCTGCGGCGTCTCCTCCCGCCGGCGCAGGTCGTAGAGCAGGCGGATCGCCGGGAAGTCCTGGGCGCGCGGCGCCGGCGGCGTGACCCTCAGGAGCCACCAGATCACCGGCAGCGCGGCCAGCGCCGCCAGGATCCAGGGCGCGCCGAAGGCAAGGGCGCCGAGCGCGCCCATCAGGCGGCCCCCGCGGCGGCGGGCTCCGCCGCCACGGGCTCGCGCGCCAGGGCGCCGTAGAGCGAGAGCAGCGCGGCCGCCGCCGGCCGGTCCGTGCGATGGGACAGGAAGCTCCACCCCGCGGCGCGGGCCAGCGCGGCCAGACCCTCGCGCCGCGCCTCCAGCGCTTCCAGATAGGCGTCGCGCACCGCCTCGACCCGGGGCACGACCAGATCGTCCTCGCCGCTTTCGAGCCCGGCGAAGCGCACCCGGCCGCGATAGGGCAGCGTCGCCTCGGCGGGGTCGAGCACCTGGACCATGTGGCCGCGCACGCCGCGCGCCGTGTAGGCGGCGACGAAGGCCTCGATCTCCGGCATCGGGGCCAACAGGTCGCCGGCCACCACCAGCTCGGCATGGCGCGGCAGGCTGGCCTCTGGCGGCACTCCCGACTCCGCGCCTTCGCCGGGCGCCGTGCGCTCCAGCGCCAGGGCAAGGCGCTCGGCACTCGCCCGGCCGGAGGCCGGCGGCCGGTCGCCGCCCAGCAGCGCCACCCGCTCGCCCGCCCGCGACAGCAGCACCGACAGCGCGAGCAGCAGGATCGCCGCCCGGTCGGCCTTGGTCGGCAGGTCTGCGGCCGAGCGCCAGTTCATCGAAGGCGAGCGGTCGGCCCACAGCCAGACCGACTGCGCCGCCTCCCATTCGAGCTCGCGGATGTAGACGGACTGGGTCTTGGCGCTCTGGCGCCAGTCGATCCGGCTCACCGGATCGCCGGGCTGGTAGCCGCGGAACTGCCAGAAGCTCTCGCCCGTCCCGACCCGTCGCCGGCCGTGGACGCCCTGGGCGACCGTGGCGGCCACGCGATCGGCCTCGACCAGCAGGGGCGGCAGGGTCGCCGACAGCGCCTCGGCCCGGCCGCGATGGCGGCCGGCGATGCCGGGCTGGTCGGCGGGGCGCGCGCCGGCCGACCCGCTCCCGGCGAGACCGGCGAGCGAGGCGCGAAGCCGGCCGCGCGGGCCGAAGACGGGCATGGTGGCGGCGGTCCCGGTCAGGAAAGCGGCGCGACCAGCCGGCTCACCACATCGCGAATGGTGACGCCGTCGGCCCGCGCCGCGAAGTTCAGAGCCATGCGGTGCTGGAGCACCGGCTCGGCCAGGGCCGCCACGTCGTCGACGGACGGGGCGAGGCGGCCGTCGATCAGCGCGCGCGCCCGGCAGGCGAGCATCAGCGCCTGGCTGGCGCGCGGGCCCGGGCCCCAGGCGACATGGCGCTCGACCTCCGGCAGGTCGCTGGTCTCCGGCCGGCCGCGGCGCACGAGCTCCAGGATCGCCTCGACCACGCTCTCCCCGACGGGGATGCGGCGGACCAGGGCCTGGGCCTCGGACAGCTCCTCCGGCGTCATCACCCGCGCCGCCTCGGCCTGGGTGGCGCCGGTCGTCTCGACCAGCATGCGGCGCTCGGCATCGATGTCCGGATAGCCCACGTCGATCTGCAGCAGGAACCGGTCGAGCTGGGCCTCGGGCAGCGGATAGGTGCCTTCCTGCTCGAGCGGGTTCTGGGTCGCCAGCACGTGGAACGGCGCGGGCAGCGCGTGATAGTGGCCGCCGACCGAGACCCGCCGCTCCTGCATCGCCTGAAGCAGGGCGGACTGGGTACGCGGGCTGGCGCGGTTGATCTCGTCGGCCATCAGGAGCTGGCAGAACACCGGCCCGGGGATGAAGCGGAACGACCGGCGGCCGCCCTCGCCTTCCTCCAGCACTTCCGAGCCCAGGATGTCGGCCGGCATCAGGTCGGGCGTACACTGCACGCGCCGATCGTCCAGGCCGAAGACGGCGCCCAGGGTCTCGACCAGGCGGGTCTTGGCGAGCCCGGGCACGCCGATCAGCAGCACGTGGCCGCCGGCGAGCAGCGTCACCAGGGTCTGGTCGACCACGTCGCGCTGGCCGAAAATGACCCGGCCGATCGACTCGCGCACGCGGGTCAGCCGCTCGCCCAGCGCCTCGACCCGGGGGCCCAGATCGGCGGCGTCCGGGGGCGAGTCTGGGCGGGGGGCGGCATGCGTGCCGGGGGTGTCGAATTCGGACAAGGCTTCCCTCTCCTTCGCCGCGGACCTAACGTGATTATTATGGCGAAAATGCACGCCGGCCAGAGACCCGATCACACGAAGATGATACCGACCCGCCAGCCGCCCGGCTCCGGCGCCGAGGGCGGCGGGCCCGAGCCGCCCGGAAACCCGCGCCCCGCGCCGAGTGCGGAGGACGAGGCCTACGACATCCGCATCGCCGCAGACGGCACCTGGTTCCACGAGGGCGCGCCGATCGGGCGCATCGCGCTGGTCAAGCTCTTCGCCACGGTGCTCCGGCGCGACGAGGCGGGGGACTACTGGCTCGTGACGCCGGCCGAGCGGGGGCGGATCGTCGTCGAGGACGCGCCCTTCGTCGCCGTGGCGATGACCGAGCGGGGCGAGGGCGCGGACCGGGCCCTGGTCTTCCGCACGAACCTGGATCACGAGGTGGCCGCCGATGCCGATCACCCGCTGACGGTGAGGGTCGCCCCTGAAACCGGGGAGCCGCGCCCCTATATCCGGGTGAAGGGTGACAGCGAGACCACGGGCCTGCACGCGCTGATCGCGCGCAGCGTCTTCTACGACTTGGTGTCGCTGGCCGAGACGGACGATCGGGGGCGAACGGGCGTATGGAGCCGGGGGCACTTCTTCCCGCTGGATCGGGACACGACGGCAAGCGCGCCGTGACGGGGCCGCGGCCCTTCGTCGCGCCCGGCCGCGGCGTCGGGCCCGAGTCCCTGCGGGACATCCTGCCGCGGCGGCTCGCCGAAGCCGAGGCGGCGCGGCGGCTGCGCGGCGACTTCGACCTCAACCCGGGCATGGCACGGCCGGAGAGTCCGCGCCAGGCGGCCGTCCTGATCGCACTGATCGACCGGCCGGAGGGGCACACCATCCTGCTCACCCAGCGGACCCGGCACCTGGCGCGCCACGCGGGCCAGATCGCCTTCCCGGGCGGCCGGCTGGAGCCGGGCGACGCCGACGCCTTGTGCGCCGCCTTGCGCGAGACGGAAGAGGAGGTCGGCCTCGGCGCCGACCGGGTGGAGACGATCGGCGCGCTCGACCCGTATCTGACCCGCACCGGCTTCGAGATCACGCCCGTCCTCGGCTTCGTGCGACCGCCGGAGGCCTGGCGCCCCGATCCCCAGGAGGTCGACGAGGTCTTCGAGGTGCCGCTCGACTTCATCCTGGCGCCCGGCAACCCGGTGCGTCACAGCCGGGTCTGGCAGGGCATCGAGCGCTTCTTCTGGGTCTATCCCTTCGGCGAGCGCTATATCTGGGGTGCGACCGCCGGCATGCTGACCAATCTGCGCGAGATCGTCACCGGCGAGGCGCTCGCCTCGTCGATCGACGGCCGCGCGTCCCGCCCGCCCGCCTGATTACCGCTCCGACCCGGGGGCCCGATGCTCAAGAAGCTGCTGCTTCTGATCCCGCTCATCGCGCCGACGGTGGCGTATCTCGCCTATGCCTGGGTGCAGGCGCGCCGCCGCGCCGCGGGCAGCGGCGCGCCCCCCGGCTGGTGGCAGGAGGGGCCGTGGCTCTGGCTCTTCGCCGCCGGGGTCGGGCTGCTCGCGATCGTGCTCGGCATTTGGGCGGTGCAGTCCGGCGAGCCGGCCGGCAGCGTCTACATCCCGCCCAGCTTCGAGGATGGCGAGATCCTGCCCGGCCACCACGAACCCGGGATCGCCCCGTCGGAGCCCGACAACCCGTGAGGGCCCGCCCGTGACCGGGCCGGCCTCCGCGCCTGCGTCTGCGGAGCAGCCGGTCGCCCGGCTCGACCCGGTCCCGGAGTCCTTCACCGCGCCGCGGTCCCACGCCGTGCTCGACGCGCTGGCGGCGGCGGGCGGGGCCGCGCGCTTCGTCGGCGGCTGCGTGCGCAACGCCCTGATCGACAGGCCGGCCGGCGATATCGATATCGCGACGACCCTCGCGCCGGACGCCGTGGTCTCGGCGCTCGAGGCCGCGGGTCTCCGCGCCGTGCCGACCGGGATCGACCACGGCACCGTGACCGCGGTCAGCGGCGGCGTGCCTTACGAGATCACGACCCTGCGCCGGGATGTCGGCACCGACGGGCGCCACGCCACCGTCGCCTTCACCACCGACTGGGCGGCCGACGCGGCGCGCCGCGACTTCACGATGAACGCGCTCTATGCCGACGGCGAGGGCCGGGTCTTCGATCCCGTCGGCGGCGGCGCCGGCGTGGCCGACGCGCGGGCCGGGCGGGTGCGCTTCGTGGGCGACCCGGCGACGCGGCTCGCGGAGGACTATCTGCGCCTGCTGCGCTTCTTCCGCTTCCTCGCGCAGTACGGACGGGAGACGCCGGACGCCACGACGCTCGCCGCCTTGGCCGAGCACGTGCCCGGCCTCGCCCGCTTGTCGGGTGAACGGCTGCGCCAGGAACTCGTCAAGCTGCTGGCCGCGCCGGATCCGGTTCGGGCCTGGCGGCTGATGGCCGAGACCGGCGCCGCGGCCGCGGTGATCGGGGAGGCGGGAGACATCGAGAGACTGGCCGGCCTGCTCGTGCTGGAGCCGGCGCCGGACTGGGTGCGCCGCCTGGCCGCGCTCATGACGGAAGGGCCGCAGGCCGCGCGGTCGCGGGCGGACCGCCTGCGGCTGTCCAATGCCGAGCGGGATCGGCTCGGCGCCCTGACGACGCCGGCGCCCGAGCCGCTGGCCCGCGACGCCGATGCGCTCGCGCTGCGCCGCTGGCTCTATCGCCAGGGGGTGGCGACCGGTCGCGACCGACTGCTGATCGAGCTGGCACGCGCGCCGGACGACGATCCGCGCCGCAGCCTGGTGGGCGATGCGCTCGCCTTCGAACCGCCACGCCTGCCGGTCACGGGGGACGATGCCATCGAGCTCGGCGCCGAGCCCGGCCCGGCATTGGGCGTGGCGCTGCGGGATGTCGAGGATTGGTGGGTGGCGCGGGATTTCGCCCCCGACCGCGCGGCCTGCAAGCTCGAACTGGCGCGCCGCCTGGGCATCGGCGATCCCTGAACGGCGGCTCGCGCGCCGGCCCGGGCGGCGGCGTCAGATCGCCAAGGTCAGCGCCCCCAGGGCGAGCGTCACGACGACGGCGGCGGCGATCCAGGCACCGGCGAGGGACTCGGCGGAAAACCGGGCGATCGGGTCGTTTTCGAGGCTGCGGGGCATGGCGGCTCTCCCGATTTCGGGGTGGTGCCGGCGGGGGATCGGCGTCATTTGTATATCGGTCAGATATATGTTGTTTCGTTATAAATACATGGGCAGGCAGCCGACCGCCCGCAAGTGTCGGTCGACAGAAAGACCGATTCGGTCGCGGTAGGTTGCCCAGCGCCGTGAGGCGCTGCGCAACGCGGCTCGGCCGGTGCCGTCGCGCACGGCCTGTCGGCCGTGGGCGACCTACGGGCGGCGGCAGTGGATCAGGTGGTTGCGGTTGATCCGCCAGCGCCGGCGCTGGTGGGGCGTCAGGAAGCGCCGGCTGTCGATCGCCCGGCCGGGCAGCCCGGCCTCGGCCAGACGGTCGAGCAGGTCGGCGCCGTAGATCCGCCAGTGATAGGGATGGCCGAAGGCTGTCAGGCGCCTGGCCGGCGTGTCCATCGACGGGTCCTCGTAGGTCGCCGGGCGCTTCGGGTCGTAGGGCACCATCACGATCGCCTCGCCCCCGGGGGCGAGGACGCGGGCCAGCTCCCGCATCGCGGCGCGGTCGTCGGGCACGTGCTCCAGCACGTGGCTCGTGATCACCCGGTCGAAGGCGCCGTCGGGCAGCGGCAGGTCGGTCAGGTCGGCCTGCAGGTCGGCCGCCGGGTCGAAGCGGTCGAGGCTGGTGTAGGCGAGAGTCGGCAGGGCGCGCAGCCGGGCCTCCAGCCAGGGCTCGGGCGCCGTGTGCAGGACGGCGTGCCGGCCGCGCAGAAGGTCGGTCGCCCACGCGAGATAGAGCCACAGGAAGCGGTGCCGCTCGACCGACCCGCAGCCCGGGCAGCGGGCGTTGCGCCGCCCGGCGAGGCCGAAGGGCAGGAAGCGCATCGCCTGCAGCCCGCAGATCGGGCATTGCAGGACGCCGGGGCCGGTCCGCGCGCCGGCCGGCGTTGCGGCGGCCCGCTCCAGCCGGTAGACCGCCGCCTCGTCCAGCGCGCCGGACTCGATCCGCGGGATGAGCGCGGCGAGGTCGCTCAGCATCGCCGCGCCTCCCGGGACACGCGTGCTACTCCAGCCCCTCGAACAGGGCGGTCGAGAGATAGCGCTCGGCGATCGAGGGGATGATCGCGACTATCATCTTGCCCTTGTTCTCCGGCCGCTGGGCCACCTCGACGCCGGCGGCGATCGCCGCGCCGGAGGAGATGCCCGCCGGCAGCCCGTCCATCCGGGCGGCCAGCCGCGCCGTCTCGAACGCCCGCTCGTTGCCGATCTGGACGACCTCGTCGATCAGGCCGGTATTCAGGATCGACGGCACGAAGCCGGCGCCGATGCCCTGGATCTTGTGCGGGCCCGGCTGGCCGCCGGAGAGCACGGGGCTGTCCTCCGGCTCCACCGCGATGGCGCGGAAGTCGGGCTTGCGCTGCTTGATGACCTCGGCCACGCCGGTGATCGTGCCGCCGGTGCCGACGCCGGAGATCAGGATGTCGACCCGGCCGTCGGTGTCGCGCCAGATCTCCTCGGCCGTGGTCTCCCGGTGGATCTTCGGGTTGGCCGGGTTCTGGAACTGCTGGGGCATGATCGCGTCTGGCAGTTCGGCGATCAGCTCCTCGGCCCGGGCGATGGCGCCCTTCATGCCCTTGGCTGCCTCGGTCAGGTGCAGCTCGGCGCCGAGCAGCTTGAGCATCTTGCGCCGCTCGATCGACATGCTCTCCGGCATGGTCAGGATCAGCCGGTAGCCCTTGGCCGCCGCGACGAAGGCGAGCGCGATGCCGGTGTTGCCCGAAGTCGGCTCGACCAGGACCGTCCGGTCCGGCGAGATCCGGCCCTCGGCCTCCAGCCCCTCGATCATCGCCCGGCCGATGCGGTCCTTGACGCTCGACAACGGGTTGAAGAACTCGAGCTTGCCGATCAGGTCGGCCTCCAGCCCGAAATGCGCCGACAGGCGCGGGAAGCGCACGAGCGGCGTCGCCCCGATCGTGTCGAGCAGGGAATCGTAGATGCGTCCGCGGAACGCGCCCTTGTCGGGCGTCGCGCCGGTGTCGACGGCGGCGGTCATGGTGGTACTCCCTCGAGGCCAGGTCTCGGGCGGGCCGGTCGCCGACCGGACCGATTGTTTCACAAGAACGAAGTGTGCTACACGAGATTTCACACAATATTGCGTAAGACCGGCGATCTGCCAAGAGGCCCGGTGCCGGAATCCGGGGTCAGATCGAATAGTCGGGCACCGCCGAGCCCTCCCGGTCGATCCCCGCCTCGCGGGCGCGCCGGCACAGGTCGTCGACCGTCACCCGGTCGAGCCGGGCCATGCACTCGTCATGGACCTCTTGCCACATCGGCCGGACCACCGAGCGGCCGAGCTCCGAGCCGGCCGGGTCGGCGATCGGGTCGCCGGCGGTCTCCATCGCCTGGATCACGCGCACGATCTCGCCGACGGTGATCAGCCGGCGCTCGCGGGCCAGGCGGTAGCCGCCGCGCGGGCCGCGCATGCCGGACAGGATGCCGTCACGCACGAGCTGCTGGAGCACCTGCTCCAGATAGCGCCGGGGAATGCCCTGGCGGCGCGTGATCTCGGCGCTCTGCACCGGCTGGTCGCCGGCGTTGTAGGCGATGTCGAGGACGGCCTCGACGGCGAACATGAGCTTCTTGGACAGTCGCAGCATCGTTACGGTCTTCCTGGGGGGCCGGTTTCCCTGGGGCTGGCCGGCGCCGGCCAACGGGGACGGAGAAGAGCAGGGTGCGGGGCCCGGGAGCCCGGCGCTACAGCCCGGTCGAGCCGAAGCCGCCCGTCCCGCGCGCCGACGGGGCGAGCGCCTCGACCTCGGCCCAGGCCACCGAGGCGTGGGCAGCGACGACGAGCTGGGCGATCCGCATGCCCCGCTCGATCGTCAGCGCCGCCTCGCCATGGTTGATCAGCAGGACGACGATCTCGCCGCGATAATCGGCGTCGACCGTCCCGGGGCTGTTGAGCACGGTGACGCCGTGCCGGGCGGCGAGGCCGGAGCGCGGGCGGACCTGCGCCTCGTAGCCGGGCGGCAGGGCGATGGCGAGGCCGGTCGGCACGGCGGCGCGGCCGCCGCCGGGCGCCAGCACGACGGGCGCGTCGACCGCCGCGGCGAGGTCCATGCCGGCGGCGTGCTCGGTCTCGTAGGCCGGCAGCGGCAGGTCGCGGGCGTGGTCGAACCGGGTGACGCTGACGGTGACGCGGGCCGGGGCGGGGGTGGGGGCGGGGGGGGGGGGGGGGGGGCGGATGCCCGGCCCGCCCCCCGCCGGGGGGGGGGGGCGGGGGGGGGGGCGCGCTCATGCCTCGCCACCCCCAGCCGGGCGGCGATGGCGGCGGCGAGCCGGTCGCCGACGGCGCGCTTGGTCAGGCGCGGCCATGTGTCGACGGCGTCCTCGCCGTCGCCCGTGATCAGGTGGACCGTATTCTCGGCGCCACCGAAGGTGCCGGTGCCCGGCGCCACGTCGTTGGCGAGGATCCAGTCGCAGGCCTTGCGGCGGCGCTTGGCGCGCGCCTGCTCGACCACCCGCTCGGTCTCCGCGGCGAAGCCGACCACCAGCGCCGGCCGGTCCTTGCCGGGTCGGGAGAGGGTGGCCAGGATGTCCGGGTTCTCGACCAGGCGCAGGGCCGGCGCGCCGCCCTCTTCACCCTTCTTGATCTTGCCCGGCGCCTCGGTGTCGACGCGCCAGTCGGCGACGGCCGCGGCGCAGACGGCGATATCGGCCGGCAGCGCCGCCCGGCAGGCCGCCAGCATCTCCCGCGCGGTCTCGATGCGGACCACCGTGACGCCCGGCGGGTCGGCCAGCGCGGTCGGTCCGGTGACCAGCACGGTCTCCGCGCCCGCGGCGGCAAGCGCCTCGGCGATGGCGTGGCCCTGCCGGCCCGAAGAGCGGTTGCCGAGAAAGCGCACCGGGTCGATTGGCTCGTAGGTCGGCCCGCTGGTGACCAGCGCGCGCCGGCCCGCAAGGAGACCGCGTGCGGGGGGGCCGGGCGAGGCGGGACCTTCGGAACCGGCCAGGTGTGCGGCGACGGCCTCGACGATCACCTCCGGCTCGGGCAGGCGGCCCGGGCCCGATTCCGGCTCCGCCATGGCGCCCGCTTCGGGCTCGATCACGGCCACGCCGCGGTCCCGCAGGGTCGCCAGGTTGGCGCGCGTGGCCGGATGGCCCCACATGGTCGGGTTCATCGCCGGGGCGAGCAGGATCGGCCGGTCGGTGGCGAGCAGGACGGTCGAGGCCAGGTCGTCGGCGAGCCCCGTCGCCATCTTGGCCAGGATATTGGCCGTCGCGGGCGCCACCAGCACCAGGTCGGCGTCCCGCGCCAGGCGGATATGGCCGATCGCCGCCTCGTCGTCGAGCGAGAAGAGGTCGGTATAGGCCTTGTCGTCGGCCAGCGCCCCGACCGCCAGCGGCGTGACGAATCTGGTCGCGTGGTCGGTCATGACGCAGCGCACGAAGGCGCCGCGCTCGCGCAGCCGGCGGATGACCGCGAGCACCTTGAAGGCCGCGATGCCGCCCGACATCACGATCAGCACGCGCCTGCCCGCCAGGGAGGGTTTATCCGACGCCATCGGGTGAAATGATCCGGCAATCACATTCGAAGGATGTGATACCTAGGCCGTCGGGGCCCCGCGCCGCAAGGAAAAATGCCGCCCGCCGGAGGTTCGCGGCCGTCGCCGGCGGCTCACGGGCTTTACAGGACCATGACATCTGCGACCGCTCGACCCCCGGATATTGCGCCGGGCGGCGGAAGCGGTTATCCACATGACGACGCCAACGTCGACGGAGATGCGGGTCTTGACCCCCCCGCCGGACAGTTGCCCAGCCCTGGTTCTCAACGCCGACTTCCGGCCGTTGAGCTACTTCCCGCTGTCCCTTTGGCCCTGGCAGGAAGCGGTCAAGGCCGTCTTCCTCGACCGCGTCACCATCATCGCGAATTACGACCGCACGGTGCGCAGCCCCTCGCACGAGATGCAGCTGCCCAGCGTCATCGCGCTGAAGGAATACGTGCCTTCGGCGCGCCGGCCGGCCTTCACCCGGTTCAACGTGTTCCTGCGCGACCGCTTCTCCTGCCAGTATTGCGGGGAGCGGCTGCCGACCCACGAGCTGACCTTCGACCACGTCATCCCGCGCTCGCTGGGCGGGACGACGACGTGGGAGAACGTCGTGGCGGCGTGTTCGGGCTGCAATCTGGCCAAGGGCAACCGGCTGCCCGGCGACTGCGGCATGAAACCGCTGACCCGACCTAATCAGCCGTCGACCCACCAGCTCCAGGAGCACGGTCGCGCCTTCCCGCCGAACTTCCTTCACGAAAGTTGGCGGGATTTTCTTTATTGGGACAGCGAGCTCGATCCCTGGTGAGCCGGCCGCCCGCACCGTCGGACGCCCGCCCGCACCGCCGGCCGCACGGCCGCCCTCAGTCCGCCGCGCCGGCGCCGAGGCCGGCCGGCCCGTTCACTCCGCACCGCGCCCAGACTTGCGCCGGGCTCTCCCCCGCCTCGCGATAGTGTCGGATGGCGAAGGCGTCGGCGCGCTTGGCGAGCCGCGTGCCCGACTCGTCCGTGATCAGCCGGTGATGGGCGTAGGTCGGCTCCGGCAGGGTCAGCAGCGCCTGCAGGATCCGGTGTACATGGGTGGCGTGGCGCAGGTCGTCGCCGCGGGTGACCAGCGTGACGCCCTGCTCGGCGTCGTCGACCACGACGGAGAGATGGTAGCTCGCCGGCGCATCCTTGCGCGCGAGCATGACGTCGCCGTTGACCGCCGGGTCGACCGGAATCGGGCCTTGCGAGGCCTCGGACCAGGTCAGCGGGCCGGTCCGGCGCATCGCCTCGGCCGCGTCCAGGCGCAGCGAGTAGGGCTCGCCCGCGGCGATGCGGGCGGCGCGGGTCGCGGCATCGAGGCCGCGGCATGTGCCGGGGTAGAGCGGGCCGTCGGGGCCGTGCGGCGCCGACGGCATGGCCGCCACCTCGGCCCGGATCTCCTTGCGCGAGCAGAAGCAGGGATAGACCACGCCCAGCGCCTCCAGCCGGTCGAGCGCTGCGGCATAGGCGGCCAGATGCTCGGACTGCCGGCGCACCGGGCCGTCCCGGTCGAGCCCGAGCCAGGTCAGGTCTTCCATGATCGCCGACTCGTATTCCGGCCGGCAGCGCGCCGCGTCGATGTCGTCGAGGCGCAGCAGGAAGGTGCCGCCCGATGCCCGCGCCGACGCCCAGCCGATCCAGGCCGAATAGGCATGGCCGAGATGCAGGTATCCGGTCGGGCTCGGGGCGAAGCGGCAGATCATGGGCTCGTCGGGGATGCGCTGTCCGATGGGGCGTAGCTGGCATGCCGGCGCGCCCTTGGCAAGCGGCCGCGCCGGACTCGCGCCGGGCCATCGACGGGACGGGCCGGGCCGCGGCGATTGACAGCGCCGCGCGGGCCGGGGCAGATGGCCCGCCATGACCGATGCTCCCCCGCTCGACGGCCCGCGTTTCGGCCCCGCCTCCGGCGGCGCCCCGGGCCGCATCGTCGTCCTGCTGCACGGCGTGGGCGCCGACGGCAACGACCTGATCGCGCTGGCGCCCCATCTGGGCCAGGTGCTGCCCGACGCCCTGTTCGTCGCGCCCGACGCGCCCCAGCCTTGCGACATGGCGCCGTTCGGCCGGCAGTGGTTCAGCCTGCAGGACATGTCGCCGCCGGCGCTCGACCGCGGTATCCGGGAGACGGCGCCGGTGCTCGACGCCTTCCTGGACGGGCTGCTGGCCGAGCACGGGCTGCCGGCCTCCGCCCTGGCGCTGCTGGGATTCAGCCAGGGCTCGATGATGTCGCTGCACGTCGCGCCCCGCCGGGCCGAGGCCGTCGGCGCCGTGCTCGCCTATTCCGGCGCCCTGGTCGGCGGCGGCGCGCTGGTCGCCGAGGCGCGCTCCCGCCCGCCGGTGATGCTGATTCACGGCACCGACGACCCGGTGGTGCCCTTCGACGCCATGGCCGCGGCCGCCCGCGCGCTCGAGGCCGCGGGCATCCCCGTGCGCACCGAGGCCCGCCCCGGCCTCGCCCACGGCATCGACGAGGACGGCATCCGCGCCGGCGCGGCGTTCCTCACCGAGACCGTGACCCAGTAGGTCGCCCACGGCCCCAGGGCCGTGCGCGACGACACGGATGGAGCCTGCCCCCGTAGGTCGCCCACGGCCCCTGGGGCCGTGCGCGACGACACCGACGGAGCCACGTTGCGCAGCGGCTGACGCCGCTGGGCAACCTACCGCGATCCGTGCGCGACGGCGCCCGGCTGCCGGGTTCGTGCCGTCGCCCGGCGCGTCGCGCCGGGCGACTCCCGGCTCGGTCGCCCCCGCCTCGGCGCCCCCGCCCGCTTCGTCGCCCTACGCGCCCGGACGGGGTTGCAATGCGCGCACGGTTGGTGTTTCCTATGTTCGAATCCGAACAGGATCGGGCGGGTTCGGTTTCGGAAACGAAAATCGACGCGCGATCCGAACAGCCGCCGACGCCGTTACTCTGACCCCCTCGGGGGCTGAAAAACACGGGGAACGACGCGACAGGCGGGGCGCCGGGGAGGGCGTGATGGGAGTGGCGAGCACGGGCACGCGCACGGCGGGCGGGCCGTTCGTGCTTGGGCTGCCTCCGGCCGGGGGCGGCGAACAGGCGCGGGCGGCGACGTCGCGCTCCATGGAGCGGCGGGCCCGCGATCCTTTCCTTCCCGGACATCCGATGGCGGGCCTCCGGCCCCGCGTCGCCGGTCGGGGCGTGGCGACGCCCGCGACCGGTGGCTCCGCCGGAAATTCCGGATCCGGCGGGACGCACGCGTCCCTTCCGGCTCCGGCGCGTGGATCGCGAAGCGGACGTCCGATGCGGTCGGGCGTTCGAATGACAAACCGCATCAACTGAGGAGGGTTGCCCATGAGGTACGCGTTGATGGCCACCGTCGCGGCGGTCGCCCTGACCGGTGCGGCGGGCAGCGCCACGGCCGATATGGCCGCGGCGGAGCGCTGGATCGACGAGGAGTTCCAGCCCTCGGCGATCAGCCGCGAGGAACAGCTCCAGGAGATGGAGTGGTTCATCCAGGCCGCCGAGCCGTTCGCCGGCATGGAGATCAACGTGCTGTCGGAGACGATCCCGACGCACAGCTACGAGTCGGAGGTCCTGACGCAGGCCTTCGAGGAGATCACGGGCATCACGGTCAACCACCAGCTCCTCGGCGAGGGCGAGGTGGTCCAGGCGGTCCAGACGCAGATGCAGACGGGCCGCAACCTCTATGACGCCTACATCAACGACTCCGACCTGATCGGCACGCACTCGCGCATGCAGTCGGCCGTCAACCTGACGGAGTGGATGGCGGGCGAGGCGTCGGACGTCACCAACCCGATGCTCGACCTCGAGGACTTCATCGGGATCGACTTCACGACGGGCCCGGACGGCGACCTCTACCAGCTCCCCGACCAGCAGTTCGCCAATCTCTACTGGTTCCGCTACGACTGGTTCCAGGACGAGGACATCCGCCAGCAGTTCCAGGACATCTACGGCTACGAGCTGGGCGTCCCGGTCAACTGGTCGGCCTACGAGGACATCGCCGAGTTCTTCACCGAGCATGTCGGGGAGATCGACGGCGTCGAAGTCTATGGCCACATGGACTACGGCAAGCGCGCGCCCGACCTGGGCTGGCGCATGACCGACGCCTGGCTGTCCATGGCCGGCGCCGGCGACAAGGGCCTGCCCAACGGCCGTCCGGTCGACGAGTGGGGCATCCGGATGGAGGAGGATTCCTGCAATCCGGCCGGTGCCTCGGTGAGCCGCGGCGGCGCCACCAACGGGCCGGCGGCGGTCTACGCGATCCGCAAGTGGGACGAGTGGCTGCGCGAATACGCCCCGCCGGCCGCCGCGAACTACGACTTCTACCAGTCGCTGCCGGCGCTCGCGCAGGGCAACGCCGCCCAGCAGATCTTCTGGTACACGGCGTTCACGGCCAACATGGTCGCCCCGCAGAGCGAGGGGAACAACACCGTGGACGAGGAGGGCATGCCGCTCTGGCGCATGGCCCCGTCGCCCCACGGCCCCTACTGGGAAGAGGGCATGAAGATCGGCTACCAGGACGTCGGCTCCTGGACGATCCTGCAGTCGACCCCGGTCGACCGGGCCAAGGCGGCCTGGCTCTACGCCCAGTTCGTCGTCTCCAAGACCGTCGACACGAAGAAGAGCCATGTCGGCCTGACCTTCGTGCGCGACAGCAGCGTGCGGGACGAGAGCTTCACCGAGCGCGCGCCGCGCCTCGGCGGCCTCGTCGAGTTCTACCGCTCGCCCGACCGGGTGCGGTGGACCCCGACCGGCGTCAACGTGCCGGACTATCCGAAGCTGGCCCAGGCCTGGTGGCAGCAGATCGGTGACGTCAACTCCGGCGCGGCGACCCCGCAGGAGGCCATGGACGCGCTCGCCACGGAGATGGACACCACCATGGCGCGCATGCAGGCGGCGGACGAGCAGGCCGACGTCTACGGCGGCTGCGGCCCGCGGCTGAACGAGGAGCGGGATCCGGAGTACTGGCTGTCCCAGCCGGGCGCGCCGAAGCCGGCCCTCGAGAACGAGAAGCCGCAGGGTGTGACCATCCCGTACGACGAGCTGGTCGCGCGCTGGCAGGAAGACAACTGACGTCCTCCCCCTGGCCCTCGGGCCGGACCCGCGGCGGCTGCCCACCGTCGGGTCCGGGCCGGGGGCCCCTCTTTTTCGCTATCGTCACGTCCATCTCCGCGGCCGGGCCGCGGAGTCACCCCCGGCGGGACCATCGGTGATGACGCTGGAACTCGAGGGCGTCGAAAAGCGCGTGGGCGCGGAGACGCACATTTACCCGACCACGGTCGCGCTCGCCGAGACGGGCTTCAACGTCCTGCTCGGGACGACGCTGGCCGGCAAGACGACGCTGATGCAGCTCATGGCCGGGCTGGAGAGGCCGACGGCCGGACGGATCAAGTTCGCCGGCCGCGACGTCACCGGCGTGTCGGTGCGGCGGCGCAACGTTTCCATGGTCCATCAGCAGTTCATCAACTATCCGAACATGTCGGTCTACGACAACATCGCCTCGCCGCTCAGGGTCGGCGGCATTCACCATGCCGATATCGACGCCCGGGTGCGCAAGGCGGCCGACCTCTTGCGCCTGGGCCCGATGCTGCAGCGCAAGCCGGGCGCCCTGTCGGGCGGCCAGCAGCAGCGCACCGCGTTGGCGCGCGCCCTGGTCAAGGACGCAGATCTGGTGCTGCTCGACGAGCCGCTGGCCAATCTCGACTTCAAGCTCCGCGAGGAGCTGCGCGACGAGATGCCGAAGCTGTTCGCCGACCGCGAATGCATCGTCGTCTACGCGACCAGCGAGCCGACGGAGGCCCTGCTCCTGGGCGGGTACACGCTGACGCTCTCCGAAGGGCGACTGACCCAGTTCGGGCCGACGAGCGACATCTATCGCAGGCCGGCCGATCTGACGAGCGCGCGGGTGTTCTCCGATCCCCCGATCAACACCGCGGCGGTGACAAAGACCGGCGACCGCATCGCGCTGCATACCGCCGGCGTCGACTGGCCTGTCCCGCCGGTGCTGCGCGAGCGGCCGGACGGCCCCTACACGGTGGCCATCCGGCCGCACCACGTCACGCCGCACGCCGAAGCGGACGGTGCCGTCCGGGTCGAGGGGCGTATCCGCGTCGCCGAACTCAGCGGGTCGGAGACGATCGCCCATTTCGACCTGGGCGACGAGGTCTGGGTCTCCCAGGCTCACGGGGTCCACCCCTTCGAGGTCGGGGAGGTCGCGCCGGCCTATCTGGACCCGGCGAAATGCCTGTACTTCGACGGCGATGGCCGTCTCGTCGGCGGTTGAGGCGCGGAGGACCCGGGATGGCCAAGATCACGCTCGACCAACTCGCCCACAGCTACGTGCCCGAGCCGAAGGACGACGCCGACTGGGCGCTCAAGACCATGAGCGTCGACTGGTCGGACGGCGGCGCCTATGCGCTCCTGGGGCCGTCGGGCTGCGGCAAGTCCACCCTGCTCAACATCATCTCCGGCCTGCTGACGCCGAGCCAGGGCAAGGTGCTCTTCGACGACCGGGACGTCACGACGGCCCCGCCGGAGGAGCGCAACATCGCGCAGGTGTTCCAGTTCCCGGTCGTTTACGACACGATGACGGTCTACGACAACCTGGCCTTTCCCCTGCGCAACCGCGGCATGCCGGCGGGCGAGGTGGACAGTCGCGTGCGCGAGATCGCCGGCATGATCCAGCTCGAGGACATGCTGGACAGGCGCGCCGCGGGGCTGACCGCCGACGGCAAGCAGAAGATCTCGCTCGGCCGCGGGCTGGTCCGGCCGGACGTCAACGTCATCATGTTCGACGAGCCGCTGACGGTCATCGACCCGCATCTGAAATGGCAGCTCCGCTCTCAGCTCAAGGCGCTGCACCAGCAGATCGGCGCGACGATGATCTACGTCACTCACGACCAGACCGAGGCGCTGACCTTCGCCGACCAGGTGGTGGTCATGCATGACGGCCAGATGGTCCAGGTCGGCACGCCGGTGGAGCTGTTCGAGCGCCCGCAGCACACCTTCGTCGGCCACTTCATCGGCTCGCCCGGCATGAACGTGCTGCCCTGCAAGGTCGAGAGCGGCACGGCGCTGTTCGAGGGCCATCCGGTGCCCACGATCCATTCGCTGCACGCCCATCCGGGCGGCGAGCGCCTGGAACTCGGCGTGCGGCCGGAATTCGTGCGCTTCGCCGAGGACGGAATCCCGGTGCGGGTGACCAAGGTCGCCGACGCCGGGCGCTACCGGATTGTCGAGACCTCGGCCGGCGGCGGCGACGAGAGCGCCGCGCGGCACACGATCCGCCTGCTGGTGCCGGAGGACGACACCGTGCCCTCGGGCGGGGCGCACCTGCGCTTCGACCCGGCGCACACGCAGATCTACGCCGACGGCTGGATGATCGAGTAGGGCGGGAGAGGGCCAATGGCACGCAAGACCACCGACCAGAAGGGCTGGCTGTTCGTCGCCCCTGTCGTCGCGCTCGTCATGTTCAACGCCGCCATCCCGCTGATGACGGTCGTGAACTACTCGGTGCAGGAGACGTTCGGCGACAACGTCTTCTTCTGGCACGGCATCGGCTGGTTCCAGGACGTGCTCCAGTCGGAGCGCTTCCAGGCCGCGCTGGGCCGACAGCTACTGTTCACCGGGATCATCCTGGCGATCGAGGTGCCTCTCGGCGTGGCCATCGCGCTCGCCATGCCGCGCAAGGGCATCTGGGTCTCGGTCTGCCTGGTCCTGATGGCACTGCCGCTGCTCATCCCGTGGAACGTGGTCGGCGCGATCTGGAACATCTACGCCCTGCCCGACATCGGCCTGTTCGGGCGCGTGATCAACGAGCTGGGCTTCGACTACAATTTCACCCAGTCGCCCTTCGCCGCCTGGTTCACGCTGATCGTCATGGATGTCTGGCACTGGACGTCGCTGGTCGTCCTGCTCGCCTATGCCGGGCTCTCCTCGATCCCGGACGCCTACTACCAGGCCGCGCGGATCGACGGGGCCAAGCGGTGGGCGGTGTTCCGCTACATCCAGCTGCCCAAGATGCGCCGGGTCCTGACGATCGCGATCCTGCTGCGCTTCATGGACAGCTTCATGATCTACACCGAGCCGTTCGTGCTGACGGGCGGCGGCCCGGGCAACTCGACGACCTTCCTGTCGATCGACCTGGTCAAGATCGCGCTCGGCCAGTTCGACCTGGGCCCGGCGGCGGCGATGTCGCTGATCTACTTCCTGATCATCCTGGCGTTCAGCTGGGTGTTCTACACGGTCATGACGCGGCACGAGGGCAACTGATCATGAAGGCCATCCGGATCCTCGCCCCAACGCTCTACATCATCTTCCTGCTGCTGCCGATCTACTGGCTGTTGAACATGTCGTTCAAGACGACCAACGAGATCCTGGGCGGGTTCTCGCTGTGGCCGCGGGAATTCACGCTGGCGAACTACGCGGTGATCTTCACCGATGCCACGTGGTACACCGGCTACCTCAATTCGATCACCTACGTGGCGCTCAACACCGTGATCTCGGTCGCGGTCGCGCTGCCGGCGGCCTACGCCTTCTCGCGCTTCCGGTTCCTGGGCGACAAGCACCTGTTCTTCTGGCTGCTGACCAACCGGATGGCCCCGGCGGCGGTCTTCGCCCTGCCGTTCTTCCAGCTCTACTCGGCGGTCGGGCTGTTCGACACGCACATCGCCGTGGCGCTGGCGCACTGTCTGTTCAACATCCCGCTGGCGGTGTGGATCCTGGAGGGCTTCATGTCGGGCATCCCGCGCGAGCTCGACGAGACGGCCTATGTCGACGGCTACTCCTTCCCGCGCTTCTTCACCCGGATCTTCATGCCGACGATCGCCTCGGGCATCGGCGTGGCGGCGTTCTTCTGCTTCATGTTCTCCTGGGTGGAGCTGCTGCTGGCCAAGACCCTGACCTCGGTCGAGGCCAAGCCGATCGCCGCGACCATGACCCGGACGGCCTCGACCTCGGGGTACGAGTTGGGGCTGCTCGCCGCGGCTGGAGCGCTGACCATCATCCCGGGCGCCGTCGTGATCTGGTTCGTGCGCAACTACATCGCCAAGGGCTTCGCCCTGGGCCGCGTCTAGTCGGAGGTTCGACCCATGTTCCTGACCTGGATGGCGTGGACCCTGCCGACGGCGCTGTTCTTCGCCTTCATCGCCGCCTGCCTGCTCGCCATGTCGCTGTGGGAGTACAGGAGCCCCGGCGGCACGCCACGGCGCGGCATCCTGGGGCTGGAGACGACGCGCGGCGACCGGCTGTTCCTGTCGCTGCTGGGCAGCGCCTACATCAACCTGGCCTGGCTGGGCCTGGTCGGCACGCCGCTGCACGCCGCCGTCGGCCTGTCGATCCTCTACGCGATCGCCGTCTTCCGCTGGGTGTGAGCGGCGCGGAGTGTGAGGGACGGGATCGGCGGTGGGCGCCGTTGCGCACCGCTTCGCGGTGGGCAACCTACCGGCGCAGGCGACCGACGCCCGAAGCACCCGTCGGTGGCGGCCGCGCCCATCGCCAGGGCCGCGCCCCCCACCCCGGCGCCCACAATAGAAAAAATAATAAAATGAACAAAAAAAAAA
>JAVJUS010000002.1:0-2879 GCA_040220455.1 Azospirillaceae bacterium
TGCCCCATCCGGTGACGGCGGTGCAGGCACGGTCGTAGGCGAACTGGCGGGCGACCTGGGGCGAGCTCGGCAGCGGGGCGTAGGCGCCCCGGGCGCCGGAGACCGGCTCGGCCAGGCGGATCAGCGCGATGTCGTTGTCGAGCGTGCGCGGGTCGTAGCGCTCGTGCGGATAGATCCTGGCGACGGGATAGGCGCGTCCGTCACCCTCGAGGTCGACGGAGCCCCGCCAGATCGTGAGATCCTCTTCGTAGACGACGCGCTCGCCCGTCTCGGAACTAAAAAAGCAGTGGGCGGCGGTAAGGACCCACTCGGCGCCGATCAGCGAACCGCCGCAATAGTGCTGCTCGAACGGCGTGGTGCCGGGAAGCCTCAGGTTCTGCAGCGAGACCTGCCAGGGGAAGGCGCCGGGCGGGGCGGGCTGGCCGCCGACGACCTTGCTGACGGGCCGGCTGCGGTCGGGGTCGAGGTGGCAGGTGAAGCGCTCCTGGGCGGCGGCCGGCCCGGCGAGGCCGGCGAGCGCCGCGGCGAGGACCGCCAGCCGGCGGGTACGGCGTCGGGGACGGTGGGTCATGGCGCGGTCTCCCCCGGTCTTCAGCGGATCTCGTAGGTCACGCTCTGGCGCACCGAGGGCACGCCCTGGCCGTCGTCCTCGCGCACCGCCTTGGCCAGCCCGTCGACGTCGAGGAAGGCGCCCGCCGGCAGGTTGGGGCTGCCGGGCGGGGTCCAGTGGAGATAGACCTCGGCCCGGCCGCGCGGCCCGTCGACCCGCAGCCCCCAGGGCCGCTCGGGATCGGTCACCGGCTCGCCGTCGCGGCTCAGGCCCTCGCTGTCGATGCAGTACTCCGCCCCGGCCGCGACGCTCAGCGCCTCGTCCCCGGCATGGCCGGTGAAGGCGTTGGGCAGGATGCGGGCGACCTGGCCCTCGACGCCGTGCGACCACAGGGTGACCGTGCCCTCGGTGTCGGTCGAGAAGCAGACCCGGACGATGTCGCCGATCTCGACCGTGCCGCCGTCGGGCACCGATCGGGTCCGGCCGGCCGGCGGGATCGCCCGGAGCGACAGGTCGAGCGTGGCGCCGGTGGGACCGGATTTAGCCACGGGCACCAGGTCCCGGAGCATCGGGCGGGTGTCCTGGACGGTATCCTGGGCCATGGCCGGGCCGGCGGCCAGGCCGGCGGCCAGGCCGAGCCCGGCCAGGGCCCGGCGGGAACGCGCGCGGGTCATTGGCTCCCTCCCCTGGCTCTCAGCGGACCTCGCGGACGATCTCGACCCGGCGGTTGGCCGGGTCGTAGGGGTCGCTGCCGGGCAGCGGCCGCGCCTCGCCGTAGCCGGCGACCTCGAGGGTGACGCCGCGGGTGCCGGCCCGGGCCTGGAGATAGCCGTGGGCCGCGCCCGCCCGGCGCAGCGACAGGTCGCGGTTGTAGGCCGCGCTGCCATAGGCGTCGGTGTGGCCCTCGATGATGTAGGTGCCGCCGCGCAGGGCCGGGTCGGCGAGCGCCTCGGCGACGTCGTCGAGGAAGCCCCGGGCGCGCGGCGTCAGCTCGGCGGAGTCGTGGGCGAACTGGATCTGCACCACCAGGCTGAGCTCGCTCGGCGCCTCGCCGACGCCCGTGCCGCCGCCGGTGCCGCTGTCCGCCTCGCCGGTCGGCACCGGCGTCAGCGACTTGACGATCCCCTGGACCCCCATCTCCGGGCTGCCCGCCGTGCGGGCGCGCTGGGCCTCGGCCGCCGGCGCGCTCAGGCCCAGGGCCAGCGCCGCCAGGCCGAGCAGGGCCGCGCGGCGGGTCACGGTCGGGGTGATCGGCTTGGCCATGATCGCTCTCCTCGCTCGCTCGGGCGCGCTCACCGGGTCACCCGGTAGGCCGCCGTGGCATGGGCCAGGCGCTCGGCGCCGAGCGCGTCGATCTCCTCGAGCACCGCCGACAGGCTGGCCTCCGACAGCACCGGCGTCGCCGCCCGGCCGCCCAGCCCGAGCAGGGCCAGCAGCCCCTCCTCCTCGGCCTGGCACAGCGCCATCAGCGTCTGCTCGCCGGGCGCCCCGGCGACCCGGTAGCCGACGCCGCTGTCGGCCCCCGGCAGGAAGTGCACCCGGCCGGCGCTCAGCCGGTTGTCGCGCTGGCGCGTGTTGGGGAAGAGCAGCGTCGCCCGGCCTTCGGCGTCGATGTTGAGCAGGTGCAGCCGGCAGCTGCGCTCGGCCGCCACGGTGAGCGACAGCCTCTCGCCACGCTGGTAGGCCGGCCGCGACAGGGCGAGCTGCAGCCCGAACGCGCTCGGCCGCTCGGCGACCGCCTCGAGCAGCCCGGTCGCGCCGTCCGCCGGGCCGGTCGGCACCACCTCGATCGACGGGTCCTCGGCGCTGACCGGCGCCGCCGCGACCACCCGCACCGGCAGGTCGGCGGTCGCCCAGTCGACCCCCTCGGCGCTGTCCTCGGTGACCACCACCGAGAGCTGGCGCGCCAGCGCCTCGGCGCCGAGCCGCTCGCCGGCGGCGCGCGCCCGGATGCCCTCCTGCCAGGTCTCGAACACCGGGCGGTCCTCGGTGCTCGCCACCACCTTGACCAGGTTGAGCCCGGCCGGCGGCCGCACCTCGATCTCGAAGCCGGCGCCCGCGGCCGGGATGGGCAGCGCCTCGCCGCCGGCGACGAAGTTGTCGGGCTGCTGCGGGTTGGGGAACAGCACGTCGAGCTCGCCCACCGCGTTGACCGCGAACACCGTGACATAGGCGTCCTGGTTGGCGCGCAGGGTCATCTCGAAGGTCTCGCCGATGGCGTAGGTCGCATCGGCCCGGCCGGTCCAGGCCTGGACCTGCAGCTCCGAGGGCTGGACCGCGACGTCGACCAGGCTCTTCTGCGCCGGCGCGAAGCCGGCCGCCCCGCCGT
>JAVJUS010000003.1:0-2222 GCA_040220455.1 Azospirillaceae bacterium
CAGGACGAGGAAACCTCGGATCATCCCCCACCACATGCCCGCCTCCCGGGGCGCCGGCCGCCGGACAGGGCTCTGGCGGCCGGACGCCCTCCGCTTTCCCCCAACCTTAGCACACCCCGACCGGGTGGTCAGCGCCCGGGCTCCGCTTCCTCCAGCATGGCCGCCGCATCGGCCCAGCCGTTGAAGGCGAACAGGTCGCTCGCGTAAGCGCTCCCGGCGAGCTGCTCGGCGAAGTCGGCCAGGAAGTCCTCGAGCGTCTCGGGATCCCCGCCCCAGGCACCGCGGGCGAAGGATACGGCCTCGTCGCCGCGGCCGCGGTAGATCAGCTCGAGCATGACCCGGGCGAGCGCCGCCTCGAGCCCATCGCCCAAGTCCTCGGCCATGCGGTGGTACAGGCCGGTGCTGATCAGCCCGAGCAGGGGGTCGAGCGGGAGCCGCCGGTCGAGCGCCTCGCGGTCCAGGGTGACGTCCGCCCCGTCCCATTCCAGATAGACCGTCGGCGCCGGCGAATTCGAGAACGTCGTGCGCCAGTAGGCGAAGACCCAGTCGTGCACCACGATCTCGGGCCGGCCGTCGGCATCGACATCCTCGACGCGCACCGGCGAGTGGCCGCCATGCACCACCGTGTGCACGGCGTCGTCGCGGCGGAAGCGGTGGCCCGCGCCCGGCAGGATCAGCGCATCGAAGCAGCAATGCGCCCCGCCCGAGAAGGTCGTCACCACGACGTCCTCGGCGCCGTCGCCGTCGAGGTCGGCGATCGCCACGTCGACCACCGGGCCGCCACCCGCCATCACGGAGCCATCCGCCGGCGGGTAGCCGATCGCGAAGGTCTCGTCGTCCGCCAGGGCCGGCGCGGCCAGGACAGCGACGCCGAGCGCCGCCGCCAGGCCGACCCGACATGCGTGCCGCTGTTCGGCACTGCGCATCGCCTGGCGGCTAATGGGCCCGAAGCGAGGACGCGGATCGGACATGGCGGCTCTCCCGGATCATGGTGCGCGTACCTGATGTCAGGCGCTCACTCCGCTATCGGGATGGCCGGTTAGCCACTTAAGAGGAACATAGACACCGGTAAGTTGTCATTGGCACGATAATACTAAAACACACCTTATAAAACACTTTCGATTAGTGCCCATTGTCAACATATGGCTATGGAACAATTAGGAAATGCGACCGCATCAGCGTGAATTCATTAATATAATTCTCTAAAATTTGAGGTGATGCGCTAGGGGCGGGTTTCGTCGGGCAGGACCGTTTGGCCAGCCTCTGCCCGCCAATTCAGTGCCTCCAACGCAGCTGCCGCCTCTGTATCACCTGCCTCTGAGGCGATGCTGTACCAGCGGGCGGCTGCTTCGAGATCTGGTGCTCCTTCGATCCCATCTTCGAAAATTCGACCAAGATTATAGGCACCTCGGGAATTGCCATTGACCCAAGAAATATTAAACCATTTCATCGCAAGAGTGAAGTTAGGCTCAGTGCCGCGACCAGCCGCGTAGGCTAGACCGACCGCGTTTTGAGCATCCGGATGCCCCTCATCAGCTGCTTGTTTGAAAAGTTCGAAGGCGCGACGGCTATCCTGCTCGACTCCAAGCCCGCGTTCGTAGAGTACACCCAAATTATAGATCGCGTTTACAATTCCGCTTTCGGCCGCGCGGCGATACCAATAGGCGGCTTCCGGGTAGCTTCGCGGAATTTCGCGTCCTAGAGCGTAGGCGGTAGCAAGGTCATGTTCGGCTTCAGGAATGCCCTGACGAGCAAGATCGGACAACTCGCGTATCTCATCCGACAAATCTCCTGAGATTGGCCTGTCTGGCGGCGCAATTTGGATCGGGATCGGCGGCAGTTCGGAGCGGTAGGCCGGGCGCTGCTCCTCGTCGGTGCGCGTCCAGACCTCCTCCCGGACGGCGTCGAACAGCAGGCGGATATCGATCGGCCGGTCGATGTGCTCGAGCAGGGCCGCGGCATAGGGGCTGTTGCCGCCGCTGCCGTCCAGCGCCACCCGCCCCGGCTGGGCGGCATAGGCGACCAGCGTGCCGCGCCCGCGCGCCAGCTGCTCCAGGTCGCGGCCCAGCCCCTTGGCCAATCCCGCTGCCGACTTGGTGCCCGAGGGCAGGTCCGCGACGAACGGGTTGTCCCGGCAGGCATCGACGATCACCACGCCGATCGCCGCGCTCTGCGCCGCCTGCACCAGGCTCGCCAGGCGGACCTGGCGCTCCAGGTCGAGC
>JAVJUS010000004.1:0-26211 GCA_040220455.1 Azospirillaceae bacterium
GCACTGCGCCTCCCGGCCCGCCAGGTTCACCGCCCCGTGGCCGTGATGCGTCGCCCCCGGAAACCGGCCCGCGTGACGCTCCAGCTCCGCGAACATCCGGTACCGGCCGTCGGCCTTCAGGGCCTCGATCGACTGGCGGAAGATCTCGTCGTAGTTCATGGCCGACCTGACTCGAGCGGGTGCCGGGGGCGAGGGGATCCCGTCCCGGCGACGGTTCCTGGGTGCACGCGGGCTCGTCGGGGCAATCTAACCGATAGGGTCGGTCGACGGTACCCGCGAGTCGCGCTGACGGGGCGACGGCGCCACGCGCCCGGGGGCACGCGACCCGATCGAGGTTGGCCGTCCCCCGGCGCGATGGCATTGATCCGCATCAAACCGCCGATCCGCCTTCGCGATATCCCGTAGTTAGGACAGCCACGGCCGCGCTCCAAGGCCATGCGACGCTGCGCAGCGCCGCGCCCCGCGCCGTTTCGCTACCCTGTCGCGCGCCCGATCGCCGCGGCTGCTCGAAAGAGTGCCGCGATCCCCCGACGCATATCTATCGAATGGATTGCCGGGACCGGCCGGGAATGGAATCGATGGGGTCGCGATGCCGGGGTCGAGTCCCCGCGGCCGGTCCCGATCCGCCGCCCGATCCGCTTGGCCCAAGGACCCCCGGAATGCCGCTGACGGCCGACGATCCCCGCCTTGCCGCCGCCCCAGAGGGCAGCGACGGGGACGACGTGCTGGTCGGCGGGCCCGGCCCGGACGTGCTGGTCGGCGGTCCGGGCGACGACCTGCTCGATGGCGGCGGCGGCGACGACGGGCTCTACGGCGACGACCGGCACCCGCTCTTTCCGTCCAGCGGCGGGATCGGCGACGACGGACCGGTGCCGCTGTCGCTCTGGCGCCTGGACGAGGGCATCGGCGGCCGCCTGATCGACGACGGCGGCGTCGCCGATGGCCTGCGCCGGGGCGGCGTGGGCTCGGTCGAGGACGGGGCGATCGGCCGGGCGCTCGCCTTCGACGGGCATGACGATCACGCCGTGATCGCCCACGACCCGGCCTACGCGCTCGACGAGGGCACGATCCACCTGTTCTTCCGCGCCGCCGACGCCGCGCCGCGCCAGGCGCTCCTGTCCAAGGACTCGCGGAACTTCGACGAGGGCGGCCATCTCGACGTGGCGATCGAGGACGGCCGGGTCGTGGTGCGGCTGCAATCGGCGGAGGCGAGCCATACGGTCGCCACCCCGGCCGACACGGTCGTGGCCGGGCAGTGGCACCAGCTCGCCGTCTCCTTCGGGCCGGCGGGGCTGCGCGTCCATATCGACGGCGATCCGGCGGCAAGCGATCCCTATGCGGGCGGCCTCGCCGGCAACGCCGAGCCGATCACGCTCGGCGCCTCCCAGCAATGGACCGGCGACGGCGCGGCGGAGCCCAGTCTGCTGCGCGACTTCTACCGCGGCGAGATCGACGAGGTCGCGATCTTCGACCGGCAGTTCGACGACGCCGAAATCGCCGCGCTGGCTCGGGATCGTGACGGGCCTCCGGCTCCCGGGGATCCGGGCGGGGCGGACGAGCCCGGGCCGGGCGACGACGTGCTGATCGGCGGCGAGGGGGACGACAGGCTGGTCGGCGGGCCGGGCGATGACCTGCTCGAGGGCGGGCCCGGCGACGACGTGCTGTTCGGCGACCTGGCCGGCGCGCCACCCCCGGCCGATCCGGCCGCGCGGTTCGCCGGGGCGCTCGACGATCTCGACCCGCTGTCCTGGTGGCGCGCCGATGCCGGGGAGCCCTGGGCCGTGCGCGACGCGGCCGGCACCGCCGACGGCTGGCTGTGCCATGGCGGCCAGGCGGTCGCCGACGGGCTCATCGGGTCGGCCTTCCGGTTCGAAGGCCATGACGACGTGGCGGTGATCGACCACGACGCCGCCTACGCGCTCGACACCGGGACGATCATGCTGTTCTTCCGGGCCGAGGACGCGGAACGCCGCCAGGGCCTGATCTCCAAGGACTCCCGCGGCTTCGACGAGGGTGGGCATCTCGACGCGGCAATCGAGGGTGGCCGTCTCGCCGTCCGTCTTCAGTCCGTCGAGGGCGATCATCGGGTCGAGACGTCCGCCGGCGCGGTCGAGGCCGGGGTCTGGCATCACATGGCCGTGACCTTCGGGGCCGGGGGCCTGGCGCTCTATCTCGACGGGCAGGCGGTCGCGACCGAGCCCTATACGGGCGGCCTCGGCCCGTCGAGCGGCGGCGCGGGCAACACCGAGCCGTTCACCCTGGGCGCCTCGCAGCAATGGACCGGTGACGGCGCGGCGGAGCCCGGGCTGCTGCGCGATTTCTTCCGGGGCGAGATCGACGAGGCCGCGGTGGTCGATCGCCAGCTCGACGCCGGAGAGATCGCCGATTTCTGGCGCGCCGCCGCGGAGCCGGAAAGCCCGGGTCCCGGTCCGGAGGGCCCGGCCGGCGACGATGTTCTGGTCGGCGGGCCGGGCGCGGACCTGCTCGTCGGCGGAGCGGGGGACGACCTGTTCGTCTTCGACTCGGCGGTCGACCTCGCCGATCCGGCTTCCGGCGGGCTCGACCGGATCGAGGACACGGCCGGCAACAACGCGATCGCGCTCGACGGTCTCGCGGACGGCGAGACGCTGGCGGCGCGGATGGACGATGACGGCGATCTCGTCGTCTCGATCCTGTCGCCGGAAGAAAGCGGCCCGGGCGCCGCCCGCGACGCCTTCGAGATCGCCGATTGGGACAGCGCGAGCGACCGATTCGGCGTCATCGATACCGGCTCCGGCGTGGTCGCGATCGACGACATCCTCATCTGAGGCCGCGCCGATCGGTCTTTCGGCCTCTGTCCAACGGCGTGGGCTGTCGGGATTTCCGAGGCGGCCCCGGTTCCCTTAAATGCGATTTCTTAACGCGGAAGCGCGCTTTCGCGCTTCCCGATTGCTGATATCGTGATCGCCAGTTGCGGTCGTGAAATGCTGATGACGCGAGCAAATGCAGGGGTCGTGAATACAATGCGGATGTTCGACGGCGAGGACAGCGACAAGGGTTCGTACGACGCGCCGGGCGAACAGTTTCCCGAAAACGGGAACGATTTCGCGAGTTCACGAGACGCCGGGGACGATCGTTTTCGCGATCCCGGTGTCGTGATCCGGGTGTCGGCTCCGGCGCCCGGCGAGATGCCCCGCAGCCGCGTGCTGCAGCGTTGGCGGTCGGATTGCCGTGTCGGGGACGGTCGGCGGGCCGGCCGGCACGGCTGAGGCCATGACAATTCGGGACGGCGCGGCCATCGGCGGTGACCGCGTCTCCGGTGTGCGGTCCTTGGACGGAGAACAACAATGAAGGGTGCGAACGTTCGCACGATCCTCGTGGGCGGGGACAGCCTGTTCAGGGAAGGCTTGAAGCGGCTTC
The DNA here is from genome assembly GCA_040220455.1 of Azospirillaceae bacterium. Lineage (GTDB taxonomy): Bacteria > Pseudomonadota > Alphaproteobacteria > DSM-16000 > Inquilinaceae > JAVJUS01. The sequence goes on from JAVJUS010000004.1 coordinate 3,400, forward strand.
TGGTCGACACGCCGGTCAGCGTCATCGGCGAGGCCGACGGCGCCGACGGGGCGGCGACCGGAGCCGATGAGGTCCCGGAACTCGCGATCCTGCTGGAATTCGCCGACGAGGACGCCTTGGGCGAGGCCATCGAGGCGTTGCGCCGGGACCATGCGGGCATCCGCGTCGTCGTGGTCGCCGGTGCGGCCGATTCGGGTCGGTTCGCCCGGGCGCTCGCCGCCGGTGTCGACGGCTACCTGCTGCGCGACATCTCCAAGGCGGCGCTGGTCCAGTCGATCGGCCTGGTCATGCTGGGCGAGAACATCCTGCCCACGCGCCTCACGGCCGACATGATGGCCGGCCGCGGCCTGCCGCAGGGCGGGGCCGTCGTCACGCCACCGGTGCCGGCCAAGCTGACCGATCGGGAGAAGAACATCCTGCGCTGCCTGGTCGAGGGCCACCAGAACAAGGTCATCGCCAAGCAGCTCGCCGTCACCGAGGCCACGGTCAAGGTCCAGGTCCGACGCCTGCTCAGCAAGATCGGCGCGGCGAATCGCACGCAGGCCGCCATCTGGGCGATCAAGCAGGTCGAGGACGGCGGGTTCGACGGCTTCGATGCCGACGACGAGTCGACCGACCCGACCGAGCCCCTGGGCGCCCCGGCCCTGGCGAACTGATCGCCGGGGCCCGCGTCCCATCCGTGCACCCGGTCGCTTGCCCACCGGGGCGCGGTGCTAAACGGCATGGTGGGCGCCGTCGCCCACGGCCGGTGGCCTTGGGTGACCTACAGAAAATGACCCCGGAGGCGGCGTAGGTTGCCCACCGCGAAGCGGTGCGCAACGGCACGATCTTCACCGCCGCGCACGGCCCGCGGTCGTCGGCGGCCTTGCGACCTCCGATCGCCCTTTACTCCTCACCCCGCATACGCGCCTTTGTTGAGGTGCTGGAGCGCCCAGATCGCCGCCTGGGTCCGGTTCTGGACGCCGATCTGGCGCAGGATCCGGCGGAGCTGGACCTTCACGGTGGCTTCCGTGGTGCCGAGCTGGTTGGCGATCACCTTGTTGGGCGCGCCTTCGGACAGGAGCTCGAGGATATCGATCTCCCGCGGGGTCAGCCCCTCGAACTGGCGCTTTGCGCCGGCCGGCATCGGCGTGCCGGCGCCACTGATCAGGCGCTGGGCCAGCTTGGCGGGCAGGACCTCCTCGCCCAGCATGACCAGCATGATCGCGTGGACCAGCGCCTCCGACGACATGTTCCGGTGCAACAGACCGTCGACGCCCGCGCGCAGGGCGTCCTGCGCCAGGGCGGCGTCCGTGCTGTCGGTCAGGACGAGCATGCGGGTCGACGACCAGGTCTCCCGCAACCTGGCCACGGCCGCCTGAAATGCCTCGTCGCCGACCGTCCATCCCAGGAGAATCACCAGGTCGGGCGCCTTGCGGTCGGCCGTCGACTCCGCCAGCTCGGCGACGCCGGCCGCCTCGTCCACGACATCGATCCCCAGACCGCCCGAGAGCTGCTTGAACGCTTCGCGAAACAGGCGATCGCCACTGACCAGGATGGTCGAAATCACCTTTTGCGACATTGTTGGCCTCCGGTCATCCGAAAGCGGCCTATGCGGGAACCCGCGCTTACCCGCACAACCGAACCCTAAGGAATGCCTCCACGGGAGGACTCGTATCCAAACGACCGTTGGTATACAAGCAAAAAAGCGGCGTACGGCCCCGGAATTGTAATATTTGCCCCCAAATTTGGCATCGCGATTCGCGACCAAATCCGAAAGTAAGCAGTACAATACGCGCATAGCAGAGTCGCCCTGGGCAGAGGACTGCCGCAAATACCGCCCTTTTTCAAGTCTTTGTTTAGCAAATTCTCGATCGCCTCAAGACCAACACCGCATCGATGAAAGGAGCGATCAGGCAAATCCCTTCTAATCCTAAGTATAGCCGCCACGAACGCGCCCCCATGTCTCCCGTGCGGCCGGGCAATGTCCCATTTCAGCAACGAGGCCGAATCTATGTCGCGCCGCACCATCGCCGATAGTCGCCGGCCACGGGGCCCCCGTCGACCTGTAGAACCGTTATGCTAAGAGCCTGCGCAAAGGGGAGTCGAGGCAACCGATCGATTCAGCCGAGAGGCCCCGGCCTCATCCGTTCGGCCAGGGTCGGGCGTTCGGCCAGGGTCGGGCGTTCGGCCGGCCGGTTCAGAGCCCGGCCATCTGGCGGACCACCTGCTCGATCCGGTCCGTCGCCTCGGCCGGGGCTTCCCGGCCCTGACTGCCGCCCTCGTGGAAGAAGGCGGAGTAGTTCGTGTCGTCGAGCGCCAGGAACAGCTCGATGAAGGCCGGACCTTCCGGTGCGCGGCACTCGACAGACGCGCGCGCCAGGCCGAAGCGCTCCCTAAGCCGTTCGGCGGATTCCAGCACCACGTCGGCATCCCCCGGGCAGACCTCGCGCACGGCGTCGAGATAGGTGTCGACGAATCCCAGGAACTCGTTCGCGTCGCCCCGCGCGTGCTGGTGCAAGCCGCCGACCACGCCGTTGCCGAGCTGCCAGGCGTGGTCGAGCTCGAGCGCGTTGTCGGGCAGGGCGCTCTGCCGCGCGAAGGCGACGCCGTCGAATCCGGCGGCGGCCAGCAGGCGGGTCAGCCCGGCCCGGTCGATCTCCCCCTCGGGCCCCGAGAGCATGGAGCCGACCTCCTCCGGCGCGGCGGTCGGCGCGCCGGCGCTCGGCGCCGAGTCGCCCGGCGGCGTGGCGGCGTCCGGCGCCGCCGATCCGGCGAGCGCGGCCAGCCGGTCGGCGGACAGGCCGCCCGCGGTCTCGACGCACCGCTCCAGCGCGCCGAGCGCCGCGTTCGTGCCGCGCAACGGAAACGTCCAGCTCCGGTCGTCGAGGCTGACCGTCACGCTCAGGCCGAGTCGCAGGGAGTCGACCAGCGCCGGGTCGTCGGGCAGGGCGAGGACGAAGCCGTCGCCATCCGGCGCGGTCGCCGCGACGGCCTCGGGCTCGTCCTCGTCGACAGTGAGCCGGGCCGCCCAGGGCGGCGACGATTCGGGCGCCGCGGCGCCGATCATGCCGAGCCGCAGCCCGCCGGCCGGAGTGCGGGCAAACACCAGCGTCACGCCCTGCAGCAGATCGTCGCGCGCGACCGCGCAATGGCTGAAGGCGCCGGTATCCGGGCGGGCATAGGCGCCGCCGCGCCAGCCCTCCGCCGCGACGGACAGCGCCGCGGGCGCGTCGTCCTGCGCGAGGCCGACGGCCGGCGCGACGAGGGCGGCGAGGACGGCCCCCGCCGCGCCGGTGCGCGTTCGGCGGTCGGCTGGACGGCGGGATACCGCGAAGGCGCGGACGACTCGGGCGGACAGGATCGATCGCATGATCGCGACTATAGGGGCGGGGCGCGCCTCTGGCCAAGGCCGGGGTTGCCGTCGACCGGGCGAATCGGCCGGGGTGGCGCCCGAATCCGCGGCCCCGCGAAAGTCGGGTCGGAAACATCCTTCCTGTAGTGACGTTGAGTATTGTCGCCGTTCTACTATTTCAGGCGAATTCTAAGTCGCCGAAGTGTTGTGGGAGTTAAAAGCATACTACCGTAGCGCACTCTGCCAACAACGCCAGAGCAAGAATTCTCCCGTAGGGTACAAGTTCACCGTTGGTTCATGTGCAAGGTTGGCCGGGTCGCCGGGTTTTTCTCGGAATGCGCTCACGAATTCGTTACGCTTGACGCAGCCGAATAACGGACGAAGAGGGCGGGCCACGCGCACCGCCCCGTCTCGAGGGGGCTCGATCTCAGGAGACGCGGTTCGATGACGATCAAGAGGACATGGCTCGCCGGTGCGGTGGCCCTGACGCTGGCCGCGCCGGCGGTGCAGGCCGAAACGCTGCGGTTCGGCTTCCAGGGAGACGTTCAGACCCTCGATCCGCACGGGCTGAACGAGACCTTCACCCTGGGCTTCCAGGGCAACATCTACGAGGGCCTGACCCGCCGGGGCCCCGACCTCGCCATCCAGCCCGCGCTCGCGACCGAGTGGGAGATCCTGGAGCCGACGCGCTGGCGGTTCCACCTGCGCGAGGGCGTGACCTTCCACAACGGCAATCCGTTCACCGCGGAGGACGTGGTCTTCACCGCCGAGCGCACGCGCGCCGACGGCTCGGACCTGCGCACGCGGCTGGCCGGCGTGGTCGACGTCGTCGCGGTCGACGAGCACACGGTCGATTTCGTCACCGAGGCGCCCAACCCCATTCTGCATTTCGAATGGGATAACTGGTACATGATGGACAAGGAGTGGGCGGAGGCCAACGACGCCGCCCTGCCCACCAATGTCAGCGATCCTGACAGCGACAACTACGCCAACGTCAACGCCAACGGGACGGGGCCGTTCCGCATCGTCTCGCGCACCCCGGACGTGCGCACGGTGGCGGAGCCGAATCCCGCCTGGTGGGACACGCCGACGCACAACCTGACCGAAGTGGTCTTCCAGCCGATCGGATCGGATTCGACCCGCGTCGCCGCCCTGCTGTCGGGCGAGATGGACATGGTCTACCCGATTCCGCTGCAGGACCTTCAGCGGGTCGATTCGAACGACGGCACCCGCGCCCTGACCGGCCCGGAACTGCGCACGATCTTCCTGGGCATGGACCAGGCGCGCGACGAGCTTCTGCATTCGAGCGTCGAGGGCGCCAATCCGTTCCAGGACCAGCGGGTGCGCGAGGCGTTCTATCGCGCCATCGACATCCAGGCGATCCAGCGCGTCGTCATGCGCGGCCAGTCCCAGCCGACCGCCGCGATGGTCGCGCCGGGGGTCAACGGCTTCCCGGAATCCCTGGAGCGCTACCCGCACGACTCCGAACGGGCCCGGGAACTGCTGGCCGAAGCCGGCTACCCGGACGGGTTCGAGGTCCAGATGGACTGCCCGAACGACCGCTACGTCAACGACGAGGCGATCTGCCAGGCGATCGTCGGCATGCTCGCCCAGATCGGCGTGGAGATCGACCTGCTGGCCCAGTCCAAGAGCCTGTACTTCGCCAAGGTGCTGGCGCAGGGCGGCTACGACACGAGCTTCTACCTGCTCGGCTGGACGCCGACGAGCTTCGACAGCTGGAACGTGCTTTACAACCTGCTCGCCACGCGCGATCCCGACAGCGGCCGGGGCACTTTCAATCTGGGCGGCTATTCCAACCCGGCGGTCGACGAGCTGACCGACGCGATCATGGTCGAGACCGATGTCGAGGAGCGCCAGCGCCTGATCGCCGAGGCCTGGCAGATCATCCACGACGACGTCGCCAGCATCCCGCTGCACCAGCAGTCGCTGGCCTGGGGGGCCGCGGACCGGGTGGCGCTGGAGCAGCGGCCCGACAATGTCTTCGAGTGGCGCCACGTCACGATCGGCGACTGACGGCCGACCGACGGTCGGCGGATCGCCGGCGCGCCAGCGTCGGTGACGGGCGCGGCGGGTCTTCAGGGGCCCGCCGCGTCGCGTATTCGAGCACCGTGGCATGGTCGCCTCGCCGACGCGATCCGCTCTCTGCCTGCTCCCGTTTGCCCCGGCGCCGTCTCGGTCGCCGGCAGCCGACGGCTGCAGCCGTTCCGCCCTGCCTGCCGCGCGGCGGGGCAGCCTGCCGTCCTAATCGGCAGGTTGCGAAATTCCGGCATTGGGCCATCATCGGTTCCGCGCGCGGGACAATCGAAAATCGGATGGCATGGCTCTTGCTCTCTCGATCGTCCCGCGGCGGATCGCGGGCGGCGCTCGGCTGCGGGCGTCGAACCCGGATCCCGTCGACAACGATGAACGGGAGGCGACCGATGACCCTGTCCCCCACACCGGCCCGCCTGGCGGCGGCCGCAGCGGTGCTCGCCCTGGGCGCGCTGGCCGGCGCGCCGGGCGCCGAGGCGCAGACCGTGCGCTGGGCCTCGGCCGGCGACGCCCTGACCCTCGACCCACACGCCCAGAACGAGGCGCCGACCCTGGCCATGCAGCGCCAGATGTACGACGCGCTGGTCAACCGCGACGTCTCGGTCGCCAAGGTCCCGGGCTTGGCGGTCTCCTGGGAGCCGGTGGACGAGACGACCTGGGCGTTCGAGCTGCGCCGCGGCGTGACCTTCCACAACGGCAACGCCTTCGCCGCGGACGACGTGGTCTTCTCGATCGAGCGGGCGATGTCCGAGACCTCGGACGTCAAGAGCTACCTCTCCTCCGTCGTCTCGGTCGAGGCGGTCGACGATCACACGGTCCACGTCACCACCGACGGGCCGAACCCGATCCTGCCGGAATGGCTGACCGGGATCCTGATCCTCGACCGGGACTGGGCGATCGAGCACGGGGTCGAGACGCCCCAGGACTTCGCCGCCGGGGAGGAGACGCACGCCGTGCGCAACGCCAACGGCACCGGGCCGTTCCGCCTGGTCAGCCGCGAGCCGGACGTGCGCACGGTGCTGGAGCGCAACCCCGACTACTGGGGCGAGGCGCCGTCGGTCGAGCGGCTGGACTACACGCCGATCTCCTCGGCGCCGACCCGGCTCGCCGCGCTGCTGTCGGGCGAGCTCGACTTCCTGACCGATCCGCCGATCCAGGATCTGGGCCGGCTGGAGCAGGCGGGCGACATCGGTCTCTCCCAGGTCAACCAGGTCCGCACGATCTTCTTCGGCACGGACATCGCCGCCGACGACCTGGAGGGCGACGACGTCGAGGGCGCCAACCCGTTCGCCGACCGGCGCGTCCGCGAGGCGATCTACCGCGCGATCGACATCGAGGCGATCCGCGAGGTCGTGATGCGCGGGCTTTCGGTGCCGGCGGGCATGGTGACGTCGCCCGGCGTCAACGGCTATGCCGAGGAACTGGACGAGCGGCTGCCCTTCGATCCGGACGGCGCCCGGGCGCTGCTGGCGGAGGCCGGCTATCCGGACGGCTTCGCCACCACGCTGCACTGCCCGAACGATCGCTACGTCAACGACGAGGCGATCTGCACCGCCGTGGTCGGCATGCTGGGCCAGGTCGGCATCGACGTGACGCTGGTCGCCCAGCCCAAGTCGATCCACTTCGCCGAGATGCAGCAGAACGAGCTCGAGTTCTACATGCTCGGCTGGGGCGTGCCGACCTATGACAGCGAGTACGTCTTCAACTACCTCTACCACACGACCGACGGCTCGCGCGGGTCGTGGAACTTCACCGGCTATTCGAACCCCGAGCTCGATTCGCTGGTGCAGTCGATCCAGACGGAAGTGGACATCGCGGCGCGCGACGCCATGATCCGCGAGGCGTGGGAGATCGTGAACGCGGACTTGCTCTACGTGCCGCTGCACCATCAGGTCATCACCTGGGCGATGCGCGAGGGGCTGGAGGTGCCGATCCGCGTCAACGACGAGCCGCTCTTCGTCCACGCGACGGTGGCGCCGGACTTCTGATCGCGGAGGTGTTTCCTTTCGGGCGCCGGATGGTCTAGAAGGCGGCGCGACGGCGGCGGCGGGCCGGGGGCCTCGGGAGCCCAGGCCCGTCCGTCCCGCGCGAACACGCGGCGCGGGTCACGGGGCCGAGGCGGCGGGCACGACGCCGGCGGCGACGGCGCGGACAGGAGCGGGGACGGAGGCGATGGCGGCGTTCATCATCCGGCGCTTGATCCAGTCGGTCCTGGTCATGCTCGTCGTGTCCTTCGTCTCCTTCTCGATGTTCACCTATGTCGGCGACCCCATCAACAACATGGTCGGCCAGGAGACGACCCAGGCCGAGCGCGAGGCCCTGCGAGAGCGGCTGGGGCTGGACGATCCCTTCCCGGTCCAGTTCGCCCGCTTCGTCGGCCGTGCCGTCCAGGGCGAGTTCGGGGTCTCCTACCGCATGGCGCGGCCGGTGGAGGAGATCATCGCCGAGCGCCTGCCCGCGACGATCGAGCTCGCCACCGTCTCGGCGCTGTTCGCCCTGGTCGTCGGCATCGCCATGGGCGTCTACACCGCGCTCCACCGCGACCGCTGGCTGGCGCGGGTCTTCATGACCCTGTCTCTCGTCGGCGTGTCGCTGCCGACCTTCCTGATCGGCATCCTGCTGATCTTCGTCTTCGCCGTGCTGCTCCAGTGGCTGCCCAGCTTCGGGCGCGGCGACACCGTGGCGATCGGTGGCTGGTGGACCACGGGGTTCCTGACGGCGAGCGGGCTGAAGGCCCTGATCCTGCCGGCGATCACGCTGGGGCTCTTCCAGCTCACCCTGATCATGCGGCTGGTGCGCGCCGAGATGCTGGAGGTCCTGCGCACCGACTACATCAAGTTCGCCCGCGCGCGAGGCCTGAGCGACCGGGCGATCCATTTCGGCCACGCGCTGAAGAACACCCTGGTCCCGGTGATCACCATCGCGGGCCTGCAGCTCGGCGCCATCCTGGCCTTCGCGATCATCACCGAGACCGTGTTCCAGTGGCCGGGAATCGGCCTTCTGTTCATCTCCGCCATCCAGTTCGTCGACGTGCCGGTGATGGCGGCCTATCTCGTCATGATCTCGCTGTTCTTCGTGCTCATCAATCTGGCCGTCGACCTGCTCTACTACGCGGTCGATCCCCGCCTGCGCGCCGAGCGCGGGCCGGGCGGCCGCTGACCGGCCGGCGACGGGAAGGCGAAGAGCCCATGGCCGAGAGCGATACCGGCACCCCCGACGCCGCCGCGCCGACGGCGGCGCCCGCGCGCCCGGCAGCGACGGCCGACCTGCCGGAGCGCCCGCCGGGCGCGCTGCGCCGGGCGATCGACAGCGACCTGGTCTACGCCTTCCGGCGCTCGCCGACCGCGGTCGTCTCGGCCACGGTGGCGGCGATCATGATCCTTGCCTCGGTGCTGGCGCCCTGGATCGCGCCCTACGATCCGTTCGACCCGGCGACACTCAACCTGATGGACGGCTTCACCCCGCCGATGGAGGCCGGATTCTCGGGCGACGTCTATCTCCTGGGCACCGACGACCAGGGCCGCGACGTGCTCTCCGCGATCATGTACGGCGCGCGGATCTCGCTGCTGGTCGGCGTGTGCGCCATCGCCTTCGCCATGATCCTGGGCACGACGCTGGGGCTGATCGCCGGCTATGTCGGCGGCTGGGTCGATTCGCTGATCATGCGCATCGCCGACATCCAGCTCAGCTTTCCCGCGATCCTGGTCGCGCTGCTGATCTTCGGCGTGGCGCGCGCTGTCCTGCCGCGCGACATGCACGAGGACATGGCGATCTACGTCCTGATCCTGGCGATCGGGCTGTCCGACTGGGTCCAGTTCGCGCGCACGGTGCGCGGCACGACCCTGGTCGAGAAGAACAAGGAATACGTCCAGGCCGCCCGGGTGATCGGCGTGCATCCGGCGATCATCGTCTTCAAGCACGTGCTGCCCAACACGCTGGGCCCTGTCACGGTGATCGCGACGATCGGCCTGGCGCTGGCGATCATCACCGAGGCGACGCTCAGCTTCCTGGGTGTCGGGGTGCCGCCGACCCAGCCCTCGCTGGGCACGCTGATCCGCATCGGCGGCAACTTCCTGTTCTCCGGGGAATGGTGGATCACGCTCTTCCCCGGCGTCGCGCTCGTCCTGCTGGCGCTGTCGGTCAATCTCCTGGGCGACTGGCTGCGCGACGCCCTGAACCCCCGGCTGAGGTAGGAGCGCGCCATGACCGAGCCGCTGCTCAGCATCCGTGACCTGACAGTCGAGTTCCCGACCCGCCGGGGCCGGCTGACCGCGGTCGACGGCGTCAGCCTCGACATCGCCGAGGGCGAGGTGCTGGGCGTGGTCGGCGAGTCCGGTGCGGGCAAATCGATGACCGGCATGGCCGTCATCGGCCTCCTGGAGCCGCCGGGCCGTATCGCCGGCGGCGTGATCCGGCTTGCCGGCCGGCGCATCGACGATCTGCCCTACGACAAGATGCGCAAGGTCCGCGGGCGGGAGATCGGCGCCATCTTCCAGGACCCGCTGACCAGCCTGAACCCGCTCTACACGATCGGCCGCCAGCTCGTGGAGACGATCCGCACGCATACCGACATGACGCCGACCAAGGCGCGCGAGCGGGCGGTCGCCCTGCTGCGCGAGGTGGGCATCCCGGCGCCCGAGCACCGGGTCGAGAGCTACCCCCACGAGCTGTCCGGCGGCATGCGCCAGCGCGTGGTCATCGCGCTCGCCCTGTCGGTCAATCCGCGCCTGGTCATCGCCGACGAGCCGACGACGGCGCTCGACGTCTCGATCCAGGCCCAGATCCTGGCGCTGCTGCGCCGGCTGTGCCGGGATCACGGCACGGCGGTCATGTTGATCACCCACGACATGGGCGTCATCGCGGAGACGGCGAACCGGGTCGCGGTGATGTATGCCGGTCGGGTCGCCGAGGTCGGCCCGGTGCGCGAGGTCATCATGCATCCGCGCCACCCCTACACGGTCGGGCTGATGGGCTCGATCCCGATCGTCGGCACCGATCTGCCCCGGCTCAGCCAGATCGAGGGGTCGATGCCGCGGCTCTCGGCGATCCCGCCCGGCTGCGCCTTCCACCCGCGCTGTCCCAAGCGCTTCGGCCGGTGCGAGACGGAGCGCCCCGAGACGATCCCGGTGGGCCGCGACCATGTCGCCTGCTGGCTGTGGGACGGCCATCGCGACGCCGAGAGCGAGGCGGCGCGCCGCGCCGTGCTGGACCATGGCCGAGGATAGCGCGCGCGTGACCGGGGCGGTGCGAGCCGCCGAGGCCGCTCCCGACGCCGACGGCGCCGCCGCGCGCCCGCTGGTCGAGGTGAGCGATCTCGCCAAGCATTTCGACGTCTCCAAGCCGCTGCTCGAACGCCTGCTGGAGGGCGGCGGCCAGCGGGTGCTCAAGGCGGTCGACGGGGTCAGCTTCTCGATCCCGCGCGGGCGGACCTTCAGCCTGGTCGGCGAGTCGGGCTGCGGCAAGTCGACCGTGGCGCGCTGCGTCGTCGGGCTCTACCGGCCGACGGGCGGCCATGTCCGCTTCGACACGGTCGACCTCGCCGGGCTGACCGGCCGGCGGGAAAGCCTGCCGGTGCGCCGCCGCCTGCAGATGATCTTCCAGGATCCCTATGCCAGCCTGAACCCGCGCTGGAAGGTGCGCGACATCGTCGCCGAGCCGATCCGCACCCACCGGCTGGAATCCGACCCCCGGCGCCTGGCGGCCCGGGTCGGCGAGCTGCTGGAGCAGGTGCGCCTCGGCCCGGCCGACGGCGAGCGCTACCCGCACGAGTTCTCCGGCGGCCAGCGCCAGCGCATCTCCATCGCCCGGGCGCTGGCGAGCAACCCGGAGTTCCTGGTCTGCGACGAGCCGACCTCGGCGCTCGACGTCTCGGTCCAGGCCCAGATCCTGAACCTGATGAAGGACCTGCAGCGCGACCTGGGGCTGACCTATCTGTTCATCAGCCACAACCTCGCGGTCGTCTACCACGTCTCCGACATGATCGGCGTGATGTATCTGGGCCGGCTGGTGGAATGGGCGGAAAAGCACACCCTGTTCCGCCATCCGCGCCATCCCTATACGCGCGTGCTGCTGGACACGATCCCGGACCTGTCGATGTCGGGCAAGGACCGGCAGCCGGTCGGCGGCGAGGTGCCGAATCCGATCTCCCCGCCGCCAGGCTGCGCCTTTCATCCCCGCTGTCCTGCGGCGAACGACCGCTGCCGGCGCGAGGCGCCGGTCCTCAAGCCGACCGCGACCGGCGGCCAGGCCGCCTGCCACGCGGTCGAGGAGGGACGCCTGCCGCCCGAGGACCGGGCCGTCGCGGCTCCGCCGGGCATGGCCGAGGAGGCCCGCCGCATCGGGTTCTGAGGCCGGCGGCCCGCGCGCCATCCGTCCCGGGCCCGGAATACGCCGGCGGATGCGGCATCCACACTGGTATTCGGCCATGGCGCCGGCTTAAAGTCGGGTCCGCCGGCCGGCTCGTCGGCGAGGGGCCGGGCCGAGGCGCACCGTTGAACGACGCTCCGGGGGAGAGACCGATGGCGCTGAAGAACCTCATGGTCGCTGTGGATACGAATCCGGCGGCCGCCGCCCGCGTCGATTTCGCCATCGCGCTGGCGGATCGCCATCAGGCCCATCTCACCGGGCTCTACGTCCAGCCGCCGCCCAACGTGCCCGGCTACGTCCTCGCCCAGATCCCGGCCGAGGCGCGCGCCGTCCACGACGACGCGACCCGGGAGCTGGAGGACCGCACGCGCGAGCGCTTCGAGGAGGCGGTCCGGCGCAACGGCGCGACCGACCGGGCGGAGTGGCGCAGCGTCGACGGCCATCCGACCAGCGTCGCCGCGCTCCACGCGCGATACTGCGACCTCATGCTGATCGGCCAGACCGACCCGGACGCCGATGCCTGGATCCAGCCCGAGCCGGACGCCATGGTGCTGATGAGCGGCCGGCCGATGCTCATCGTGCCCTACGCCTTCCGGCCGGCGAGTCCGGGCGGCCACGTCATCGTCGCCTGGAACGCCAGCCGGGAATCGGCGCGCGCCGTCGCCGACGCCATGCCCATGCTGGAGACGGCGGACAAGGTCACCGTCCTGTCGGTCAATCCCGACCCCTACAGCATGGGCGACGAGCCGGGGGCGGACATCGCCCTGCATCTGGCGCGCCACGGCATCAAGGCGGAGGCGGCGCATATCCGCTCGGACTCGATCGACCCGGCCGACGCCCTGCTCAGCCGCGTCTCCGACCTGGGCGGCGACATGATCGTCATGGGCGGCTATGGCCGGACGCGCCTGCGCGAACTCGTGCTCGGCGGCGTGACGCGCAAGATCCTGCAGGAAATGACCGTACCCGTCCTGATGAGCCACTGAGCGGCGGGCGAAGGGGGGCCGGCCCATGCTGACGCTCTACCACGCGCCGCAGTCGCGCTCGACGCGGATCATCTGGCTGCTCGAGGAAGCGGGCGCCGACTACGCGATCGAGACGGTCGGCATCCGGCGCCGAGACCCCGACGCCGAACGGCCGGACGCGCCGCCGATCGGCGCGCGCGACCCGGCCAATCCGCACCCCCACGGCAAGGTGCCGGCGCTGGTCCATGACGGCGTGCTGGTCTACGAGTCCTCGGCGATCGTCGCCTATCTGGGCGACCTGTTCCCGGAGGCCGGGCTCGCCCCGCCGATCGGCGCGCCCGAGCGCGGTCCCTATCTGAGCTGGCTCGCCTATTATGCCGGTACGATCGAGCCGGCCTTCGTCAGCGCCTTCCTGGGGGTCGAGGAGTCGGGCCCCTCGGTCGGCTGGACGAGCGTCGCGGCGGTCGACGCGCATATCGAGGCCGCGCTGGCGCAGGGCCCGTATTTCCTGGGCGAGCGGTTCTCCGGCGTCGACGTGCTGATCGGCAGCATGCTTGCCTTCTTCGTCGGCAGCCCGCTGATGCCGCACAGCCCGGCGCTGGACGGCTATGTCGGCCGGATCACGGCGCGGCCCGCCTATGGCCGGGCGATGCGCATCGATGCCGGCGAGGACGCGCGCGACGGGGAGCCGGCGGCGTGATCCTGGTCTTCGGCTCGCTCAACATGGACCTGGTCCTGCAGGCGCCCGCCATCCCGCGGCCGGGCGAGACGGTGCTGGGCGAGAGCTACGAGACCAAGCCGGGGGGGAAGGGCAACAACCAGGCCGTCGCCGCGACGCGGGCCGGCGCGCCGGTGGTCATGGCCGGCGCGGTCGGCGACGACGCCTTCGGCCGGTCGCTGCTCGATAATCTCCGCGCCGAGGGGATCGACGCGACCGCCGTCGTCACCGCCGACCGGCCGACCGGCATCGCCATGATCACGGTCGATCCGGCCGGCGAGAACGCGATCGCCGTCGCCGCCGGCGCCAACCGGTCGGCGGCGGCCGGGCGGGTCGACCCGGCGCGGCTCGGCCCCGGCACGACCGTGCTGATGCAGATGGAGGTGCCGCCGGGCGAGAACGCGGCCCTGGCGGCCAAGGCCGCCGAGGCCGGCGCGCGGGTCGTGCTCAACGTCGCGCCCGCCGCGCCGGTCGACCGGGCCACGCTCGACGCCCTGTCGGTCCTGGTGGTCAACGAGGGCGAGGCGATCGCCGTGGCGGGTCATGCCGGCCTGCCGGCCGACGACGCGGCGACAGCGGCCCGCGCGCTGGCGATGGAGACCGGCACGATCTGCGTCGTGACGCTGGGCGGCGAGGGAGCTCTCGCCGTCGACGGCCAAGCCGGCGGCGCGCCGGCGACGTGGCGGGTCGGCGCCCTGTCCGTGCGGCCGGTGGACACCACCGGGGCGGGCGACACCTTCACCGGCGTGCTCGCCGCCGCGCTCGATGCCGGGTCGGGCCTGGCAGAGGCGCTGCGCCGGGCGAGCGTCGGCGCGGCGCTGGCCTGCACCGGGCTCGGCGCGCAGGAGAGCATGCCCGACGCCGCCGCGATCGACGCGGCGCTCGACCGCCTTTCGCCGGCCGAGCGGATCGACTGACCCCCCGCGGCCCGGATCCCGCGCGGCCGGCCGCCATGCCGAGGAGGAACGTCATGGGCGAGTGGTGGGACCGGCTCAACGCCTGGAGCAAGCTGGGGCTGTCCTTCATCGGTGCGGTGCTGATCGTCCTGATCCTCGCCGCCGTGCTCTGAGCCGGCCGGGGCGTCCGCGCCCGGTCGTCGGTGCCGGATGCGCGCGTCCGGGTGCTTGTCATGCGCGCCCGGCGTGCCCAGAGTCGGGGTCTGTTCGAATTCGCCCCCGCGGCCGGGCGCCGGATCGCCGGCGCGCCGCGACAGGAGATCGCCGTTTCATGCCCGTCATCAATTCCATCGCCGCGGTCAAGGACGAGCTGACCGAATGGCGGCGCGACATCCACGCCCATCCGGAGATCGCCTTCGAGGAGGTGCGTACCTCCGCGCTGGTCGCGGACAAGCTGCGCTCCTGGGGCATCGAGGTGCATACCGGCATCGCGCGCACGGGCGTCGTCGGCGTGCTCCACGGCCGCAAGCCCGGCCGGGCCATCGGGCTGCGCGCCGACATGGACGCCCTGCCGATGGAGGAGGAGAACACCTTCGAGCACCGCTCGCAGAATCCGGGGCGATTCCACGGCTGCGGCCATGACGGGCACACGACCATGCTGCTGGGCGCGGCCCGCTACTTGGCCGAGACGCGCAACTTCGACGGAACGGTGCATTTCATCTTCCAGCCCGGCGAGGAGGGGGCCGGCGGCGGCAAGCTGATGGTCGAGGAGGGGCTGTTCGACCGCTTCGACTGCGACGAGGTCTACGCCCTGCACAACTGGCCCGACCTGCCGATGGGCGAGGCGGCGGTCATGCCCGGGCCGATGATGGCGGCCTCCGACGACTTCTTCGTCGAGATCCGCGGCAAGGGCGGGCACGCCGCCATGCCGCACAAGTGCATCGATCCGGTGGTCGTCGCCGCCCAGCTCGTCACCGCGCTGCAGACGCTGGTCAGCCGGCGGACCGATCCGCTCGACGCGGCGGTGATCTCGGTGACCAAGCTGGAGGCCGGCACGGCGACCAACGTCATTCCCCGCGTCGCGCGCCTGGCCGGGACCAAGCGCACGCTGCTGCCCGAGACGCGCGAGGCGATCGAGCGTGGCATCGAGCGCATGGCCCGCAGCCTCGCCGACGCCTTCGAGGTCGAGGTCGAAGTAAGCTTCAAGCACGGCTACCCGCCGACCGTGAACACGCCCGAGAACGCGGGCTTCGCCAAGCGGGCGGTCGAGCGCGTGCTGGGCGAGGGCAAGGTGCGCGAGACCATGGCCCCGTCCATGGGCGCCGAGGACTTCGCCTACATGCTGGAAAAGCGCCCCGGCGCCTATGTCTGGGTCGGCCAGACCGGCAGCGAGCTCGGCTGCGCCGTCCACAACCCGCGCTACGACTTCAACGACGACATCCTGCCCGTGGGCGCCAGCGTCCTGGCGACCCTGGTCGAGGAGCGCCTGCCGCGGACGGGGTGAGCGCGGTCCGGAGTATCCGCGGCGGAATGGGCGCAGGATCGGCAAGACCCTCATCCTCCAGCGGGCGACCGAGAGAAGAACCCTCTCCCCGAGGGAGAGGGAGGGGCCCGCGGCCGACAGGCCGTGGGAGGGTGAGGGGTTGCAGACGGCGGGGCAAAGCTCGTCCGTCTGCAACCCTTCACCCTGTCCCTCTCCCACCGGGAGAGGGGACGCGGATGTCGGCGGTCGCGATTCATGTCGCGCCGTCGGTTTGCCTAGGATCGCTTTCACGGGAATGGCGACCGAGAGCGGTCTTTCCGTCGCCGGGCGGAGTCGCCTGCAGGGCATGGACAACGGGCGCGAACGACAACGCGAGAGGGGCATCATGGCGTGGACGATCGTGCGGGCCGGACGGGCCGCGACCTTGGCGGCGGGGCTGGCCTTGCTGGCCGGGTGCGCGCAGCAGGGCATCGGCTCCATCGGCGAGGCCTTCGGCCTCGACGCGGAGGGGGAGACGGCGGCTGCCACCCCCGCGGAGACGGGGTCCTCTTCCGCGCCGGCCCCGACCGCGGTCCCGACGATCGACGGCCGGCGCGCCTGGTCGGGCGTGCAGAGCGCGGCGGCGGCCGATCTGCGCATGGTCGCCCGCGACGAGCGCGACTGGGGCATCCTCTGGCAGCTCGTCGGCGAGCCGGCGCCCGGGCCGCTGCCCGACGGGGCCATGGCGCTCGGCGTCTTCCTCTCGGTCCGGCCGACCGGCGGGCATTCGGTCGACATCGTCGACGTGGCGCCGGGTGACGAGGCGGTGACCGTCACCTGGCAGGAGACGACGCCCGCCCCCGACGCGGTGGTCTCCCAGGCGCTTTCCGCGCCGTACACGATCCTGCTGGTCCGGCCGAGCGACGCGCCGGTGGTCTTCCGCCCGGTCTCGGAGTGAGCCGCGACGCCGGGCTCAGCGCCGCGTGACGACGGCGCGCGGGTCGAGCGCGTCCTGCAGCCCGTCGCCCAGGAAATTGAAGGCGATCACGGTGACGAAGATCATCAGCCCCGGCCAGACGGCCAATGCCGGGGCCGACCAGATCAGCTCCTGCGCGTTGGTCAGCATGGTCCCCCAGCTCGCCGTCGGTGGTTGAACCCCCAGGCCCAGGAAGCTCAGCACCGATTCGAGCAGGATGATGTTGCCCACCGACAGGGTCGTCGCCACGACGATCGGCGAGACCGCGTTGGGCAGCACATGGGCGAGCGCGATGCGCGCCGGCCCGGCGCCGAGCGCCCGGGCGGCCAGCACGAACTCCCGCTCGCGCAGGCTCAGCGCCGTGCCGCGCACCAGGCGGGCGACCGTCGGCCAGCCGAACAGGGCGACGATCGCGACGATGCGCCACAGGCTTGCGGTGTCTGCCTCCGCCCAGCCCTCGGGCAGCGGCAGCTTCGCCAGGTCGATCGCCGCCAGGATGATCAGGAAGGGCAGCAGCGGCAGGGCGATCACGGCATCGGTCAGCCGCATCAGCACCGCGTCGGTGCGCCCGCCGGCGAAGCCGGAAACGAGGCCGATCGCCGTGCCGATCACCGCGGCGCCGAACGCCGCCGCCAGCCCGACCAGCAGCGATACGCGGCCGCCGAAGACCAGGCGCAGGAACAGGTCGCGGCCGAGCGCGTCCGTGCCCAGCCAGTGCTCGGCCGAGGGCGGGGCGTAGCGGTTCAGCAGGTCGACCTGGCCCGGATCGGCGCCATAGGCCCGCGCGATCGCCGGCGCGGCGAGCGCCGCCGCGGCGAGCAGGGCGAGGACGACCGCGCTCGCCACCGCCGCGCGATGGGCGAGGAACCGGCGCCAGCGCGCCGGCGTCGCCCGCGTGCCGGCGGCTTCGATCCGGGCCGGCGCCGCCGTCATGCGCGCGCCCGGCGGTAGGTGATGCGCGGGTCGAGCGCGGCGTAGGCGATGTCCGCCAGGATCGTGCCCGCCAGCACCGTCGCCGTCGCCAGCATCAGGCCGACCAGCGCCAGGTTGAAGTCGTTGGCCAGGATGGCGTCGTAGATGGTCTTGCCCATGCCGAGATAGCCGAACATCGTCTCGGTGATCAGCGCGCCGGAGAACAGGGTCCCGAGGTCGAGCGCGACGATCGTGATCACCGGTATCATGGCGTTGCGCAGGGCGTGGCGCCGGATCACCGCGATCGCCCCGACCCCCTTGGCCCGGGCGGTGCGCACGTAGTCCTGGCGCATCTGCTCCAGCATCGCCGCGCGGACATAGCGCGTGTATCCGCCGACCGAGGCCAGCGTCAGCGCCAGCACCGGCAGCACCAGGTGGCGCGCGCGGTCGGCCAGGCTCTCCATCCCCGGCGTCGCCATGCCGCCGGCCGGCAGCCAGCCGAGCGTCACGGCGAAGAGCATGATCAGCAGGAGCGCCAGCCAGAAGGGCGGGATCGAGATGCCGGCGAAGCAGGCGAGATTGATCGCCGTGTCGGCCGGGCCGTAGGGCCGGATCGCGGCGAAGATTCCCACCGGCAGGGCGATCGCCAGCGCGGCGACGAAGGCGAGGCCCAGCAGCACCAGCGTGTTGGCGAGCCGGGGCAGCAGGATGTCGAGCACCGGCACCGCATGGGCGCGGCTGTAGCCGAGATCGCCCGACAGCGCGTCGGCGAGCCAGCGGCCGTAGCGCTCGACGATCGGCTGGTCGAGACCGTAGAGCCGGCGCAGCCGCTCCCCGTCGGCCGGCGTCAGTTCCGGGTTCGCCTGGATCATCAGGTCGATCGGATCGCCCGGCATCAGGCCGATCAGGGCGTAGAGCACGAAGCTCATGACGGCCAGGACGATGGCGGCCTGGACCAGGCGGCTGATCAGGAAACGCAGCACGGCCCGGCGATCGCTCCCGGCTCGCGGCGCCGGCGGTGCCGGCCCCTGTCGCGGTCGAGAGTGCCGGGACGCGCGCCCGGGCTCAAGCCCGCGCGCGTGGCGGGCGGCGAAGCGCCTGGGCCAGGTTCCAGGCGATCGGCAGCGGGTCGGAGGCGAGCTGCCAGGCCGAGCTCAGGTCGTCGCGCGACAGCCCCGCCCGGCCGCGCCGCCGCGCCGCCAGGTCGGCGACCAGCCGGCCGTAGCTGACGACCGTGGTCCGCCTCGGCTCGACCGCCGGCAGATCGTCCGGCGCGATGGCAGCGAGCGTGGCGAGCGCGACGAAGTTCACCCCGGCGAAGGTCGACGCCCGCATGGAGCCCCAGGGCCGCGGCTCGCAGCCCAGGATCACCGGCCGCTCGGTATCGGCCTCCAGCCGCATCGCCACGCGCATCAGCCCCGAGTAGCCGGTCGCCGAGACCAGCCGGCGGGCCAGCGCGATCGCCTCGGCATGGTGCTCGAAGGCGGTGCGCCCCGGCCCGGCGCGGCGCTGGAAGGCGGCGGCGATCGGCTGGCCGTCGCGCGCGGCCAGGCACACCGCGCAATCCGTGCCCTCGACCCGGCGCTGGGCGATCAGCGGCGGATCGGAGAACGGCGCGTCGCTCGCCAGCAGGTCGGCCAGCGCGGTCGCGTCGGCGAGCTCCCGCCCGCCGCGCCCGCCGCTGTCGCCCAGCGGCTTGACCAGGAACGGCGCGCCCAGCCGCGCGACCCGGCCGTCGACGGCGGCGTGGAAGTCGTCGATCCGCACGGTGGGCACATGGGGCAGGCCCAGCGAATCGCACAGCCGGGCGAAGGCGTCCTTGTCCGCCAGCCGGTCGAGCAGGGCGAGCGGCGCGACCGGCAGGGCGGCGACGAAGTCGAGGCGGCGGCCGAGCGCGGCGACGAGGCGCACCGTCCTCATGTCCGCCGGCACCAGCACGTCGATGCTGCGCCGGGCGATGCGCTGGAAGAGCCGTTCGAGGAAGTCCTCCGCCTCCGGCGTCTCGGGGGTATCGGGCGATGGCAGGTCGGCGCGGGCGTAGTGGGAGACGTAGCGTGACAGGCGCGGCACGCCGGACCGGCCGTCGCCCAGCACGTCGACCCGGGCACCGGCCGCGCGCAGGCCGTAGACGACCTGCATCGCCAGCATGTCGCGCGGCGATTCCGCGGTCAGGACAAGGGCGCGCGTGCCGGCGAGCAACCGGCGCGGCTTCGTCGCCGCCGCATCGTCGCCGGCCCCGCCGTGGTCCTCGTCGATTTCGCCGCGCCGGTCGCCGGTCGGGCGATCGCCGCGGCCGCGGATCCGCCCCATCGATCCTCCCGCCCCTCGGACCGCGCACGGTATCGGAGAACGGGAGCCGCCACAGGGGCGCCGACGAGTCGCGGCGCCCCCGGAGGGATTAAGGCCTTCGCGCCGGACGGGCGACCCTTGCGGGTCGGCCGCTCTCCCCCGGCTATTCCCCTCCTCGGCTATTCGGTCGCCCGTGCCCAGTCCTCGACCCACATGGTGGAGCCGTACTGGTGGCCGGTCGGTGTCACGCCCTCGAGCCAGAAGGGCAGGATGTAGGGGTTGGCGCGGAAATAGAGCGGCAGGGCCGGCAGCTCCTCGGCGTAGATCGCCTGGATCCAGCGCCAGAGCACCGCCCGCCGCCCGGCGTCGAGCTCGACCTCCGTCGCCTCGAGCATCGCGTCCATGGCCGGGTTGTCGAAGCCCGGATAGTTCTGGCCGGCCCAGTTGTTCTCCGCCGTCGGGATGTGGTCGGAGTGCAGCGTCGTGCGCGGCACGTTCTCCGGCGAGGAGATCCAGGCGAACATGGCCATCGCCGGGAAGGCGCGGCGGGAGACGGTCTCGCCGAAGAAGGTGCGGGCATCCTCGTTGTCGATGGTGATGCGCACCCCGACCTCGGACCATTGCGACTGCAGCACCTGCTGGACCAGCTCGCGCGTGCGGTTGCCGGCGGTGGTCATCAGCGTGAAGGCGAGCCGGGTGCCGTCGTCGTTCACGCGCACGCCGTCGACGACCTCGTCGAAGCCCGCTTCCTCGAACAGGGCGACCGCGCGCTCCGGGTCATGGCCGTAGCGCCGGATGTCCGCGTCGAACACGCGGTCGAGCTCGGAGACGCTGGAATGCGCCACCGGCTGGCGGCCCGCGAAGAGCTGGTCGACCAGCGTCCGCCGGTCGAGCGCGTGGAGCAGGCCCTGGCGCACCCGGCGGTCGGCCAGCGCCGGGTTGTCCAGGTTGAGGTCGATATGCTCGTAGATCAGCCCCGGCTGGTAGAGCACCCGGAAGTCGTCGCCGTGCCGCTCCTCGAAGGCCAGCGCCTGGTCGAGCGTCAGCCCCAGTTCGCCCGCGATCATGTCGACCGAGCCGGAGAGCAGGTTCGCCTCCAGCGCGGCGGTGTTCTCGACCGTGCGCAGGACGATCCGGTCGAAGCGCGGCGGCGTTCCGTACCAGGTGCCGTTCGGCTCCAGCACCATGAAGGCGCCGGTCTCCGCCTCCGTGATCCGGTAGGGGCCGAAATAGAGGCCCGGGTTCGTCGGCTCGGCGTTGTAGAGGGTGCGGTTGCGGTATTCGGCCGGATCGGCCTCGAAGATCGGGCGTTCCAGGTGCGCCGGCAAGGGGCGCAGGTCGTTGACCGCGTTGTACTGGAAGTCGACCTTGTCGAAATGGGCCGTGAAGGTCTTCTCGTCGTGGATCTCCAGCCGGTAGAGCGAGCGGTAGAGTTCCTGATTGGCGAAGGGCGAGAGGTCGTGCCGGCCGACCTCCCAGGTGAATTCGATGTCGGCGGTGGTCAGCGGCGTGCCGTCGCCCCAGGTCGCGTCCGGCTGGAGGGTGTAGGTCACGGCGATGCCGTCCTCGCCCTCCGGCGTCACCTCCCGCACCGCGCCGCCATTGTCGAGCGTCGGCAGTTCGGTGCACAGCATGCAGATCAGCTCCCACTCCGCGTCGTAGGTCGTGATCGGCCGCCGCGCCATGGCGAGCGCGTAGCTCGCCGCCACCGAAGGCTCGATCGACGGGTGCAGGGTCGGCGGATACTGCGAGACGCCGATCGTCAGCGTCCCGTCGCCGCCGGCCTCCGGCGCGGTCTCTTGGGCCGAGGCCTCGCCATGGAGCAGGAGGAGGGCGCCGGCGAGCGCCAGGACGGCGGGCAGCGCGGCGAGTCGGCGGCGGACGTCGAGCATGCGCGGGGGCTCCGGTCGAAGCGGGCGGGACGGGCGGATTGCACGTACCCGTACACCCGACATTACCTGACAGGCCCGCGGGCGGTGTCAATTCGGGGGTGCCGTGTGGCGCCATGCCTAGCCGCGCGCAGATCGGTCCATACGGCGGGACTTGCTTGATGAACGTGACCGGGGTATGCGACCTCGGTATCCCGGTTATCGGGCTCTAAGACCTAGGTCACGAACTCATAAAGGGGATTCCCTCTGGCGGCCAGCTGTGATTCAAGGTCCTTAGAAGGAGGGGCCATGACCCAGACACGGCGCTACGAACTGACGGACTTCGAATGGTCGATCATCGAGCCGCTGTTGCCGAACAAGCCGCGCGGCGTTCCGCGGGTCGACGATCGCAAGGTGCTCAACGGCATCTATTGGCGGCTGAGGACCGGCTCGCCCTGGGCCGACATCCCCGAGCGCTACGGTCCGGCCACGACCTGCTACAACCGCTTCGTCCGGTGGCGGAAGATCGGCGTCTGGGATCGCATTTTCGAAGCCGTTTCGAAGGCTTACGACGGCGACCTGCAGATGCTCGACGCCTCGTCCATCCGGGTCCATCAGCATGCCGCCAACGGTAAAAAGGGGGCCCGGAAACCGCCGCTGGGGACCAGCCTGACACCCGAAGCATGGGGCGCTCGCGGGGCGGGCTGACCACCAAGATCCACGCGCTCGTGGACGCCAACGGCCTGCCCGTCGCGGTCACGCTCAGCGAGGGCCAGGCGCATGACGGCAAGCGCGCCGCCGACCTGCTGACCGGTCTCGGCCCCGGCCAGGTCCTTCTCGCCGACAGGGCCTATGACAGCGACGCCTTGCGCCGGGATGTCGCGAGCCGAGGGGCCTGGGCCAACATCAAGCCGATGCCCGGCCGCGTGCGCGTGCCGGCCTTCAGCGCCTTTCTCTATCGCTATCGCAATCTGGTC
>JAVJUS010000005.1:0-191136 GCA_040220455.1 Azospirillaceae bacterium
CCCCCGCACGGACCGGTTGTTGGTTTGTGCGTTGCGCGCCCTACTCGGTGGGGCGATGTGGCTGTCGGGCTCGTTTCGCTGGGCCGACCTACGTCACGGTGTCGACCAGGACCGCGCCGCGCGAGGCCATGAAATAGAGGCCCAGGTGGTGGGTCAGCGCCTGGGGGTGGGCGAGCGTGGCCGGCAGCCCGGCCTTCTCCGCGGCGTCGCGCGGCAGGTCGTAGGTCGCGCAGCCGGGCGCGTGGACGACGATGTCCTCCAGCGTCGGCATGAGCCCGTGATTGCGCGCCGACAGCATCGTCAGCACGAAATCCATGACACAGATGTCGGTGCAGATGCCGACGACCAGGATCGACTTCAGGCTGCTGTCGTTGACCCAGTCGACGACACGGTTGCGGCCGCCCTCGATCGCGCCGACGAAGCCGTTGATGCAGTCCTTGCGGATCAGCGTCGCCTGTTCGGCGCGCTCCAGCCAGGCGAGGTCGGGAACCAGCTCCTCCTCCCCGGTGCCGCGCTCGCAATGGGGCGGATAGGGCGGCTCGGGCACGCCCGGCTCGTGGGTGTCGAGGAAGGCGAGGATAGGCCGGCCCTCGACCTCGAAGCGGCGGGCCAGGCGGTCGGTCTCCGACACCATGCCGGCGACCTGGTCGTCGGGGCCCGGCGGGGCCAGGTTGCCGGCGCCCGGCGTGGCGAAGCCGTTGACCTCGTCGACGACGACGAGGCCGGTTGGCTTGGCGGCGGGATCGAACCGGCCGAAGGCGATCGGCATCGCCTCGGCGAGCTGGTCGAGGAGCGGCGTACCGGTCACCTGATCGGGCATCGCGCGGCCTCCGGTGGCGTCACGGGGGAACGGTCGGGCGCTCCGGGATGTCCCGCCGCCGCCCCGGATCAGTGCCCGGAGGACTCGAACGCCGGCGAGGGAACCCCGCTCTTTTCAAGTTGGTCGACGATCTGGGCTTTCAACCGCTCGAGCCCGTCCTCGGTCTGGCTCTCGGCGCGGGCGACCAGCACGTCCTGGGTATTGGACGCGCGCAGCAGCCACCAGCCGTCGGCCGTCGTCACGCGCACGCCGTCGATCGCGTTGACGTCGGCGTCGGTCTTGGCGAGGCGGTCCTTGATCTCCTGGACGATGTCGAACTTGCGCGACTCGTCGACCTGGAAGCGGACCTCCGGCGTGTTGAGCACCGGCGGCAGCCGGTCGCGCAGGGCCGAGGCCGGCTCGTTCGACCGGGCGAGCAGCGCCGCCAGCCGCACCCCGCAATAGGGCGCGTCGTCGAAGCCGTAGTTGTCGGCGAAGAAGATGTGGCCCGACATCTCGCCCGCCAGCGGCGCGCCGATCTCGGCCATCTTGGCCTTGAGCAGGGAGTGTCCGGTCTTCCACATCAGCGGCTTGCCGCCCAGGCGCGCGATCTCGTCGAACAGGGTCTGGGATGCCTTGACGTCGGCGATCACCGTGGCGCCGGGATGATCCCTGAGGATGTCCGAGGCGTAGATGGCGACGAGCTGGTCGCCCCAGATGATGCGCCCCTTCTCGTCCACCGCGCCGATCCGGTCGCCGTCGCCGTCGAAGGCGATGCCCAGGTCGCAGCCCTGCTCGCCGACCGTGCGGATCAGGTCCTTGATGTATTCCGGCACGGTCGGATCGGGATGGTGGTTGGGGAACCGGCCGTCGATCTCGTCATAGAGCAGGATGTGCTCGCCCGGCAGCCGGGCGACGAGCTTGCGCATCACCTCGCCGGTCGCGCCGTTGCCGCAGTCCCAGACGATCTTGAGCGGGCGGTCGCCGTCATAGGCGGCGACGAGCCGGTCCACATAGGCGTCCATGACCGGGTAGTCCTCGGCCGCGCCCTCGCCCGTCTCCAGGTCCGCGTCGGCCGACAGGCGCCCGATCTCCTGGATCTGGTCGCCGTAGACCGGTCCCTTGGAGGTCAGCATCTTGATGCCGTTGTATTCCGGCGGGTTGTGCGAACCGGTGATCATGACGCCGGCATCGGCCCCGGCATGCTTCATGGAGAAATAGAGCATCGGCGTCGGGCCGAGGCCGACGCGCTTGACCGAAAGCCCGGTGCTCGTCAGCCCCTCGACCATCGCGGCGGCGAAGTCGGGCGAGCTCTCCCGGCCGTCATAGCCGACGCAGACGGTCGTGCCGCCGCCGCGCCGGACCATGGTGCCGAAGGCGCGGCCGACCGCGCGGGCATCGTCCGGCTTCAGGGTCTTGCCGACGAGGCCGCGGATGTCGTACTCGCGCAGGACGGTGGGATCGAAGCGGTGTGCGGTCATGGTGTCGCTCGCCATGTTCAGGATCGCCGGGGGTCAGGATCGCCGGGGGTCGGGTCACCGGAAAAGGGATGCGGAAGTAAGGACGCCGGCCGCCCCCCGACGGCCTCAATCGCCCTGCAGCGCCATCGCCGAGGCGGAGCTCGCCGCGGCGCCGCCGCCGACCGTGGGCCGGCCGATACTGTGATACAAGAAACCGGCCTCCGCCATCTCCTGCGGCTTGTAGATATTCCTGAGATCGACCATCACGGGGGCGGCCAGCACCTCCTTCATGCGGTCGAGATCGAGGGCCCGGAACTCGTTCCACTCGGTCAGGATCGCGACGCAGTCGGCGCCGGCCATGCAGTCATAGGCGTCGCCCGCGAAGCTCACGCCCTCGATCAGCTTGGCCGCCTCGGGCATGCCGGCGGGGTCGTAGGCGCGCACCGTCGCGCCGGCGGCGAGCAGCTCGGGGATGATCGCCAGGCTCGGCGCCTCGCGCATGTCGTCGGTGTTGGGCTTGAAGGTCAGGCCCAGGATCGCGACCGTGCGGCCCGCGACCGCGCCGCCGCAGGCCTCGGTGATCCGCTCGGCCATGCGGCGCTTGCGCGAGTCGTTGATCTCGATCACCGACTCGATCAGGCGCTGCGGCGCGCCCATGGCCTGGGCCGAGCGCGCGAAGGCGAGCGTGTCCTTCGGAAAGCACGAGCCACCGTAGCCGGGCCCCGGATGCAGGAACTTCCGCCCGATCCGGCCGTCGAGCCCGATCGCGCGGGCCACGTCGTGGACGTTGGCATCGGTGCGCTCGCACAGGTCGGCGACCTGGTTGATGAAGGTGATCTTCATCGCCAGGAAGCTGTTGGCGGCGTACTTGATGATCTCCGCCGTCTCGATCGAGGTCTCCACGATCGGCGTCTCGATGAGGTAGAGCGGCCGGTAGAGCCGGCGCAGGACGTCGCAGGCGCGCTCGGACTCCGCGCCGATGACCACCCGGTCGGGGCGCATGAAGTCGTTGATCGCCGAGCCTTCGCGCAGGAACTCCGGGTTCGAGGCGACGTCGAAGTCGGCGTCGGGCCGGGTCTGGCGGATGATGCGCTGGACCTCGCGGCCGGTGCCGACCGGAACGGTCGACTTGGTCACGACGACCGTGTAGCCGGTCATCGCGCGGGCGATCTCCTCCGCCGCGGCGAAGACATAGGACATGTCGGCATGGCCGTCGCCCCGGCGCGAGGGCGTGCCGACGGCGATGAAGACCGCGTCGGCGTCGGCGACCGCGCCGGCCAGGTCGGTCGTGAACCACAGCCGCTCGGCGCGCTGGTTCTTCTGGACCAGGTCGGTCAGCCCCGGCTCGTAGATCGGGATCTGCCCGGCGTTGAGGCGCTCGATCTTGGCGGCGTCCTTGTCGACGCAGGTGACTTCGACGCCGAATTCCGAAAAGCAGGCGCCCGAGACGAGGCCCACATAGCCGGTGCCGATCATCGCGATGCGCACGGCCGTTCTCCTTTCGTCGGTGACGGGACCGCCCGAACGGCCCCGGCGGGCGCGGCCGGGGGCCGGCGCGCCACGATGCTTCCTTCCTCGACCGCCTCCGGCGCCCGGCGCTCAGGCGCCGTCGAGCAGCGCCCGGACCGCGTCGCGCACGCGCTCGCTCATGTCCTCCCGGCGCAGCGCCGCCGCCACGTTGGCAACGACGAAGCCGGCCTTGTCGCCGCAGTCGTGCCGGTCGCCCTCGAAGCGGACGCCGTGCACCGGCTGGGCGCCGACCAGGGCCTTGATGGCGTCGGTCAGCTGGATCTCCCCGCCGGCGCCGGTCTCGAACCGGTCGAGATGGCCGAACACCTCCGGCTGGAGGATGTAGCGCCCGACGATCGAGAGGTTGGACGGCGCGTCGGCCGGCTCCGGCTTCTCGACCATGCCGGTGACCTCCGCGACCGCGCCGTCGTCGGCGCCGACATCCAGGATGCCGTAGCGCTTGGTCAGGGACGGGTCGACCTCGCGCACCGCCAGGATGTTGCCGCCCAGTTGCTCGTAGGACCGGACCATCTGGGACAGGACCGACGGCTCGGCCAGGAAGATCTCGTCCGGCAGCAGCACGGCGAAGGGCTCGTCGCCGATCACCGAGCGCGCGCACCACACCGCGTGACCCAGGCCCAGCGGCTCGGCCTGGCGCACGAAGGCGCACTGGCCGGCCGGCAGCTCGACCGAGCGCGCCTCGTCGAGCTCCTTGTCCTTGCCGCGCTTGGTCAGCGTGTCATAGAGCTCGTAATGCTGGTCGAAATGGTCCTCGAGCGGCGTCTTGCCCCGACTCGTGACGAAGACGAACTCCTCGATCCCCGCGGCCTTCGCCTCGTCCACGGCGTACTGGATCACCGGGCGGTCGACGACCGGGATCATCTCCTTGGGCAGCGCCTTGGTGGCCGGAAGGAATCGCGTTCCCAGCCCGGCGACGGGCAGGACGGCTTTCTTGACGGGACGGGGCATGACGGCTCGTGGGGTCTTCGGGAGGACGCGGAAGGGAATGCCACAGCGCGCGGCACGCGCGCAAGCCGCCCAAAAGGCGGACCCGCATCGGTGGCAGGCCCCGGAACATCGCGAGCGGGCCGGCTCACACCTACCGGTCGCCGAGCAGGACCGCCTTCGCCTCGTTCAACTTCGCGGCCAGGTAATCGGTTCCGCCATGATCGGGGTGGAACTTCTTCATCAGGCGGCGATGGGCGTCCTTGATCTGATCGGCATCCGCCCCCTCCTCGAGGCCGAGCATGTCGAGCGCCTCCTCCCGGCTCATTCGCCCGCCGCGCGACCCCGCGCTCCCGCCGGCGCCGCTTCCCGCCCCCGCCGCGCCGCCCGTGCCGGCGCCGCCAGGGGCCTCGCCCTCCGCCTCGGCGCGCCAGTCCGGGCCGAAGCGGCGGTCGAGATAGGCTTCCAGGACGCTGATCGACTGCGGATCCTCCCGCCGGCAATCCGCCAGCAGCCGAAGCAGCTCGGCCTGCGACAGGTCGCCCAGGCGCCAGCCCTCGAACGGGCCGCGCCGCACGGTGCCGTCCATGGCGCCGGTATCGTGGTCGAGCTCGACCTCCAGCGTCGCCGTCGACAGGCCGGAGCGCTGGCCCGGCGTCGGGCCGCGCGCGGTCTTCATCCGACGCAGCAGGCCGCGCCAGCGGAAGATCACCGGCAGCAGGAAGGCGAGCCCCGCCAGCGCCGGGCCGAGCCGGCCGGTCACCGCCAGGAAGACGACCACCAGGACGCCGACGACGATCGCCGCGCGCTTGACGAAGCGCGCCAGATCCTTCGGATCGGCCTCGACGAACCAGTTGGCGATGAGCAGCAGGCCGGCGAGCAGAAAGACGCCGAGGACGAGCGAGGGGATCATGATCCCGACCGGCCCCGGCCACCGCGCGCGCTTCCCCCCTCCCGGCCGGAGACCTGGTGGGTCAGCCGGGCGACGGCGTCGCCGCCGGTGCGCGCGCCGTAGTCGCTCAGCGCCTTGTAGCCGCCGGCCGCGAAGACCGCGACGGCGCCCAGCAGGTCCTTGAGGTGCCGGGCACTGGCGGAATCGAAGGGGCAGTAGGCGCCGCCGGTCAGCCGGGCGATCTGCTCGAAGGCCCGCCGGGCCACCGGCTCCCCGCCCTCGTGGAACAGGAAGACGGGCACGCCGGCGAGGCCCAGCTCGCCGGCCGTGGCGCAGACCCGGTCGACATCCTCCTCGAAGCAGTCGCCGACGAAGACCACCGCGTCGACCTTGGCCTTGCGCGTCTCGTTGAGCGCGTGCTTGAGGACGCGGCCGATCTGGGTCTGCCCGCCCAGGCAATGGACCGCCGTCATCCGGTCGCGCAGCGCCCTGCTGTCGGCGACCCAGGGGCTCGCCTTGCATTCACGGAAGCCGCGATAGAAGACGAGCTGGACGTCCAGGCCGCCGATTTCCGCGGTGGCCTCGAACATCTCCGCCTGCAGGTGGCAGGCCCGGTCCCAGGTCGGCTCCCGGCTGGCGGTCGCGTCCAGGGCGAAGATCAGCCGGCCGCGCTTGCCCGTCGGCGCGCGAGCCGGCGTCGCGCGCACCTTTTGCAGGAAGGCGTCGACCTCCCGCTGCTCGGTCCCGTCTCGCCGTATGGGTGTCCTGTCCTTCGCCATCGCCCGCTCGCTTTGCCTTCGGGACAGGATATAGGGTACGACCCGGCGATGTCAGGCGTCGGGCAGCGGCGCGCCCCCGGCGGCGCAGGGTCGCGGCCGCTCAGGCGACCGGATAGGGGCCGTCGGCGAAGGCCTCGCCGTGGTAACCCTTCGCGCCGACCGCGCGGGCGAGGTCGCTGCCGATCGGCTCGCCCGCCGCGATCTGCCGCAGGACGCGGGCGAAGTCCCAGGCCGGCCGCCAGCCGAGCGCCGCCCGGGCGCGGCCGTTGGCGTAGACCCGGTCGACGACCGGCGCCATGCGGTAGCCGCGCGCGGCGTAGATCGCGGCGACGCCCGGCAGGCGCGCCTCCACCACCGCCGGCGCGTCGGTGCGCAGGCGCGCCAGGTCGGCCGGCTCGAACGGGGTGGTCGCGCTGATCACGTATTTGGCGAAGCCGATCGCCGGCGCGCGCTCCAGCGCGGCCATATGGGCGGCGACCGCGTCCTCGATGTCGACCCGGCGGTAGAGGAACTCGTTGGCCTTCAGGTTCTCGTCGGCAAAGGCGGCGCGCACGGCCGGATCGTCATCGGCCTCCGGAAAGAAGCGCGACGTGCGCAGCACCACGACCGGCAGCCCGCGGTCCCGGTGGGCGAGCTGGCAGAGATCCTCGGCCGCCGTCTTGGTCACGCCGTAGATGTTCTTGGGCACCGGCACGACCGACTCGTCGATCCAGGCGGCCGGGGCGCCCGGCGGCGGGACCAGGGCGTCGCCGAAGGTGCTGGTCGTGCTGGTGAGGACGAAGGCGCCGACGCCGGCCTCGAGCGCGGCTTCCAGCAGGACCAGCGTGCCCGTGACGTTGGTCTCGACGAAGGCCGCCTTGCCGTGGGTCCCGACATGGGGCTTGTGCAGGGTGGCGGCGTGCAGCACCGCACCGACCCCGGCCATCGCCGCGCGCGCGACCGACGGATCGGCGATCGAGCCGACCATGCCGGTATACGGCCCCGGCAGGATGTCGAGGCCGAGCGCCTCGACGCCGCGCGCGGCCAGCACGCGCATCGCCGCCTCGCCCAGATGGCCGCTGCTGCCGGTCACGAGAACGCGCACGGGCTGTCTCGGGGGCCGTCGACCGCCCCCCGCTCCCCTGGCTTATTCGGGCGGGGCGTCGAGGCCGATCGCGTTGACCAGGGAGCGGACCTCCTGGCGCGCGGCGACGCGGCTCATGGTCAGGGCGCCCTCGGGCTGGGCATCGCGCAGGTCCAGCAAGGTCAGCCCCTTCAGGAACATCTCCCGGAAGATCACCCGCTCGCCGAAGCCCTTGGCCATGCGGAAGCCGATGCGCTTGGCGAGCTTGGCCAGCACCGCTTCCATGTTCTGCTTGTTGCGCGCGCCGAGCTGGCTCAGCCGGTTGCGCATGACGATCCAGTCGATCGGCCCGCCGCCGGCCATGGCGCGGCGCTTGCGCTGCTCCCACACCATCTCGGCATAGGTCGAGGGGCCGAGAATCTTCATCGTGTCGCCGTCGATGCGCGCCAGCAGGTCCAGGTCGATCAGGCTGTCGTTGAGCGGCGTGATCAGCGTGTCCGCGCAGGTGTGGGCGATGCGGGACATGTAGCTGTCCGAGCCCGGGGTATCGATGACGATGCAGCTCGCGTTGCGGGCCAGGCGTTCCAGCGTCTCGGTGAAGCGGCCATACTCCTCCGCCTCGATCTGGTCGAGATCGACCGCCTCGCTGCGCTTGATCGCCACATGCTCGGGCTGCAGCAGGCGCAGGGAATTGCGCCGCGCGAAGTCCTGCCGGTTGGTCAGGTAGCGGGTCAGGGTGCCCTGCCGGGCGTCGACGTCGATCGAGGCGACGGAATGGCCGGCCTGCATCAGGCCGACGATCAGGTGCATCGCGGTGGTCGACTTGCCCGTGCCGCCCTTCTCGTTGCCCAGAACGATGACCCGGGGGGTGCCGGGCCCCTCCACGTGGCGTCGGGGCCCGTCCTGGGCGATGTCCTCGGCCGGAGCGAGGGATCCGTCCATCGCCGCCTCTAGATGTTGCTTCGAGTCGCACCCCACAATACAAGAAAAGCCACGTCCATCAAACGACGCTTCCGGAATCATCCTGTCGAGTCAACGGCTCCAGCCCGGGACTCCAGCCCGCGAGCCCGACCGCCGCCGCTCACGCCGGCGCAGGCACCGCGATCGTGCCCTCCAGGTAGTCGATCGCCGCGCCTTCCAGGCGCACCCGGTCGCCGGCGACGGTGCACCGGATCGTGCCGCCGCGCGGGGAGAGCTGGCGCGCCGTCAGGCTCTGCCGGCCGAGGCGGCCTGCCCAATAGGGTGCCAGCCGGCAATGGGCGGAGCCGGTCACCGGGTCCTCGGGGATGCCCGATTGCGGGGCGAAGAAGCGGGAGACGAAGTCGATACCCGCGCCGATCTCGCCGCCGCCCGGCGCGGTGACGATCACGCCGTCGGCCGGCACCTTCGCGATCTCCCGCAGGTCGGGCTCCAGGCCGGCGACGGCCTCGGCGGATTCGAGGAAGGCGACCCAGGTCCGGCCCTCCGCGACCGCCTCGACCGGCGTGCCCAGGGCGGCGGCCAGGCTCTCTCGGTCCGGATGGTCGCCGCGCACCGCCTGTGGCCCGTCGGCGGGCAGATCGAGGGCGTAACCCGCCGCGCCGCCGATCGCCGCCGCCCGCGTCACGGTCAGCCGCCCGGCCCGGGTGTCGAAGACGGCCGACTGCGCCTCCGGCCGCAGGCGCGTCAGGAAGACGTGACCGGAGGCGAGGGTGGCATGGCCGCAGAACGCGGCCTCCTTGGTCGGCGTGAACCAGCGCAGGCGCATCGGCGCGTCGGCCGTCCCGCCCGGTACGAAGAACGCGGTCTCCGACTGGTTGTTCTCCATGGCGATCGCCTGCATCAGGGCGTCGTCGGGCCAGGCCTCCAGCGGGCAGACGGCGGCCGGGTTGCCGGTGAACGGCGCGGCGTCGACGAAGGCGTCGACCTGGTAGAGCGGCAGGCGCAGCACGGGAAAGTCCCTCCGAAACCGTGAGCGTGACGGGTGGCCGGCACCAGGGGCGGCCGGCTATACTGACGAAGAGAAAACACAAGTCCCCGCGGAGCGAAACAAAAGAAATGGATGCCGACAATATGGAACGAGACAATAGCATCCAAGTCGATGAATCTTTCAAGGTGCGCATCGCGGCCCTGCTCGACGCCGCACCACCCGGCCCGCTGCCCGCGCCGCCGGACGAGGACTATCCCGCCCGCGTGCGGGAGAGCTTCGGCCGGCAGGGGCTGATGGCCCATCTGGGCGCGACGGTCGCCGCGGTGCGCCCGGGCCAGGTGGCGGTGCTGATGCCCTTCTCGCCGGCGCTGACCCAGCACGACGGGTTCTTCCACGCCGGCGCGACCAGCGCGATCGCCGACAGCGCGGGCGGCTACGCGGCCTATACGCTGTTTCCGGCGGACAGCGGCGTGCTGACGGTGGAGTTCAAGATCAACCTGCTGGCCCCGGCGCGCGGCGACGCGCTGGTGGCGATCGGCACGGTGCTCAAGCCCGGCCGGACGCTGACGGTGACGACGCTGGCCGTCCACGCGCTGGCCGGGGACGGTACGGTGCATTGCGCCGCCGGCCAGCAGACCATGATCCGCCCGCCGGCACGCCCGGCGTCGGGCTGAACCGTCGGTCGCCCCCGGCCGAAGGCCGTGCGCGACGGCACAGGCGGCGGGCCTGGGGCGTCAGCGGCGCCGAGGGCCCATCCCGAAGTCCGGGCACGCCTCAGCCGCCCTCGTCGGACTCCAGGTGATGGATCGGGCCGTCCGGATGGAAGGCGCGGAAGGCGAAGGCGAAGGGGATGTCGTGGAGGACGTCGCGCAGCTCGCCGGCATCGCTCCGGCGCTGGACGACGACGTTGCCGACGTCGCGCCCCTCCCGGATCGCGCCGGCGTCGAGGGCGGAATTCTGCCCCGGCGCCCAGGTCAGGATCAGGCCATCGTCGGTCTCGATCCGCCCGCGCTCGCGCAGCAGGGGCAGGCTCCACGCCTGCCCGTCGACGGCCCCATGGACTGCAACGACCCGCATCAACGGGGCGCCGGGCCCGTCATAGTCGCCGCGATAGAGGAAGGGCCGCGGAGTCGTGTCGTAGCCGGCATAGGGGTTGTTGCCATAGGGCCGCGCGCGCGGGTTCGAGGGCACCAGCATGGCGCCGTCGGGGTGGCGCTCGACGAACCGCTCGACGCTCTCCAGCCGGCTCTGGATCCGGTCGAGCTCGGTTCCGGTCAGCGCGCCGACGATGGCGCGGCCGCTGTACTGCTGCCACCAGCTCTCGGTCTGGCGGTCGAACATGACCAGGTCGGAATGGCGCAGCTTGCCCGTGGTGCCGAATTCGAGCGTCAGGGCGCCGCCATCCGGCCCCGCGATCCGCCGGTCGAAGACGATGCCGGAGTTGCACAAGGGGCAATAGGTCACGGCGATCGGCGTGTCGCCGATGCGGTCGTTGACGATCTCGTGCCACATCAGGACGCGCAGCGGATAGGCCCGCGCCTCGCCCTCGATCACCAGGCTCATCACCGGCTCGGTCGGCGCGAGACTGCCGGCGACCTCGGCCGCCGGCTCGAAGACCGGATCGTCGATCGACGGGATGCCGTCCTTGGGCGGCCCGCCCGACATCACCTCGTCGAAATCGATGGTCGTGCGCGTGAAGTCGGTGTTCGGCCACTCCCGCTGCCAGGACGACGGCTGGGCGAGGGCCGACGCCGTCGCGGCGATCAGCGTCGACAGGCACGCGACCGTGACGAGGACCGCGCCGACGAGGCGGTGGCGGTGTGGAATGCCCATAGCCGTATCATGACACCATCGCCGCGCCGACGGACGTCACGTCGGGTCAAGTCGATGTGAGCCGCCGAGGCCCGGGAGCGAGGAGATCCCGGAACGAGTCGCCTCCAGCCTCCGTAGGTCGCCCGCGGCGGCACCGCCCTGACCATTGTGCCCCGCATCGCTGTGGCTCCGTAGGTCGGCTGAGCCGGAGGCGAACCCGACCGGCGCTCCCCGCGCCGGCTGCCCGCGACGTCGGGCTCGCTGCGCTCGGCCGACCTACGGGAGCGGGCCGTCCGACCGGTCACGCCGCGTCGGGGCGCCTGTCCGCATCGTCGTCCGCCAGGCCGAGCGTGGCGAGCCAGCCGGGCGCCGGCGTCACCGCCCGGGTGCCGGATCGCCGGGCGATCAGGCCGCGAAGGACCAGGAAGCGCGTGAACTCCCGCCCGAGCGGACCGGCGAGATGCGGCCGCCGTTCGGTCCCGGCGAGATGGGCGTAGCAGGTGCGGGCCTCGATCACGGGATCGGCGGGAATGGCATCGGCTCGGGTCATGGGAGGACACCGGACGTGGCGGGAGTTGCATGCCGAAACCCTTGCATGCGTGAGTAACAGGATACTCTCTCCCGCTCCGTGCCGCAGCACTCAGGCGTCCAGCGTGGTCGCGCCTCGGCGGGCGCCACGTGGAATGCCGGTCCCGGGGAGCGATCCGCCGCCGGGCCGGGAGGGGGCGACGCCGGAACCGACGCCGCCCCGCCGAGACCCCTACTCCGCCGCCTCGCGCACTGCCTCCTCCGGCTTCCAGCGCAGGACCGGCTTGCGCGCCGCGGTCGTCTCGTCGAGGCGGCGCAGCGGCACGCGGCGCGGGGCGCCATGGAAGAACTCGGCGTCGCCGGCCCGGGCCCGCTCGGCCAAGCCGCGCAGGGTCAGGATGAAGCGGTCGAGCGTGTCCTTGCTCTCGCTCTCCGTCGGCTCGATCAGCATCGCGCCGTGGACGACGAGGGGGAAGTACATGGTCATCGGGTGGAAGCCCTCGTCGAGCAGGGCCTTGGCGATGTCCAGCGTCGACACGCCGGTGCCCTTCAGGAAGCGCTCGTCGAACAGCGCCTCGTGCATGCACGGCCCCGGATAGGATGGGCTCATCAGCCCGTCGCGGGCCAGTTCCTCGCGCACGTAGTTGGCGTTGAGCACCGCGTCCTCCGACGCCTGGCGAACCCCGTCGGCGCCGTGGCTGAGCATGTAGGCGAGCGCGCGCACGAACATGCCCATCTGGCCCTGGAAGCCCTTCATCCGGCCGAAGCTCTGCCCCAGATGGCCGTGCTGGCCCGGCGTCTCGACCAGACGGAAGCGCTCGCCGTCGTGGATGACGGCCGGCACCGGGGCGTAGGGCGCCAGCGCGTCGGACAGGACCACCGGACCGGAGCCCGGCCCGCCGCCGCCATGGGGCGTGGAGAAGGTCTTGTGCAGGTTGATGTGCATCGCGTCGATGCCGAGATCGCCCGGCCGCACGCGCCCCGCGATGGCGTTGAAGTTGGCGCCGTCGCAGTAGAAATAGCCGCCGGCCTCGTGGATCGCGTCGGCGATCGCGCGGATGTCGTTCTCGAACAGCCCGCAGGTGTTCGGGTTGGTCAGCATGATGCCGGCGACGTCGTCGCCCAGCTTCGCCTTGAAGGCCTCGATGTCGACCTTGCCGTCCTCGCCGCCGGGCACCGAGTCGACCTTGAAGCCGAGGGCCGCGGCGGTGGCGGGGTTGGTGCCGTGCGCGCTCTCGGGCACGAGCACGCGGCGCCGGCCGTCCTCGCCGCGGGCGTCGATCGCCGCGCGGATCGCCATCATGCCGCACAGCTCGCCATGGGCGCCGGCGCCGGGGCTCATCGCCACCGCCGGCATGCCGGTCAGGGTCTTGAGCCAATGGGCCAGCCGGTCGATCAGCGCGAGCGCGCCCTGCACCGTCTCCTCGGGCTGGAGCGGGTGGATGTCGGCGAAGCCGGGCAGCCGGGCCATCTTCTCGTTGAGCCGCGGGTTGTGCTTCATCGTGCACGAGCCCAGCGGATACATGGTCGTGTCGATGGCCATGTTCTTGCGGCTGAGATTGGTGTAGTGGCGCACCACCTCCGGCTCGGCCAGGCCCGGCAGGCCGATCGGCCCGCGTCGCGTCACGCCGCCCAGGCGCGGGCGGTCGCGCGGCGCCTCGGGCAGGTCGACGCCGGTCTTGCCGGGGCTGTCCATCTCGAAGATCAGCGCCTCGTCGACGTCCAGGCCGCGATGGCCGCTCAGGGTCTCCGCCTCGACGGTGTCGGTCCGGGTCCGCTCGGTCATCACAGCACCTCCTCGAGGGCGGCGGCCAGGGCGGCCACGTCGTCCCCGGTGTTGGTCTCCGTGCTCGCCACGATCAGCAGATCGGCGAGGTCGTCGCGCTCCGGCCACAGGCGGGAGGCTGGAACGCCGGCCAGGACGCCGCGGGCGGCGAGATCGGAGACGACCTCGGCGGCCGGGCGCGGCAGGCGCACGGTGATCTCGTTGAAGAAGGCGTCGGTCAGGACCTCGACGCCGTCGATCGCGGCGAGCGCGTCGGCCGTGCGGCAGGCGGCCGCGTGGTTCAGCTCGGCCAGGCCGCGGAAGCCCTGCTCGCCCAGCAGCGCCATGTGGATCGTGAAGGCGAGCGCGCACAGCCCGCTGTTGGTGCAGATGTTCGAGGTCGCCTTCTCGCGCCGGATATGCTGCTCACGGGTCGAGAGAGTCAGCACGAAGCCGCGCCGGCCGTCGGCGTCGGTCGTCTGGCCGCAGACCCGGCCCGGCATCTGGCGGACCAGCTTGTCGCGCGTGGCGAACAGGCCGACATGGGGTCCGCCGAAATTCAGCGTGTTGCCGATCGCCTGGCCCTCGCCGACGACGATGTCGGCACCCATGGCGCCGGGCGACTCGATCAGGCCGAGCGACACCGCCTCGGTGACCACGACGACCAGCAGCGCGCCCTTGTCGCGGCAGGCCTGCGCGAGGCCGGAGAGATCGCGGACATGGCCGAAGACGTCCGGGTTCTGGACCACCACGCAGGAGGTGTGGTCGTCGAGCCGGGCCTCCAGGTCCTCCCCGCCATCCGGGTTAGGCGCGCCCTCGTCGAGCTGGAAGCCCGTGTAATGGGACAGGTTGCGCGTGACGTCGCGGTAGTGCGGGTGCAGCCCGCCGGCGAGGACGGCCTTGCCGCGCTTGGTCACGCGGTTGGCCATCATCACCGCCTCGGCGCACGCCGTCGCGCCGTCGTACATGGAGGCGTTGGCGACATCCATCCCGGTCAGCAGCGCGACCTGGGTCTGGAACTCGAACAGCGCCTGCAGCGTGCCCTGGCTGACCTCCGGCTGATACGGCGTGTAGGCGGTCAGGAACTCGCCGCGCTGGATCAGGTGGTCGACCGTGGCGGGGACATGGTGGCGGTAGGCGCCGGCGCCCAGGAAGCTCGGAACGCTGCCGGCGGCGACGTTCTTCGCGGCGAGCGCGGCAAGATCGCGCTCGACCTCCATCTCGCCGGCATGCAGCGGCAGGTCGTAGATCGGGCCGTCGATGCGCGCCGCGTCGGGCACGTCACGGTACAGGTCGTCGATCGACTTCACGCCGATCGCCGCCAGCATCGACCGACGATCGTCGTCGGTATGCGGCAGGTAGCGCATCACTCGGACTCCTCGACGTAGCTGGCATAGGCCGCCTCGTCCATCAGCCCGTCGAGCTGGGACGGATCGGCGATCTCGAGCTTGAGGAACCAGCCCCCGCCCGTCGGGTCGGTGTTGACCAGCGACGGGTCGTCGGCCAGCGCCTCGTTGACTTCGGTGACCTTGCCCGCGACCGGCGCATAGACCTCGCTCGCCGCCTTGACGGACTCGACCACGGCGGCGTCGTCGCCCTTGGCCACGTCCTTGCCGATCTCCGGCAGCTCGACGAACACGATGTCGCCGAGCTGGTTCTGGGCATGGTCGGTGATGCCGACGGTCGCGACCCCGTTCTC
Source organism: Azospirillaceae bacterium (assembly GCA_040220455.1). Classification (GTDB taxonomy): domain Bacteria; phylum Pseudomonadota; class Alphaproteobacteria; order DSM-16000; family Inquilinaceae; genus JAVJUS01. The sequence goes on from JAVJUS010000005.1 coordinate 15,161, forward strand.
CACGCGGATCCACTCGTGGTCCTTGGTGAACTTGGTGGTGCTCATACGGTTCTTGTCCTCGTGCCGCTCGATCGGGGCCGTCGGCCCGGTGGGTTCGGTGGAAGCGCGCCGGGCGCCGCGGCTGGGCGGCGCCGGCCGGGTCAGGATCGTCTCTTCACGAAAGGCAGGTCGGCGACGCGCCCCGCCAGGGACCGGCCGCGCACGAGGGCGGCGAGCTCGGTCCCGGCCGCCGCGACCGCCGGCGTCACGTAGCCCATGGCGATCGGGGCGCCGACCGTCGGCGCGAAGCCGCCGCTGGTGACAACGCCCACTTCATCGCCATCGGGCGTCGTCAGGACCGAGCCCTCGCGCGCCGGGGCCCGACCCTCGAGCGTCAGGCCCACGCGCTTGCGCGCCGGGCCTTCGGCCAGTTCGCGCAGGATGCGGTCGGCGCCGGGAAAGCCGCCCTCGGTCCGGCGGCGCTTGCCGATGATCCAGGACAGGCTCGCCTCGACGGGCGAGGTCGTCTCGTCGATGTCGTGGCCGTAAAGGCAGAGCCCGGCCTCCAGGCGCAGCGAATCGCGCGCGCCCAGCCCGATCGGCGCCACCTCTTCCTCGGCCAGCAGGCGCCGGGCCAGGGTCTCGGCCGCCTCGGCCGAGACCGAGATCTCGAAGCCGTCCTCGCCGGTATAGCCCGAGCGGAAGACCGTCGCCGGATGGCCGTCGACCGGCAGGCGCTCGGCGCTCATGAACCGGAGATCGACCACCTCCGGGCACAGCCGACCCATGACCGCGGCCGCCTTCGGGCCCTGCAGCGCCAGGAGCGCCAGGTCGTCGCGCACGACCAGCCGGACGCCGGCCGGCAGCCGGTCCTCGATGTGCTTGAAATCGACGCCCTTGCGCGCCGCGTTGACGACCAGGAGCAGCCGCTCCTCCCCGTCCTCGGCGCCGTCCTCGGCCGGGCGCGTGACCATCAGGTCGTCGACGATGCCGCCTTCGTCCGTGGTCAGCACGGTATAGCGCATTCGCCCGGGCGCCAGGCCCGCGATATCGCCGGGCACCAGCGCCTCGGCGGCGGCGATCGCGCCCGCGCCGACCAGCTCGGCCTGGCCCATGTGCGAGACGTCGAACAGCCCGGCGGCCGTACGGGTGTGGGTGTGTTCCTGAAGGATGCCGGCGGGGTACTGGACCGGCATCTCGTAGCCGGCGAACGGCACGAGGCGCGCGCCGAGCTCTCGATGGAGCCCGTTCAACGGTGTCGTCTGCAGGGTGTCGGTTGCCTGGGTCATGCGCCTCTCGGTTCCGTCGACGGGACGAGCGCGCGGCGTGACCGCGCGTTCTGCCCCCTCTGTCCGGAACCTGAGAGATTGACCGGACCGACGCTCAAGCGCCGGTCAACGGCTTTCCCCTTCGGTGGAGCGGATTTTGCCGCTCACTTTCCAGAGGTGCCTCCCCTTGCGGTCCTTTTGCCTGAGAGTTTCCGGGGCGGTTGCTCCTTCGGCGCCGGCCTGGGCCGGTCTCTCCCGCAAGGGTCTATGGCAGCATCCAACTGCACGTCCTAAGCTAAGGGCTGATCGGCAAATGTCAACGCGCCGGGCGGGGTACGCCCCCGGTAGCGGCCGCCGCGGCGGCCGAGCGATTGTACTCGAGCTGGTCCCGGGAGAGCTGGAATCCCAGGAGAATCCGGTGTGCCTGGCCTTCCACGAGGCGCTCCAGCGGGATCGTCTGGCTCAGATCCTCCCGCGTCCCGCCGACGCCCGAGCGCGGGCCGACCGGCACCTCGGCGTCGAAGACGCGCTTGTCGAGAATCGCGCCCTCCGGATCGGTCACGGCGACGAAGTAGCTCAAGGCGACCGAATCGCCGGTACCCGCCGGCCCCTGCTCGGCGAGCAGTTCCAGCGACATGTCGACGAGGACGGCGCTCTCCTCCTCCTCGTAGACGCATTCGCCGCTGTAGCCGCCGAAGCCGCCGCGCGCGACCACGTCGGTCGCGTCCCGGCCGCCGCCCGGGGCGAAGACCGTGACCTCTGCCGCGTCGCGCACGATGGAGACCGGCGGGCAGCCGCGCGGCTCCTCCGGATCGTAGGACGGCCCCCCGCCGCAGGCGGCGAGCGCCACGAGGCCGGCGGCGCCCGCCAGTGCGGCGCGGGCGCGCCCTTTAACGCCGGCGGCGCGTGTACTAAGTTCGTGGCGCGTTGCCATGGTCGGCCGATCCCGCCCCTGGTGACTGATGTTCAACACGGGCGGGCCGGACGTCGAGGCGCCCTGCCCGCCCGGGCCCGGCCGGCCGTGCCTGCCGCTTTCGCGGCGGGTACGGGACCACGGGCCCGCTGGAGACCGAAGGACTGTAGGCAATGGACCGCGCGGAGGCAACGAACGGCCCGACGAACGGCCTGACGAACGGCATCGGGGCGCGCGCGGCGGAGCCGTCCGCGACCGCGGCGGCCGGGCCCGACGGCGCGGCGACCGCGAAGCCGGCGCTGGAGGTCGTGATGGCCAACCCGCGCGGCTTCTGCGCCGGGGTCGAGCGCGCGATCCAGATCGTCGAGCGCGCCTTGGAGAAGTTCGGCGCCCCGGTCTATGTCCGCCACGAAATCGTGCACAACCGCTACGTCGTCGAGACCCTTGAGGAGAAGGGCGCGGTCTTCGTCGAGGAACTGGACGAGGTGCCGGACGACATGCCGGTCGTCTTCTCCGCCCACGGCGTGCCGAAATCGGTCCCGGAAGAGGCCTCGCGCCGCAAGCTCTTCTACGTCGACGCGACCTGCCCGCTGGTCAGCAAGGTCCACCGGGAGGCCGAGCGCCATCACCGCGACGGCCGACAGGTCATCCTGATCGGCCATGCCGGCCATCCGGAGGTGGTCGGCACGATGGGCCAGCTCCCCGACGGCGCGGTGGTCCTGGTCGAGAGCGTCGAGGACGTCGGCCGGATCGATGTCTCCGACCCCGACAACCTGGCCTTCGTCACCCAGACCACATTGTCGGTCGACGACACCTCGGCCATCGTCGACGCCCTGCAGGCGCGCTTCCCCTCCGTCGCCGCGCCGCGCAAGGAAGACATCTGCTACGCGACGACCAACCGGCAGCAGGCGGTCAAGGCGATCTCGCGCAAGGTCGACGCCATCCTGGTGATCGGCGCGCCGAACTCCTCCAACTCCATGCGCCTGGTCGAGGTCGCTCGCACCCATGGCTGCGAGCGCGCGGCGCTGGTCCAGCGCGCGGCGGACATCGACTGGGCGATGCTCGACGGCGCGACGCGGCTCGGCGTCACCGCCGGCGCCTCGGCGCCCGAGGTTCTGGTCGAGGAGGTGGTCGCCGCGATCCGGGAGCGCTACGACGTCTCCATCGCCGACGAGCCGCTGGTCGTCGAGGACGTGGTCTTCAAGATGCCGAGGGCGCTGGCCGAGGCATGAGCGTCCTCGCCGCGCGGCCGCGGCCCGTCGGGCCGCGGACCCCCGAGGAGCCCGGCCCGAAGGCCGCTCCGCTGCGCGACTTCGAGTCCCTCCTGGCGGCCGGCCTGGTCGCGGAGAGCGATCGCGCGGCGCTGGAATCCGTGATCGCGCGCTACGCCACGGCGATCCCGCCCACGCTGGCCGCGGCGATCGACCCGAACGACCCGGACGATCCGATCGCCGCGCAGGTCGTGCCCCATGCCGGCGAGCGCGACGTGACGGCCGAGGAGCGCGCCGACCCGATCGGCGACGCCACCCGCTCGCCGGTGCCGGGATTGGTTCACCGCTACCCGGACCGGGTGCTGCTCAAGCCCGTGCATGTCTGCCCGGTCTATTGCCGCTTCTGCTTCCGGCGGGAGGTCGTCGGCCCGGGCGGCGACGCCCTGTCGCCGGCGGAACTGGCCGACGCGCTCGACTACATCCGTGCGCGCCCCGCGATCGGCGAGGTCATCCTGACCGGCGGCGACCCGCTGATGCTCTCGCCGCGCCGCCTCGGCGAGCTCATGGCGGCGCTGGCAGCGATCGAGCATGTCGCCGTCATCCGGATCCACAGCCGCGTGCCGGTCGCCGATCCCGGCCGGCTGGACGATGCGCTCGCCGACGCGCTCGACATCGAGGCGTCGGGCGGCGGCGCGGCGGTCTGGCTCTCGGTCCACGCCAATCACGCGCGCGAGCTGGGCGACGAGGCGGCCGCCGCCTTGCGCCGGGCGCGGCGGCGCGGCGTCGGCCTGATCGGCCAGACCGTGCTGCTGGCCGGCGTCAACGACGACCCGGCGACGCTCGAGGCGCTGTTCCGGCGGATGGTCGCGCTGGGCGTCAAGCCCTACTACCTGCACCATCCGGACCTGGCGCCCGGCACGGCGCGCTTCCGCATGCCGATCGAACGCGGCCGGGCGATCGTCGGCGCCCTGCGCGGCCGGCTCAGCGGGCTCGCGATTCCGACCTACGTGCTCGACCTGCCCGGCGGCCATGGCAAGGTGAACCTGGGCCCCTCGCCCGTCGAGGGCGCCGAGGCGGGCGGCTGGACGGTCGAGGACTGGTCGGGACGGCGCCACGCCTACCCGCCGCCGGCCGGCGACCCCATCTGAGCCTGCGGGGGCGCGTGCTCGCGGTCCCGAACCGGAGACCCGCCATGATGATCGGCACCCAGCGCCTGTTCCTGGCCTTCCTGATGCGCCATCTGATCGGCGGCGTCGCGGCGGCGAGCGCCATCGTCGTCGGCATTCTGGTCACCGATTTGGCGAGCCTGCGCAGCCTTGCCTTCTCCGACCCGATGGGCTGGCTCGCGATCGCCCTGCTCTTCGCCGGGCTGACGATCACCTTCGGCAGCGTCGCCATGGGCATCGGCGTCATGGGGCTGGGCCGCGAGCGCGACGGCCGCCGCCCGCCCGAGGACGGCGACGGCGAGCCCTGGTGAGGCGGGCCCGCCGCACCGCGCCGCCGACACTTGATCCGGCTCAAGGCCGGGCCGCCCGGCATACGCGAGACTGCGCCCCCTGACCACGCGGACGAGGGGGAGGCGAGCCGTGAGCGAGGACACCGACGCGCAACTGACGCGCGAGGCCGTGGGCGTGTTTCATTCCGCCCAGGCGCTGCAGGACGCCATCGACGAGCTGCTGCGCTCGGGCTTCGACCGCGCCAACCTAAACCTGCTGGCGGGCGACGAGGCGGTCCAGGCCAAGCTGGGCCACATCTACCGCAAGATCGAGGAAGCCGAGGACGACCCCGAGGCGCCGCGTCGAGCCTATGTCGCGCCCGAGGCCTATGGCGACTTGGAAGGCGGGATAGTCGGCACGCTGATCTACCTGCCGGCGATCGTCGCGACGGGCGCGGTGGTCGCCTCGGGGGGCGGCATCCCGGCGGCGATCGCCGCGGCAGCCCTGGGCGCCGGCGGCGGCGGCGTGGTCGGCGGCGCGCTGGCCAAGCTGATCGGCCGACAGCACGCCGACGAAGTCCAGGCGGCGCTGGAGGCCGGCGGCCTGCTGCTCTGGGTCACCACCGGCACGCCGGAAGCGGAAGCCAAGGCCGTCGCGATCCTGAAGCGCCATTCCGGCGACGACGTCCATGTCCATGGCCACAGGGTCGGGTGAGCGGACGCCGGCGGGGCGTCGTTCCGACAATCGGTTCCGCCCGCTTGTCGCCATCACATGACACGAAGCCCTAAGACGCGCCGCGGTGTCGGGCGCTCCCGATTCGCGGGCGACCGAGCAGGCGCAATGTGAGGTTTCGACCGGCGACGAGGGGCGGATACGCGATCCGTGACCATCGCCGCGACGCGAAGACGCGTCGCATCAGACGATTGAACGGGCCGGTCGGCGTCGTCATCAGGGCCAGGACATGCATCGCCTCGGCGCCGTGGTAGAGCCGCCCGTCCATGGCCACGACCATCCCCCGATCGAGATCGACGGCGGGGTCGCCACGCATCCGGACGGCCTGCGGGTCGTCCGAGCGGGCATCGACCAGCCGCACGGTGCCTGCCGCCTCGCGCAGCCGGGTCATGCGCACATAGGCGGTACAGAACGGGCACTCGCCGTCATAGACGATGTCGATCCCCTCAGCCGCCGATTGCGTCGTCTCGATCGACCGAACCATCGGGCTCCTCGCCGAAAATGCCTGAAAACGCCGACCTACCGGGAATAACGCGTCCGCCCCTTCGTTATTCCCCGGTACCCTCGCTTCTCTCCAACGCCGACGACAACCGATGAACACGGTGATCCAGCCGAGAGCCGTCGCCACTCGTCTTTCGGGAAGCCTGCGCGACTCCCTTTCTCGCCCCGTCAGCGTTCAATCGTTGGCCATGCTGCGTATCGCCTTCGGCGCCCTGATGGTGATCGACTCCCTGCGCTTCATCCAGCATGACCGGATCTGGCGCTACTACGTTCAACCGGAGTACTTTTTCACCTATCCCGGATTCGGCTGGGTCTCGCCGCTGCCGTCCCCCTACATCCAGTTGGCCTGGTTGTTCGTCGGCGTCTTCGCCTTCCTCGTGATGATCGGGCTGTTCTACCGTTTCGCAATCGTCGGCTTCACGGTCCTGTTCACTTATTTCTTTCTTCTCGACAAGGCGCAGTATCTCAACCACTTTTACATGGTGATCCTGTTCGCCATTCTGTTGTGCTTCCTGCCGGCGAACAGGAGCCTGTCAGTCGACGCCCGCCGGCGCCCCCGCTTGCGTGCCGACACGATCCCCTACTGGCCCGTCTTCGCGCTGCGCGCCCAGACAGAGATCATCCTGATCTACGCCGGCCTGGTGAAGATCACCGACGACTGGCTGCGCGGCGAGCCGCTCGGCCTCTGGCTGCGCAACCAGGCCGACGACGTGCCGCTCGGCGTGCTCTTCCAGTACGACTGGGTGATCCTCGCCGGATCCTGGGGGACGATCGCGCTCCACCTGATCGGCGCCCCGCTGCTGCTGTGGCGGCGGACACGAATGGCCGCCTTTCTCGTGTATTGCTGGTTTCACATGAGCAATGCCTATTTCTTCAACATAGGCATCTTCCCCTGGCTCACCATCGCGGCGAGCACGATCTTCTTCTCTCCTGACTGGCCCCGGCGCGCCTGCCGGTGGATGCTCGCTCGCTTCGAAACCCTGCCGGCCGACCCGGGTCCGCCAGCCGCCCGCTCCGCGCGCCCGGTGTCGGGCGCGGTGCTCGCGGGGCTCGTCCTCTGGCTCGCCCTTCAGGTCGCCGTTCCGCTGCGGCATTTCGCCATCGACAGCGAGGTCCGGTGGACCGGCGACGGGCACCGATTCGCGTGGCGGATGATGATGTACAACCGAACGACCCGGGGGGACTTCGAAGTGGTGGACCGGGCGACGGGCGCGAGCTGGCGCGTCGACCCGCGCGACTACCTCACCGATCGACAGGCCGGATCCATGAAGGCCCGGCCCGACATGATCCTACAGTTCGCGCGCCACCTGGAGACCGTCTGGGCCGAGCACGGCTACACCGACGTCGCCGTCCACGCCGCCATCGAGAAATCGCTCAACGGCCGGGACTACCAGCCCTATATCGACCCCGGCACCGACCTGACCGCGGTCTCCCTCGACCTGTTCGGTCCCGATCCGTGGGTCCTGCCCCTGACCGTCCCGCTCGAGACCGCGTGGTAGATCACGCCCCCCACTCAGAACCCCGGCGGCGCCGACTCCTCGCCGGCCGGCAGCACGGCCATCGCCTTGAACAGCCGGCCCATCGCCTCCGGCCCGGTCAGGCGGGCGACCGACGCCGCGATCGTCTCCGCCCGGTCGGGCCGGGCGCGCGTCAGCGCGGCGGCGCGGGCCTCGATGCCCAGATCGCGCAGGAATGTCCCCTGCTCGACCGGCCCGGCGACAACCGCGCCCGCCTCGCGCGCGGCGGCGGCCAGGGCGGCGAAGTCGACATGGGCGGTGAGGTCGGCCTCCCCGGGCGCGTCCAGCGGATCGGCATAGGCGTGGCGGCGCACGGCCTGGAGCGTGTCGCCGGCAGCATGTGTGGCGTGGCCGTAGTCGACGATCAGCGCCGCGCCCCCGCCGACCGACACGCGGCGCGCGATCTCCGCCATCACGGCCAGGGCGGCGGGCCGGGTCTCCACCACCGCGCCCTCGGCCGCCGTCGCCCGGACCGCCGGGTCGATCAGCGCGATGCCGCCCGGGTTGGCCGGGCCGAGGCCGAAGACCAGGCGCTCGCCGTCGGGGTCGAGCGCCACCATCCGCTCCCGCCAGCCTTGCCCGGTCGCCACGAACTGGCGCACCGGCAGGGCGTCGAAGAACTCGTTGGCGACCAGGAAGAGCGGGCGCGGCGGGTCCGCCTCCGCCAGGTCCCCGAGGGTGTCGAGCCAGCGCGGCTCGGCCAGGCCGGCCAGCGCGGCCGCCTGGGCCCGGCGCAGGACCGGGCTCGTCTCGACCAGGCCGACGCGCGCCGCCGCGCCGAAGGCCGGCACCAGCCGGGCCGCGCGCAGGGCGTCGGCCATCAGCGTGCCCCGGCCGGGGCCGAGCTCGACCAGGTCGACGGCGCCGGGCCGGCCGGCCGCGTTCCAGCGATCGACCAGCCAGAGACCGAGAAGTTCGCCGAAGACCTGGCTGACCTCCGGCGCGGTGGTGAAGTCGCCGGCAGCGCCCAGGGGATCGCGCGTCGCATAGTAGCCGTGTTCCGGATGGCCGAGCGCCATCGCCATGTACTCGGCCACCGACACCGGCCCCTCCAGCGCGATCCGGCGTGCGAGGATCGCCCCGAGCGGCGTCATGCGGCGGCCGGGCGCCTCCGGGCCCAGGCGACGAGGACGAGCCCCAGGACGATCATCGGCACGGAGAGGAGCTGGCCCATGCTGAGCCCGGCGACCAGCAGGCCGAGCTGGGGATCGGGCTCGCGCACGAACTCCACCAGGAAGCGCGCGACGCCATAGCCGATCAGGAAGGCACCGGCGACCTGGCCCGGCCGGGCGCGGATCGACCGGCGCCGCGCCAGCACGAAGAGCACGGCGAAGAGCACCAGCCCCTCCAGCACGGCCTCGTAGAGCTGGCTCGGATGGCGCGGCTCCGGCCCGCCGGTCGGGAAGATCACGCCCCAGGGCAGATCCGTCGTCCGGCCCCAGAGCTCGCCGTTGACGAAGTTGGCGAGCCGGCCGAGGAACAGGCCGATCGGCGCGGCGGCCGCCACCACGTCGGCCAGCGCGAAGGGCGAGAAGTCGCGCCGCCGGGCGAAGATCAGCATCGCCACGGTGACACCCAGGATGCCGCCATGGAAGGCCATTCCGCCCTCCCAGACGCGCAGGGCCTCCAGCGGCCGGTCGATATAGTAGGGGAAGTTGTAGAACAGGACGTAGCCGAGCCGCCCGCCCAGGATCGTGCCGACGATCGCCCAGGTCAGGAAGTCGTCGAAATCCTCCCGGTTCGGGCGCGCGGGGCCGTATTCGGTCAGCCGCAGGCAATAGCGCCAGCCGATGACGAAGCCGGCGATATAGGCCAGCGCGTACCAGCGGATGACGAGCGGCCCGACCTCCAGGGCGACCGGGTCGAGCCAGGCGGGGAACGGGATGGCGAGCATGGGGCGGACCGGAGCGGCGGGCGGGCCGAGGCGTCGGGGGCCGGAATCGGCGGCGACGCTAGCACGCCCTGTCCGGCCTAGCGATACGGATCCTCGGCCGCCAGGTAGTCGCGAACATAAGTCCGCACCCCGTCCTCCAGCGGCGTCATCGCCCGGTCGTAGCCGGCGGCGCGCAGCCCGGCGAGCGAGGCCTCGGTGAAGTACTGGTACTTCGCGCGCAGGCTCTCCGGCATCTCGACGAACTCGACCCTGGGCTCGATCCCGGCGGCGTCGAAGACCGCGTGGGCGAGGTCGAGCCAGCTCCGCGCCTTGCCGCTGCCGATGTTGAAAAGGCCGGAGACCGATGGGTTGTCGTAGAGCCAGCACATCACGTCGACGCAGTCGTCGACCCAGACGAAGTCGCGCATCTGGCCGCCGTCGGGGTAGTCCGGGCGGTAGGACTTGAACAGGCGCGCCGGCTCCCCGGCGACGATCTGCGGGTGGAGCTTGGAGATCACCGAGCGCATGTCGTCCTTGTGGTATTCGTTGGGCCCGTAGACGTTGAAGAACTTGAGCCCCGCCCATTGCCGCGGGCGGGCGACGTTGCGCTCGGCCAGGCGCAGCACGCGGCGGTCGAAGACGTGCTTGGACCAGCCATAGGCGTTGAGCGGCCGGAGTCGGGCCAGCGCCTCGGGCGTCGCGGTGTCCGCGAAGCCCGCCGACCCGTCGCCGTAGGTCGCGGCGGACGACGCGTAGATCAGCCGCGTGTCGGTGCGCGCGCACCACTCCCAGAGATGCTGGGAGAGGACGATGTTGGTCTCGACGATCAGGTCGGCGTCGCGCTCGGTCGTCGCGGAGATCGCGCCCATGTGGAAGATGGCCTCGATCTCGTCGCGCCGGGCCTCCAGGAAGGCGTCCAGGCGCTCCGGCGGGATCACGGCGGCGAGCTCGCGCTTGGCGATGTTGCGCCACTTCTCGTCGGTGCCGAGCCGGTCGACGACGACCAGGTCGCGCGCGCCGCGCGCCTCCAGCGCGGCGACCAGGTTGGAGCCGATGAACCCGGCGCCGCCGGTGATGACGAGCATGGCGATCCCCCTCGCGAATGTCCGGCGCTCTCGGTCGCGGCCGGGCCGCGCGGACCCGGCGCGACCGGCCGACGCGCCCTTATAGGCGGCGCCCGCCGGGCGTTGCAACGCACCCGCCCGGGGGCCATAGTCCCTCGAATTGCGGACCCGACGGACCCGAAAGGAAGCCCCATGGCCTTCGACAACCGCGTCTTCGACGACCTCGCCCGGATGGCCTCGGGCGCCATGGGCACGGTGCTCGGCGCGCGCGAGGAGGTCGAGGCCCAGCTCCGCCAGCGCATGGAGCAGGCGCTGCAGCGCATGGACGTGGTCCCGCGCGAGGAGTTCGAGGTCGTCCGCGAGATGGCCCGCACCGCCCGCGAGCGCCAGGAAGCGCTGGAGCAACAGGTCGCCGCGCTCGAGGCCCGGATTGCCGCGCTGGAAAAGGCCGGCGGATCGGCGATGGCGCCGGCGGCCAAGGCACCCGCGACGAAGAGCGCGGCCGGCACGGCCAAGCGGGCTCCGGCGAAGAAGGCCGCGACCGCGAAGAAGGCCCCTGCCGCGAAGTCCGGCACCCGCACGCGCAAGGCCCCCTCGCCCACCACGTAGGTCGCCCACGGCCGCGAGGCCGTGCGCGACGGCTCGGACGGTGCCGTCGCGCACCGCTTCGCGGTGGGCGACCTACCTGGTCGCAGCCGTCGGGCCGAAGGGGCTTGCGCCCGGTCGCCGGCGGGACCATCCTCCAGAAAATATTCGCTCGTCGGGGTGCCCCAGCCAGGGGCTGAGAGGCGGTATGGCCCGCCAACCCGTCGAACCTGATCCGGTTCGCACCGGCGTAGGGACACGAGCGCGATCGCCCTCCCGCTGATCCGTCAGGGCGATCGTAAGGCTCCAGCCCCTCCCGGTGCCCATGGGAGGGGGAGCCGCATGATCCGCACCCGCCACGACACCACGACCACCGACGTCCGAACTCGGACCGGCCTCGGCCGACGCGGCGCGCTCAAGGCCGCCGGCGGCGGCCTGCTGGCCGGCGGGGCCGCGGCCGTCTCGGCGCCCAACCTGGCGCGGGGCGCGACGCGCTGGCGCATGGTGACGTCCTGGCCCAAGGGCTCCGCCGGACCGGGCGACAGCGCCGAGCGCGTCGCCGCGCGCATCGGCGCCATGAGCGGCGGCCGGCTGACCGTCGACGTCTACGGCGCGGGCGAGCTTGTCCCCGCCTTCGAGGTCTTCGACGCGGTTGCCGACGGCAGCGCGGAGATGGCCCACACGGCTTCGGTCTACTGGACCGGCAAGGCGCCGGCGGCGGCCTTCTACACCACCGTGCCCTTCGGCCTGACGCCGCGCGAGCATGCCGCCTGGCTCGCCCATGGCGGCGGCCAGGCGCTCTGGGACCGGCTCTACGAGCCCTTCGGCATCAAGCCCTTCGCCGCCGGCAACACCGGCACCCACATGGCCGGTTGGTTCAACGCGCCGATCGAGGGGCCGTCGGATCTGGAGGGCCTGCGCGTGCGCATCGTCGGGCTGGGCGGGGAGATCCTGCGCCGCATGGGCGCCGCGCCGGTCACCCTGCCGGCGGGGGAGATCTTCGGCGCGCTGCAGTCGGGCGCCATCGACGGGGCGGAGTTCCTGGGGCCCTGGATCGATTCGGCCTTCGGCTTCCAGAAGGCGGCCTCGGTCTATCACTGGCCCGGCTGGTCGAAGCCCAACGGCACCGGCGAGGCCCTGGTGGGCATGGACGCCTGGAACGCGCTCGACGCCGACCTGAAGCGCATCGTCGCCGAGGCCTGCGCGGCCGAAGCCGCCGAGGGCCTGGCCGAGGCCGACCGGCAGAACGCCGCCGCGCTCGACCGGCTGATCTCGGAGACCGACATCGCGCTCCGACGCCTGCCGGCCGAGGTGATCGGGCGCGCCCGCGTGCTGGCCGAGGAGGTGCTGGTCGACAGCCTCGACGACGACCCGCTGTCGGTCGAGATCCGCGAGTCCTACATGGCCTTTCGTGCCGAGGCGGCGGCCTGGTCGCGGGTCGGCCCGCAGGCCGCCCTGCGCACCCGCGATCCGGCCGACGCGGGATGAGCCGCGCGGGAGACGGGGGCCCGGCCACCGCGCCGGGCCTGACCGTCCGGAACGCCCGCCTGACGCTGGACGGCGTGCGCGTGCTCGACGGGCTCGACCTGCGCCTCGAGCCGGGGAGCTGGACCTGCCTGCTGGGTCCCAGCGGCGTGGGCAAGACGAGCCTGCTGCGCTTGGTCGCCGGGCTGATCGGCCCGCCGGAGGCCGAGGGCGCGGTGCTGGCCGATGACGGCCGGCCGGTCGCCGGTCGCCTCGCCTGGATGGCCCAGACCGACGCCCTGCTGCCCTGGCTGAGCGCGCGGGAGAACGTGCGCCTGGGCGCGCGCCTGCGCCGGGAGCCGGCGGCGGCCGGGCGCGAGCGGGCCGACGCCCTGCTCGCCCGCGTCGGCCTGGCCGACCGGGCCGACGCCCTGCCCCGCGCCCTGTCCGGCGGTATGCGCCAGCGCGTGGCGCTCGCCCGCACGCTGATGGAGGACCGGCCCTTCGTCCTGCTCGACGAGCCGTTCTCCGCCCTCGACGCGGTGACGCGCCATGCCCTCCAGGCCGAGGCGGCGCGGCTGCTCGCCGGCCGGACGGTCCTGCTGGTCACCCACGACCCGATGGAGGCGCTGCGCCTGGGCCACCGCATCCTGGTGCTGACGGGCGCGCCGGCCCGCCTGGCCGAGCCGCTGGTGCCCGACGGCCCGCCGCCGCGCGCGCCGGACGATCCGTCGGTCGTGACCCGTCACGGCGCCCTGCTCGACCGGCTCGCCGGCGTCGGCGAGGCGACCGAGACGGCGGAGGCGGGGGCGTGAGCCGGCTCCTGCGCATCGCGGCGATCGCCCTTGGCCTGCTCGCCGCCTGGGAGGTCCTGGTCCGCGCGACCGGCGTGCCGCCCTTCATCCTGCCGGGGCCGAGCGCCGTCGCCGCCGCGCTGGTCGACCGGCCCGGCGTGCTGCTGCGCCACGGCGCGATCACGGGGCTGGAGATCGTGCTGGGCCTCTTGCTCGGCACCCTGCTGGGCGGGGCGAGCGCGCTCGCCATGGCGGCGTTCCGGCCCGTGCGGCGCTGGCTGATGCCCGTGCTGGTGATCAGCCAGGCCCTGCCGGTCTTCGCGCTGGCGCCGGTCCTGGTGCTCTGGCTCGGCTACGGGCTCGGCTCCAAGGTCGCCATGGCGACGCTGATCATCTTCTTCCCCGTCGCCTCGGCCCTGCATGACGGGCTGAGGCGGACCGACCCCGCCTGGCTCGACCTCGCCCGGACGCTGGGCGCGGACCGCCGCGCGACCCTGCTCCAGATCCGCCTGCCCGCCGCCCTGCCCGCCTTCGGCTCCGGCCTGCGCGTCGCCGCCGCGGTGGCGCCGATCGGCGCGGTGGTGGGGGAATGGGTCGGCGCCTCCCAGGGGCTCGGATACCTGATGCTCCAGGCCAACGCCCGCATGCAGGTCGACCGCATGTTCGCCGGCCTGCTCGTCCTCGCCGTCCTGTCCGTCGGCCTGTTCTTCCTTGTCGACGCCGCCGTGCGCCGGCTGACGCGCTGGGACGCCGACAGCGACGCCGAGGCCGACGTGACGCCGCCGGCCTCGGAGCCGGCCTCGCCCCATCACCATCGCGCGACATCCCCCCCGAAACGACAGGGAGAGACCCCATGAGCCGTTCCGGCCATCGCCTCGCGACCGCCTGCCTCGCCGCCCTCGCCATCGCCCCGGCGACGGCGACGGCCCAGGACGACGACACGCTGACCGTGATCCTGGACTGGTTCGTCAATCCGGACCACGCGCCGCTGATCGTGGCGCAGGAGAACGGCTATTTCGCCGAGGAAGGCCTGGAGGTCGAGCTGATCGCCCCGGCCGACCCGAACGACCCGCCCAAGCTGGTCGCCGCCGGCGAGGCCGACATCGCCGTCACCTACCAGCCGAACCTGCATCTCCAGGTCGACCAGGGCCTGCCGCTGACGCGCATCGGCACGCTGGTCGCCACGCCGCTCAACAGCCTCGTCACGCTGGCCGACGGGCCGGTCGAGGGCCTGGCCGACCTGGACGGCGCGCGCATCGGCTATTCCGTGGGCGGCTTCGAGGAGACGCTGCTGGAGGCGATGATGGCCGATGCCGGGGTCGACTTCGGCGGCATCGAGCTGGTCAACGTCAACTGGGCGCTGTCGGGCAGCCTGCTGGCCGGCCGGGTCGACGCGGTGATCGGGGCGTTCCGGAACTTCGAGCTCAACCAGCTCGAGCTCGAGGAGCGGCCGGGCCGCGCCTTCTACCCCGAGGAGCACGGCGTGCCGGCCTATGACGAGCTGATCTATGTCGCGCGCAACGACGCGCTGGACGACCCGCGCCTGGTCCGCTTCCTGGCGGCCGTGGAGCGCGGCGTGATCGAGGTGGTCAACCACCCAGAGGCGACGCTGGAGACCTTCCTGGCGACCGATCCGGAACTCGACACGCCGCTCAACCGCATGGCCTGGGTCGACACCCTGCCCCGCCTGGCGCTGGCGCCCGCGGCACTCGACCAGGGCCGCTACGCCCGGTTCGCCGCGTTCCTGGCCGAGTCCGGCATGATCGACCCGCCGCCGCCGGTCGGAACCTACGCCGTCGACCTGGGCGCGGAGTGACCGTAGGTCGGTCGAGCGAAGCGAGCCCGACGGGGGCGCCCGCTCCGACGCCGGCGCCATGTCTATACGTCGCACCGGCCCGTAGGTCGGTCGAGCGCCAGCGAGCCCGACATTGACGACGGTCGGCCCGGTCCGTGCCTGTCGGGTTCGCTTCGCTCAACCGACCTACGCCTACCTCCTCCGGGGCATACCCTTTCCGTGTCGCGCGGATTCACGGAACGGTCACCTTCCGTCCTGCAATTTCCGTTGTGCCCCTCGGGGTCCTGTGCCAGCCTACCTTATCGAGTGCTCGCACACGGTCAGCCTACCAGATATCGATTCGCGTCCAGATATCGACACGGGCGAGATCTGGTGTCGGTCGATCCGACGAACCGCACGACGGAGGATGCATGACATCCGGCATGCGCACGGCCCTCGCCGATTCGCGGTCCACGACCCGGAACCCGCTCGATCTGCTGCAGGAGATCGTGGAAGCCCACGAATGGGCCTTCGAGCGCTCCGGCCGGGACGAGCTGGTGATCGAGGTCGGCGGCCGCTGGGCCGACTACCGCCTCTACTTCGCCTGGGAAGACGCGGTCTCGGCGCTGCAGTTCGCCTGCCAGGTGGACATGAAGGTGCCCTCGGCGTCCAAGCTCGGGTTCTACGAGCTCCTCGGCCTGGTCAACGAGCGGCTGTGGCTGGGCCATTTCGACCTCGATTCGGACGAGCGCGCGCCGACCTTCCGGCACACCCAGCTCCTGCGCGGCGCCCAGGGCGCCAGCGTCGAGCAGCTGGAAGACCTGATCGACGTCGCCCTGACCGAGTGCGAGAAGTACTATCCGGCCTTCCAGTTCTCCATCTGGGGCGGCAAGTCCGGCCCCGAGGCGATCGCCGCGGCGATCCTCGAGACCGTGGCCGAGGCCTGATCCCCGGGAAAGCCCACTCGATCCGGGAGGGCGCCAACGCGCAGGGCTTGACCGCCCGTGCCCGGCCCGGCTAGCTCGACGGCCATGGTTCAGGATCTTCTCCTCATCGGCTGCGGCAAGATGGGCGGCGCGCTGCTGACCGGCTGGCTCGCCGCCGACCTGGTCGAGCGTGTGGTGGTCGTCGAGCCTTCCGAGGCCGGGCTTCCGGCCGGCCTGGGCGACGATCCCCGCGTCACCCACCTGCGCGACGCCGACGCCCTGCCCGACGACGCGGCGCCGGCGATCGCCGTGCTGGCGGTCAAGCCGCAGAGGATGGAGGACGTGATCCCCGTCTGCCGGCGCCTCGCCGACAGGGGCACCTGCTTCCTGTCGATCGCTGCGGGCAAGACGCTGGCCTGGTTCGAGGATCGTATCGGCGCGGACGCCGCGATCGTGCGCGCCATGCCGAACACCCCGGCGGCGATCAGCCGCGGCGTCACGGCGCTGGTCGCCAATACACGCACCCCGGTCGAGCGGCTGGACGCCTGCGAGCGCCTGATGGCGGCGGTCGGCACGGTCGAGCGGCTCGACGACGAGGGGCTGATGGACGCGGTGACCGCGGTCTCGGGTGGCGGGCCGGCCTATACCTTCCTGCTGATCGAGGCACTGGCCCATGCCGGCGCCGAGGCCGGCCTGCCGCCGGACATGGCGGCCCGTCTCGCCCGGCGCACCGTGATCGGCGCCGGCGCGCTGGCGGAAGAGAGCCCGGACGAGCCTGCGATCCTGCGCCGCAACGTGACGAGCCCGGGTGGCGTCACCGAGGCGGCGCTGGGCGTTCTGATGGCGGAGAACGACGGCGTCGGCCCGCTGTTCGACCGGGCGATCGCCGCCGCCGTGGCGCGATCGCGCGCCCTGGGCGAGTGAGCGGCAGCCGGGCCGGACGCGCCCCTCGCTCGGGTCGGTCGACGATCGCCGGGTTTGGCAAGACCGGGGCCCGGCCCTAAGTTACGGGGATATCCGGCAACCCGCAGCGGCGGACGGTCCCGATGGTCAAGAAAGCCGACATTCCCTTTCACCTGCTGCGCACCGCGCTCGACATCGCCGCCGAGAGCGGCTGGGACGCGGTCGGGCCACACGCCGTGGCGGAGCGCGCCGGCGTCGACCTGGTCGAGGTCTATCGTCACTATCCCGACCGCGACGCCTTCCTGACCGGCCTGTCGCGCTGGGTCGACGAGCAGATGCTGAGCCGCGCCGACGTGGAGGAGAGCGAGGCGCCGCGCGACCGCCTGTTCGAAGTGATGATGAGCCGCTTCGACGCGCTGGGCGAGATGCGCGAGGGCGTCATCGCCGTGCTCGACGGTTTGCGGCGGGATCCGGCGGGCGCCGCCCGCCTCCTGCCGGCGGTCGAGCGCTCGATGCGCTGGGCGCTCGAAGCCGCGGGCATGCCGCCGCAAGGCCTGATCGGCCGGGCGAAGGTCAAGGCCCTGGGGTTGATCTACCTGGATCTGCTGCGCACCTGGAGTCGGGACGACAGCCCCGACCTGGCTCACACGATGAAGGCCGTGGACAAGCGCCTGAACCAGGCCGAGCAGTTCGCCAACACCTTCGAGCGGCGCGCGCCCGGTCGGCGCCGGGGTGGCGAGGCGGGGCCGGCGCCCGACGGCGAGCCGGCGGAGCCGCCAAGCGCCGAAACGGATGGATCGGCCGGTCGGGCCAGCGAAGCCGGGCCGCTCGGCTGATCCTTCGAAGACGTCATGTTGCGGCGCACAATGGACGTTGACTCGACCCTGACGGGCGCGCAGTGTGACGGTCGTGTTCGGGGGAACACCTCGCGGAACTCGGGAGTAGACGCGATGGCGACCAAGCAGCAGCAGTCCAATCCGTTCTGGGACATGGACTTCACCAAGATGATGGCCGAATACAAGGTGCCCGGCATGGACATGGACGCCATTATGGCGGCCCAGCGCAAGAACTTCGAAGCGCTGACCCAGGCCAATCGGCTCGCTTACGAGGGGATGCAGGCTGTCGCCACGCGCCAGGCGGAGATCCTGCGCGGCGCGATGGACGAGATGTCCGCGTCGATGCGCGAGATGATGGCCTCCGGCGCGCCGGAGGAGAAGGTCTCCCGTCAGGCCGACCTGATGCGCGACCAGTTCGAGAAGGCGATCGCCAATATGCGCGAGCTGTCGGAGATGATCGCCAAGTCGAACACCGAGGCGGCGGACGTCATCAACCAGCGCATCGCCGCCCAGATCGACGAAATGAAATCGATCGCCAAGCAGCAGAAGTAGATCGCCACGCCTTTCCGGGCCTTGGCCCGGGAGAGGGTGACGCGACGAATGAGGGCCGCTCCCGAGGGGGCGGCCCTTTTTCTCGCAACACCGGATACCGGCGCGGTTGCCGGCCGCCCAGGCTTGCCCTCAGGCCGCGCCGGCGTCCAGGCCGCCGCCGGGCCAGGAGCGCTGGACCTCGCCCGGGCCGCCCAGATCCTCGTATTCCCGGCGGTCGAGCAGGACCGAGCAGGAGACCGTGCGCCGCTCGTGCCGGTCGTCGATGGCGCGCAGCTTGGCATGCGGCAGGCCCTCGATGTCGGCCACCACGGCGTCGACTTCCCAGACATGCCCCCAGCGCTTGCGGGCGCGGAAGCGCTGGCCGGCCCGGACCGTTCGCTCGGCCCGGGCCGCTCGTTCGGTGTGTGCCATGACGCGTTCGTTTCCTTTCGGATGCCGCTTTCCGGGGCGCCCCGGCGACCCGCCCGCGCGCCCCGATGGTTCATCCGATGTTAACCATGTCTGCCCGACGCGCGAGTCCGGTCACAGAAATCTCACAGCGTCCCTACCGGTAGGACACGTCGCCGGGTCCGCGCGTCGACAGGCTTTTGCGCCGGGCCGGCCTCGCCTATGGTGCGCGCCGCCGGGCCCCCGGCCTTATCCGACACCCTGACGCCAGAGGACCCCATGGCCGGAAAGATCGAGAGCCGCCTTGCCGAGCTGGGCATCACCCTGCCCGCCGCCACCGCCCCGGCGGCGAACTACGTGCCGTTCGTGTTCACCGGCAACCAACTCTGGGTGTCGGGCCAGATCCCGATGATCGACGGCAACATGCCGTACAAGGGGCGGCTCGGCGACTCGGTCCCGCTGGAGGACGGCCAGGCCGCCGCGCGGCTCTGCGCGCTCAATATCGTGGCCCAGGTCAAGGAAGCCACCGGCGACCTGGACCGGGTGGCGCGCTTCGTCAAGCTGGTCGGCTTCGTCAACACCGCGCCCGGCTTCGGCGACCAGCCCAAGGTGGTCAATGGCGCGTCCGACACGATCGTCGAGATCTTCGGCGACAAGGGGCGCCACGCCCGCTCCGCCGTCGGCGTCGCCGGCCTGCCCTTCGACGTGGCGGTCGAGGTCGAGGCGGTGGTCGAGCTGGCCTGACGACCGGCGGGCCGGGCGGTTCGCGGCCCGTCGAGAAGGGGCCCCTTCCGCCCGCTTGCCGGCGGGCCTGAACGACGCCACCTTGCTTGTTGCGCGCCGCCCCATGCGGGCTCGGCGCTCGCGTTCCTGGCGACCCGGGAGGGGCCCATGGCCGACGGCGGCACGCCGGCCCGCATCGACGTCGTGCACGACATCACGCAGGTCCCGGCCGCGGCGTGGGACGCCTGCGCCGGGACCGGCAATCCCTTCCTCTCCCACGCCTTCCTGGCGGCGCTGGAGGAGTCCGAATCGGCCACGGCGGAAGCCGGCTGGATGCCCCATCACCTGGTCCTGCACGACGGCGAGGACCGGGTGGCGGGCTGCGCGCCGCTCTACGTCAAGGGCCACTCCTTCGGCGAATACGTCTTCGACCATGGCTGGGCCCACGCTTTCGAGCGCGCGGGCGGCACCTATTATCCCAAGCTCCAGGTCGCGGTGCCGTTCACGCCCGTGACCGGCCCGCGCCTGCTGGTGCGCGGCGATGTCGACACCAATTCGGCGCGCGACGCCCTGATCACGGGGCTGCAGACCGTCTGCGAGCGCCTGCAGCTCTCCTCCGTGCACGTCACCTTCCCCACCCAGGCCGAGTGGGAGCGCTTCGGCCAGCATGGCTGGCTGCGCCGGACCGGCCAGCAGTACCACTGGTTCAACCACGGCTACGCCAGCTTCGACGACTTCCTGGCCGATCTCGCCTCGCGCAAGCGCAAGGCGATCCGCAAGGAACGCCGCCAGGCGACGGAATCGGGGATCCGCCTCCGCGTCCTGACCGGCGACGACCTGCGCCCGGAGCACTGGGACGCCTTCTATGCCTTCTACCGCGACACCACCGACCGGAAATGGGGCGAGGCCTACCTGACGCGTCCCTTCTTCCACCGCATCGGCGAGACCATGGCCGACCGCGTCGCGCTGGTGATGGCGGAGGAGGACGGCCGCTGGGTCGCCGGCGCGCTGAACCTGATCGGCGACGACGCGCTCTATGGCCGGAACTGGGGCGCGCTCGGCCACTACAAGTTCCTGCACTTCGAGGCCTGCTACTACCAGGCCATCGACTTCGCCATCGCCCGCGGCCTCGCCCGGGTCGAGGCCGGCGCCCAGGGCCAGCACAAGGTCCAGCGCGGCTACGTGCCGGTGCGCACCTACAGCGCCCACTGGATCCGCCATCCGGGCCTGCGCGAGGCGGTGGCCGACTTCCTCCACCGCGAGACCATGGCCGTCGACTGGGAGATCGAGGCGATCACCGAGCACGGCCCCTTCCGCAAGGGCGACGGCGGACCGGGCGGCGATGACGGGAAGGGGGACGGTGGGGGAAGCGGGACCGGTCCGGCCACGTAACGATTTCACCGCTCGTTTACCACGACCGCCTAGCCTCCTCCCCGGAACACGCGCGACCGGGAGGGGAACGAGCGATGACGGAGTGGTATTTCGCGGGCGAGGCGCGCCCGGTCGGCCCGCTGGACGATGCCGCGGCCCGGGCTTACGCCCGCGCCCATCCGGAAGCCCTGTGCTGGCGCCGGGATTTCGGCGACTGGCGCCCGGCCGGCGACGTGGCGGAGCTCGACACCCGCCACGGCCGGCCCTCGGCGGAGATGGTCCGCCCCTGGTCGACGACGCCGGCCGCCCGGGTGCGCGCCGACGCCATCGACTTCCGCATCGGCGGCGCGGAGACCCAGTATGTCGAGATCGCCCTGGATCCCGGGGAGAACGCGATCGCCGAGGCCGGCGCGCTGATGTACAAGGACCCGGGCATCGCCATGACGACGATCTTCGGCGACGGCTCGGGCCAGGACGACGGCCTCGTCGGCCGGCTGATCGGCGCCGGGCGGCGCGTGCTGACCGGTGAGGGGCTGTTCTCCACCGTCTTCACCCATGAGGGGCAGGGCAAGGCCCGCGTCGCCTTCGCCGCCCCCTATCCCGGGCATATCCTGGCCCTGCGCCTGACCGAGGCCGGCGGCCGGCTGATCTGCCAGAAGGACGCCTTCCTGGCTGCGGCCAAGGGCGTCGAGATCGGGCTGCATTTCCAGGATCGCGTGCTCGCCGGCCTGTTCGGCGGCGAAGGCTTCGTCATGCAGCGCCTGGACGGCGACGGCTGGGTCTTCGTTCATATCGGCGGCGCCGTGGTCGAGCGCACGCTGGGCCCGGAGGACACGCTGGAGGTCGATACCGGCTGCCTGGCCGCGATGACGGCGACGGTCGGCTTCGACGTGGTGCGCGCGGGCGGGGTCAAGACCATGCTGTTCGGCGGCGAGGGCCTCTTCCTCGCCCGCCTGTCCGGCCCGGGCCGGGTCTGGCTGCAGAGCCTGCCGATCAGCCGGCTCGCCGGCCGCCTCCACGCCCTGGCCCCGGACCACGGCGGCCGCCGGCGCGAGGAAGGCTCGCTGCTCGGCGGGATCGGCGACCTGGTCGGCGGCGATCGCAGGTTCTGAGAGGTCGACCCCCACGCTATCGTATTGATTCATGTCAATGATCTAATATACGCGACGGAACAGTCTTGCCGCCACGAGCCGACGGGCAGGATGCCGCCGCGCAAGGCGTGCGGGTTCCCCTCCTCCTTCGTCCGCCGGAGTCACCGTGTTGGCGGAGATCCGGCTCATGTTCCGTTCGATCAGCTTTCTCGGCATGGCCATCGCCCTTGGGGCGGTCGTTCTCGCGGCTCCGGCCGGCGCGCAGGACCGCGACCGGGAGATGGACCAGCTCCGCGACCGGCTGATGGATTGCGTCGGCCCGGATTGCGTGCCCGACCGCGACCGGGCGATGGGCCGCCTGCGCGAGCATCTGCAGACCTGCGACACCGACTGCGAGCCGCTGCGCGAGGAGCTGCGGATGCACGAACGCCTGCGCGCCTGCGACGCGGGCGACCCCGATACGGCCGAATGCCTGCAGACCCGCCAGCGCATGCGCGCCTTTCATCGCGAGCAGGGCATGGGCATGGGACCCGGCGACGGCCACGGCAACGGCCAGGGCGGCAGCAACCGTCAGGGCAGCGGCAATAGTCAGGGCAGCGGTAACCAGTAGGTCGTGAGGCGGATGCGCGGCATACTGAAGCGCCTCACGACGCCTCGGGTCCTTGCCCTGTGCGCGATCGCGGCGGCGATGCCGGCGGCTCCAGCCGCCGCCGCGGACCGGTTCGACGGACCCTACGTGATGCTCCAGGGCAGCCGGGCGGCCACGGCCACCGAGCTGTTCGGGCCGCGCGGCCACGGCCCCCAGACCAACGATGCGGAGTTCGCCGGCACAGGCCTCGGCGCCGGCATCGCCATCGGCTACGGCCATACGATCGGGCGCTTTCATCTGGGCGTCGAGGCCGAGGCGGAGTTCTCGAATTCGGGCTGGGACCACGGCGCGGAGGTCCAGCGCAACTTCTCCCTCGACCAGCCCCGCTCGGTCGGCCTGTCCTTCCGGGCCGGCCGGATCGTCGGCGACACGGCGCTGCTGTACGGAACCATCGGCGTCGTCGGCGCCCGGCTGGAGACCGACTACGCCCTGCCCAGCGGCCGGCGCTTCGACGAGGAGGAGACGGTCCTGGGCCTCCGCGTCGGGGCGGGCGCCGAGTTGGAGGCGGGCCACGGCCTGTTCCTGCGCATGGAGCACAGCCGGACCGCCTATGGCGAGACAGCCGTCCAGTCGAGCGGGTCGGGCAACGAGGACACGCTCGACACGGGATCGGCGCGTTTTCGCATCGGCGTCGGCTATCGCCTGCCGGTGGCCGGCGCGCCCGAGCCCCTGCCGGCCCCCGAGCCCGACCGGTTCGAAGGACCCTATGTCGGCGCCCACGGCCTGGACGGCCTGCTGCGGGCGCGGCAGTCGGGCGAGCGGGGCGATCCGCCCGGTGCGCTCGCCGTCGACCGTGGGGCGATGGGCATCGGGCTCGGCGCCTTCGCGGGCTACGGCGCCGCTTTCGGCCGCTTCGTCGTCGGCGGCGAGATCGAGGCGGAGAAGAGCTTCGCCCGCTTCGACCAGCACCGCGAGCCGTCGGGCCGGACCGTGTCGGCGGAGGCGGTCTACAGCGTCGGCGCGGCCGTGCGCGGCGGCTTCGTCGTCAACGACCGGGCGATGATCTATGGCCGGGTCGGGCTGGTGCGCACCGGGTTCGACACGGACTACTTCGTCGCCAACACCGGCCGGTCCTTCGACAGCGAGCATACCGCGACGGGCCTGCGCGTGGGCGGCGGCACGGAAGTCGCCCTGGCCGAGCGGACATTCCTGCGGCTCGACTACACCTACACGGACTACGACGCCTATGCCGTGGAGTACGTCGACCGGTTCGGGCGGACGGCGGTCGACCGGTTCGACCCGGACGAGAGCGTGTTCCGGCTCGGTATCGGCTATCGCTTCTAGGAACGGCGACGGGACCTTGGGGAAGAGTGATGGCAGTCTTATATTAGATTTTACTGTTATACTCATCTAGAGATGCGGACCGGGTGTCCGGTCCCGATGAAAGTGCGAGGGGGAACCATGGAAATGAGAGCCTGGATGCTCACCGGCGTCGCCGCGATCGCGCTCGGCGCCACGACGGCTCTGCCGACGGCGTTCGACGGTGCGCCCGGCGCCAACACGGCTTTCGCCCAGGGGCAGGGGCAGGGCCAGGGTCAGGGCCAGGGTGGATCCGGCCAGCGCGGCGGCGGCGATCGCGGCGAGGACCACGACGACAGCGACCACGACGACGCCACCCACGACGACAGCGAGCACGGTACCGGCGGCCCGCCGCCCCAGGCCGGCGGCGGCGGTCGTCCGGAGGATGCCGGCGGCCCGCCGACCCTGCGCGCGGAGGAAGCCGACGAGGACTCCGATCGCCCCGCCTGGGCCGGCCGGGAAGGCGACCGGGAGCAGACGCCGGGCCGGGGCAACTCGGAGCCGGGTGTCAGCAAGGGCGATCTCTACGGCGATCTCTACGTCGTCCTGCGCGACACCGACGGCGATCCGCTCACCGTCGACGGCTTCGTCCGGCCGATCGCCTACTACGAGGACGGAACGATGGTCGTCGACGCCGACGGCCAGCCGGTCCTGCTCGACCTGAACGAGGAGGGCGAGATCGTCGCGGGCCAGACCTATGACGGCCTGGCCATCGGCCCGGAAGAAGTGGAGTTCGGCCGCACCAATGTCGGCCGCGCGCCCGACCCGGTGCTCGAGCATTCGCTGGAAGAGGCGCTGACGAAGATCGACGCGGCGACCTCGATCACCTACGACGCCGCCGGTCGCATCGTGCTGACCAATCCCGACGGCACGATCTCGACCATCGACTCGCCGCTGGAGAACCTCGCGCTCTACCTCCAGACCGTCGCCGGTGACGACACGTTCATCTTCGACATGGACGACGCCACGAGCTTCCTGGCCGCGGCGACCGACAAGACGCAGCCGCTGACGATCGACGAGATCGCCTATCTCAACAGCAACATCCTGGGCGTCGACCCGGATATCACCGAGTTCCTGTACGACCGCACGGAGACCTATGGCGACATCGAGGTGAGCTGGCTGGAAGCCCAGCCCGACGGCAGCTACGTGCCGGTCAGCAGCACGCTGGGCGACATCGCCGACGGGGTGTTCACCTTCGACCCGTCGACCGCCGTGGTCTACGATTCGGCCACGAACAGCTTCGTCAGCGACGCGGACATCATCGCCTTCACCAACGCCGTCGACGACGCCCGCGCGGTGATCAACTTCTTGCACGAGCCGACGCACGACCTCTACACCGACCCCGTGCCGGAGGGCTGAGGCCGGCCGGACCCGGGCAGGCCGGGCCGGTGAAGACGGCGTGAGCGGCGCGCCCGGTCAGTACGGGATCTTGTCGGGCTTTGCCTGCCATTCCTCGAAGACCGGGCGCGCCTCCTCCGCCAGGGTGCGGATCATGGGCACGTCACGGCGCTCGAGCGGCAGGCAGACCTGCTCGTAGAAATACGCGTCGTCGAAGCCGATGGCCGCGGCGTCGAGGCGGCTGTTGGCGTAATGGATCGCGTCGACCCGGGCCCACAGGGCCGACGCCAGGCACATCGGGCACGGCTCGCAGCTCGTCACCAGGATCGTGCCCGTCAGGTCGTGGGTCGCGAGGGTTGCCGCCGCGGCGCGCAGGGCCACGATCTCCGCGTGGGCCGTCGGGTCGTGGGCCGAGGTGACGCGGTTCCAGCCCTCGCCCAACACGCGGCCGTCGCCGGCGCGCGCGACGACGGCGCCGAAGGGCCCGCCCTCGCCGGCCTCCATCTTCTCGCGCGACAGGTCGATCGCCCGGCGCATGAGGGGCTCGATATCCATCCTCGCTCCTTGTCGGGACATCGTTGGAAGATCGCCCGTCGGCGTCTCAGCCGGGACCGGCCGGCGCGTCGGAGCGTTTCTTGCGTCCGCCTGGCGACCCGGGAGCGGCCGGCGCCGGCGATGCCTCCGTGCCCCGGCGCCACGCCTCGACGATCGCGGCGGCGGCGGCCTCCAGCGGCGGCGAGCGCTCGCCCGGCGGGCGGCCGTCGACGAACAGGGGGGTGAGCACGGACACGCCGGTCTCGCCGGCCGAAACCAGGCCGCGCGCGGCGATCTGCGGGTGCTCGACCACCTCCTCGGGGTGCCAGATCGGCTCGACGCAGCAGTCGATGTCGCGGAACAGGCGCCACCAGTCGGCCAGGGGCTTCTTGCGGATGACGGCCCCGACCGTCTCGATCAGGTCGCGCTGGGGCATCGGCTCGCCGTGGCGCGGAATCCATTCCGGATGGTCGACCGCGTTGCAGAAGGCGACCCAGAACTTGCGCTCGATCGCCGCCACCGCCAGGTGCCGGCCCTCGGCCGTCTGGTAGAGCCGGTAGCACGCCGCCCCGCCGTTGAGCAGGTGGCTGCGCCGCTCCGTCGGGTCGGGGCCGAGCGCTTCGGACAGCGGCCAGGCCTGCCAGGCCAGCACGCTCTCCGCCATGGAGACGTCGAGCTTCACGCCGCCGCCCGCCGCGCCCTTGCGCCCGCGCCCGGCCAGCGCCGCCAGCACGGCGATCGCCGCCTGCATGCCCGAGGCGTAGTCGGAGATCGGCGGATAGGCGAAATCCGGCGCCCGGCCGGTGCCGCTGAGCGCCAGGCCGCCGCCCAGCGCCATGTAGGTCAGGTCGTGGCCGGCCCGGTCGCGGTAGGGCCCGCTCGCCCCCCAGCCGGTCATGGCCACGTGGATCAGGTCGGGCGCCAGCGCGGCCAGCCGGTCCGGCGGGAAGCCCAGCCGGTCGAGCACGCCCGGCCGGAACGCCTCGACCAGGACATCCGCGCCTGACAGCAATTCGGCGAAGGCCGCCTGCCCCGCCTCGTCCTTGAGGTCGAGGGTGACGATCGTCTTGCCGCCGTTGAGCGCGCGCCAGCCCGCCGCCACCCCGTCCTGTCCGGCCGGCCCCAGGGCGCGCATCGGATCGCCGCCCGGCGCCTCGACCTTGACCACCTCGGCGCCCAGATCGCCCAGGATCAGCGTGGCATAAGGGCCGGGCACGTACTGCCCCAGATCCAGCACCCGCAGACCCGCCAGAAAACCGTGCGCCATTCGTCGCCCATTCCCGCCCGTGATGCGCCGCCATCGGATGCGGCGCAGCGAGCCTAGCCGAGCCGCCGGGCCGGTGCCAGCGGGGCGCGGACCGGGCGCAAGAAGAAAGAGCCGGACCCCGGAAGGGGCCCGGCTCGATCCGGACGCGTGGCTGACGGCGCGGCCCCGGACGGGACCGCGCCGCGTCGGGTCACTCGACCAGCGCGGGGACCGTGGTCTCCGGCTTGCCGTCCTTGTTCGGCTTGAGGAACTCGAAGTGCAGCCCGTCGGCGGCCTCGTTGACCGAGATCTTGACGATGCCGCCCTTGACCAGTTCGCCGAACAGCAGCTCGTTGGCCAGCGGCTTCTTGATGTGCTCCTGGATGATCCGGGCCAGCGGCCGGGCGCCATAGAGCCTGTCATAGCCCTCCTTGCCGAGCCAGGTGCGCGCCTCGTCGGTCAGCTCGATCGAGACCTGACGGTCGGCCAGCTGGTTCTCCAGCTGGATGATGAACTTGTCGACGACCTGGTTGACGATCTCCTGGGTCAGGTGCGCGAAGGGCACGATCGCGTCCAGGCGGTTGCGGAACTCCGGCGTGAAGGTCCGGTTGATGGCCTCGGTGTCCGCGTCCTCGCGCAGACCGGCGCCGAAGCCGATCCCCTGCTTGGACAGCTCGGTGGCGCCCGCGTTGGAGGTCATGATCAGGATCACGTTGCGGAAGTCGACGTTCTTGCCGTTGTGGTCGGTCAGCTTGCCGTAGTCCATGATCTGCAGAAGGATGTTGAAGACGTCCGGATGCGCCTTCTCGATCTCGTCGAGCAGGATCACGCAATGCGGGTGCTGGTCGACCGAGTCGGTCAGCAGGCCGCCCTGGTCGAAGCCGACATAGCCCGGCGGCGCGCCGATCAGGCGACTGACCGAGTGCCGTTCCATGTACTCCGACATGTCGAAGCGCACGAGCTCGATGCCGAGCAGCCGGGCGAGCTGGCGCGCCACCTCGGTCTTGCCGACGCCCGTCGGGCCGGAGAACAGGTAGTTGCCGATCGGCTTGTCCGCCTCGCGCAGGCCGGCCCGGGCGAGCTTGATCGCGTTCGACAGGGCCGAGATCGCCTCGTCCTGGCCGAAGACCAGGGTCTTCAGGTCGCGGTCGAGGTTGCGCAGGATCGCCTTGTCGTCGCGGCTGACCGACTTGGGCGGGATGCGCGCCATCTTGGAGATGACGGTCTCCACGTCCTTCACGCTGATCGTCTTCTTGCGCTTGGACGGGGCGAGCAGCATCTGCGCCGCGCCGACCTCGTCGATCACGTCGATCGCCTTGTCGGGCAGCTTGCGGTCGCCGATGTAGCGCGCCGAGAGCTCCACCGCCGAGCGGATGGCCTCGTTGGTGTAGCGCACCCGGTGATGCTGCTCGTAGTAGGGCTTGAGCCCGCGCAGGATCTTCACCGCGTCGTCGATCGTCGGCTCGTTGACGTCGATCTTCTGGAACCGGCGCACCAGGGCGCGGTCCTTCTCGAAGTAGTTGCGGTACTCCTTGTACGTCGTCGAGCCGATGCAGCGCAGCGCGCCCGAGGCGAGCGCCGGCTTGAGCAGGTTGGAGGCATCCATCGCCCCGCCCGAGGTCGCGCCCGCGCCGATCACGGTGTGGATCTCGTCGATGAACAGGACCGAGTGTTCCAGATTCTCGAGCTCGGCCAGCACCGCCTTCAGGCGCTCCTCGAAGTCGCCGCGATAGCGCGTGCCGGCGAGCAGCGCGCCCATGTCGAGGGCGAAGATCGTCGCATCCTCCAGCACCGGCGGCACCTCGCCGTCGACGATGCGCTTGGCCAGTCCCTCGGCGATCGCCGTCTTGCCCACGCCCGGATCGCCCACGTAGAGCGGGTTGTTCTTCGACCGGCGGCACAGGATCTGGATCGTGCGCTCGATCTCCAGCTCGCGGCCGATCAGCGGATCGATCTTGCCGCGCGCGGACTTCTCGTTGAGATTGATGCAGTAGGCCTGCAGCGCCTCCTGCCCCTTCTTGACCACCTTCTCGGCCTGGGCGTCCTCGTCGGTGCCGGAGACGCGGCGCTGCTCGCCCGTGCCGCCGCGCTGGGCGTGTTTGGCGATGCCGTGGGAGATGTAGTTCACGGCATCGAAGCGGGTCATGTCTTGCTCTTGCAGGTAGTAGACCGCGTGGCTCTCCCGCTCGGAGAACAGGGCCACCAGCACGTTCGCGCCGGTCACCTCTTCGCGGCCCGACGACTGGACGTGGATCGCCGCGCGCTGGAGCACGCGCTGGAATCCGGCCGTCGGCTTGGCATCCTCCAGCCGCGTGGTGATCAGGTTGCTGAGCTCGTTGTCCAGATAGGTGGACAGGTCGTTGCGCAAGCGGTCCAGATCGACGCCGCAGGCGCGCAGGACCGCCACCGCGTCCTGATCCTCCGTGAGGGCCAGGAGCAGGTGTTCCAGGGTTGCGTATTCGTGCCGGCGGTCGTTCGCGAAGCCGAGCGCCCGATGGAGCGTCTGCTCTAGGTTGCGAGAGAGCATGGACCGTCCTTTGCCGCTTTCAGTCTGGGCCGGGCGTCCCGTCCGGGCGCCCTGTCATCGAGATCGCCCCGTCGCCGAGGGCGCGTCGTAATCCGCCTCCCATTCAGTCCTTCTCCAGGATGCACTGCAGCGGATGCTGATGACGACGGGCGAAATCCATCACCTGCGCGACCTTGGTTTCCGCGATCTCGTAGGTGAAGACGCCGCATATGCCGACACCCCGCCGGTGAACGTGAAGCATGATCGTGGTCGCTTCCTCGCGACTCTTGCCGAAAAACCGTTCCAGGACGTGAACGACGAATTCCATGGGCGTGTAGTCGTCGTTCAACATCAGGACCTTGTACATCGAGGGCTTCTTGGTCCGCGGCTTGTCCTGGATGACGACGCCCGTGCCGGGATCGCCCTTGCCCGGATCGCCGCCCCCGGGATTGCCCCTGCCCGGATCGTTGGGGCCCGGATCGTTGGGGCCCGGATCGTTGGGGCCCGGATCGTTGGGACCCGGATCGTTGGGGCCCTGATCGTTGGGGCCCGGATCGTTGGGACCCGGATCGTTGGGACCGGGGCCGCTCGACCGAGGGTCGTCCACCCCCGGGCCGTTCTTCCCCAAATCGCCGACACATCCCGGACGCGTACCCTCGTTCGCGATGTCGTTGGCGTTGACCGCTGACATGAGCTCGATCACCTGTTGCCTGTCGCCTTCGCGCGATCTCCTCCGACTGCCCACGGGGATGATATGAGATCGGATGGCCGCGAAGGAAGCCCCGACGCGACCCCCGACGCGTCCGGCGCCGGCCGCGCACGATCGGACCCGGCCACCGCCGGCCTGTCGACGGACCGCGCGCCACGGACGGGCCGCGGCGCCTCCCGATCCATTCGGCTTGTCTCGAAACGGCGCGTCATGGGAACGAGTGTCGGGGACCGCGCCGCGCCTGTCCAGAGGCGCCGAGGGGTCGACCGGTCGCGCGGGCCGCGACCCGACCGGCATAGGCCGCCTATCCCCTTCGGCGACGCCCGCCGGCCCGCGGCGCGGCGCATCGGCGCACGGCGTCGAGCGCGCCCGGAAACCGGCGGGACCGAGCGCGCACGAAAACGGCCCGGCGCGCATGGCACCGGGCCGTCCCGGGGTCCCGAGGGGGAGGGATCGGGACCCCGACCGCCGCCCCGCCACGGAGGACGGGGCGCCACGGCTGGGGCATCACGCCGCGAGCGGCTTGCCCATCTTCTCGACGGCGACGTTGACGCGCTCGCTGAGCGGCGTGATCGCCTCGTTGGCCGTCTTCATCGTGGTGTCCTGCAGCTTGGTCGTCTCCGCCAGCAGGCCGTCGAGGCTGGTCTTGGCGAAGTCGGACTGCAGATCGACCACCTCCTTGAGGGTCTTGGCGGTCATCATCGCCTTGGCGACGCCGACCGACTGCTCCATGGAGCTGCGCGTGTAGTCGAACCAGGCGCGGCCCATGGCCTCGAAGCCCTTGGCCCAGGTGGTCGAGGCGGCCATCACGGCGTCGACGTTCGCCTTGTGGAAGTCGGCGACGTCGTTGCAGCCCTCGAAGAACTGGTTGCCGGCCTTGTCGAACTGCTCCTTGCCGAGCGAGACGGCCTGCTCGAAGTTCTTCACGGCGGTCTCCTGGCCGGCCTTGACGGCGCTGTCCATCGTCTCCTTCGTGGCGGCGATGGTGTCCTCGACCGACTTCGTGGCCGCGTTGGCGCCGCCCGTGGTCTTGGCCTTGCTGGTGGTACCGGTGGTGTTGGCAGTCATGGCATCCTCTCTCGTCTGTCCAGCGTCGGCCGGGCGCGGCCCGGACCGGACGGATCAATGTCCGAAGCGGTCCCGAGTCCGGCCGCCGTTCCGCATCCGACGGTACGCCGGCGCGCAACGACGGGCCCGGCCCGGAGTTGAAGCTTTGCTGCAATGCAGCATGACGAGAATGTAGGCACCCCCGCTCCCGGGGTCAACCGGATTTTTGTGCACTGCACAAAAACGGGCCGGAACCCCGCGCGGACCGCGCGCTTGCGGCCGGCCCGCGGCCGTGGAACAGTCCGCGACCGACGCAGCGCGGCAACGAGGGGCGACCATGACCTACTGCCTGGGCATCCGGGTGCGCGACGGGTTGATCGCGCTTGCCGACGGACGGATCACCAGCGGCAGCCAGATGGCCTCGGCGCGCAAGATCACCCTGTTCGGCGAGGGGCGGCACAGCTTCTTCATCATGACCTCGGGCCTGCGCAGCGTGCGCGACAAGACCCTCGCCTATCTGCGCCACGACCCGGCGCTCGCGGGCGCCGGCGGGTTCGCCACGATGCTCCAGGCGGTCACGGCCTTCTCCGCGTGCCTGCGCCGCGTGCGCACCGAGGACGCCGAGGCGTTGCGCAACTCCGACCTCACCTTCAACCTGCACGCCATCCTGGGCGGGCAGCTTCCGGAAGACCCGGCGCCGACCATGTTCCTGGTCTATCCGGAGGGCAACTGGATCGAGATCGACGAGCGCACACCCTATCTCTCGATCGGGGCGACGACCTACGGCAAGCCGATCCTGGACCGGGCGCTGAAATACGACACGGCCCTGCGCCACGCCCTCAAGCTGGCCTATCTCTCCTTCGACTCGACCCGGTTCAGCTCGACCGATGTCGGCTACCCGATCGACATCCTCACCCGCTGCACGGTCGACGGCCACTGGCGCGAGGTGCAGTTGGACTACGACGACCTGATCGAGCAGCGACAATGGTGGAACCGGCACATAACCCAGCTCGCCCAGCGCATGCCGGACGGCCCCTGGGTCGATAGCCTGCTGCCGGGCGGCCAGCAGCATCTGAGCCTGGTGCGCGACGACGGCGGCGAGTGATCGGCCGGCCCGCGGCCTTCGTCGCCGCGGCGGCCGCTCAGCCCTCCTCGCCGCGCCTGAGGCGGCGTACCGCCGCCTTGTCCTCGCCCGGCGCGATGACCGCCGACAGCGGCTCGCCGTAGATGTCGGCCTCGACCGCCTCGGCCCGGTCGACCAGGGCCGTCAGCCGCGGCCGCCAGGGCCCGTCCAGCCCACGGACCCGGCCCACGGGCCCGGAGAGACCGATGCCCAGCGCGCGCATCAGGTCGCGGACCGAGACCTGGGACAGGTCGCGCGCCACGATCCAGCGATCGTCGTCGGTGCGCGCGACGAACCGGCTGCGCGCCAGCGTCTCGAGCATGCCGTCCAGGGCCGCCAGGCCGACCGGCACCCGGTCGTCGAGCGCCCGCCGCGAGAGCCGGCCGCCGGCACGCTGGGCGGCCGCGAGCTCGCTCAGCAGCGCGACGGCCAGCGTCAGGCGCGGGCCGGGCAGCAGGCTGTCGAGCGTCGCGCCGAGCCGCCGGCTCGACCGGAAGTCCGGCAGCGAGGCGGTGACGACGGCGCCGAACAGGACGACCGCCCAGGTGACGTACAGCCAGACCAGGAAGATCGGGATCGTCGACAGCGCGCCATAGATCGTGTCGTACACCGGGAAGGCGCGTACGTACAGGGCGAAGCCGGACTTGCAGATCTCGAACAGCACCGCCGCGACAGCGCCGCCGACCGCCGCGTCGACCCAACGTACGGGCTTGTTCGGAATGACCAGGTAGAGGACCGTCAGGCCAAGGAACTCGAAGACCAGCGGCACGATGCCGACGAAGAGCTGGACGCCCAGGATCGGCTCGTCCAGCGCGCCCTCGCCCAGGACGCGGACGGTCAGCGACAGGCTGGCGCCGGTGAGCAGCGGCGTCAGCGACAGGACCGCCCAGAACGACAGCAGCCGCGTGATCAGCCGGCGCCCGCGACCGACCCGCCAGATCCGGTTGAACGCGCCCTCGATGGTGAACAGCAGCAGCACCGAGGTGACGATCAGGCCGACGACGCCCACCCCGGTGATCCGCCCCGCATTGGCCGTGAAGGTTTCCAGGTGGTCGAGCACGGCCGAGCCGACCTCGGGCACGAGCGATTCGAACATCCGGTCCTTGAACCGGTCCTCGAGGCCGCCGAAGGCGGGGAACGCCGCGACGATCGCGACCATGATCGTCATCAGCGGCACGATCGCCAGCAGTGTCGTATAGGTCAGCGAGGAGGCGGTCTGGACGCACAGATCGGCGCGGAAGCGCGCGACCGCATAGCGCAGGAAGTCACCGGCCGTACGGCCCGCCGGGCCGACCCGACGGCCGATTGCGGCGGCGGGCGACGCCGCCCCGTGGGCCTCGCCGCCGGGCGTCGGAGTCTCGTCCGTCATGCCATCGTCCGAAGCGCGGGAATCCGCCGGTTCATTCGTTTGACCCGGTAGACCGTTCGTGTAGGATCACGCCGCCGCCTGGGCCGACCGGGCGGTACGGCGTATCGGTGTCCCGGACCCGCCCCCTCGGACGGGTCGCGCGGCGCGGTTCTCCCGGGGTGGACCGTCGCGGTACGGGTCGCCGGATCCCGATCCTTCGGGTCGGGTCCATCGGGTCACGATCCTTCCACTCACGGTCCTTCAGGTCACGAGGAAGTCGATGTCCGTTCCGTCCCCGCTCATGGCCGGCAAGCGCGGCCTCGTCATGGGCGTCGCCAATGATCGCTCGATCGCCTGGGGAATCGCCGAAGCCTGCGCCAAGCACGGCGCGGAGCTCGCCTTCACCTATCAGGGCGAGGCGCTGGCCAAGCGCGTGCGGCCGCTCGCCCAGCAGGTCGGGACCGATCTGGTCATGCCGTGCGACGTGACCGACGACGCGAGCATCGACGCGGTTTTCGAGCGCCTGAAAGAAGAGTGGGGGAGCCTCGATTTCCTCGTTCACGCGATCGCCTTTTCCAGTCGTGCCGAACTCGAGGGCCTTTATCTTAACACGAGCCGGGACAATTTCCTAAAGAGCCTCGAAATCTCCTGCTACAGCTTCACAGCGGTGGCCCAGCGGGCGGCCGGTTTGATGAACTCGGGCGGCAGCCTGCTGACGCTGACCTATTACGGCGCGGAGCGGGTGATGCCGAACTACAACGTCATGGGCGTCGCCAAGGCCGCGCTGGAGGCCAGTGTCCGCTATCTCGCCGCCGACCTGGGGCCGCGCAACGTGCGCGTCAACGCGATCTCGGCCGGCCCGATCCGGACGCTGGCGGCCAGCGGCATCGGCGATTTCCGCTACATCCTGCGCTGGAACGAGCTCAACTCCCCGCTGCGTCGCAACGTCACGACCGAGGATGTCGGCGGCGCCGGGCTCTATCTCTTGAGCGACCTGGGCGCGGCGGTCACGGGCGAGGTGCATCACGTCGACGCCGGCTATCACACGGTCGGCATGATGGCCGTCGACAATGCCCACGCCACGGCGGAGCTCCTCGCCGCTTTCGCCGGCCTTGACGACAAGGCGGACCCCGAAAAGGGCTGACTTCCTCCCGCGCGGAGGGGCGGCCCCCGACATCGGGTACCGCCGCCCCGCGAGCGGCGCCATTCGGGCAGCACGGCAGATCATGGCAGGAAACAGCTTCGGCACCCTGTTCCGCTTCACGACCTGGGGGGAGAGCCACGGCCCCGCGATCGGCTGCGTCGTGGACGGCGCGCCGGCGGGGCTGTCGCTGGTCGAAGCCGATATCCAGCGCTACCTGGACCGCCGGCGCCCCGGCCAGTCGCGCTGGACCACCCAGCGTCAGGAACCCGACCGGGTGCGGATCCTCTCCGGCGTCCATGAGGACGTGACGACGGGCACGCCGATCGCGCTCCAGATCGACAATGTCGACCAGCGCAGCAAGGACTACGGCGACATCGCCCGGACCTTCCGCCCCGGCCACGCGGATTATGCCTACATCGCCAAGTACGGACGCCGCGACCCGCGCGGCGGCGGCCGGTCCTCGGCGCGCGAGACGGCGATGCGGGTGGCCGCCGGCGCGGTCGCCCGCGAGATCCTGGGCGACGGCGTGACGGTCCGCGGCGCGTTGGTCCAGGTCGGCCCGCACGCGATCGACCGGGACCGGTGGGACTGGGACGAGGTCGACCGCAACGCCTTCTTCTGCCCCGATGCGGAGGCGGCCGGCGCCTGGGCGGACTACATCGACGGCGTGCGCAAGGCCGGCTCCTCGGCCGGGGCGGTCGTCGAGGTGGTCGTCTCCGGCGTTCCGGCCGGGCTGGGCGAGCCGATCTACGACAAGCTCGACGGCGATCTCGCCCGCGCGATGATGACGATCAACGCGGTCAAGGGCGTGGAGATCGGCGTCGGCTTCGAGGCGGCGCGCCTGTCGGGGGAGGACAACGCCGACGAGATGCGCGCCGGGCCCGACGGCCGGCCCGTCTTCCTGTCGAACCGGGCGGGCGGCGTGCTGGGCGGCATCTCCACCGGCCAGGACATCGTGGTGCGGTTCGCGGTCAAGCCGACCAGTTCCATCCTGACGCCGCGCCGGACCGTGGACATCGACGGCAACGAGACCGAGGTCTCGACCAAGGGGCGCCACGACCCCTGCGTCGGCATCCGTGCCGTGCCCGTGGGCGAGGCCATGGCAGCCTGCGTGCTCGCCGACCACCTGCTGCGCGCCCGCGCCCTGGGCCAGCCCGTATGACCGGACCCGGGCGCCTGACGCTCGCCGTGCTGCCCGACAGCTTCGCGGTCTGCCGCCTGCCGCCCGGCGACGTCCTGCCCGGCTGGATCGACTGGGCGGCCACCTTCGTCAGCGTCACGCGCTCGGCCGACGAACTGTCGGTCGTCTGCCCCGCCGGGCAGGTACCGCCCGACGTCCGCCACGAGCCCGGCTGGCGCGCGCTGAAGGTGGCGGGTCCGCTCGAGCTCGCCATGACCGGCGTGATGGCGGACCTGTCGACGGCGCTGGCCGAGGCCGGCGTCGCGCTCTTCGCCGTGTCGAGCTACGACACCGATTACCTCCTGGTGCGCGAGGCCGACCTGCCGGCCGCCCGCGCCGCACTGGCCGAGCGCCATCGGGTCCAGGGTTAGGCCGCCGACGCGCCCCGATTTACCCGGACGGCCCGATGGGCTATGGCCGGGCGAGCCGGAACACCGGCTCGACCAAGAGGGGGAACCGCCATGACCGTATTCCGCGCCGAGGGCGCCTGGCGCGCCGCGGACGACCGCTACGACCGCATCGCCTATGCCCGCTGCGGACGCTCGGGCCTGCTGCTGCCGCCCCTGTCCCTGGGGCTTTGGCACAATTTCGGCGGCGACCGGGGCTTCGAGACCGGGCGGTCGATCGTGCTGCGCGCCTTCGACCTCGGGATCACCCATTTCGACCTGGCCAACAACTACGGCCCGCCGGCGGGCGCGGCGGAGGAGAATTTCGGCCGGATGCTCCAGGGCGAGCTGGCCGGGCACCGCGACGAGCTCGTGATCTCGACCAAGGCGGGCTATCGCATGTGGCCGGGGCCCTACGGCGAGTGGGGATCGCGCAAGTACCTGATGGCGAGCTTGGACCAGAGCCTGAAGCGCATGGGCCTGGACTATGTCGACATCTTCTATTCCCACCGGGTCGATCCGGACACGCCGCTGGAAGAGACCATGGGCGCGCTCACCGACATCGTGCGCCAGGGCAAGGCGCTCTATGTCGGCATCTCCAGCTATTCCGCGGCGATGACCCGGCGCGCGGCCGCCCTGCTGGCCGAGGCCGGCACGCCCTGCCTGATCCACCAGCCCTCCTATTCCCTGCTCAACCGCTGGGTCGAGGCGGAGCTGCTCGACACGCTGGGCGAGCTTGGGATCGGCTGCATCGCCTTCTCCCCGCTCGCCCAGGGCCTGCTGACGAACAAGTACCTGTCGGGCATCCCCGCCGGCTCGCGCGCCGCCGACCCGTCGGGCGAGCTTTCGGAAGGCATGCTGAGCGAGGAGACGCTTGAGAAGGTGCGCAACCTGAACGCCATCGCCGAGCGCCGCGGCCAGAGCCTGGCCCAGATGGCGATCGCCTGGGTCCTGCGCGACCCGCGGGTGACGACGGCGCTGGTCGGCGCCAGCTCGGTGCGCCAGCTAGAGGACAATGTCGCCGCGCTCGACAACCGGTCCTTCGGTGATGACGAACTGGCCGAGATCGACCGCTGGGCGACGGACAGCGGCATCAATCTGTGGGCCCGCTCCTCGGCCGTGACCTGACCGGCCGCGCCGGCGCCGGCGGCCTCCCCCCTGTCGGCGCCGGCGCGCAACCGCTAGAAAGGTCCGTGCGTTCCTCCCCGGCCGGCGCGGCGCCGGCCCGCGAACCGATCGGGACCCCTCCGCGATGCCCCAGCCCGACCATGTCATGGCCCTGGCCCTGCCCGACCCCGAGGGCGAGGCGCTCGACGACGATCTCAAGGCCTATTACGCCAAGTGCCGCGACAAGCTCGGCCTGGTGCCCAACGTCATCAAGGCCTACAGCCTGCGGCCGAGGAAGCTGCGCGCATTCATCGCCTACTACAACGAGCTGATGCTGGGCGAGAGCGGGCTAGCCAAGCTGGAGCGGGAGATGATCGCCGTCGTCGTCTCCTCGGCCAACCGCTGCTACTACTGCCTCGTCGCCCACGGTCAGGCGGTGCGCGCCCTGTCCGACGATCCGGAGCTGGGCGAGATGCTGGTCATGAACTGGCGTATCGCTGACCTGCCGGCCCGCCAGCGCGCCCTGCTCGCCTTCGCCTGGAAGCTGACGGTCGAGCCGCACACGGTCGACGAGGCCGACCGAAAAAGCCTGCGCGCGGTGGGGCTGAGCGACGAGGACATCTTCGATGCCTGCGACGTGGCCGGCTTCTTCAACATGTCGAACCGGGTCGCTTCCGGGGTCGACATGATGCCCAACCCCGACTACCACGCCCGCGACCGTCGGCCCCGGGAGGGCTGACGGCGCGGCGCGGCCGCCTATCGTCGCTCGCAGCCCCCTCCGCATCCGCCGACGCCTTCGAGCTTGGAGCCTGACATGGGCCGCTTCATCGTCCGACTGTTCGCCGTCATCGGGGTGATCGCCGTGCTGCTGGTCGCCGGCGCGATCACCGCGGGCACGCTCCTGCTCGACCGGCTGGGCGCGCCCGAGACGCCGCCGCGCATGGTCCTGGAGCTCGACCTGCGCGGCGGGCTGCCGGCGGGCCCGCCGCCCTCGCCGATCCGGCGGCGCTTCGCCGGCGCGCCGCCGACCCTGGACGAGACGATCGTCGCCCTGGAGCGCGCGGCCGACGACGATCGGGTCGCCGGCGTCGTCGCACGGTTCGGCGGTGACACCTTCTCCGCCGCGACGGCCCAGTCCCTGCGCGACGCGATCGCGCGCTTCCGCGAGTCGGGCAAGCCCGCCATTGCGCATGCCGACAGCTTCGGCGAGTTCTCGCCCGGCACGATCGCCTACTACGCCGCCAGCGCCTTCGACCGGGTGACGCTCCAGCCCGGCGGCACCGTGGGCATTGTCGGCCTGCGCAGCGAGGTGCCCTTCGCGGCCGAGGCGCTCGCCGATCTGGGCATCGAGCCCCAGGTCGAGAAGCGTGGCCGCTACAAGACCGCGCCCAACACCGCGACCGAGACCGGGCTGACCCCGGCCCATCGCGCCATGCTGGAAAGCGTCGTGAGCGACACCACCGGCCAGATCGTCGCCGGCATCGCCGAATCGCGCGGGCTCGACCGGGGGGAGGTTCGCACGGCCGTCGACCGCGCGCCGCTGCTGGCCGACGAGGCGGCCTCGGCCGGATTCGTCGACGGGCTGGTCCACTGGCGCGACTTGGTCGACGAGGCGACGGCGCCCGCCGACGGCGGCCCCACGGCCGAGCGGGTCGACGCGGCCACCTATCTCGCCGTCGCGCCGACGCCCGACGAGCCCGACGCCCGGGTCGGCGTGATCTATGTCGCCGGGCTGATCGCCGAGGGCGAGGGCGAGTCCGGCGGCGTCGGCCCGACCGTCGCCGGCGCCGACCGGATCGCCGCGGCGCTCGACGAGGCGGCCCGGCGCGACGGCATCGACGCGGTGATCCTGCGCATCGAGAGCGGCGGCGGCTCGCCCTCGGCCTCGGAGGTTATCCGCCGCGCGGTGGTCGCCACGCGCGAGGCGGGCAAGCCCGTCATCGTCTCCATGGGCGGCGCGGCGGCGTCGGGCGGCTACTGGATCGCGGTCGACGCCGACACCATTGTCGCCCAGCCGGCGACGCTCACCGGCTCGATCGGCGTCTTCGCCGGCAAGCCCGTGCTGACCGACTTGCTCGACGACCTGGGCGTGAGCGTCGAGGGTGTGCAGCAGGGCCGCAACGCCGACCTCTTCTCCCTCACCGTGCCCTATGGCGAGAACCGGGAGCGCGCGGCGGCGATGGTCGACGCGATCTACGACCGGTTCGTGACCCTGGTGGCGGAGGGCCGCGGACTCGACCGCGCCGCGGTGCTCGAGGTCGCCGAGGGGCGCGTGTGGACCGGCGCCCAGGCGCGCGAGCTGGGCCTGGTGGACCGGCTCGGCGGCCTCGGCGCGGCGATCGACGCCGCCGGCGAGACGCTCGGCCTCGAGCCCGGCTCGACCATCCTGCCGACGGTCCTGCCGCGCCCGAAATCGCCGGTGGAGGACCTGATGGAGCTCGCCGGCGGGGTCGTCGCGGCCGCCGCCCATGCCGAGACGATGGGCCGCGTCGCTTCCCTGGTCGAGCGCACGGAGACTTGGCTGCTGGCCCCCGGTTCGCGCGCCCTGACCATGCCGGAGGCCGGCCTGCCGCGCTGACCGACCGGGCGCGCCGCCCGCCGCGCGGTGGAACCGTCCGCCCTGCCCTCTTGGGCCGGCCGGCGCGCCGGTGTATGAGGAGGCGACGGGCGAGCGTGGGCCGAAACCGCGCCCGTCTCGCCCGCGCCCGCCTCCTTGCCCGACCGACTTCCGTCCCAGATGGCCGCCATGACCGACCGTGCCTTGCGCGACATTCCCGTCGACGAGTTGCAGGCCGAGGAGGCGCGCGAGGAGCTGCGCGCGCTCGCCGAGGAGATCGCCGAGCACGACCGGCACTACTACCAGGAAGACGCGCCGGCGATCGACGACGCGGCCTATGACGCGCTGCGCCGGCGCAACGAGGCGATCGAGGCCCGTTTTTCCGAGCTGATCCGCGAGGACAGCCCCTCGGGCCGGGTCGGCGCGGCGCCGTCGGCGGGCTTCGCCAAGGTGCGCCATCGCGTGCCGATGCTCTCCCTCCAGAACGCCTTCGACGAGGATGAGGTCCGCGAGTTCGTCGCCCGCATTCGCCGCTTCCTCAAGCTGGGCGACGACGACGCGATGCCGACGGTGCTGGCCGAGCCGAAGATCGACGGGCTGAGCTGCGCGCTGCGCTACGAGAACGGCCGGCTGGTCCAGGCGGCGACCCGCGGCGACGGCACGGAAGGCGAAGACGTTACCGCCAATGTCCGCACCATCGAAACGGTGCCCGACCGGCTGCCCGGCGGCGCGCCGGCGGTCGTCGAGGTGCGCGGCGAGGTCTACATGACCCGAGGCGCCTTCGCGGAGATGAACGCCGGCCGGGCCGAGCGGGGCGAGGCCGTCTTCGCCAACCCGCGCAACGCCGCCGCCGGCTCGCTGCGCCAGCTCGACCCCTCGGTCACGGCGAAGCGCCCGCTGCGGTTCTTCGCCTATGCCTGGGGCGAGGTCGCCGAGCCGATCGGCGACAGCGTCAGCCAGATCCGCCGGCGGTTCCGCCAGTGGGGCTTCGAGCTCAACGAGCCGGCCGTCCTGTGCTCGGATATCGACGCCATGCTGGCCCACTACGCCCATGTCATGGAGGACCGGGCCGAGCTCGCCTTCGAGATCGACGGCGTGGTCTACAAGGTAGACGACCTGCGCCTGCAGGACCGCCTGGGCTATGTCAGCCGGGCGCCGCGCTGGGCGATCGCGCACAAGTTCCCGGCCGAGCGAGCGACCACGGTCTTGAACGACATCGTCATCCAGGTCGGGCGCACCGGGGCGCTGACGCCCGTCGCGGTGCTGGAGCCGATCACCGTCGGCGGCGTTGTCGTCGCGCGCGCGACCCTGCACAACGAGGACGAGGTCGCGCGCAAGGACATCCGGATCGGCGACACGGTCGTCATTCAGCGCGCCGGCGACGTTATCCCCCAGGTGGTCGAGGTGGTCGCCGATCGGCGGCCGGAGGGGGCGGAACCCTTCGCGATGCCCGACCACTGCCGAGAGTGCGGCAGCCTCGCCGTGCGGCCGGAGGGCGAGGCGGTGCGCCGCTGCACCGGCGGGCTGATCTGCCCGGCCCAGGCGGTCGAGCGACTGCGCCACTTCGTCAGCCGCGACGCCTTCGATATCGAGGGGCTGGGCGAGAAACTGGTCCGCCAGCTCTGGGACCGGGAGCTGATCCGCCGGCCGGGCGACATCTTCCGCCTGCGCGACAGGCAGGCGGACGGCGCGGTCGACCTGACGACCTGGGAGGGCTGGGGCCAGAAGTCGGTCGCCAACCTGCTGGCGGCGATCGACGCGCGGCGGGAGATGCCGCTCGACCGCTTCGTCTTCGCGCTCGGCATCCGCCAGGTCGGCCAGGCGACGGCGCGGCTGCTGGCGCGCCACTACGGCACGATCGAGCAGCTGCGCGAGAGCCTGACGGCGGCGGCGGATCGGGAGTCGGAGGCGTATAGCGAGCTGGTGGATATCGAGCAGATCGGCCCGTCGGTCGCCGACGACCTGGTCGCCTTCTTCCAGGAGCCCCACAATATCGAGGTCCTGGACGACCTGCTCGCCGCCGTGACGGTCCGCCCCGTCGAGCCCGTCGGCAGCGTCGACAGCCCGGTCGCCGGCAAGACGGTCGTCTTCACCGGCACGCTCGAGACCATGAGCCGGTCCGAAGCCAAGGCCCGGGCCGAGACCCTGGGCGCCAAGGTCGCCGGCTCGGTGTCGAAGAAGACCGACTACGTGGTCGTCGGCGGCGACGCCGGCTCCAAGGCGGCCAAGGCCCGCGAGCTGGGCGTCACCACCCTGACCGAGGAGGAGTGGCGCGACCTCGCCGGCCTGTGAGGACGACCGGGCGCGACCGCCCTACCCGGCCGCGCCGCGCAGGATGTCCAGGATCAGCCCCGTCGCCGTCTCGATCAGGATGACGTCGCGGTCGACGACGATGCGCTCGGTCCCGCGCCGGGGTGGCAAACGGTGGAGCAGGTCGCCCGGCAGGGCGCGGCGCTGCAGGCCCGGCGGCAGCGAGCCGCCCTCGACGAGCTGGCGCTCGAGGCCCGGCGGCAGCCGGTCCTTCTTGGCCAGGCCGGGCGGCAGGCCGCTGCGCCCGTTCCCCTGGCCGCGGCCACGCCCGCGGTTGTCGCGATAGCCGCCATGATTTCGGTAGTAGTCGCGGATCACCTGGCGCTCGTATTCCGTCAGCACGCGTTCGGCGATCGCGCCGAGGGTCTCCGTCACCGACTCCTGGGCCGTCGCGGCGCCCGCCGGCGCGAGAGCCAGCAGCGGCAGCGCCAGCAGGGCGCCCGCGAGGGGGCAGCGCAGGCATGAGATCATCTCGCCCGTATCCTTCTCCTTCGACCGGTCGGCCGTCCGGACCCGCCGACACCGTCTTACCCCCGATACGGCCGAGCCCCCGTGGCTATTCCATGACGGGCTTGGCGCATCGGCGGCCACGCCACACAATCGGACGGGCGCCGACACACGGACCCGCGCCGGCGGATTCATGCCGTGGGCTGGCTTGCCTCCGCAGCAGGAAGATGGACAGACGCCATGGCTTGGGTCGTTCTCGTGGTCGCCGGGCTGTTCGAGGTGGGCTGGGCGGTGGGGCTGAAATACACGCAGGGCTTCACGCGGCTCTGGCCGACGCTGGGTACCGTCGTCGCCATGGTCGCGAGCTTCTGGCTGCTCGCACTGGCCCTGCGGACCCTGCCGCTGGGCACCGCCTACGCGGTGTGGACGGGCATCGGCACCGTCGGCACGGCGATCCTCGGCATGGTCCTGTTCTCGGAGTCGACGGACGTCCTGCGCATCCTGTGCATCGCCCTGATCGTCACCGGGATCGTCGGCCTCAAGCTCGTCACGCCCGGCTGAGGCCCGGCCGATGACCGCGCCCGCCTCGCCTGCTCGGCCCGCCTCCACTCCCCCGAGATCGCCGGCGCCCGTGCGCGTCGACGGCCTGGAAACGGCCCTGACGGCCGCCCGGGTGGCGGTGCTGGTCGGCCGGCGGGACCTGGCGCTGGCGAGCCCGGCGGGCGGCGGGCTGTCGGGCGGCGGCGGCTGGTGGGCGGCCCTG
Source organism: Azospirillaceae bacterium (assembly GCA_040220455.1). GTDB lineage: Bacteria > Pseudomonadota > Alphaproteobacteria > DSM-16000 > Inquilinaceae > JAVJUS01. The sequence continues at coordinate 58,754 of JAVJUS010000005.1, forward strand.
CTCGCCCGGGTCCGGGCGGCCGAGCCGGAGCTGACCGTCACCGGTCTGCTCGACTGCCTCGACAGCGCCGGCGCGGCCCTGGCGGCGCTGCGGGCGGGATGCGAGGATATCGTCTTCGACGGGCCGGAGCCGGTCGCCGAGCGCCTCGCCGCCGTGGCCGAGGCCGTTGGCGCGCGTCTGCACCGGGGGCCCGTGGCGGTCTTCGACCCGGCCGGCAGCCGGGACCCGCGCGCGGCGCTGGCCGCCCATCTGCGCGAGCCGTGACCACGGGCGGCGCGCCCGGCTCCGCCCCTCGCCCAGCCCCGTTGCAATCCCCCGGTGCGTGGTTTATCGCTACCGCCCACAAAATCCGGGCGTCCGATAGAGGCAGGAGAAACGCCGATGAGGATCAACCAGCGCGTCCGCCGCATTCTGGCCGACTATGGCAGCGAGCCGCCGGGCGTCATCGGCAATCTGGCGCAGATGCTCATGAACGGCCGCCTGGGCGGCACCGGCCGGATGATCATCCTGCCGGTCGACCAGGGGATCGAGCACGGGCCGGCCCGCAGCTTCGCGGTCAATCCGGACGGCTACGACCCGCTCTACCACCACAAGCTGGCGATCGACGCCGGGCTCAACGCCTATGCCGCGCCGCTGGGCCAGCTCGCGACCAGCGCGCCGCATTTCCCGGGCCAGATCCCGACGATCCTCAAGCTCAATCACGCCAACAGCCTGTCGCGCCTGAAGGAGGACGCCGACCAGGCGGTTTTCGCCTCGGTCGAGGATGCGCTCCGGCTCGGCTGCTCGGCGATCGGCTTCACGATCTATCCCGGCTCCGACCAGTGCTACGAGCAGATGGAGGAGATCGCCGAGCTGATCCGCGAGGCGCGGTCGGTCGGCCTGCCTTCGGTCGTCTGGTCCTACCCGCGCGGCGGCGACGTCTCCAAGGAAGGCGAGACGGCGATGGACGTGGTCGCCTACGGCGCGGCGCTCGCCGCCCAGCTCGGCGCCCATGTCATCAAGGTCAAGCTGCCGAGCGACGTGCTCGAGCAGGCCGAGGCGCGCAAGGAGTTCGAGGCCGCGAAGATCCCGATCTCGACCCAGGCCGAGCGCGTGGCCGAGGTCATGCGCTCCTGCTTCAACGGCCGGCGCATCGTCGTCTTCTCGGGCGGCGCGCAGAAGGGCACGGACTCGGTGCTCGACGACGCGCGCGCGATCCGCGACGGCGGCGGCAACGGCTCGATCATCGGGCGCAACGCCTTCCGCCGCCCGCATGACGAGGCGATGGCCCTGTTCGACACGCTGGTGCGCATCTTCCAGGGCAAGGAATAGCGCCCGGCCGCCCCGACGCCATGGCCGCTCCGGCCTTCTACCTGCGCACGCCGCCGGCGCTGGAGCCGGACTCCTTCGCCGGCCGGCTCGCCGCGGTGCTCGACGCGCCGCTCGAGGCCGGGGCGGTGGAGGCGGTGCTGCTGTGCCGTGCCAGCGTGCCGGAGAACGAGGCGGCCGCCCGCGCCGCGATCGACCGGCTGCGCCCGATCGTCCAGGACCGGGGCGTGGCCTTCCTGCTCGAGGACCGGCCCGACCTCGCCGCCACCACCGGTTGCGACGGCGTGGAATCGAGCGCCGAGGGCCCCGGCTACCGCGCCTGCCGCAAGGCGGTCGGAGACGGGGCCAGCGTCGGCGTCGTCTGCGGGTCGAGCCGCCACGACGCCATGGTCGCCGGCGAAAACGGCGCCGACTACATCGCCTTCGGCCCGGCGCATGACGACGGGGAGGAGGCGCTGGCCGAGGCACTCGGCCTGATCGCCTGGTGGGCGGAGATGATGGAGCTGCCCTCGGTCGCCCTCGGTCCGGTCGACGCCGCCACGGCCCCGCGCTACGCCGCGGCCGGCGCCGATTTTCTGGCGCTCGACCGGCCGGTCTGGGACCATCCCGACGGCCCCGCCGCCGGCCTCGCCGCGATCGCGGCCGCCGTGGCGCGGGCGGAAGACGCCGCCGGATCCTGACCGGCCATCACGTCGGCACCAACGCCGATTCCGCTTCCTCGACGGAAGCCCGCCCCGCCGGCATCGCGTGCAGCCACAGATCGAAGGCGTGAATCATGCCCGGGGCCTCGATCAGGTCGACGGGCACGCCGGCGCGGCCGAGCCGCCGGGCGAAGAGCCGCGCCTCGTCGCGCAGCGGATCGCATTCGGCCGCCAGGATCCGCGTCGCCGGGAAGCCCCGCGGCGGATCGTGCAGGGCGGGAGAAATCATGGGGTCGCCCGCGTCGCCGGAGTCGCCGACATAGGCCTCCGCATTGGCCTCGATCTCCTCGCGGTCGAGGCCGAAGCCGGAGGCGAAAGCGCCGACGGAGGGCTGGGACAGGGTCAGATCCAGCCAGGGGCAGAGCAGATAGAGCTGGCGGATGCGCGGGCCGTTGGACACGGCGGCCAGATGCGCGACCGCCGTCGCCAGGTTGCCGCCCGCGCTGCACCCGGCGAGCGTCAGCCGGCGCGGATCGCCGCCCCAGCGCGGGGCGTTCTCGTAGGTCCACACCAGGGCGTCGTAGCCGTCGTCGATCGCCGCCGGATAGGGCGCCTCTGGTGCCAGGCGGTAGGCGGCGGAGACGACGAGTGCCGGCCCGGCCTCGGCCAGTCGATGGGCCTCGTGGGCGCTTTCCTCGATGCCGCCCATGACGAAGCCGCCGCCATGGAAGTAGAGCACGACGGGCAGCGTCTCGTCGCCGGTCGCCGCCGGGCGGATCAGGCGCACTGCCCGCGGACCGGAACGGGCGGGCAGGGTGCGGTCCTCGACCATGTCGCTCGCCGGCAGCGGCGGGCGCTGGTCGGAGATCGTCTCCCGCAGCCAGGCCCGCGCCCGCTCGGGCTCGACCGTGTGCAGCGGCGGCATCCGCTCGCGTGTCATCCGGTCGCGCATTCGCCGTAGATGAGATTCCGCCTCGCTGTGCAGCGTCATCGCTCGCCGTAACCGTGAAATTCAGGGACAAGTAATGGTCTGGGTGGCATTGTCATCATTCCTCGATAGCTGACATGAACACGCCACGATGATTGGCGCGCCGGCGTCCCGACCGCGCGATTACCGACCCGACCGGCACGAAGACAGGCACCGAAACGCCGATGCCCGCCGAAATCCGCTATATCGCCTTTTCCCCCGTCGAAGTCGTCCGCGCGATCACCGACTATCAGACGCGGCGCCGCGACCCACTGCCGACCGGCACGATCGTCGGATTCGACGTTCTCGCCACGCCGACGATCGAAGCCGAATTACGCCTCGTCGACAATGATTCGGGCATCGAGAAGACGGTCATCGTGCGCAGCGAGCAACTGGCGGCGGCGCTCGTGCTGTTCTGCATCAACCAGAAGGTGCCGGTGCCGGCGAAGGCCCACAAGCTGCTCTTCGCCGGGCGGGACGGCGGCGTGGTGATGGGCTACGCCCTCGGCCTCGACGACACCGACCGCGCCGACTTCGCCGCCACTGTGCCGCCGGTCTTCGTCGAGCCCCCGGTGCGCAGCGGCCGCGCCTCGCCCCACCCGGACGGCGTCATCGCCATCGAGGACGAGCCCCCGGCCCCGCAGCCACCACGCGCCCGGGCGGCGGGCGGCTGAGACTGTCGCGGCGGCTCACGGCGCCGCGACGGGGGCCCAGAGGACGGAGTCCACGTCCGGGGCGCCGGTGGCGAGCATGACCAGGCGGTCGAAGCCGAGTGCGATGCCGGCGCTCGGCGGCAGGCCGTGGTCGAGCGCGGCCAGGAAGTCCTCGTCGACCGGCGCCGCCCGGCCGTAGCGGGCCGACGCGAAGGCCCGGTCGGCGGCGAAGCGGGCGCGCTGCTCGGCCGCGTCGGTCAGCTCGCCGAAGGCGTTGGCGAGCTCCACGCCGCAGGCATAGAGCTCGAAGCGCTGGGCGATCCGAGGGTCGTCCGGGTCGAGCCGGGCCAGCGCCGCCATCGAGGCCGGATAGCCGGTCAGGACCGTCGGCGCGCCCAGCCCCAGCTCCGGCTCGATCCGGTCGAGGAAGATCCGGAAGAAGACGTCGTCCCAGCGATCGTCGTCGGCGCAGGCGATCCCGAGTTCCGCGGCGACCGCCTTGAATGGCACCGGGTCCGGCGCGCCGCCGGGGTCCGGCAACAGGGTCTCCAGGTCGACTCCGGCGAAGAGGTCGAAGGCCTCCGCCACGGTCATGACGCGCCAGGGCGCCGCCGGGTCGGCCTCCGCCTCGCCGTGGACCAGGCGCCCGGTCCCGGCGGCCTCGACCGCGGCGACCAGCAGGGCCCGGCAATCCTCGACAAGGTCGCGGTAGTCGGCGCCGGCGCGATACCATTCCAGTATCGTGAACTCGGGATGATGCAGCCGGCCGCCCTCGGCGTTGCGGAAGACGTGGGCGAGCTGGAAGATCCGCTCCATCCCCGCGGCCAGCAGCTTCTTCATCGCGAATTCGGGCGAGGTGTGGAGGTAGCGCGGCGCGCGCCCCCCGGCCAGCGGCGCGACGAGCTCGGTCGCGAAAACCTCCAGATGGGGCTCCAGCCCCGGCGAGACCTGGAGCGCCGGGGTGTCGACCTCGACGAACCCCTGGGCGTCGAAATGGGCGCGGATCGCCTTGGCGACGCGGGCGCGGGCCTCGAGGTACGGGCGCCGGGGCGCGAAGCGGTCGGGTCGCCACCAGGGCGCGGACGGCCCGCTCATGCCGCGTTCCCGGCGCATGAACGCAGCCGCGCCGGCGCCCCGCGGGCGCGCTTGTCCGGCCCGGGGCATGCTGGTAGGTTCCGCGCCGCGCGCGCGGGGGCTCCTCCCCGGCGCAGGGCCGGCGCCAGGCGCCGGCCGCGGCCCGCCGGATCGCCCCGGGCGATGCGGGACCGACCCGACCGGCGCCGAGTGCGCAGTTTCCGAGGCGAGAGCATGAAGATCAACGCCATCAACATCCGGCCCGGCAACGTTCTCGAATACGAGGGCAAGCTGGTCGTCGTCACCAAGATCGACCTCATCCAGCCCGGCAAGGGCAACGCCGTCATCCAGGTCGAGATGAAGGACGTCCGCACGGGCACCAAGACCCAGAACCGCTGGCGCACGCAGGAAACGGTCGAGCGGGCGCGCCTGGACGAGGAAGAGATGCAGTATCTCTACTCCGACGGCGACGACCACCACTTCATGCACATGGAGAACTTCGAGCAGGTCACCATCCCGGGGGAGACCATCGGCGACTCGGCCAAGTTCCTCAAGGAGGAAATGGTCTGCACGGTGACGCTCTACGAAGGCACGCCCCTGTCGGTCGAGCTGCCCCAGCACGTGACGCTGGAGATCACCGAGGCCGAGCCCGTGGTCAAGGGCCAGACCGCCTCGTCCTCCTACAAGCCGGCGATCCTGTCCAACGGCGCGAAGATCATGGTGCCGCCGCATATCGAGACGGGGACCCGGGTGGTCGTCGACACCCGCGACGGCAGCTACGTCGAGCGCGCCAAGGACTGACCGGCGCCCGCCGCTCCCCGCTTCCATTTTCCGCCGACCCCGAAAGGCCCGCCGCGATGGCCGCCCGTTCCGCCCTCATCAACGTCATGGTCCGCGCCGCCAGCCGCGCCGCGAAGAGCCTGGTGCGCGACTTCGGCGAGGTCGAGCAGCTCCAGGTCAGCCGCAAGGGCCCGGCGGACTTCGTCTCCAACGCCGACCGGGACGCCGAGAAGATCCTGCGCGAGGAACTGGCCAAGGCGCGGCCGAAGTTCGGATTCCTGCTGGAGGAGAGCGGCGCGGTGGCGGGCGAGTCCGGCCAGCGCTGGATCGTCGATCCGCTCGACGGCACGACCAATTTCCTGCACGGCGTGCCGCAATGGGCGATTTCCATCGGGGCGGAGGAGAACGGCCAGATCGTCGCCGGCGTGGTCTACAACCCCGTCTCCGACGAGCTTTTCTGGGCGGAGAAGGGCCAGGGCGCCTTCCTCAACGACCGGCGCATCCGCGTGTCGGCGCGCAAGCGCATGGTCGACGCCCTGATCGGCGTGGGCGCCCCCTTCGCCGGGCGCGGCGACGCCGACCAGGTGGCCGCGGAGTTCGCCGCCGTCATGCCCAAGGTCGCGGGCATCCGCCGGTTCGGCGCGGCCTCGCTGGATCTCGCCTATGTCGCGGCCGGCCGGCTCGACGGCTTCTGGGAGACGGGGCTCAGCCCCTGGGACGTGGCCGCGGGCATGATCCTGATCACCGAGGCCGGCGGCTTCGTCACCGAAATCGACGGCGGCCGCAAGCCGATGGAGAACGCCTCCCTGCTCGCCGGCACCCCGACGATGCATTTCGAGCTGATGAAGCTGCTCAAGGGCGTGCGCGAGTCCCGCCGCGCGGCGGCCTCCTGACCCGGGCCGGCGCGCCCGCGCGGGTTCCGCCCCGGCGCCGAGTGTCCGGCCACCACGGGCGGTTGTCGCTCGGCGAGGCGCTGCGCTATGGTCCGCTCTCCCGGATCGGGACCGGGGTGAGGCTCGGAATCGTGAACAGATCCCTTTCGGACGAGAGACCACTGACCGCATCGCGGCGGATGCCGGGCCGGACCGGCGCGCTCGCGCGGCGCGGTGGCGCTTTGGCGACGCTGGCCGTCGCGGCGTTCGCGATCGGCTGGCCGGGCGCGGGAACGCCGGCGCGGGCCCAGGTGGTCATCGGCGGCACGGGCTCGGAGCCGACCTCCAGCGATTCGGTGATCATCGACCAGGGCGTGCTCGACGCGCTGCGCGGCGACGGCACCACGCCCCGACGCCCGGCGATGCCGGAGCCCGCGCCGGCGCCCCGCCGCGTCACCCCGCCGGCGGGGACCGCCGCGCCGAGCCGCGAGCCGCTCGCTCCCCCTACGACCGCGCCCGCCACGACCGCCCGCCGCGCGCCCTTCGTCGCGCCCTACCCGGCCGATCGGCCCGCCGACCGGCCGACGCGACCGGAGGCGGCCCCCACGCCGGACCGGGACGACACGATGACCGCCGGCACCGTCCGCGCACCCGAGACGGTGGAGACGCCGCCGCGGACCGACGGCGCGGCCGACCGCACGCCGGATGCCGAGGAGATGCCGGAACTCGACACGTCCGCCGCGGCCGCGCCGCGGGTCGAGCGCCCGGCCATCGAGCCGCCGCGCGCACCCGAGCGGCGCCCGGTGATCGAGGAACGCCCGATCGACGCGCCCGAGCCGGCCGATGTCGCCCCGACGCCGGCGCCGCCGGACCCGCCGATCGTCGCCGAGCGCCCACCCCCGGACGACTCATCGGACGAGGCGCCGCCGCCCGGTCGCCGGGTCGAGCCGGACGCGCCGTCCGAAACCGGGTCGGAACCGGCCCCGGCGACCGACACGGGCCCGACCGCCGGCGGAGAGCCGACGCAGACCGCCGCCCTGCCGCCGCCGGGCGAGACGGTGGCGACGCTGCCGGACAACCAGGGCTTCCGCATCCTGTTCGAGCCGGAGACGAGCCGCTTCACCGACGCGGCCGGCCGCCTGCTCACCGGCCTTGCGGAGCGCATGACGAACCAGACCGACCTGCGCCTGCAGGTCCGCGCCTACGCCGCCGGCTCGGCAGAGAGCGCCAGCCGGGCACGGCGCCTGTCGCTCGACCGCGCGCTGGCGGTGCGCACCTTCCTGATCGACCGCGGCGTGGAGGCGACGCGAATCGACGTCCGCGCGCTGGGCGACACCGCGCCGGAGCCGCCCGCCGACCGCGTCGACCTGCTGGTGTCGGGATGACCGGCGCCACCCGGACGCCGCCCGAGGGAGAGTGAGGCCATGTCCCGGCCGACCCGCTACCTCACGCGCATGATCCTCTTCGTCATCGCCGTGGCGGTCGTGGGCGCGCTGCTCTATCCGGGGCTGTCCCGGGCCTTCCTGGCCAACCCGGCGCTCAACGGCGTGATCCTGGGCGCCATGGTGATCGGAATCGTCTATTCCTTCCGCTCGGTGCTGAGCCTGAGGCCCGAGATCGACTGGATCGAGACCTTCCAGGCCGCCCGCCCCGACGCCGGCCAGGCCGCCCGGCCGGTGGCCGGCCAAGCCGGCGTGGCCCATCCGTCGCTGCTGGCGCCACTGGCCAAGATGCTGGGCGAGCGCGCGTCGGGCCGCTTCGCCATCTCGCCCATCGCCATGCGCTCGGTGCTCGACGGCATCGGCGCCCGGCTCGGCGAGTCGCGGGAGATCAGCCGCTACCTGATCGGCCTGCTGATCTTCCTGGGCCTGCTCGGCACGTTCTGGGGCCTGCTCCAGACCATCGCCTCGGTCGGCGACGTAATCGGCGACCTGTCGATCGAATCGGGCGACCTGGCGCTGGTCTTCAGCGATCTTCAGAGCGGGCTCGAAGCCCCCCTGACCGGCATGGGCACTGCCTTCAGCTCGTCGCTCTTCGGGCTCGGCGGCTCGCTCGTGCTGGGCTTTCTCGAGCTCCAGACCAGCCAGGCCCAGAACCGCTTCTACAACGAGCTGGAGGACTGGCTGTCCGGCGCCGCCCGGCTGGGCGAGGGGGGGTCCGGCTACGAGCCCGGGACCGAGGGCATGGCCTCGCCCGCCTACGTCCAGGCCATGCTGGAGCAGACGGCGGAAAACCTGGACCGGCTGGAGCGCAGCGTCGCCTATGGTGAAGACGGCCGGCGCCAGACCGCCGAGGCGCTGGGCGCGCTGGTCGACCGACTGAAGGCGCTGGACGACCATCTGCGCGGCCAGTACGGCGTGCTGACCCGCCTCGCCGACAGCCAGGAGCGGGTCGAGCCGGCGCTGCTCCGCCTCGCCGCTACGGCGGAGGGCGGCACGCTCGGCCTCGACGACCAGACGCGCGACCACGTCCGCAATCTCGTCACCCAGACCGCCCAGATTCGCGAAGAGCTGGCCGCCGGCCGGGCCCAGTCGGTGCAGGAGATCCGCAGCGAGATCAAGGTGCTCGCCCGCACACTGGCGGCCCTGGCCGAAGAGGCCGAACCCTGACGAACGGCGCGCGGCCCCTGCCGCCCCGAACCCCGGGCGAGAGCCGGACATAGCCCATGTTTTCGCTCACCCGCCGATCGAGCCAGCGCAACACGACGGATATCTGGCCGGGCTTCGTCGACGCCCTGTCCGCGCTCTTGATGGTGGTGATCTTCGTCCTGATGGTCTTCATGGTGGCGCAGTTCTACCTGTCGAGCCTGCTGAGCGGGCGCGAGCAGGAGGTCGGCCGCCTGGAGGACCGGATCGCCGAGCTCGACCGCATGCTCGACCTGGAGCGGCGGGAAAACCGCAGCTTGCGCGACCGCTTCGCCGAGCTGTCGAGCGACCTCAACACCGCCGTCGCCGAGCGCGACGCCATGGCCGACCGGATCGAAGGCCTGCGCGAGGAGCGCGCCGCCCTCGACCGGCGCCTGACCGAGGCGCTGGCCCGCATCGACACGCTGGCCGACAGCCGCGACGATCGCTCGGGAGAGCTCGCCGAGGCCTTTCGCACCATCGAGTCCGACCGGGAGACGATCGAGCAGCAGCTCCAGGAAATCGCGCAGCTCGAATCGGATATCCGCTCCCTGCGGACCGAGCGCGACAACCTTGCGCTCGAGGTCTCCAGCCTCCGCCTCGCGCTGCAATCGGCCGAGGAGACGTCGCAGGAACGCGCCCTCGCGCTGGAAGAGAGCGACGCCCTCAACGCCATGCTCGAGGCGCGGCTGGCGGAGAGCCTCGACCGCCTGGAGGCGCTCACCGCCCGGCTGGCGGCGGAAGAGGAGACGACGGCCACGCTGAGCCGGGACCTGGAGGCCGAGCGGGCCCGTACCGAAGCGCTGGGCGAGCGACTCGCCGATGTCGAAGCCACGCGGGACACGCTCCAGGGTGATCTGGCCTCGACGCGGGAAGAGCTGACCTCGACCCGAGAAACCCTGGCAACGACCCGGGAAGAGCTGACCGCGACCAGCGACACGCTGGCCACGACCCGGGACGAGCTGGTCACGACCCGCGATACCCTGACCACGACCCGGGAAGAGCTCGCCTCGGCCCGCGACACACTGGCGACGACCCGGGAAGAGCTGTCAACGACCCGGGAGACGCTGGCCGGGACGCGGGACACGCTGGCCACCACCCGCTCGGCCCTGGAGGCGGCGCGCTCGGAGGCGAGCGAGCTCTCCCGCGGCCTGGAGGCGAGCCGGGGGGAGACCGCCGAGACCGCGGCCACGCTCGCGCGCACCGAAACCGCCCTTGAGGAAAGCCGCTCGCGCCAGGCCGAGACCGCGCAGGCGCTGGCCGCCAGCCGGGCCGAGGTCGCGGACCTGACCGCCCGCCTGCTCGACGCCATCGCCCGGGCCGAGACGCTGGCGGCGGACCTCGACACCGTCCGAACGCAGGGCGCGGAGCTCGATACCCGGCTTGCCGACGTGACGGCCGAGCGGCGCGCGCTGGCCGAGGACCTGGCGCAAGAGCGCGGCGCGCGCGAGTCCGCCGAGACGGCGCTGGCGGACGCCCGCGCGCGCATCGATACGCTCTCCGATACCGTCGAGACGGTGCGCGACGAGCGCGCGGCCCTCGAGGCCGACCTGGCCGAGGCACGCGGCAGCGAGGCGGCGACGGGCAGCGAGCTCGCCGAGGCGCGCGCCCGGATCGCCTCGCTGGCCGACGCGCTGGACACGGCGCAGGCCGAGCGCACGGACCTGGCCGCACGGCTGGAGGATGTCCGGGCCGAGCGCGACGCCCTCGCCGAAACGCTCGCCGAAACGCGCGCGGCGCGCCAGGATCTGGCCGATCGCCTGGACGCCGTCCTGGCGGAGCGCGCCGATCTCGCCAGCGACCTCGAGTCCGCGCGCACCCGGCTGGCGGCGCTGACCGAGACGGTCCAGGAGACCCGCTCGCGCGCCGATACCCTGGCACTGGAGCTGCGGCTGTCCGAGCAGGACCGGGAGGAAACCGCCTCGGACCTCGCGACGCTGGAGGAACGGGCCGCGGGGCTGGAAAACCGCCTCGCGGCGCTCGAGGACCGGGCGACCGGCGCGGAAGCGGCGCTGGCCGCGCGCGAGGCCGAAGTCGCGGCGCTGAGAGAGGATCTGGGCGAGGCGCGGGACTCGCTGTCCGAGGAGGTGGGCCGGACTGCCGAGCGCCAGGCGATGGTGGTGCGGATGTCGCGCGAAGTCGCCGACCTGCGCGAGCAACTGGCCGAGGTCCGTGCGGCGCTGGAGGCGTCGGAGTCGGCGGTCGAGGCGCGCGACCTGGAGATCGCCGACCTGAACTCGCGCCTCAACCAGGCCCTGATCCGCCGGGTCGAGGAACTGAACCGCTACCGCTCCGAGTTCTTCGGCCGGCTGCGCGAGGTGCTGGGCCAGCGCGACGATGTGCGCGTGGTCGGCGACCGCTTCGTCTTCCAGTCGGAAGTGCTGTTCCCGACGGCCGCGGCCAATCTTCAGGAAGGCGGACGCGAGCAACTCGCCCGATTCGCCGACACGCTGCTGTCGCTGGCCGAGGACCTGCCCGAGGACGTGGACTGGATCCTGCGCGTCGACGGTCACACCGACCAGCGGCCGATCAGCACCGACGAGTTCCCGTCGAACTGGGAGCTGTCGGTCGCCCGCGCCGTTTCGGTCGTCGAATACCTGGTCGACCAGGGGGTGCCGCCCGACCGGCTGGCCGCCGCCGGCTTCGGCGAATACCAGCCCCTCGATCCGCGCGACGTCCCCGAGGCCTGGCAGCGCAACCGCCGGATCGAGTTGAAGCTGGACCAGCGGTAAACGTGGTCACGCAGCCAACGGCTGTCGAAACGCTGGATCAGTATTCGGCGAGTGTTCCGATTCATATAGATCCCCGCTTTCGCGGGGATGACAAAACAAGAGACCGCTCTACGCAACTCGATACTGTAACCCGATAAGCATCGTCATCCCCGCGAAAGCGGGAATCTGGTTGTCGTCTGCCTCCTACTCCGCCTCGTGCCGGTCGCGGGTGTGGACATGGACGTCATGCGCGCCATGGCGTTCCAGAACGGCGCGGGCGCGTTCCTGGCGCTCGGGCTCCTCCGCGCGGACCCAGAGCAGGACCGCACCATACTCGAGGGCGCGGGCGAAGGCTTCCGTATGCGGCGTGGCGCGCAGTTCCTCGAGCAACTCCCGGGCCGCCGCGACGCCCACGCCGGCGCCGACCAGCCCGGCGATGGCCGCGCCGAGGGGGCCGGCGGCGAGCGCGATCAGCCCGGCCGTTGTGATCGGCCCGATATACTTCGCTTCGCCGACCAGCCCGTAGACCTGGGACTGCCAGCTCTCGCCCTCGTCCCCGGCCGCGGTCAGCGACTCATGGGTGTCCAGCACCGAGACATCGGAGGAGGCGAAGTCTTCGGCGAGCAGGTCCTGCACCGCGGCGCGGAACGCCTCCCGGGTTTCGAACCGGCCGACGACTTCCGTGATTCGGGCATCCGCGCCTGGGGCCATGGGTCTCGCTCTCCGTCTGTCCTGCAAGATCGCGCTCGGACGATCGGCCCCTTCTAAGGCTTCGTTCCCGCCTCGGCAATCCGTGGCGGGGCCGGGCGGGCGCGGCATGGACGCCCCGGCTCGCGGCCGGCACAGTCGCGACACACCGTCGAAGGCGCCGCCGCGCGGCGCGCGGCTCCCGGAAAAGGAGGCCCCCCATGGCCCTGACGATACCCGTGATCTACGGCTCGGTCCGCCATCACCGCAAGGGCATCGGCGCCGCGCGCTGGGTCGCCGCCCGACTGGCCGAGCGTGGCCACGAGGCGCCGCTGATCGATCCGCTGGAGCGCGCCCTGCCGCTGCTCGACCGGATGTACAAGGAGTATGCCGCCGGCGAGGCACCCGCGGTCCTGGAGGAGCTCGCCACGCTCTACCGCCGCGCCGACGCCTTCGTGGTGGTCAGCGGGGAATACAATCACGGCGTCCCGCCGGCCCTGTCCAACCTCCTCGATCATTTCCTGGAGGAGTACTATTTCCGCCCCTCCGGGATCGTCTGCTACTCGGCAGGCTCGTTCGGCGGCGTGCGGGCAGCCATGGCGCTCCGGGCCATGCTCGCGGAGATGGGCATGCCCTCGATCTCCTCGATCTTCCCGATCCCCCGGGTCGGCCAGGCCTTCGCCGAGGACGGCACGACCGAGGACCCCGCCTGGGCCGAGCGCTCCACCAAGTTCTTCACCGAGCTCGAATGGTACGCCGAGGCGCTGAAGGCCAAGCGGGCCAAGGGCACGCCGTTCTGAGCCGGGCCCCCGCCCTCAGGCCGCCGGGGCGACGGGCGGCGCGGGGGCGCCGGCGACCGGCGGCCCGAGCCGCTCGAGCCCCAGGCAGACCGGACCGCTCGCATCCTGACGTATCACCAGCCGGACGCGGGCGCCGACCTCCGGGACCGCCGACCCGTCGGCCGGCGGCGCGGCGAAGACGTAGCGGAAAACGCTGTCGTCGACGGCGAAGCCGCCATCGGTACGAGCGACGACGCGGCCGAGGATCTCGACCGGCCCCTCGTCGTCACCGCACCGGGCGCGCAGGATGCCGCCGACGATCAACGCCAGGATAACGACAAGCAAGAGTCCCACGACAATGGGCGGCAGCAGGTCCACCGAAGCCTCCGATAGCCTGACGGATCGGCCCCCTGCCGATCCGATGACGAGATATGGCGCGGTCGCCGATCGCGCGGCAGGGGCCCGGCCCCCGCGCGCCACGCGGGACGGCCGCGCATCGCGCGCATGGGTCGTCCGGCCGGGGGACTTGCCCCGCGCGGGCGCGACCGCGATATCTTCGGTCGAGCGCCGGTGCCGGCCGCGCCCCGATGCCGGCGCGAAAGGATCCCGAGAGCCATGACCGCCCGCGCCGCTTCCCCGACCACCGCCGCGCCGCCCGACAGGGCGCGGTCGATCGTCTTGCGTCCGGGGCGGGTCACCGACCTGGACGCGCTCGTGGCGCTCGAGGGCCGGGTCTTCGAGACCGACCGGCTGAGCCGGCGCAGCTTCGCCTATTTCCTGACACGCGGACACGCCGACCTGATCGTCGCCGCCGACGACGCGGACCGGCCGGTGGGCTACGCCCTCGTGCTGTTCCGGCGGGGCACGTCGCTCGCCCGGCTCTATTCCTTCGCCGTCGATCCGGGCCATCGGGGCCGCGGCATCGGCGGCCGGCTGCTGGCGGCGGCCGAGCAGGCCGCGCTCGACGGCGACGCGGTGTGGCTGCGCCTGGAGGTCCGCGTGGACAACGCCGGCGCCATCCGGCTCTACGAAGTCGCGGGTTATCGCCGGATCGGGCGCTATCTGGACTACTACGAGGATCACGCCGAGGCGTTGCGGTTCGAGAAGAGGCTGACCGCCCTCCGGGCGCCGGAATGCCGGGTGCCCTACTGGCCCCAGTCGGCGGAATTCACCTGCGGGCCGGCGGCGCTGATGATGGCGATGGCGGCCCTCGATCCGGCGATCCCGTTGGACGAGACGCTGGAGCTGCGCCTTTGGCGAGAGGCGACGACCGTCTTCATGACGTCCGGCCATGGCGGGTGCGAGCCCTTCGGCCTCGCGCTGGCCGCCCATCGCCGGGGCTTGGCGGCGACGATCCACCTCAGCTCCGACGACTTCCTGTTTCTCGACGGCGTGCGCAGCGAGGCCAAGCGCCGGGTCATGCGCCTGGTCCAGGCGGATTTCCGGGCCGAAGCGGCGAAGACCGACATCGCGGTGGTCCATCGCGCCTTCGAGCTGGGCGACCTGGCCGCCCTGCTGGCCGCGGGCGGCGTCGCGCTGGTCCTGATCAGCCACTGGCGGATGTACCGGGAGAAGGCACCGCACTGGATCGTCGCCCACGGCCTTGACGATCGTTTCGTCTACGTCCACGACCCCCATGTCGACCCCGACGAGCACGAGACCGCCGCGGCCAAGGCGAACCTGCCGATCCCGCGCGCGGAGTTCGAGCGCATGGCGCGCTACGGCCGCGACCGTCTGCGCGCCGCGATCTCGCTGAGCAATCGCGGGGACGCATGAAGGGCTGGACGCTGCTGGTCGACCGACGCGCGGACCGCGACGCCCTCGACCCGGACCTTGCGCGCCTGGCGGTCACGGCGCGCCACTACGTCACCCGGCCGGAGGAATACGCCGGGCCGGGGCGCAAGGTCGTCAACCTGTCGCGCTCCTACGCCTATCTCGGCACCGGCTACTACGCCTCCCTGCTGGCGGAGGCGCGCGGGCACAAGGTGCTGCCGACCGTCGCCGCGATGGTCGAGCTGTCCCAGCGCGCGCTGCTGCGCCGCCGGCTGCCGGGGCTGGAGGACGAGCTGAACCGGCGCGCGCGGCGCCTGACCGAGCCGCCGGCCGAAGGCTTCACCCTGTTCGTCGCCTTCGGGGAGACCGACGACGCCCGCTTCCCGGCCTTCGCCCGGCGCGTCTTCGAAGCCCTGCGCGTGCCGCTGGTCGAGGTGCGCGTGCGCCATGGCGAGTGGCTGACGATCGGCGGCGTGCACGCGGTCGGGCTCGACGCGCTGGACGACGGCCGCCGCGCCGTCGCGATGCGCGCGCTCCGGCGCTTCGTCCGCGGGCCTTTCGCCTCGCCCCGGCCAAAGGGGCCGCCGCGCTGGCGCCTCGCCGTCCTGGTCGACCCGAAGGAGGCGCTACCGCCCTCGGGCCCGCGCGCGCTCAAGCGCCTGGCCCGGGCCGGGGCGGCGATGGACGTGGCGGTGGAGACCATCGGCGCCGCCGACCTGCCGCGGCTGGCGGAATTCGATGCCCTGTTCATCCGCCGGACGACGGCGATCGACGACGTCACCTTCCGCTTCGCCCGCCGGGCCGAGCAGGAGGGCATGCCGGTGATCGACGACCCGACCTCGATCCTGCGCTGCACGAACAAGGTCTACCTCGCCGAGCTGATGCGGTCCGCTCGCGTGCCGATGCCGCGCACGCGGGTGATCGACCGGATGCGCGACCTGGAGGGGCTGGGCGACGACCTGGGCTGGCCGGTGGTCCTGAAGATCCCCGACGGTTCGTTCTCGCGGGGCGTCGAGAAGGCCGGCGACCCGGCCGCCCTGGCGCGCATCGCGCGGGGCATGCTCGCCGACAGCGACCTGATCCTGGCGCAGGAGTACATGTACACCGAGTACGACTGGCGGGTCGGCGTGCTGGGCGGCGAGCCGCTGTTCGTCTGCCAGTACTTGATGGCGAAGAAGCACTGGCAGATCGTCCGCCACACCGCCGACGGAGGGGCCGACGAGGGCGGCTTCCGCACCTTCGCGGTCGCCGAGGCGCCGGCCGAGGTGGTCGATGTGGCCGTGCGCGCCGCCCGGCCGATCGGCGACGGGCTCTACGGCGTCGACCTCAAGCAGACGCCGTCGGGCGTCCATGTCATCGAGGTCAACGACAACCCGAACCTGGACGCCGGCGTCGAGGACGCGGTGCTCGGCGACGCCCTGTGGCGCGCCGTCATCACCTGGTTCCTGGCGCGGCTGGAGGGGACGGCGGCGGGTACGGCGCGTATCGACCGCACGGGCTGATCCAGCGGATTTCGGTAATAATAGACGTATTGAAACAAAGCCTCACCACCAAGGGCACCAAGTTCACCAAGAATCCCGCGTCGGTTGACTCACTCTGTCACTGGTTCTCTCTGCTCTTGAATAATAAGGAACATATTTTTCTCTCGAAGCCACTTGATGAACTTGATGCCCTTGGTGGTGAACCGAGTGACGGCACTGTTGTCGAGGTAGATCCTCCCCTCAACTTTCCCGGAACGCCAGCCGGATCGAGTCGAGGAAGGGGCGGACCAGGTATTCGAGCGCGGTGCGCTCGCCGGTCATGATCAGGACCTGGGCGGGCATGCCGGGCGACAGTGTGACGCCCTCGGGCATCTTCTCCAGCGTCTCGCGCGGCACCTCGACCCGGACGCTGTAGTAGCTCTCGCCCGTGTTCTCGTCGACCAGCGCGTCGGCGGAAACGGTCTCCACCCGCCCCTCGAAGCGGGGCAGGTTGCGCTGGGCATAGGCGAGCAGACGGATCTCCGCCGTCAGACCCGGATCGACCGCGTCGATGTCGGTCGGCGAGACCCGGGCGTCGATGATCAGGTCCTCGTCCTCCGGCACGATGTCGAGGATCGGGTCGCCCGGCGAGACCACGCCGCCGGTCGTGCGGTAGCGCAGCTCGACCACGGTCCCGGCCACCGGGGCCGTCACCACCGTGCGGTCGAGCACGTCCTCGCTCTGGCGCAACTGATCCTCGAGCGCGAGCAGGCGCGTGCGGACCTGGCTGAGCTGCTCGGCGACCTGGTCCAGCCGCTCGGCATCCTGGTTGACGATCTGGAGCTCGGTCTCCCCGATCGACTGGCGCGCCCGGGCGATGGCGGCCCGGTTCTGGGCGAGCGCGCCTTCGATCTCGGCCTGGTTGCGCTGGAGCGAAAGCAGCCGCGGCCGCCGCTCCAGCCCCTGGGCCAGGAGCTGCTCGACGCCCACCACTTCGTCCGCGATCAGCTCGAGCTGGCGGGTCTGGCTGGCGATCTGGGCCTGCAGGCCGGTGATTTCCTCGCGCAGCTGGGCGATGCGCTGGCCCAGGATCGCCTTGCGGCCGCGATGCGCCTCCAGCCGGGTCTCGAAGAGGTCGCGCTGGGCCTCGAGCAGGGCCGCGACCTCGGGCTCAGCCTCGGCCGCTTCGACCAGACGGTCCGGAAAGTCGAGCGTCTCGGCACCGCGCTGCTCGGCGATCAGCCGGGCCTGCATGGCGGCCAGCATGTCGTACTGGGTGCGCTCCTGCTCGTAGGTCGCGCGCGCGGCGACGTCGGCGAGCACGACCAGCGGGTCGCCCTCCGCGACGCGGCTGCCGTCGCGGACCAGAATCGCGCGGATGATGCCGCCTTCCAGGTGCTGGACGGTCCGCCGGCTGCCGTCCGGGCCGACCGTGCCCTGGGCGATCGCCGCCGAGGCGAGCGGCGCCAGCGCCGCCCAGCCGCCCAGGCCGACGAAGAAGACCAGGATGATCGCGAGGCCGAAAACCACCGACCCGCGCAGGCTGCCGAACAGGCCGGCGGACTCGGCGCGCTCGCGGTCACCGCCGCCGGGTCCGGGAAGGGCGAGCGTTGTCATGAGCCCACCGCGCTCTGCTTCCCGCCGCCGGCATCGGCCGGCGCGCTCCCGCTCGGTTCGGCGCGCGCCGTGATGGCCGGTTTCGACGTGGCCGTGGCGGTGGCCGAGATGCCCGTCGCCGGGCGGGGGCCGGCGATCCGCTTGAGGACCTCGTCGCGCGGCCCGACCGTCTCCACTGCGCCGTCGCGCAGGATCAGGATCCGGTCGATATGGATCATGGCGCTCGGCCGGTGGGCGACCATGACGACGGTCGTGCCGCGCTCCTTCATCTTCGCCATGGCGTGGAGCAGCGCCGCCTCGCCCTCCTGGTCGAGATTGGCGTTGGGCTCGTCGAGAACCAGCAGCCGGGGCTCGCCGTAGAGCGCGCGGGCCAGGCCGATGCGCTGGCGCTGGCCGGCCGAGAGCACGGCGCCGTCCTCGCCGATCCAGGTGTCGTAGCCGTCGGACAGGCGCAGGACCATCTCGTGCACGCCGGCCAGCTTGGCCGCGGCGATGACCGAGGGCATGTCGCCCTCGCCCATGCGCGCGATGTTGTCGCGCACCGTGCCGGCGAACAGCTCCACGTCCTGGGGCAGGTAGCCGACATGGCGCCCGAACTCCACCCGGTCCCAGCTATGGGTCTCGGCCCCGTCCAGGCGCACCGATCCGGCCGACGGGGCGTTGACCCCGACGATCAGGCGGCACAGCGTGCTCTTGCCCGCCGCCGACGGGCCGATGATGCCGAGCGCCTCACCGGGTTCCAGGGCAAAGGCCACCGCCTTGAGCACCGGGCGGGAACTGCCCGGCGGCACGTAGCTCGCCCGCTCGACCGAGAGCCGGCCGGTCGGTGCCGGCAGCCCGGCGGCGCGGCGCGGCTCCGGCGCGCCGGCGAGCAGGCGCTGCAGGCGGGCATAGGCCGCGCGCGCGCCGACGAACTGGCGCCACGAGCCGATCGCCTGCTCCACCGGCGCGAGACAGCGCCCCAGGAGGATCGAGCCGGCGATCATGCCGCCGGAGGTGAGCTGTCCGTCGATCACCAGCCAGGCACCGGTGCCCAGGATCCCGACCTGGACGAACAGGCGCACGAATTTCGACAGGCCGACGATCACCCCGGCCCGGTCGCCCGCGTGCTGCTGGCGCGCGAGCGCCTGGTCGTTGGCCCGATCGTACTCGCTCAGCAGGCCCGGCATCATGCCCATGGCCTGGACCACGTCGGCGTTGCGCACCGCCGCCTCGGCGCGCGACTGGGCGTTGACGGTCAGCCCGTTGGCCTCCGTCAGGGACTTGCGGGTCAGCAGGTCGTTGGCCAGCGCCAGGGCGAAGAGCAGCAGCGCGCTGGCCGCCGCGACCATGCCGAGGATCGGATGGAGCAGCCAGATCACCGCGACGAAGATCGGCACCCACGGGCTGTCGAAGAGCGGGAAGACCGCGCTCGAGCCGACAAAGCCGCGCAGGGCGCCTAGGTCGCGCAGCGGCTGGGCCCCGACCGAGGCGCCCGCCAGCCGGCTGGTCACCGCCGAGGCGATCAGCGTGCCCGACAGACGCCGGTCGAGCCAGGCGCTGATCCGGGTGAGCACCCGGTTGCGCACGATTTCGAGCAGGCCGAGCACCATCAGGGCGAACCCGGCGATCAGCGTCAGATAGACCAGCGTCTCGGTCCGGCCGCTGGCCAGTACCCGGTCGAAGACCTGGAGCATGTAGAGCGGCGTCACCAGCATCAGCAGGTTCAGGAAGAAGCTGAACACGCCGATGAAGACGAAGCCGCGCAGCGCTACGCGGATCGAACGGCGCAGCGGCGTATCGGCCGCGCGCCCGTCACCTCCGGAACCTTGGGCTCTCTCCGACATACCCGTCTCCGAACCGGGTCCGCACTTTCGGCACCGCCCGTCGGCGCCACCCGATCCACCCTACGATATTGCTTTCGATATCCGGAGTAAAACGACGTCCAGAATGCGGAAATTTTTGGCTTTTCCATGGTATGCACGGCGCGACCGCCCCGCGATCGCGCGGATCGAGCCCCTCGAAAAACGCGCACGCATTCCGATATCGTTCGTGGATGGCAGCCTTCCGCCGCGGAGGGCCGCACCCGCCCCATAGATCCGGCCCCGCCCCCGACACACCGGTCCCCGCCCCCACGATGTACGACACGCCCGACGATCCAGACCGCCCCGGCCACGGCGCGCCGGCCTCGCCCTCGGGCGGAGCGGACGCCGAGGGTGGCACCGCGCTTCCGGTCGACCGCGAGGCGCTGCGCGCGATCGTCGACGGCGCGATCCGGCGCTATGTCGCCGAGCGCCGCGCCCGCGTCGAGCCCTTCGTCGAGGCCAATTTCCGCTTCGGGCCGGCGCTTCGCCTGCACCGCAAGGCGGCCGGCTGGGACATGGTCCGCGCCCCGGCCAACCTGGCGCTCGCCGGCCCGCACCTGGCGCTCAAGGCCGCGGCGGCGGGCAGCCGCGCGGCGGGCTGGCGCGGCATGGCCGACCGGATCGACCGCCAGCCGGTCTTCCTGACCTCCGACGTCGCGCGCGAGGTCGAGTGGCGGGTCTTCACCGAGTTCCTGGAGCTGCCCTACGCCCAGCCCGGCCGCCGGTTCGAGCGCGACGCCCTGGCCGAGGCGTTGTTCGCCGACCCCGCCCTGGCCGAGCCCATGGCCGAGGCCCTGCAGGCGGTCGGCCGGCGCGCCGACGACCCGGCCTTCCGGGCCTGGCTGACCGACACCATGACGGCCTACGCCTCGACCCGCACGGCGGCGGCGGACATCGCGAATGTCCTGGTCAGCGCCGGCGTGGGCGCGCTCGCCTTCAAGCAGTTGACGCCGGGCATGATCTCGCTCGGCCCCGCCATGGCGCAGGCGCTCGCCCATCACGCGGCGGTGGCGAGCTTCCCGCTCGGCGCCGGCATCGGCGGGCTGTGGTACGGCGCCGTGCCGGTCGGCGCCTCGGCCGGGCTGGTGGTCGGGCTGACCGGCGGGCTGATGGCGGTCGCCTCGATGCTGACGGCCTTCTCCGGGGCGCTGACCGACCCGATCCAGGTCCGCCTCGGGCTGCACCAGCGCCGCCTGCACCGGCTGCTGGACACGCTGGAGCGCAACCTGACCGGCGACAGCCAAGCACGCTACGTCGTGCGCGATCACTACGTCGCCCGCCTGTTCGACATCCTGGACATGGTCCGCGCCGCCCACGCCCTGGCGCGGTAGCGCTCGGCAGAAGCCTCCCTCACAACCCCGCCAGCGTCAGCCCGACCAGCGCGACGGCACCGCCCAGGACGGCGACCAGGAGGTCGCGGCGCACGAAGAAGAACAGGCCCAGCGCCACGCCGGCGCCGGCCAGCCGGGCGATCAGCGGCGCCTCGGCCAGCGGGCCGATGGGCAGGGTGATCATGCGCGCGATCAGCCCCGCCAGCAGGGCGAAGGCGACGCAGGTCACCCAGCCCAGCCACGGGCTGTCCGCCTTCAGCCGGCCGGCGAGCGCGACGCCGAGCCCGCGCCAGAAATAGGTCACCGCCGCGCCGACGATGATGACCAGGGCGGGATCCACGCGCTCCATCACCGCTCTCCCGCCGTATCCGCGCCCGAGCCGGCACCGCGCCGGGGCACGAGTCGGTCGGCCAGGAAGGCCGCCGTGCCGGCCACGAGGCCCGTGGCGAGCAGGCCCCAGTCCGGGTCGATGCGATGGAACAGCGGCCCGGCGAGCGCGCCCGCGCCCAGCGCCCAGGCCCGGGCCCGCCCCGCCGTCTGGGCGTCGGCACCCAGCACCAGCATGAAGTAGATCGGGTTGAAGAAGACCAGCCCGAGCGAGACCGAGGGCGGCACCGCGCCGGCCAGGACGAAGCCGCCGGCCGTCGCCGACAGGCTCGCCCCCCACAGCGTCAGGCTGAAGCCGGCGAAATAGGGCAGCCGGTCCCGCTCCGCCATGGCCGGGACGTGGCGCAGCGCGTGGACCCAGCCGGTCACGGCGACCAGGTGGGCGGCGGCGAAGTACTGCCAGCGCGGCCGGCCGCGGGCCCGCAGCCAGGGCATCAGCGAGATCGTCATCGGCATCAGCCGGGCATTCGTCAGCCCGACCGCCAGCGCGATCGTCAGCACCGAGGCGCCGGCGGCGTAGAGTTCGACCAGCGCCACCTGGCCGGGCAGGGCCCAGCCGGTGACCGTCGAGGCCATGCCGTGCGGCAGGCCGAGACCGCTGGAGCGTACCAGCGAGCCGAATCCGAGATAGCTCGCCGCCAGCACCAGCGCCGGCACGCCGACCGCCGCGCGCATGCCGGCCAGCAGGGGATGGCGGCGCGGCGAAGCCGGATCGCCGCCGGATCCCTCGTCCCTCGGCCGGTTACCGTCGTAGGTGTGTGACACGGCGATCGCTCAGACCTTTTGACAAATCCGAAAGCACGGTGTAGGCGCAAACAAAATCGGATGCGCGACCCAGGGTATTCGACCCGGGCGGAATCCGGAATGCTCAGGGCAACGTTCACGGCCGGCCGCATGCGAGGCCCGGCCGCCGGCAGGGAGGCTGGTATGGCTCGAGAAGGTATGGCGCGGACCCGCGCGATCGCGCTGGCGGGCGGCACGGCGATGGCGGCCGCGCTGGCGGCGCCGGGCATCCAGGCGGCGGATTTCCGCCTCGGCGACATCGACGGCAGCCTGGACACGACGATCAGCGTGGGATTGAGCTTCCGCGCCGCCGATCGCGACGCGGGGCTGATCGGCCGCGCCAATGGCGGCGAGGCCTATTCGATCAATGGCGACGACGGCAACCTGAACTACGACCGCGGCCTGATCGCGGCGGCCGGCCGGGCGACCCACGAGCTGGAGCTCGAGGACGACGGCTTCGGGATCTTCACCCGCGTCAGCTATTTCTACGACCCCTACAACGCCGGCAAGAACCACGAGTTCCGGGAGCTGAGCGACAAGGCCGACGGCCAGGTCGCCAGCGACTTCGACATCCTGGACGCCTTCGTCTTCGGCGGGCTCGAGGCGGGCGACGTCCCGATCGATTTCAAGTTCGGCAACCACGTTCTCTCCTGGGGTGAGAGCACCTTCGTCCGCAACGGCATCAACGTGGTCAACCCGGTCGACGTCAGCGCGATCCGGGTCCCGGGCTCGGAGATCCGCAACGCGCTGGAGCCGGTGCCGATGATCTCGGCCAACGCCGGGCTGACCAACAACCTCTCGGTCGAGGGCTTCTACCAGCTCTGGTGGGAGCCGACGGAGATCGACGCCGCCGGCACCTACTTCTCGACCAACGACTTCGCCTCGCCGGGCGGCGAGACGCTGTTCCTGGGCTTCGGCCAGACCCCGCCGGCCGGGCCGCCGGACAACGCCACCGCCGCCCTCGCGGTCCCGAACGGCGGCGCGGGCAGCGGCAATTTCGGCGCGGCCGTACCGCGCGGCCCGGACATCGAGGCCCGCAACCAGGGTCAGTTCGGCCTCGCCGCGCGCTACTACGCCGAGGACCTGAACGCGACGGAATTCGGCGCCTATTTCCTGAACTACCACAGCCGCGTCCCGGTGATCTCGGCCGATCCATCCGACAATCCGGCCGACCTGACGCCCGGGGCAACCCCGTCCTACTTCGCCAACAGCACCTATTTCACGGAGTATCCCGAGGACATCCAGCTCTTCGGGCTCAGCTTCAACACCCAGGTCGGCAGCGTGTCGCTGGCCGGCGAGGCGAGCTGGCGCAAGGACCAGCCGCTCCAGGTCGACGACGTCGAGCTGCTGGCCGCCGCCCAGGGCATCGCCACCGTCAACCAGGCCTGCGCCGCCGGTGCGGCGGCGTGTGCGGCGGCCGCGAACGCGGTCAACCAGCTCGACAACCAGGTGCTGTCCGATCTCGGTATCGACCAGCCGGGTGAGTACGTCGACGCCTTCGGCGACACCCTGCGCGGCTACCGCGAGGAGGACGTCTTCCAGGCCCAGATCACGGCCAGCAACGCCTTCGGCCCGATCGAGTCGGTCGGCGTCGACCAGTGGCTGCTGATCGGCGAGGTCGGCGTGACCCACATCCCGGGCCTGCCGGACAGCGACAGCCTGCGCTTCGACGGCCCCAACACGCCGCTGCCGGGCGGCGCGGCCGCGGCGCTCGCGGCCAGCGTGCCGCAGCAGGACGGCGGCTTCGCGACCAAGACCTCGTGGGGCTATCAGGTCCGCGCCCGGTTCGACATGCTCAACGCCTTCGGCACCCCGGTGAACCTGTTCCCCTCGGTCGCCTTCTCCCACGACGTCCACGGCACGACGCCGGCCCCGCTCAACACCTTCGTGGAGAACCGGGCGGCGCTGACCTTCGGCATCGAGGCGACCTACCTGGAGCGCTGGTCGGCCGGCCTGTCCTACACGAACTTTTTCTCGATCGGGGACGACGAGCACAACGTCCTGCGCGACCGGGACTTCGTCTCGCTGAACGTGAAGTACTCGTTCTGACGCCCGCGCTGCCCGGCCCGACCGATCCCCACAACGAACCGCGCCCGTCCCCCAACCGACAGGCCCGGAGGAAACGCCCATGACCCGTCTCGAGGCCAAGCTGACGGCCGCCACCTTCGGCGCCGCGCTGCTCGCCGGCGCGCTCGCCATGCCCCTGCCCGCCCTCGCCCAGACCGGCGAGTACGGCCCCGCCGACCTGGGCGGCGCGCTGACGCCGTTCGGCGCCATCCGCGCCGGCAACGCCGACGGCTCGATCCCGGAATGGACCGGCGGCATCACCGAGCCGCCGGCCGGCTACGCGGTCGGCGACCATCACCCCGACCCCTATGCCGACGACGCGCCGCTGTTCACGATCACGGCCGACACCATGGCGCAGTACGCCGACCTGCTGACGCCGGGTCACGAGGCGCTGCTGGAGCGCTATCCGGACTTCGCCATGCCGGTCTACCCGACCCGGCGCAGCGCCTCGGCGCCGCAGCGGCTCTACGACGCCGCCGTCGCCAACGCCGAGCGCGCGTCGCTGACCGCGAACGGCGACGGCGTCGAGGGCGCGCGGGAGAGCATTCCCTTCCCGATTCCCGAATCGGGCGTGGAGGCGATCTGGAACCACCTGCTGCGCTGGCGCGGCAACGCCTTCCTGCGCCGGGTGGGCCAGGCCAACCTCACGGCCTCGGGCGCCTACACGATGATCATGATCGAGGAGAAGACGGACCTCCTCTACAACCAGCCCGGCGGCACCGACGGCAACCTGGCCTTCTACTTCATGCAGGAGGTCCTGTCCCCGGCGCGGCTGGCGGGCGAGATCCTGCTGGTGCACGAGACCATCAACCAGGTGGCCGAGCCGCGCAGCGCCTGGGTCTACAACCCGGGCCAGCGCCGGGTCCGGCGGGCGCCGAACATCGCCTACGACAATCCGGGCACCGCGGCCGACGGCCTGCGCACCTCGGACAACCTGGACCTCTTCAACGGCGCGCCGGACCGCTACGACTGGGAGCTGGTCGGCCGGCGCGAGATGATCGTGCCCTACAACAGCTATGCCCTGCACAGCGACGATCTCGACTACGACGACATCATCATGGCCGGGCACCTGAACCCGGAGCACCTGCGCTACGAGCGTCACCGCGTCTGGGTCGTCGACGCCACGCTCAAGGAGGGCACGAGTCACATCTACGCCCGCCGCACCTTCTACATCGACGAAGATAGCTGGCAGATCCTCGCGGTCGACCACTATGACGGCCGGGGCGAGCTGTGGCGCGTCGGCGAGGCGCACCCGGTCAACTACTACGAGGTGCCGACCTTCTGGTCGACGCTCGACGTCATCTACGACCTGCAGAGCGGGCGCTACACCGCCATCGGCTTCGACAACCAGGAGCCGATGTACGACTACTCCGTCGACTACGACGACGGCGACTTCTCGCCCAACGCGCTCCGGCGTGCCGGGCGGCGCTGAGCGGCGGCCGGCGGCGATCTCCGGGCCCGGACGGCGCGCGGTCTGCGCCGCCGGGCTCGCCGGCCTCGCCGCCCTGGCGACGGCGGCGATCGCGCGCCCGGCCCGGGCCCAGGATGATGGCGGCGATGGCGGGGACGGGCGCGACGGCATCGCCCCGCCCCGGCCGGCCGAGCCGTCCCGGCTCGCCCTGGCGAGCCTGCTGCTCGCCGGCGCCCGGGCGGGCGACCGGCTGGTCGCGGTCGGCCAGCGCGGCCATGTGCTGATCTCCGACGATGCCGGCCGCACCTGGTCGCAGCGCCCCTGCCCGACCCGGGCGGCGCTGACGGCCGTCGCCTTCGCCGACGCGCGCACCGGCTGGGCGGCCGGCCATGACGCGACGATCCTGAAGACGACCGACGGCGGCGAAAACTGGGTCCTGCAGCACCGGGCGCCCCGGTGGGAGCAGCCGGTGCTGGCGCTCGCCGCCGACGGTCCGGACCGGGCCTGGGCCGTGGGCGCCTACGGACTGTTCCTGGCGACCGGCGACGGCGGCGCCACCTGGCAGGAGCGGCTGGTCACCGATCTCGACTACCATTTCTACGACATCGCCCGGCTCGCCGACGGCACCTGGATGATGGCGGGCGAGTTCGGCGGCCTCTACGCCGCGACCGATCCCGACGGCGCCTGGACGGTGCTCGACAGCCCCTACGAGGGCAGCTTCTTCGGCGCCGTGCCCCTGCCCGGCGGCGGTGCCATGATCCACGGCCTGGTCGGCCACGTCTTCCGCCGCGCCGCGCCCGAAGCGGCCTGGCGCGCGGTTCCGAGCGGTGTCGAGGCCGGCCTGCTGGGCGGTACCGCGCTGCCGGACGGCCGGGTCGTCCTCGTCGGCCGCTCCGGCACGGTTTTGACGGCGCCGACGCCGGAGGCGCCGCTCGTAGCCGAACGCCTGCCCGACCGCGACGCGCTCGCCGCCGTCCTCCCGGCCCCGGATGGCGGCCTGATCCTGCTGGGCGAGACGGGCGCCCGCCGCGTCCCGCGGCTCGACGCCGGCACCCCGATCGCGACGGAGCGGCCGCGCCTCGCGGCGGCGGGAGGGGGCTGGTGAGCCCGCGTCGCGGCTTCGTCGCAGGGCTGGAGGCGGCCCTGTTCGGTCGCCGACGCCTGGTCCTCGCGCTCTTCGTCCTGGTCACGGCGGCGCTGGCCGTCGGTGCTGCGCGGCTGGGCATCGACGCCGGGTTCGAGAAGCGCCTGCCGCTCGACCATCCCTACATGGAGACCTTCCTCGAGTACCAGGACCGCTTCGGCGGGGCGAACCGGGTGCTCGTGGCGCTGGCGCCGCGCGAGGGCGACATCTTCCAGCCCGCCTTCTTCGAGACGCTGGAGGCCGCCACCGACGCCGTCTTCTTCGTGCCCGGCGTCGACCGGGCGCGGGTGCGCTCGATCTTCACGCCCAATGTCCGCTACGTCGAGGTCGTCGAGGACGGCTTTTCAGGCGGCAACGTCATCCCCGCCGATTTCGAGCCGACGCCGGAGGCTCTCGCCGAGGTGCGCGAGAACATCCTCAAGTCCGGCGAGGTCGGACGCCTCGTCGCCGAGGACTTCAGCGCCGCCATCGTCTCCGCCGAACTGCTGGACCGCGACCCCGAGACGGGCGAGCCGCTCGACTACATCGCGGTCAGCGAGGAGCTGGAGGCCCTGCGCGACCGTTTCGAGGGCGACGACGTCTCGGTCCACATCATCGGCTTTCCCATGGTGGTCGGCGACGTGGCGGAGGGCGCGGCCGGCGTCGTCGGCTTCTTCGCCGTCGCCGTGGCGATCACCGCGCTCCTGGTCCGGCTGTATTCAGGGTCCTGGCGGCTGACGGCGCTGCCGATCGTCACGTCGCTCGTCGCCGTGGTCTGGCAGGCGGGGCTGCTCACCTGGCTCGGCTACGGGCTCGATCCGATGTCGATCCTGGTGCCGTTCCTGGTCTTCGCGATCGGGGTGAGCCACGGCGTCCAGATGATCAACGCGGTCGGCGCGGAGGTCGCCGGCGGGCGCGGCGGGCGCGATGCCGCCCGCGCCGCCTTCGCCCGGCTCGCCGTGCCCGGCACGGTGGCGCTGGCCTCCGACACGATCGGCTTCCTGACCCTGCTCCTGATCGGCATCCCGATGATCCAGGAGCTGGCGATCACCGCGAGCCTGGGCGTCGCCGCGCTGATCGCGACCAACCTCGTCCTGCTGCCGATCCTGATCGGCGAGGTCGGGCTGCCGGCCGGCTATGCCGAGCGCAGCCGGGCCGGCGCGGCCCGTCGGGCGGCGCTGTGGCACCGGCTCTCGGGCATCTGCCGGCCCGGCCCGGCGGCGGCCGCGCTGGGCGTCGCCGTGGTGCTCTTCGCGATCGGCCTGTGGGGCAGCCAGGGCCTGGCGATCGGCGACCGGCAGGCCGGCGTGCCCGAGCTGCGCCCGGACAGCCGCTACAACCAGGATACCCGCTTCATCACCGACCACTTCGCCATCGGCGTCGACATCCTGACGGTGATCACGGAGGGCCCGGCCAACGGCTGCATCGACCATCCGGCGATCTCGGCGCTCGACGACTTCGCCTGGGCCATGGCCAACGAGCCGGGCGTGCAGTCGACGCTGGCGCTGTCGACCGTGATGAAAACGGTCAACGCCGGCTGGAACGAGGGCCATCTCGCCTGGCACGTCCTGCCGCGCAACCAGTACGTGCTGGTCCAGGCCGTCCGTCCGGTGGAGACATCGACCGGGCTCTTGAACGCCGATTGCTCGGTCATGCCGGTGATGATCTTCACCGAGGACCACAAGGCGGAGACGATCTCTGGCCTTGTCGAGGCAGTGAAGACCTACCGCGCCGAGCATCCCGACGATCCGCTGACCTACCGCCTCGCTACGGGCAATGTCGGCGTCATGGCGGCGACGAACGAGGCCGTTTCCGCCGCCCAGGTTCCGATGCTGGGCTGGGTCTACGCCGCCATCGTGGCGCTGTGCCTGGTCACCTTCCGCTCGATCCGGGCGACCCTGTGCACGGTGCTGCCGCTGGGGCTGGTCTCGGTGCTGTGCTACGCGCTGATGGCGGCGCTCGACATGGGGCTGAAGGTCTCGACGCTGCCGGTCGCCGCGCTCGGCGTCGGCATCGGCGTCGACTACGGCATCTACATCTTCTCGCGCCTGCGCGGCCACCTTGAAGACGGGGAGGACCTGCGCACGGCCTATTTCCACACCCTGCAGGAAACTGGCGCCGCGGTGCTGCTGACCGGCGCGACGCTCGCCATCGGCGTCAGCACCTGGATCTTCTCCGCGCTCCAGTTCCAGGCGGACATGGGCCTGCTGCTGGCCTTCCTGTTCGGCGTCAACATGCTGGGCGCGGTGCTGCTGCTGCCGGCGCTCGCGGCGCTCATCGACCGGGTCATGCCCTGGCGCCGGGACCGTTAGGGCGGAGCGCGCGCCCCCGCCCCCCGCTCAGCCCCAGAGCGCCGGGTCGGCCGGCGACAGCATCGCCCCCTCGGCCCGCAGTGGCGGATCGTGGTCCTCGGCTAGCCAGAGCGGGCCGTCCAGGTCGACGATCTCCGCGCCCTGGGCGACCAGCATCGCCGGCGCCATGGCCAGCGAGCCCGCCATCATGCAGCCGACCATGATGCGCAGGCCCCGCGCCTCGGCCGCCGCCTTCAAGGCCAGCGCCTCGGTCAGCCCGCCGGTCTTGTCGAGCTTGATGTTGATCATGCCGTAGCGCCCGACGAGACCGTCCAGGCTCGCCCGGTCGTGGCAGCTCTCGTCGGCACAGAGGACGACCGGGCTCTCCAGCCCGTCGAGCGCCGCGTCCTCGCCCGCGGGCAGGGGCTGCTCGATCATCGCCACGCCGGCCTCGCCCATCGCCGCCGCCCAAGGGCCCACGTCCTCCGGCCGCCAGGCCTCGTTGGCGTCGACGATCAGCCGGGCGTCCGGCGCGGCGGCGCGCACCGCCCGGACACGGCCCAGATCGCCCTCGCCGGTCAGCTTGAGCTTGAGCAGCGTGCGTCCGGCCGCCACGGCTTCCGCCGCCGCGGCGGCCATCCGGTCCTCGGCGTCGAGCGAAATGGTATAGGCGGTGAGCACCGGCCGCGGGGCGTCGAGGCCCGCCAGGTGCCAGACCGGGGTGCCGCTGCGCTTGGCCTCCAGGTCCCACAGCGCGCAGTCGACCGCGTTGCGCGCCGCGCCCGCCGGCAGCGCACCCTGCAACGCGGCCCGATCCATGCCGGCCTCGAGCGCCGCGGCGATGCCGGCGATCTCGGACTTCACGGAGTCCACGCTCTCGGCGTAGCGGGCATAGGGCCGGCACTCGCCGCGCCCGACCGCGCCGTCCTGCTCGAGCCGCACGACGACGGTGTCCACATGGGTGCGCACGTCGCGCGCGATGGCGAAGGGCGCGACGAGCCGCCAGGACGCGGCCTCGACCGTGACCCGCCGGGTCATGCCGGTTGCCCCGTGGCGACGCGGACCGCCAGCCGGGCCGGATAGCCCGCCATGTGCCGCCGCGCCCGGCGCAGGAACTCCGCCTTGTGGCGCCGGCGCCAGGTGGCGAGGTCCCAGTCCCGCCGCGCCGCGCGGACGTCCTCGGTGGGCAGGAAGGCCGCGGCGTGGAGCGCTTCGCCCCGGTCGGCCGGCGCCACCCGCACCTCCGCGAGGCGGTAGCGCGCCACCCCCTCGAAATGCACGACGCGGGCGAGCGCCACCTCGTCGAGCCCCTGCAGCACCTGCCCGTCGACCGCCCGGTGCTTGTGGGGGACGAGCACCGGCGCCCGGCCGCCCAGGATCGTGTCCCGGCGGAAGCCCGCCAGCCGCGCCGGCACGCCGTCGACCCGCCAGTCGGGCGTGCCGAAGACGATCTCCCGGATATCCGGGTCCATCAGGGTGCCGTAGACGAACAGATGCATGATCCGAAGTCCGCTTGCGTAGGTCGGATGGCGCGGAGCGAGAGCCAGGGCGACCGGCTTCGAAGCACGCCCGTCGCCATCCGCGTTCCCTCTCCCCGAGGGAGAGGGAATTCTTCAGTCAAAGACGTGACGACGACAACACGGCCCCATGACCGGCCCTAGCCCATGGCGTCGACGATCGGGTCGACGCCGTGGCGCACCGGGTCGACGGCGGGCATGCCGTGGGCGCGCGAGAGCTCATCCATCAGGGCGTCGGCGGCCTCGCGCGACATCGCGGAGGTGTTGCAGGCGATGCCGATCACCCGCGCATCGGGATTGACGATCCGCGCGCATTGCTCGTTGAACCGGATCGTGTCGGCGATATCGGGCAGCGGCCGGCCCGGCAGGCCGCGCATGTGCGGGCGCTCGGGCTCGTGGCACAGCACCATGGCGTCCGGCTGGGCGCCATGCAGCAGGCCCATGGAGACGCCGGCGAAGCTCGGATGGAACAGCGAACCCTGGCCCTCCACAAGGTCCCAATGGTCGGGATCGTTGGCCGGGGACAGCCACTCCGTCGCGCCGGAGATGAAATCGGCGATCACCGCGTCGACCGAGACGCCCTCGCCGACGATCAGGATGCCGGTCTGGCCGGTGGCGCGGAAGCTCGCCTTCATCCCGCGCGCCTGCATCGCCGCCTCGAAGGCGAGCGAGGTGAACATCTTGCCGACCGAGCAGTCGGTGCCGACGGTCAGCAGGCGCTTGCCCGGCCGGCGCTCGCCCGTGGCGACCTCGAAATCCCGGCTCGGATGGCGCACGTCGAAGATCTGTCGCCCGGCCTTGGCCGCCGCCTCGGCGATGGCGGGCACGTCGGCGACCTTGTTGTGCAGGCCCGAGGCGATGTCCATGCCGGCGGCGATCGCTGCGAGGATCGTGTCCTGCCAGGCCGGGCCGATGCGCCCGCCGCGGTTGGCGACGCCGATGACCAGCGTCTTCGCGCCGGCGGCGGCCGCCGCCTCGATCGTCGTGTCCGGCAGGCCCAGATCGGCCTTGCAGCCGTCGAGCCGGAGCTGGCCGACGCACTGGTTCCGCCGCCAGTGGGCGACGCCCGCGGCGGTCTTGGCGGCGAGCTGGTCCGGCGCGTCGCCGAGGAACAGGAGATAGGGCTGGCGGATAGCCACGGGGAAGCTCCCGAATTCCGGAGGGATCGGCAGGCCGCGCCCGGGGCGCGCCGCCACCGGCCGGGAGTGTAGCGAATTGGCGCGCCCGCGAAAGGGGGTGGCGGCGGGGTGGTCAGGTCCGTGCCGGCCCTATTACCCTTCGCCCTCGCCCTTCTCCGGGAAGCCCAGCTCGGCGGCGCGGCGGGCGAAGTCCTCGGCGCTCATCAGGCCGCGGTCGCGCATGACGCGCAGGGCGCGCAGCTCGGCCGCGGCGTCGGTGGTGCCCTCCTCGCCGCTCTCGCTGTCGGTGTCGGGCGAGGTGACTCCGGTGCGCCCGGCGCCGAGCCGGGGCCTGTTGCGCTCGCCGAAGATGTCCGTGACCTTGCGCGCCATGGCGGGTCTCGCTGGTCGGTGCGTCGGCGGCCCCCGGCCGGACCGAACGTCGCGGTGCCGGGCGCCAAGTCTTCCGTCGCGCGTCGCGACGGCCTATCTAGGCGGGATTACACGCCAACCGAGCCATCGAGTCGACCCGCCATGCCCCGCTCCCGCCTGATCGCCATCGTCGTCGCGGTGCTCGTCGTCGCCGTCCTCGCCTCCGGGGCGGTGTGGTTCCAGGTCGCGCGGAACGAGGCCGGCGTGCCGGGGGCGGACAACGCCCAGGTGATGCCGGGCAGCGAGTCGATCGGCGGCGCCTATACCCTGGTCGACCAGACCGGCGGGACGGTGACCCAGGACGCCTGGCCGCAGCGCTGGAAGCTGGTCTATTTCGGCTACACCTTCTGCCCGGATGTCTGCCCGACCGAGCTCGCCTCCATGGCCGCGGCGGTCGACCTGCTGGGCGAGGCGGCCGATCGGGTCAAGCCGGTCTTCATCTCCGTCGACCCGGAGCGGGACACGGTCGACCGGCTCGCCGAGTACGTCCCGGCCTTCCATCCGGACATGGTCGGCCTGACCGGCAGCGAGGCGCAGGTCAAGGCCGCGGCCCAGGCGTTCAAGGTCTACTACCGCAAGGTCGACCCCGCCGACGACGCCTCGCCCGACTACTACCTGATGGACCACAGCTCCTTCGTCTACCTGATCTCGCCCGACGGCCGGACGGTGAACATCTTCCGTCCGAACACCGCGCCGGAGACGATGGCCGAGGTGATGCGGGCCCGGATCGACGCCGCGCCGACGAGCTGATCCGGCCGCGCCGTCCCCATTCCGCGCGCCCCGATCGGATGGTTGCCGGTCCCGGGCCGGCGGCCTAGGCTCCGGCCGAGTCGACGAGGGGAGAGGATCGTGGCGGAGCGCGCGGATTTCCTGGTCATCGGCGGCGGCATCGCCGGCGCCTCGGTCGCCGCGGCGCTGGCGGAGACCGCGGACGTGGCGCTCCTGGAGCGCGAGGCGCAGCCGGGCTACCACTCGACCGGCCGCTCGGCCGCGCTCTATACGGAGACCTACGGCCCGCCCGCGATCCGGGGCCTCACCTCCGCCTCGCGCGCCTTCCTGACCGCTCCGCCCGACGGTTTCGCCGATCACGACCTGCTGGCCCCGCGCGGCGAGCTGGTCATCGCGCGGGAGGGCCAGGAGGCCGCGCTCGAGGACGCCTTCGCCACCGGCGCCGCCCGGGTCCCGAGCCTCGTCCGCCTCGGCCCGGAGGACGCGCGCGCCATCGTCCCCGCCCTGCGGCCGGAGGGGCTGATCGGCGCGATCCACGAGCCGCACGCCATGGACATCGACGTCCACGGGCTGCACCAGGGCTATCTCAAGCTGCTGCGTCGCCGGGGCGGCCGGGTCGTGTGCGACGCCGAACTCGCGGGCCTCGACCGCGCGGGCGGCGCCTGGACCGCCCGGCTCGCCGACGGGCGCACGGTGACGGCGGCGATCGTGGTCAACGCCGCCGGCGCCTGGGCGGAGGCGGTCGGCGCGCTTGCCGGGGCGGCGCCGATCGGCCTCGTGCCCAAGCGGCGCACGGCCGTCACCTTCGCGCCCTGGCAGGACGGCGCGCCGCTCGACCCGGACTCCTTCAAGGCCTGGCCGATGACGGTCGACGTGGAAGAAGGTTTCTACTTCAAGCCGGAGACGGGCAAGCTCCTCGTCTCCCCCGCCGACGAGACGCCGGCGCCGGCCAGCGACATCCAGCCGGAGGAGCTGGACATCGCCGTCGCCATCGACCGGCTGGAAGCCGCGACGACGCTGAGCGCTCGGCGCCTGGACCATTCCTGGGCGGGCCTGCGCAGCTTCGTGCCCGACAAGACGCCGGTCGTCGGCTACGATGACGCGCTCGACGGGTTCTTCTGGCTCGCCGGCCAGGGCGGCTACGGCATCCAGACCGCGCCCGCCCTGGCGGCGACGGCGGCGGCGCTGGCCATCGGGGGCGCCGTGCCGGACTTCGTGGCGGCCCACGGCGTCGGCGCGGCCGATCTGGCGCCCGCCCGGCTGGCCCGCGTCGCCGCGCCGGAGCCCGTGTCGTAGCCCGCGCCGCCGCCGCCGTCCCGGCTACCCGACCGCCTGTCCAACCGAGCCCCCGTCGTCGAGGATAGTTCCATGCGCCCGCCCCAGCGACCCGCCGCCCGCCGCCGACTGCCCTCGCTCCTGGCCGCGGCGCTGGTCCTGCCGCTCGCGCTGGCGATCGCCGGCTGCGGGCGCTCGGCCTCGGACCTCGCGGGCCAGGCGCCGGCCCGGCTGACGGGGATGAGCAAGGCCGACCTCCTCGCCTGCGCCGGCAATCCGGACCGCTCCCGGGCGAGCGGGGGGCGCGAGATCCTGGTCTACGAGACCGTGGGCTCGATCGGGGAGCAGGACCGCGTCTTCACCGACAGCACGCGCACCGGCTCCGAGCTGTCCGTGCCCTTCGCCAGCGAGCTCGGCTCCAACTTCTGCGAGGCGACGTTCATGCTGGAGAACGGCCGGGTCCAGTCGCTGACCTATCGCGGCCCGTCGACCCAGCGTATCGGCCGCGCCTACGGCGCCTGCTACAGCCTGGTCCAGAGCTGCCTGCGCGCGCAGCCGGAGCCGGGCGACCCGATCATCGGCGCGCCGGACCAGGACGACGGCGACTAGGACGACGGCGACTCGGGCGAATGGGCCCGGGCCGCTCGCGCTCAGCCCCGGTCCAGCCCGCCCGCGCGGGCCAGCAGATCGGCGAGCGGCCCGGCCTCGGGCCCGACGTCGGCAATGGGCCGGGCGGCGATGACCACCGTGTCGCCGGCGATCCCCTCGACCGCGTCGAGCTTTTCCACGATCAGGCGGACGACCTGGGTATCGTCGTGCCAGACCGCGCCGGTCAGGGCGTCGAGACAGCCCTTGGCGACGTTGTCGACATCGAGGCGAGCAACCGCGCCGACCAGCCACAGCCGGGCCTCGAACGGGCCATGGGCCGGGCGCTGGGCGGCGTAGTCCTTGCGGAAAAACGCCGCGACCTCCGGGCGGAAGCGGCCGGCCCGGGTCGTCAGCCGGTCGATCCGGACGAGCAGGGTCCCGTCGAGCCGGGCCGCGCGCACCTTGCCCCGGCCGCGCCATCCGTGATCCGCCGGTGCCATGGTGTGCGCCGATCCTCCCCGCTCCGTCTGCCCGGCGGCCCGCGCCGGCCGCCGGGTGCTCGCTGCCGTTGACAGGCGCGCGCCCGGCGCCAAAATCGCGAGCAACCGCCCGACACGCCCGGAACGCGCAAACAGGCCCGACCGTGGCTCTGTCCCATCGGGATCAAGGAGGAAAGCGCATGAAGATCCTCGTCCCCGTCAAGCGGGTCGTGGACTACAACGTCAAGGTCCGGGTCAAGGCCGACGGCTCCGGCGTCGACCTGGCCAACGTCAAGATGTCGATGAACCCGTTCGACGAGATCGCGGTCGAAGAGGCGGTGCGCCTCAAGGAGGCCGGCACGGCGAGCGAGATCGTCGCGGTCACCATCGGCGTCCAGCAGGCCCAGGAGACGCTGCGCACGGCGCTCGCCATGGGCGCGGACCGGGGCATCCACGTCAAGACCGACGAGACGGTCGAGCCGCTCGCCGTCGCCAAGATCCTGAAGGCCCTGGTCGAGGCCGAGGGGCCGGACCTGGTCGTCATGGGCAAGCAGGCGATCGACGACGACGCCAACCAGACCGGCCAGATGCTGGCGGCCCTGCTCGGCTGGCCCCAGGGCACCTTCGCCTCGAAGGTCGCGATGTCCGATGGCGGCATCGAGGTGACGCGGGAGATCGACGGCGGGCTCGAGACGGTCTGGCTGAAGCTGCCGGCGATCGTGACCACCGACCTGCGCCTGAACGAGCCGCGCTACGCCAGCCTGCCCAACATCATGAAAGCCAAGAAGAAGCCGATCGACGCCAAGACGGTGGAGGAGCTGGGCGTCGACCTCGCGCCGCGGCTGGAGGTCCTGGGCGTGGCCGAGCCGCCGAAGCGCCAGGGTGGCGTCAAGGTCGCCACCGTCGAGGAGCTGGTCACCAAGCTCAAGACCGAGGCCAAGGTCATCTGACTCGGGCCGCGCCCGCCCCGCCCCGCCTTCCCGTCGCCGAGGAACACCGTCGCCATGAGCATCCTGGTCGTCGCCGAGCACGACAACGCCACTCTCAAGCCGTCGACGCTCAACACCGTCACCGCCGCCCGGGCACTGGGCGACGATGTCCATGTCCTGGTCGCCGGGCACGGCGCGCGCGCCGTCGCCGACGCCGCCGCCGCGGTCGAGGGGGTCGCCAAGGTCCGCTTCGCCGACGCCGAGGCCTACGCCCATCCGCTGGCCGAGGCGCTGGCCCCGCTGGTCGTGGCGCTCGCCGGCGACTACAGCCACGTCCTGGCACCGGCCTCGACCTTCGGCAAGAACGTCATGCCCAGGGTCGCCGCGCTGCTCGACGTCCAGCAGGTCTCCGACATCGTCGCGGTCCACGACGCGGAGACCTTCGAGCGGCCGATCTATGCCGGCAACGCCATCGCCAAGGTGCGGGCGAAGGACGCGCTCAAGGTGATTACCGTGCGCGCGACGGCCTTCGACCCCGCGGCGGCGAGCGGCGGCGGCGCTACGGTGGATGAGGTCTCGGCGGCCGACGCGCCGGCGATCTCCCGCTTCGTCGGCGCCGAGCTCAGCCAGTCCGAGCGCCCGGAGCTGACGGCGGCGCGGGTCGTGATCTCCGGCGGGCGCGGCCTCGGCTCGGCGGAGAACTTCCAGATTTTGGAAGGCATCGCCGACCGACTGGGCGGCGCGATCGGCGCCAGCCGCGCGGCGGTGGACGCGGGCTACATGCCCAACGACTACCAGGTCGGCCAGACCGGCAAGGTGGTCGCGCCCGACCTCTACATCGCCGTCGGCATCTCCGGCGCCATCCAGCATCTCGCCGGCATGAAGGACAGCAAGGTCATCGTCGCGATCAACAAGGACGACGAGGCGCCGATCTTCCAGGTCGCCGACTACGGCCTCGTCGCCGATCTCTTCGACGCGGTGCCGGCGCTGGAAAAGGAGATCGAGAAGCAGGCCTGACGCCCCCGGCGGCAGGGCCGCCCGCTGCGGCGTCGGGGAAGTCGGGCTCGCTGACGCTCGACCGACCTCCGGATCCGGGCAACGCAGGTCGGTCGAGCGAAGCGGACCCGACGGGCGCCCGATCCACCGCCGGGGCCGTCGTTGACGAAGCGCCTCGCCGGTGTTTCCGGCCGCGGGGGTACCGTGGCGGGGGCCGCGCGCCCATCTCGACAAGCAAGAGCCGAGGCGCACGCCCCCCGCGAAACGGAGCATCCCCCATGATCGATCTCTATTCCTGGCCCACGCCCAACGGCATGAAGGTCTCCATCATGCTGGAAGAGGTCGGCCTGCCCTACGCGGCGCACCCGATCAATATCGGCCAGGGCGACCAGTTCACGCCCGAATTCCTGGCCATCAGCCCGAACAACCGGATCCCGGCCATCGTCGACCAGGACGGTCCGGACGGCGTTCCGATCTCGATCTTCGAATCCGGCGCGATCCTGATGTATCTGGCGGAAAAGACCGGGGAGTTCTGGCCCCGGAGCGGGCCGGAGAAGTGGACCACGGTCGAGTGGCTGATGTGGCAGATGGGCGGCTTCGGCCCAATGCTGGGCCAGGCGCACCACTTCCGCCAGTACGCGCCGGAGACCATCCCCTACGCCGTCGACCGCTACACCAACGAGAGCGGCCGCCTCTACAACGTCCTCGACAAGCGGCTCGGCCAGGCGGCGTATCTCGCCGGCGACAGTTACACCATCGCCGACATCGCGACGTTTCCCTGGTCGCGCAGCATCGAGCGGCAGGGCCACAAGCTCGACGACTATCCCAACGTCAAGCGCTGGTTCGAGGCGATCAACGACCGGCCGGCCGTCCAGCGCGGCCTGAAGGTTCTGGCCAACCGCCGCAAGGAAGGCCCGATCGACGCCAAGGCGCGGGAGATGATGTTCGGCGCCACCCAGTACGCCCGGCGCTGAGACGCGCGGGCGGCAGGGTTCCGCGAAGGGCCGGACGGGGCCGCCCCGCCGGCCCGTTCTTTTCGTTCAGGCGCCCGCCCCGGTCGGCGTGACCCGGTATGCGCAGCGCCGCGCGCCGGAGAGGATGTGGTCGGTGCGCTCCACCGCGGCGTCGGGGCCGAGCACGTCGCGAAAAACCGCGAGCTCGGAGCGGCAGAAGCCCTGGCACGCGCTCGCCGCGGCGCAGATCGGGCAGTGGTTCTCGATCAAGACGAAGCCGTCGCCGTCGCGCCGCCATTCGGCCATGTAGCCTTCCCGGGTCCGCTGGGCGGCCAGCGCGGCGACCCGGCCCTCCAGCCCCTCCGCCGCCGCAGTGGCGGCGCGGTAGCTCTCCGCCACCCGCGCCTCGCGGTCGGCGATCAGCCGGTCGACCCCGTCCTGCCCGAAGACCCGGCGCGCCCCCTCGATCAGCTCGACCGTCAGCATGGCATGGGCGTCGGGGAAGCGGGCGTGGCCCGCCTCGCTCAGATGCCAGTAGCGTGCCGGCCGGCCGACCTTCTCCCGCCGGTCCTCGAAGTCGACCAGACCGTCCTCGGCGAGCCGGGCGAGATGTTGGCGCGCGCCCTGGGGCGTCATCGACAGCCCGTCGGCCAGCGCCTGGGCCGTCTGGGGCCCGCGCGTCTTCAACAGGGTCATCAGCCGCGCCGGGCTCTCGTCCGCGTGGACCGGCACCGCGTCGATCGGATCCGTCATGCGGAGGGAGGTAGCAGATCGCCTTCGTCGGATCAATAAAACAAACGTCCGATTGACATATCAAGGGGCTGGGCGTAATTGAAAAGCATATACTTTTCAAATGGAGGCCGCGATGGCGCCGACGCTCCTGCTTCCCCTTCGCCCGATCCGCCTGCTGCGCGCCGCCCTCGCCCGTCTCGCCACGCGCCGGCGCCGCCGGACGCCGCGCCTGCCCGACATCCGCGACCTGCCGCGGCACGTTCGCCGGGACATCGGCCTCGGGGAGTAGGATGGCAAGGCTCCTTATCTTCGTGAAAGAGACTGTGAAAGTCCCCGTTTCCCTTTCGAAAAACGATCGGCTCTACTCGCGTTCCCAATCCCCACCCGCGTTCCCTCTCCCCGAGGGAGAGGGCCAGGGTGAGGGGTTACAAACGGCGGAACACGGCCCAGGCGCCTGGAACCCCTCACCCTCCCGCGACCTGAAGGCCGCGGGCCCCTCCCTCTCCCTCAGGGAGAGGGTTTTCAAGGCCGCTTTCGCCGGAATAACGAAAGAAGGAGATCGCAGAAAAAATCCGCCGCCCTACCCCAGCTCGCGCATCGCGGAGTCGGCGCGGGTCCACGCGTGCACCGCGTCGGGCAGCGGCGGAGAGCGATTCAGGCCCATCAGGGCGGCGACCTTGTCGCCCGGCACGGTGCCGTCGCGGCCGACGAAGGCGGCCCTGAGGAGCGCGTGGGCGGCGAGCGTGCCGTCGGCGCGCTCGATGCGCTGGTCGAGATAGACCCAGCGGTCCTCCCAGCCGACCAGCCGGGTTCTCAGGACCACCCGGGCGAAGGGCGGCACGGGCCGGCGGAAGCGGACCTGCGCGGCGCCCAGGACCGGCGTCCAACGCCGGCGCCACAGGCCGCGGGCGAGGCCCGAGCGCAGCATCAGGTCGACCCGGCCCAAATCCATCAGGGCCAGGTAGCGGCCGTTGTTGAGATGCATGTTGGCGTCGAGGTCGAGCGGCCAGACGCGGAACGACACGGCGCCCGGGTCGAACGGCCCCAGCCGCGCGCCGGCGAGCGCCGCGACCACGACGCGGATCAGGCGGAGATAGAGATTCACGGGCGGCTCGGCGCCTCCGGGCGCGGCGGCGGGACCGGGGCGACCCGGCCCCGCCCCCGGACTGGTGCGCGATCAGAACTGGGCTTCGTCGAGTTCCATCAACGAGGCCTTGCCCGAGGTGATCGCCAGGTTGAGCGCGTTGACCTCCGGCAGCATGCGCTGGAAGAAGAACCGCGCCGTCTTGATCTTGGCGTCGTAGAAGGCCTCCCGGCCGTTGGCGGTCGGCTTCTTCTCCAGCGCCAGCTTGGCCATGCGCGCCCACATGTAGCCGACCGCGACCAGGCCGAACAGGCGGAGGTAGTCCGACGCCGCGGCGCCCGCCTCCTCCTTGTCGGCCATGCCGCGCTGGGCGACCAGCGCCGTCGCCTGCTGGAGCTTGGCGAACGCCTTGGCGAGCGGGACGACGAACTCCTGCAACGCCGGGTCCTCCATGTTAGCCGACACGAAGGCGTCGACCGGATGGAAGAAGCGCCGCAGCAGCCGGCCGGTGTTCTGCCCCATCTTGCGCCCCACCAGGTCGAGCGCCTGGATGCCGTTGGCGCCCTCGTAGATCTGCGCGATCCGGGCGTCGCGGACATACTGCTCCATACCCCACTCGCGGATGTAGCCGTGCCCGCCGAGGATCTGCATGCCGAGATTGGCGTTCTCGAAGCCGACATCGGTCAGGTAGGACTTGATCACCGGCGTCATCAGCGAGACCAGATCGTGCGCCTCCTCGCGTACCGCCGGGTCCGGGTGCTTGGTGTACACGTCGATGGAATAGCCGACCCAGTAGGCCAGCGCGCGCGCCCCCTCGTTGAACGCCTTCATGCGCAGAAGCGTGCGCCGGATATCCGGGTGGACCAGGATCGGGTCTGCCGGCTTGTCGGGGTGCTTGGGCCCGGCGAGCGAGCGACCCTGCAGCCGCTCCTTGGCGTAGGCGACGGCGTTCTGGTAACTGACTTCCGACTGGCTGAGGCCCTGCAGGCCGACGGCGAGGCGCGCGGCGTTCATCATGACGAACATCGCGCGCATGCCCTTGTGCGGCTCGCCGACCAGCCAGCCGCGCGCGCCGTCGAAGTTCATCACGCAGGTCGCCGACGCCTTGATGCCCATCTTGTGCTCGATGGCGCCGCAGGCCACGCCGTTGCGCGGGCCGGCGACCCAGTCGCCGCCCTCTTCCTTGGGCAGGAACTTCGGCACGACGAACAGGCTGATGCCCTTGATGCCCGGCGGGGCGTCGGGCAGCTTGGCCAGCACCAGATGGACGATATTGTCGGTGAGGTCGTGCTCGCCGGCCGAGATGAAGATCTTGGT
Source organism: Azospirillaceae bacterium (assembly GCA_040220455.1). Classification (GTDB taxonomy): domain Bacteria; phylum Pseudomonadota; class Alphaproteobacteria; order DSM-16000; family Inquilinaceae; genus JAVJUS01. Next base: position 100,086 of record JAVJUS010000005.1, read on the forward strand.
GCCGGTGATCGAGTACGCGCCCTCGACCTCCGCGTCCGGCACCGCCTTGGTCTTGATCATCCCGAGATCGGTACCGCACTGCGGCTCGGTGAGGCACATGGTGCCCGACCAGATGCCCTCGGCCATCTTGGGCAGGTAGAGCGCCTTCTGCTCATCCGAGCCGTAGGCCTCCAGCGCGTTGTAGGCGCCCTGGGTGAGCCCCGGATACATCGAGAACGACAGATTGGCCGAGGAGAGGACCTCCTCCATCACGAAATTGACGACCTTGGGCAGACCCTGGCCGCCGTATTCCGGATCGGCGGCCAGCCCGGCCCAGCCGCCCGCGGTGAAGGCGTCGTAGGCCGCCTTGAAGCCCTTGGGCGTGCGCACGACGCCGTTCTCGAAGACGCAGCCCTCCTCGTCGCCGGACTGATTGAGCGGGAAGAGCTCGTTCTCGGCGAGCTTCGCCGCCTCCTCCAGCACGGCGTCGACGATGTCCGGCGTCGCCTCCTCGTAGCCGGGCAGTTCGGCCAGCTTTTCCGTGCCGAGCAGTTCGCCCAGCACGAAGCGGATGTCGTCCAGCGGCGCATGATAGGTGGGCATGATCCCGTCTCCCCATGGCGCGGCCCCGGTCGGGCGCGCCGGTCTCACGTATCGCGCGGCTCAGTTGCGCAGCGGCTTGCCGGTCTCGAGCATGTGCTCGACCCGGGCCGCCGTGCCTTGCGTGCGCACCAACTCCATGAAGACGCTGCGCTCCAGGGCCAGCAGGTCGTCCTCGCTCATCACGTCGGTGATATCGGTATCGCCACCGGACAGCACGCGGGCCAGGCCGTCGGCGACCACGGTATCGTGCGGCGTCGCCACGCCCTGCTTGGCCATCGTGTCGAGCGCGAGCTCGAGCGCCGTGCGGGCGGTCGGCCCGGGCAGGCGGATCTCCTCCGGCGGGGCAGGCGGGGCGTAGTCCTCGGCCATCGCCAGCGCGCGGGCCTTGGCGTCGGCGAGCAGCCGGTCCCGGTTCATGGTGACGCCGTCGCCCTCGCGCAGGAACAGCATCTCCTTGGCCTCGTGGGCCGACTTGGCGACCTTGGCCATGCCGATCGTCTCGAAGACCTTGGAGATCGGCGGCATCGGTCCGCCGGCACGGCGCTTGTCGGCCATGTGACGCAGCAGCATCTCCTTGCAGCCACCCCAGCCGGGCACGAGCCCGACACCGGCCTCGACCAGGCCGACATAGCTCTCGGCATGGGCCTGCACGGAACTGCAATGGAGCAGGATCTCGCACGCCCCGCCGAGCGCCATACCCGACGGCGCGCCGACCACCGGGAAGGGCGCGTACTTCATGGCCTTGTAGGCGTCCTGCCCGCCCTTGACCAACTGCTCGATCTGCGGCCAGAGCGCGATGTTCACCGCGAACAGCGCCAGCCCGAGATTGGCGCCGACGGAAAAGTTCGAGCCCTCGTTATAGACGACCATCGCCTTGTGGGACTTGCCGGTCAGCTTCAGTGCCTTGCCCAGCAGGTCCATGGTCTGGTCGTCGAGGGAGTTCATCTTCGAGGTGAACTCGAAGCAGGTGACGCCGTCACCGATGTCCCACAGCGCCGCCGAGCCGTTCTTCAGCAGCGGCTTCGACACCCGCTTGATGTCGGACAGCCGGATCACGCCCTCCGGCAGGACGATGTCGGCGAAGTCGCCGGCCGTCGTCAGGTATTGCAGGCGCTCGCCCTCGGCGCGGTAGAAGCCCTTGCCTCGCGCGGCCTCGAGCAGCGGCGGCACGGCCTGGCCGTCGGCCGCCAGGCGATCGGCGAACCAGTCCGCGCCGAGCTGGTCGATCAGCTCGAACGGCCCGAACTTCCAGTTGTAGCCGAGCCGCATGGCCTCGTCGACGCCGAGGATGGTGTCGCAGATCTCCGGCACCAGCCGGGCGGCGTAGGCGAGCGTGTCGCGCAGCACCGCCCAGGCATAGCGCCCGGCGGGGCTGTCATGCTCGACCAGCGCGCGCAGACCCCCGGCCTTGGCGGCATCCACCGCCTCCGGCGTGACCTTGACCGAGGGCGCGAACTCCCCGGTCTTCAGGTCGATCGACTCCTTGACCTTGCCGCCGCCGGCCTTGTTGAGCCGGTAGAAGCCGCCCTTGCCCTTGCGGCCGGTATAGCCCTCCTCGATCAGCCGCATGACAAGCGGCTCCTCGCGGTAGAGCGCGCGATAGGGATCGTCGGCCGGCAGGGTGGCGAGCAGGCTCTTCGCGATGTGCGGCATCAGGTCGAGGCCGACCAGGTCGACCAGCCCGAAGATGCCGGTCTTCGGCACGCCCATCGGCCGGCCGACCACGGCGTCGGCCTCCTCCACGCTCAGCCCCATGTCGATGGCGTTGTTGACCGAGGACTGGATCCAGAGCGTGCCGATGCGGTTGGCGATGAAGCCGGGCGTGTCCTTGCAGGTCACCACGCCCTTGCCCAGGCGGTGGTCGCAGACGCCGCGCACCGCCTCGACGATCGCCGGATCGGCGTCCGGCCCGGCGACCAGCTCCAGCAGGCGCATGTAGCGCGGCGGATTGAAGAAATGGGTGATCAGGAAGCGCCGGCGGAAGCCTTCCGACCGGCCCTCGGTCAGCATGCCGAGCGGAATCGTCGAGGTGTTGGACGAGATCACCGCATCGGGCTTCAGCACCGCCTCCAGCCGGTCGTAGAGCGCGCGCTTGACGCCGGTGTCCTCCAGCACGGCCTCGACCACCCAGTCGACGTCGGCCAGGCTGTCCAGGTCGTCCTCGATATTGCCGGGGGTGACCAGCTTGGCCGCGCGCCTGGACATGAACGGCGCAGGGTCGGCCTTGAGCATGCGCTGGATCGCGCCCTCGGCCAGGGCGTTGCGGTTGCCGCCTTCCGCGGCGCCCTTCGGCACCACGTCCAGCAGGCGCACGGGATAGCCGGCATTGGCGAAATGGGCGGCGATGCCGCTGCCCATCACGCCGGCGCCGATCACGGCGATGGTCTCGATCGTCATGGCGTTCGCCTTCTCGCCAGGGGCGTCACGGGGATCGCGGGGAGGATGCGGGATGCGGAGACGGCGGGCTGTGGCGCCCCGCCGCTCAGACCGCCTCCAGCACCGTCGCGATGCCCTGGCCGCCGCCGATGCACATGGTCGCCAGCGCCAGGCCCTTGCCCTCGCGCTGCATCACCTGGGCGGCCTTGCCGGTGATCCGGGCGCCCGACGCGCCGAGCGGATGGCCGAGCGCGATGGCGCCGCCGTCGAGATTCGTCCTGTCCCAGTCCAGGCCGAGCTCGTGGCCGACCGCCATGGACTGGGCGGCGAAGGCCTCGTTGAGCTCGATCACGTCGATGTCGGACAGCTCGACCCCGGCGCGCTTCAGCGCCTTCTTTGTCGCCGGGACCGGGCCGATGCCCATGATCGTCGGATCGCAGCCGGACACCGCCGAGGAGCGCACCCGCGCCAGGATCGGCAGGCCGTGCGCCTTGGCGTATTCCTCCGACGCGACGATGGTCGCCGAGGCGCCGTCGGTCAGCGGGCTGGAGGTGCCGGCGGTGACCGTGCCGTCCTTGTCGAAGGCGGGCTTGAGGCCGCTCAGGCTCTCCTGCGAGCTGTCCGGGCGGATCGTGCCGTCACGCTCGACCGTCTTGCCGTTGACCGTGATCGGCACGACCTCGTCGCCGAAGCGTCCCTGCTCCCACGCCGCGGCGGCGCGCTGGTGGGAGCGGATGGCGAAGTCCTGCTGGGCCTCGCGGGTGATCTGGTACTTGCGCGCCAGGTTCTCCGCCGTCTCGCCCATGGACATGTAGGCGCCGGCGTTCTCCTTGGCGAGGCCGGGATGCGGCGCCGGGTTGAAGCCCATCATGGGCACCCGGGTCATGCTCTCCACCCCGGCGCAGACGAAGACGTCGCCCGCGTCCATCTGGATGGCGCCGGCCGCCATGTGGATCGCCTGCATGGAGGAGCCGCAGAACCGGTTGACCGTCGTGCCGGCGACCGATTCCGGCAGCCCGGCCAGGAAGACGACCAAACGTGCGATGTTGAAGCCCTGCTCGCCCTCCGGGAAGGCGCAGCCCATGATCAGGTCCTCGATGTCGTCCGGCGCCACGCCCGTGCGCTCGACGACGGACTTGACGACCTGGGCGGCCAGGTCGTCCGGGCGCACCCGGGCGAGATCGCCCTTGCCGGCGAAGTGATGCGGCGAACGGGCATAGCCCGCGATGACGACGTTCCTGTTCATGACGGCGAGCCTCGGTTGTCGGTATCGGGCACGGCCCGGTCACCCGCGGCGTCGTCGCGACGCCTCGGGCCGGCGCCGTGCCGGTCGAGATGGGTGACGATGGCGCCCTCCAGCGAGCGCAGCTCGTCCAGCGTCTGGCGGACGTCGGCGAGCTGGCGCTCCAGGGCGTCGATACGCTGGCGGGCGCGGGTGAGCAGATAGGACATCTGCTCGACCTGCGCCTCGTCCACGTCGTAGAGGTCCAGGAACTCACGGATCTCGGCGAGCGAGAAGCCGAGCCGCTTGCCCCGGCAGATCAGCGCCAGCCGCGCCCGGTCCTTGCGGGTATAGACCCGCGCGACCCCGTCGCGGCCGGGGGAGAGCAATCCCTCGTCCTCGTAGAAGCGGATCGAACGCGGCGTCAGGTCGAACGCGGCCGCGAGATCGGAGATCGTGAATGTCGCCCCGGCCTCGCCGCCCGGCTCCCCGGGCAGCGTGTCGGTCAGGGCGTTGAGCGGCGGCCGGGAGGCCATGGTCGCCAGCGTCTCCGAAAGGACGGGCCGGCGTCGTTCGAAACGGACGGGCCGGCTGATGACGTTTACGTAAACGTAAACTAGGCGCGCGCGGAGCGCGTGTCAAGCGCCGGCTCGACCGCCGTCGCGCGTGGATCTCGGTATCGAAAGATCGCGAGGACGTGACATTTCGGTTATTAAATAGCTTTCTAATGAATTATCGGGTACGATCCCGTCCCGATACTGCAACAATCGACGGAGAAGGCCATGGCGCGCCTCTCGCCCGGGCGCGCCGGCGCCTTCCTGCTCGCCGCCGCGCTGGCGCTGCCGGGCATCCTCGCCGCGACGGGCACGGCGCACGCGATGCGCGACACGGAAAGCCGGCTGTTCGAGGCATTGCGCGCGACCCCCGACATCCGCGCGCGGGTGCCGGCGGGCCGGGAGCTCTCGCGCCTCGCCTTCGCCGGCTTCGTGGCGCCGGGCGACTTGATCTTCGCGGACGATCCGACGGCCATCGCGACCGTGCCCCTCGGCCTCGCCAATACCGTCGCGCGCAACTGCGCGACGCGCGAGACCCGCACGGCGGACGGGAACCTCGAGGGCAGCTTCGTGGAATCGACCGGGATGACCACGACCCGGGGCTGGGAGGTCGGCACGGAGGTGACCGTCGAGGCGAACTGGCCCGGCGGATCGGCCAGCGGCAGCATCAACGCCGCCGTTTCCGGCTCGACCGCGACGACCCGACAGGAGAGCCGGGAGATCACGGTGCGCCAGGGCTGGAGCGCGCCCGTCCTGCCGGGGACGGAGTTCGACATCCAGCTCACGACCGTCCGGCTGCTGATCGAGGATCTGGCCTATTTCCTGGATCTGGAGCTGCGCGGCCCGGCCGACCTGTACCACCGCCCGGTGCTGGACTGGGTGCGCTCGACCGGTCGGGTTCCCGCCGGCGCGGTCATCGCCGGGCGCGAGACCGTGCCGGGCTCGGGCGAGCTGCGCATGCTGCCGCTCTGCCGGGCCCGGTACGCCGGCACGACCCATCCGGGCAAGGTGGTCGCCGGCAACTGCAACATCTCCTACGGCGGCCGGGAATACGAGCGCCGACCCTTCGAAGTGCTGGTCGGCGGCGGCACGGGGCTCGACTGGGAAGCCCACGAGCGCGGCTCCACCGACGCCGACCTGGGCGTCGTCGCCGGCCAGGAGAATCGCGAGGCCCATGACGGCAAGCTCTATGTTTGCCGGGCGTCCCATCGGGGCGGCGTGCATCCGGGCAAACTGGTCAACAACGACTGCATGTTCGGCTATGGCGGCGAGGAGATCGAGGTCGACGACTACGAGATCCTCATCTTCGACGACTCCGCCGAGGAGTCCTTCCGCGTCGATCTGCAGCAGTATCTCGACCTCGCCCAGCGCACTTTCCGGGTGGAGGGACGGTTCCAGGGCGCCAAGGGCCTCAACACGGCGATCGTCTTCGGCGAGTCGCGGCCCGTCGACCCGGCCGTCTGCCCAGGGGCCCTGGCGGCGTCCCGCTCCCCGGCCCAGGACCCGGAAGGCGCGAAGACGCCGGCCGCGGCCTCGGCCTCGGTCGAGCGCGCGGCGCCGGTCGCGCGGCGCGCCGCCGCGACCCGCTCGACCTCGGCCGGCCGGGATCCCGCCGCGGCGCCGGCCGGCCCGGCGCTGATCGACGGCACGGTCTACACCCGCGCCGACCTGACCGGCGACGGCCCACCCCGCCCCCGTCTGCAGAGCCGGCTGCTGCGCCTGGAGACGCCGGCGCTGCTCGGCGCCGACGTGCTGGCGGTCCAGGAGGCCCTGCGCGCCGCGGGCTGGCCGATCCGCGCCGACGGCTTCCACGGCCCGGTGACGGACCGGGCGCTGCGCCACTTCCAGCGCGCCAACGGCCTCGCCGCCGACGGGCTGGTCGGCCCGCTCACCCTGGATCGGCTGGGGCTCTAGGGCAATTTCCGAACTGATGGTATCATCAGTTCGGAAAAAATTGCCCTATCTTCAACAACCTAGAGCATCTTATCTGCGCCCGTTCGGGCGCAGGATGCTCTAGCCCGCGCCCGCCAACGGTGCATTCCCCACCACAGGGCGGCCATGGCGGCGGCGAGCGCGAGCCAGACCCAGACCGGGGCGGTCAGCAGACGCTCGCCCAGGAACACGCAGGCCGCGGTGACCGGCAGGATGCCGATGGCGGTGGTCCACAGGAAGGTCCGCCAAGGCACGCCGGTCAGCCCGGCGGCATAGTTGATCAGGTTGAACGAGATCACCGGCACCAGCCGCGCCATGAGCAGCGCGCCGGCGCTGCTCTCGGCGGTCCAGGCGTCGATCCGGTGCCAGTGGCGCTCGGGCACCAGCCGGGCGACGAAGGGCCGGCCGAGCCGCCGCGCAAGGGCGAAGGCGACGATGGCGCCGGCCATCGCGCCGACCCAGGTCAGCACCAGGCCCAGGAGCGGTCCGAAGACCATGCCGTTGGCCATGGCGATGACCTCGGCCGGCAGCGGCACGAAGGAATGCAGCACCATCGCCGCGACGGCGCCGCCGGCCGCCGCGGGGCCGAGATCGCGGATCGCCTCGGCCAGGGCGTGCGCCGTCATGTCGAGCATGCCGGATCGCCCGGCGAGGACGATCGTCGCGAGCGCGAGCGCGGCTACCGCGCCGAGCACCGCGACCCCGACAAGACGCCCGCCCCTTCGCCGTGCCCTCGCTTCCGCCATTGGCGGAGGGTATACGCACCGCCCGACGGCGCGAAGAGGGCCGGAAGGGTACGGCTCGTCAAAGTCGCGTGACGATTCCCGCGGCAGGCCTCAGAACACCGGCCCCTCGAAGGGGTGCCAGCCTTCCGGATGCTCGATCTCGATGATCCAGAGGTCGGGGTCGCGGGCGGCGGCGCGCTCGGCATAGGCGTCGGCCTCGCTCTCGGGCACGAGCCCGTCGCCCAGGACCGCCATCCAGCCGAGTCGGCCGTCCAGGTCGCGCGCCTGGACGAGCACGCGGCAGCCCGCCACGCCCCGGACCAGCTTGAGCAGGACCAGCCCGCCCGTGGCGTCGCCCTTGCGCACTACATAGGCCGGCACCCCCTCGGCCGAGCAGCGCGCGAGATGGGCCGAGACCCAGAGATGGGTCGGCAGGCGCGCGTCGCTCATGCCCGTCCGCCGCGGGGGCGCCGTCCCGACCACCACGCTTCCGAGCGCGCGCCGGCTCGGCTAGAGTGCCGCCCACGGTGGGACGCGACAGGCGGGAGGCGCCGGTGTTCAAGCATATCCTGGTGCCGATCGACGGGTCGGGGCTGTCGCTCAAGGCCGCCGATCTGGCGATCGAGCAGGCCCGGCTGTCCGAGGCCAAGCTGACGCTGCTGCACGTCGCGCGCAAGTTCCCGGTGCCCGAGGCGCTCCGGCGCTATCTGGACCAGGAGCACCTGACCGGCGAGGCGATCCTGGATATCGACGAGGCGACGCACAAGCTGATCAAGGATGTCCGGCGCAAGGCGAACGCGTCGGGCATCGCCAAGGTCGACACGATTTTCCGCGAGGGCAGGCCGTCGCGCACCATCGTCGAGTACGCCGAGCATCACCGGGTCGACGCGATCTTCATGGGCTGCCGCGGGCTGACGGAGGTCGAAGGCGCGCTGCTCGGCTCGGTCAGCCACAAGGTCGCGAGCCTGGCGCCCTGCACGGTGGTGATCGTGCGCTGACCGCCCGGACGCGGGAGCGCGACCGCTACCGCGAGAGCGAGCAAGAGCAAGGGAGACGGGGTCATGCCCGGAGCCTTCATGACCGGCGGCGACGGCGAGCCCGGCGTCGTCCACGGCGCCGACGCCAAGCGTCACGCGCCGGCGACCGAGCGCAACCGGGAGCCGATCCTGGCCGAGCTGAAGCGCCTGCTGCCAGACCCGGCGACGGTGCTGGAGATCGGCAGCGGGACCGGCGAGCACGCCTGTCACTTCGCCGCCGGCCTGCCCCACGTGGTCTGGCAGCCGAGCGACGCGGATCCCGAGTTGCGCGCCTCGACCGCCGCCTGGGCGCAGGACGCGGCCCTGAGCAACCTGCTCGCCCCGATCGCGCTCGACGTGACGGACGCCCCCTGGCCCGTGGAGGAGCCCGACGGCCCGGTCTTCGACGTCGTCTTCAGCGCGAACATGATCCACATCGCGCCCTGGGCGTGCACGACGGGCCTGATGCGCGGCGCGGCGGCCGTGCTCAAGCCCCGGGGCTACGTCATCCTCTACGGCCCTTTCATGCGCGGCGGCGTGCACACCTCGCCGTCCAACGACGCCTTCGACAGCAAGCTCCGCGCCCAGAACGTCGCCTGGGGCATCCGCGACCTGGACCGGGTCGGCGACGTCGCCGCGGGCCACGGCATGACCCGCCAGGAGGTCGCCGAGATGCCGGCGAACAACCTGCTGGTCGTCTTCCGCACCGCCGACCGCTGATCATGCCGGAACGCGACGGCCCTCTAGCCTGTTGACTCGGCCCGGGGTGTCCTTAGCCTCGCGTGATCGGAACTCGATGAAAAGGCGCCTCCCGAGCGCCGGGGAACCCATGCCCAAGGACGCGCTCTCGCCTCATCCCGTACCGGACTGGTACCGGGACGCCATCATCTACGAGCTGCACGTCAAGTCGTTCTTCGACGGCAACGACGACGGCATCGGCGACTTCCGTGGCGTCATGGCCAAGCTCGACTACCTGGTCGATCTGGGCGTGACGGCGATCTGGCTGCTGCCCTTCTACCCCTCGCCGCTGCGCGACGACGGCTACGACATCGCGGACTACCGGGCGGTCAACCCCTCCTACGGCAATCTCCGCGACTTCAAGGCCGTCGTGAAGGAGGCCCACAGGCGTGGCCTGCGCGTGATCACCGAGCTGGTGATCAACCACACCTCCGACCAGCATCCCTGGTTCCAGAAGGCGCGGCAGGCCAAGCGCGGCAGCGCTGCGCGGGACTTCTACGTCTGGTCCGACGACGACAAGAAGTGGCCGGAGACACGGATCATCTTCTCCGACACGGAGCTGTCGAACTGGACCTGGGACCCGGTCGCCCAGCAGTACTACTGGCACCGGTTCTTCAGCCACCAGCCGGACCTGAACTTCGACAACCCGCGCGTGATCAAGGCCGTGATCGACGCCATGCGCTACTGGCTGGACATGGGCGTCGACGGCCTGCGCCTGGACGCGATCCCCTACCTGGTGGAGCGCGACGGCACCAACAACGAGAACCTGGCCGAGACCCACGACGTCCTCAAGCGCCTGCGCGCCGCTCTGGACGAGAGCCATCCCCACGCCTTCTTCCTGGCCGAGGCCAACCAGTGGCCCGAGGACACGCTGCCCTATTTCGGCGACGGCGACGAATGCCACATGGCCTTCCACTTCCCGCTGATGCCGCGGATGTACATGGCCATGGCACAGGAGGACCGGCACCCGATCACCGACATCGTGCGCCAGACCCCGGACATCCCGGAGCAGTGCCAGTGGGCGATCTTCCTGCGCAACCATGACGAGCTGACGCTCGAGATGGTCACCGACCGGGAGCGGGACTATCTCTGGAACTTCTATGCCGCCGAGCGGCGCGCCCGGATCAATTTCGGCATCCGCCGGCGCCTGGCGCCGCTGATGGACAACGACCGGCGCAAGATCGAGCTGCTCAACAGCCTGCTGTTCTCCATGCCCGGCACGCCGATCGTCTATTACGGCGACGAGATCGGCATGGGCGACAACATCTTCCTGGGCGACCGCGACGGCGTGCGCACGCCGATGCAGTGGACGCCGGACCGCAACGGCGGCTTCTCCAAGGCCGATCCGGCCCGGCTCTACCTGCCGGCGATCATGGATCCGATCTACGGCTTCGACGCGGTCAATGTCGAGGCCCAGCATCGCAGCTCGTCCTCGCTGCTCAACTGGATGCGCCGGATCATGGAGGTGCGCAAGCGCCACCCCGCCTTCGGGCGCGGCCGGCTGCGCTTCCTCTATCCGGGCAACCGCAAGATCCTGACCTATCTGCGCGAATGGGAAGGCGAGACCGGCGAGCGCGAGACGATCCTGTGCGTCGCCAACCTCTCGCGCCAGGCCCACGCGGTCGAGCTCGACCTGCACGAGTACAAGGGCCGGGTGCCGGTCGAGCTCATGGGCCGCAGCTCCTTCCCGCCGATCGGCGACCTGACCTACCTGCTGACCCTGCCCGGCTACGGCTTCTACTGGTTCCTGCTGACCGAGGAGGCGGAGGTTCCGGCGTGGCACGAGCCCCAGCCCGAGCCCGTGCCCGACTTCGCGACCCTGGTGCTCGCCGGCGGCTGGCGCGGCCTGGCGGAGGGGCGCGTCGGCGACCTGCTCGCGCGCGAGGTTCTGCCCGCGTACATCGCGGGTCAGCGCTGGTTCGCCGCCAAGGACCAGGGCCTGCGCACGACGCGCCTGGTCGATCTGGCCCCGGTGTCGAGCACCGAGGGCGCGCTGCTGGGCGCCGTGGTCGACGTCGATCTCGCCGGCGACGCGTCGGGCCAGCGCTACTTCATGCCGCTGGCGCTGCGCTGGGACGACTCCGAGCTGGTCAGCGGATCGGCCCAACTGCCCTGGACGCTCGCCAAGATCCGCCGCGGCCCGCGCCTCGGCGCCCTGATCGACGCCGCGGCCTCGCCCGACTTCGTCGGCGCCGTGATCGACAGCCTGCACGGCCGCACGGAGATGCCGACGCTCCAGGGCGGCCGGCTGGTCTTCACCCCGGGCACGGCGCTGGGCGACCTGGCCGTGGCCCCGGAGGACGAGATCCGGCGCATGGGCGTCGAGCAGTCCAACTCGTCGATCCTGATCGGCGAGAAGGCGGTCCTCAAGGTCTATCGCCGGCTGTCGCCCGGCGTCCATCCGGAGGTCGAGATCGGGCGCTTCCTGTCCGACGTCGCCGGCTATCCGAACGTGCCGACGCTGCTCGGCACGCTCGAGCTCGTCGACGCCGAGGGCACGCCGACCGCGCTCGCAGTGGTCCAGGGTTTCGCGCGCAACCAGGGCGACGGGTGGAGCTTCACGCTCGACTACCTGATGCGCGAGCTCGACGACCTGCGCCTGGGCATCGGCGATCCGGAGATGCCCAGGGCCGAGCGCTACGCCGGCTATCTGCACCGGGCGGCCGTGCTGGGCCAGCGGATCGCCGAGCTGCATCGCGCCTTCGCGCTCGAGACCGGCGATCCGGACTTCGACCCGGAGCCGATGACCGAAGCCGACCGGGCGGAGATGGAAGGCGATGTCGCGCGCCAGGCCGGAATCGCCTTCGACGCGCTCGCCCACGCCCTGGCCGCCGTGCCCGAGGGCCAGCAGGCCGAGGTCGCCGGCCTGATCGAGCGCCGGGCCGAGTGTATGGACCTGATCGGCCGGCTGGCGGCGATCGCGACGCCGGCGGCCAAGACGCGCCACCACGGCGACCTGCATCTGGGTCAGGTGCTGGTCGACCAGGCCGACTTCATGATCGTCGACTTCGAGGGCGAGCCGACCCGGCCGCTGGCCGAGCGGCGGGCCAAAAAGACGCCGCTGCGCGACGTCGCCGGGATGCTGCGCAGCTTCGACTACGCCGCCTGGGCCGCGGTGATGCGCCTGGCGGACGAGAACCCGGACTGGTTCGCGCCGCTCCTCGACGACGCCCGACACTGGCGTGAGATGGCCTGCGAGGCCTTCATGACCGCCTATGCGGAGACCGCCGAGGGATCGGTGAGCTGGCCGGCCGAGCGCGCCGACGCCGACCGGCTGATCGATCTGCTGGTGCTGGAGAAGGCGCTCTACGAGATCGGCTACGAGGCGGCCAATCGGCCCGGCTGGCTGATCATCCCCGTTCGCGGCGTGACGCGTCTGCTCGACGCTCATGCCGCCCCGCAGGAGAGTGGCGATGACGACTGACTCCGACAAGCCGACGCCCAAGCGCGCCTCCCGCGCCAAGGCGGCCGGCGCCCCGGGCAAGTCCGCCACGCGCAAGGCGGCCCCGGCCAAGGCTCCGGCCGCGAAGGCCGCCACGGCCAAGACGCCGAAGAAGACGGCCGCGCCGGCCGGCAAGGCATCGGGCAAGGGCGCCGCCAAGGGCCTGACCGATGCCGGCACGATCGCGGCGATCGTCGAGGCGCGGCACGGCGACCCGTTCTCGGTGCTCGGCATGCACGAGGCCGGCGGCGCGACGATCATTCGCGCCTTCCTGCCGGACGCCGACAAGGTCGAGGTCGTCAACGCCGACTCCGGCGAGACGGACGCCACGCTGGACAAGGTTCACGTCACCGGCTTCTTCGAGGGCGAGGTTCGCCGTCGCAAGGAGACCTACGCCTATCGCCTGCGCGTCCACTGGCCGGCCGGCCAGGTCGAGATCCACGACCCCTATTCCTTCCCGCCGGTGCTGGGCGACCTCGACATCCACCTCCTGAGCGAGGGCTCCCACCTGGAGACCTGGCGCCGGATGGGCGCGCATCCGTCGGTGCTCGACGGCGTCGAGGGGACGGCCTTCTCGGTCTGGGCCCCCAACGCCAGCCGGGTCGCGGTGGTCGGCGAGTTCAACGGCTGGGACGGCCGGCGCCATCCCATGCGCCTGCGCCACGGCCCCGGGGTGTGGGAGCTCTTCCTGCCCGGCGTCGGGCCCGGCGCCTCCTACAAGTACGAGATCAAGGGCCCGCACGGCGAGCTGCTGCCGCTGAAGGCCGACCCCTACGCCTTCTATGCCGAACAGCCACCGCGCACGGCGTCGGTCGTCTGGGGCCCGCAGGAGCGGCCCTGGCACGACGAGCGCTGGATGGCCGAGCGCAAGGGGCGCAACGCCATCACGGCGCCGATCTCGATCTACGAGGTCCATCTCGGCTCCTGGCGCCGCGTCGTCGAGGAGGGCGAGCGCTACCTCAGCTACCAGGAGCTGGCCGACACGCTGATCCCCTACGTCAAGCAGCTGGGGTTCACGCACATCCAGCTCATGCCGGTCAGCGAGTATCCGTTTGACGGCTCCTGGGGCTACCAGCCGGTCGGGCTGTTCGCGCCGACCAGCCGGTTCGGCAATCCCGGCGAGTTCCGCGACTTCGTCGAACACTGCCACGCCGAGGGGCTGGGCGTGCTGGTCGACTGGGTGCCGGGCCATTTCCCCACCGACCCGCACGGCCTGGGCACCTTCGACGGGACCCACCTCTACGAGCATGCCGACCCGCGCCAGGGCTTCCACCTGGACTGGAACACGCTGATCTACAACTACGGCCGGCGGGAGGTCGCCAACTTCCTGACGACCAACGCACTCTACTGGCTCGACGAGTTCCATATCGACGGGCTGCGCGTCGACGCCGTCGCCTCGATGCTCTACCTCGACTACAGCCGCCCGGACGACGCCTGGGTCCCGAACAAGTACGGCGGCAACGAAAACCTGGACGCGATCGAGTTCCTCAAGCGCGTCAACACCGAAGCCTTCGGCCGGTACCCGGGCGCGACGACCATCGCGGAGGAATCGACCTCCTGGCCCGGCGTGTCCCGCCCGGTCTACACGGGCGGGCTCGGCTTCGGCTACAAGTGGAACATGGGCTGGATGCACGACACCCTGACCTTCATGTCGAAGGACCCGGTGCACCGGCGCTACCACCACCACGACATGACGTTCGGGCTGCTCTACGCCTTCACCGAGAACTTCATCCTGCCGCTGAGCCATGACGAGGTCGTCCACGGCAAGGGCTCGCTGATCAACAAGATGCCGGGCGACGACTGGCAGAAGTTCGCCAATCTGCGCGCTTACTACGGCTTCATGTGGACCCACCCGGGCAAGAAGCTGCTGTTCATGGGCGGCGAGATCGCCCAGTGGCGGGAGTGGAACCACAACACGAGCCTGGACTGGCATCTGCTGGACGACCGCTTCCATCGCGGCGTGCAGAGCCTGATCCGCGACCTCAACGAGCTCTATCGGTCGACTCCGGCCCTCCACGCGCTCGACTGCCACGCCGACGGGTTCGAGTGGATCGAGGGCTCGGACATCGAGAACTCGGTCTTCGCCTATCTGCGCAAGGGCCAGGACGGCGACCCGCCGGCGATCGTGATCTCCAACTTCACGCCGATCCCGCGCCACGGCTACCGCATCGGCACGCCGCACGCCGGCGCCTGGCGCGAGGTGCTCAACACCGACATGGCGGATTACGGCGGCTCCGGCGTCTCCAACGGCGAGGGCTCGGTCCATACGGAGGCGACGCCCTGGCACGGCCGCGACCACAGCCTGTCGCTGACCCTGCCGCCGCTCGGCACCATCGTGCTGATGCCGGCGTGAGGTGCCGTGTCGGGTTTGGTGGGATGTGGAGAACGCTATTCGCTAAATGATCGTCATCTCTGCGAAAGCAGGGGTCCAAGTTGTTGTCAGGTCAGATCCGAGCGTAGAGCAAATGGATCCCCGCTTTCGCGGGGATGACGACTGAGGAGTGGTAGGTTGCCCACCGCGAAGCGGTGCGCGACGACGCCGGCCCCGCCGTCGCGCACGGCCTTCGGCCGTGGGCGACCTACGCGGCTCGCGGACCCCACCCGACGCGCCCGCCATCCTACCGCCGGCGCAGGGTGACGAGGCGGCAGCCGATGCCTTCCTCGCGCAGGTATTCGGCCTGCTCCACCGTCTCGACATCCGCCGTGCCGGCGGCCGCCAGGCCGTCGAGCGCGGCCGGATATCCCAGATCGTCCCAGACTCCGTCATTGACGGTCAGCACCAGCGCCCCGCCGGGCGCGATGACGCGCAGCGCCTCGCCCAGGCTCTCGGGGCCGACATGGCCGTGGGTGAAGGTGCCGACGCACAGGCCGGCGGCCCAGGCCCCGTCCGGCGCGTGGAGTCGGGCCGTCAGGTCGCCGACGGCGAGATCGCGATAGACGCCCTTGGCCCGCGCCTGGTCCAGCATCTCCGGGGAGATGTCCAGGCCGTCGATCGCGCGGTAGCCGTGGGCGGCCAGCGCCTCGCCCGACAGCCCGGTCCCGCAGCCGAGATCGACCACGCCCGAGTCGCGCTCGGGCCACGCCGCGGCGAAGGCCCGCGCCGCCAGCGCCGGCGCGACATAGCCGAAGCGCCCGACCGTATCGGCGTCGTAGCGCGCCGCCCAGTCACGGTAGAGGGCGACGATCTCCTCGGTCCCCTCGACTCCGTAAGCCCGGCGCAGCGCGGCGTCCAGGTCCTCTTCCTTCTCGTCCATGCGACTCTCCGCGAACCCGTGTCTCGCCCAGGATAGGCGCCCGCCGGCCGGCCCGCCACCGGCGCCCGAACGGGGCATCCGCCAAAAAGCCGCTTGCCCGCGCCGCACCGGCTGGCGTAGGCGGAAAGGGACTGTTTGCCGAGGTTCCCTCCGAGCGATCACCGCGCATGGACGCCCCCACCCCCCTTCGCCACCGGCTTCTGCCCGGCCGCCCCTACCCGCTGGGCGCGACCTGGGACGGCCACGGCGTCAACATCGCGCTGTTCTCGGCGAACGCGGAAAGCGTCGAGCTGTGCCTGTTCGACGAGTCGGGCCAGCGCGAGGTCGAGCGGATCGCGCTGGGGGAGAAGACCGACGACGTCTGGCACGGCTACCTGCCCGATCTCCGGCCCGGGCGGCTCTACGGCTTCCGCGTCCACGGGCCCTACGCGCCCGAGGCGGGCCATCGGTTCAACCCGAACAAGCTGCTGCTCGATCCCTACGCGCGCAGCCTCTCCGGCCCGATCCGCTGGACCGACGCGCATTACGGCTACCGCATCGGCTCGGGCCGGGCCGACCTGTCCTTCGACCGGCGCGACAATGCCCGCTCGATGGTCAAGGCGCGCGTCGTCGACCCGGCCTTCACCTGGGGCGGCGACCGGCGCCCGGACGTGCCCTGGACCGAGACGCTGATCTACGAGGCCCATGTCCGCGGCCTGACCAAGCGCTTTCCCCAGATGCCGCCGGCCCAGCGCGGCACGTTCGCGGCGCTCGGACGGCCGGAGGTCACCGGCTACCTGAAGGATCTGGGCGTCACCGCGATCGAGCTGCTGCCCGTCCATGCCTTCCACCAGGACCGGTTCCTGACCGAGAAGGGGCTGATCAACTACTGGGGCTACTCGACGCTCGCCTTCTTCGCGCCGGAGCCGCGCTACGTCGCCAACGGCCACGGCGCGATCGGCGAGTTCCGCTCGATGGTCCGGGGCCTGCACGAGGCGGGGATCGAGGTCATCCTCGACGTGGTCTACAACCACACCTGCGAGGGCAACCACCTGGGCCCGACCTTCAGCCTGCGCGGCATCGACAACGCCTCCTACTACCGCCTGAAGCCGGGCGATCCGCGCCACTACGCCGACGACACCGGCACGGGCAACGCCCTCAACCTCGCCCATCCGCGCGTCCTGCAGATGGTCATGGACAGCCTGCGCTACTGGGTCACGGAGATGCATGTCGACGGCTTCCGCTTCGACCTGGCCTCGACGCTCGGCCGGGAGGCGATCGACGGCAAGGACGGCGGGCCGTTCGATCCGCGTTCCGGCTTCTTCGACGCGGTGCGCCAGGATCCGGTGCTCAACCGAGTCAAGCTGATCGCCGAGCCCTGGGATATCGGGCCGGGCGGCTACCAGCTCGGCAACTACCCGACGGGCTGGGCGGAGTGGAACGACCGGTTCCGCGACACGGTGCGGCGCTTCTGGCGCGGCGACCGGGGCATCGTGCCCGAGCTCGCGGGGCGCCTGACCGGCTCGGCCGACGTCTTCGAGCGCAACGGCCGGCGGCCGTGGAGTTCGATCAACGCCGTGGCCTGCCACGACGGTTTCACGCTGGCCGACCTGGTACGCTACGCCGACAAGCACAACGAGGCCAACGGCGAGCACGGCCGGGACGGCCACGATCACAACTTCAGCGCCAACTACGGCGAGGAAGGCCCGACCGCCGACCCGGCCCGCAAGGCCCTGCGCAAGCGCCAGCAGCGGAACCTGATGGCGAGCGTGCTGCTCTCCCAGGGCACGCCCATGATCCTGGCCGGCGACGAGTTCGGGCGAACCCAGTACGGCAACAACAACGCCTACTGCCAGGACAACGAGATCTCCTGGGTCGACTGGAGCTTCCTGCACGATCACGGCCATGACGGCGCCGACCTGCACGCGTTCACCAAGCGGCTGATCGCGCTCAGGCGCGAGCACCCGGTCCTGCGCCGGCCCCGCTTCCTGCACGGCCGCGAGGTCTCGCCCCGCGGCCTGCGCGACATCCTCTGGCTGCGCCCCGACGGCCAGGAGCGCACCGAGGCCGACTGGAAGGACCCGCAGAACCGCGCCTTCGGGCTGATGCTGTCGGGCGACGCCGGGACCTTTGTCGGGGCCGACGGGCAGGTCGAGGTCGACTCGGTGCTGCTGATCATCGCCAACGCCCATGCCGAGGCGCTGACCTTCGTGCTGCCTCGCGTCCCCGGCGCCCGGGGCTGGACTATGGTCGTCGACACGATGACGCCGACGGGCGAGCCGGCCGCCGACCGCTTGCATCACGCCCCGGGCGCCGACTACCGTCTGGACGGGCGCTGCCTCGCGGTCTTCGAGCTCGACGACTGACCGCACCGGGGCGCGCCGCCGCCGAGACGGGAGTTCTTCCCCCATGACCGCGCTTCTTCGCCTGGCCGAGGCCGTCGGCCTGGACACGGGCTGGCACGACATCTGGGGCGTCTGGCAGGAGGTGTCGCCAGAGACGCTCCGCACCATCCTCGCCGCGCTCGGCCTGCCCGCGGCGGACGAGGCCGAGGCGGCCGCGAGCCTGGCCGCGCTGACCCGCCGGCGCTGGGGCCGCAGCGTCGACCCGGTCTCGGTCATCGGCTCGGAGGCCCAGCCGGGCGGCATCGGCGTCATCGGCCCGGAGGGCGGGGGCCCGGTCGCCTGGACCCTGGATCTCGAGGACGGCGACCGCCACGAGGGCACGGGCGAGGCGGCGGAACTAACCGAGATCTATCGCGAGACCGTGGACGGCAAACCGGCGGTCAAGCGCGTCCTGATGCTGCCGGCCGACCTGCCGGAGGGCTACCACGCGCTCACGGTCTCGATCGCCGGGCGGACCGACACGGCCCGGGTCATCGTCGCGCCGCCGACCTGCTTCGGCCCGGAGGACGCCGCCCCGGGCGAGCGGCTGTGGGGCCTGGCGGCCCAGCTCTACGCCCTGCGCGGCGAACCCGACCAGGGCATCGGCCACTTCCCGGCGCTGGGCGAACTCGTCGAGCAGGCCGGCCGGATCGGCGCCGACACGGTCGGCATCAACCCGCTCCACGCCCTCTACCCGGCCGACCCGCACCAGGCGAGCCCCTATTCCCCGGCGAGCCGGGACTGGCTCAACGTCCTCTACATCGACCCCACGGCGACGCCGGAATGGGCCCATTGCGGCGCGGCCCAGGACCGGGCCGGCGATCCGGGCACAAGCGCGGCGGTCGAGCGGGCGCGCGCGGCCGAGCTGGTCGACTACCCCGACGTCGCGGGCCGGCTGATGCCGATGCTGGCGGACTTGTGGGCGACCTTCAAGGCACGCGAGCTGGACACCGGCAGCCCCCGGGACCGGGCCTTCGCCGCCTTCCGGGAGGCCGGCGGGGCGCCGCTCGAGCGCTTCTGCCGGTTCATGGCGCTCCAGGCCCGATTCATTCCGGACGATCCGACCTATGCCGACTGGCGCTATTGGCCGGAGGCCTGGCGCGATCCGGATGGCCCGGCCGTCGCCGACTGGGCCGCCGCCAACCACGACGCCGTCGACTTCCAGGCCTGGCTGCAGTTCGTCGCCGACGAGCAGTTGGCCGATGTCGGCCACCGCGCCGCCGCGGCCGGCCTGCGCCTCGGCCTCTACCGCGATCTCGCCGTCGGGGTCAGCCCCGGCTCGGCCGCCGCCTGGGCCCATCCGGGCGAGCTGATGCGCGGCGTGTCGGTCGGCGCGCCGCCCGACGCCTTCAACATGGTCGGCCAGGACTGGGGGCTCGCCCCGCTCGACCCACTGGGCCTGGCGGAGAGCGGCTACGCCCCGCTCACCGCCGCGCTCAGCGCCAACATGCGCCATGCCGGCGCGCTGCGCATCGACCATGCCATGGGGCTGATGCGGCTGTTCTGGATTCCCGAGGGCATGAGCCCGGCCCAGGGCACCTATCTGCGCCTGCCCGTCGACGACCTGTTCCGGGTCATCGCGCTCGAATCCCGGCGGCACCGCTGCGTCGTCGTCGGCGAGGACCTGGGCACGGTGCCGGAGGGCTTCCGCCCGAAGATGGAGGCGGCGGGCGTCCTGTCCTACAAGGTGATGATGTTCGAGCGGGTCGGCGACGGCCTGTTCGTGCGGCCCGGCGCCTATCCCGGGCAGGCGCTGGTGACCGCCGGCACCCACGACCTGCCGACGCTCAGGGGCTTCTGGATCGGCCGCGACATCGATTGGCGCCGCCGCCTCGACCTCTACCCCGACGCCGCGTCGCGCGACGCCGATCTCGAGGCGCGGGAGACCGACAAGGCGAAGCTTCTGGCCGCCCTGGTCGATGCCGGGCTGTGGCCGGCGGATCGGGCGGACCCGGCCGCGGTCGCCTTCGACGATGCGCTCTCGGCGGCGATCCATCGCTTCCTAGCCGCCACCCCGTCCCGGCTGATGATGGTCCAGCTCGAGGACCTGATCGGGGCGGAGGAGATGATGAACCTGCCCGGCACGGTGGCCGAACACCCGAATTGGCGCCGCCGGCTTGACCGCCGGACGCCCGCGCTGTTCGAGGATGGCGAGATCCGCGCGCTGCTCGACGCGGTGGCGGCGACGCGTGCCGCACCGCCCTCCGACCTGACCTGACCTGCGCGACTCCCCGCCGGACCCGTTTCGCGCCTCAGACCGAGGCGTCGACCAGCGGCGGCGGTGGCGGTCCCAGCTCGGCCGAGCGGCGGTAGGCGTGCGCGGCCCGGGCATGGTCGGAAACGGCGATCACGGCGGGCAGCCCGATGACGGCGCCGAGCCCGCTGGACGGTCCGGCCGGCACCCGGCCGCCGTCCGGCGCCGGGACCGGACCGATCTCGCGCTTCACCGGCGCCTGCTGCGACGATCCCTCGCCCGCCGTCCGCGGCGGGGCCGCGGGCACGACCGCGGTGCCGTGGCGCACGGGCACGGGCAGCGATGGCAGGGGACGCAGGACCGGTCCGATCATGACGGCGGCGGGCTCCGTCGGCGGCTGGCGGGCCCGGCACGACGTGGCGGGGCCCCGTGAACACGTCCCCACAGGCTAGCGCGCCAATGCTGCGCCGCGGCCGGCGCGGACGAGGGATGTCGCCGATGGACCGGACCTGCCCCCATCGGGAACGGGCCGGACCCCGAGGGGCTTAAGACTATCGAAAGACTCCCCCACCTACCGTCGAGCAGGGTTTCCGGAGGCGGCCACGGCGGACGGTCCGGGCGCGACCGTTAACGGCGGAATCACGATGGCGGGTCACGACACGGCGGAAGGCGACGGCCTCACCGCGGCGATGGTCGCCGCGGGCGACGTGGTCTACGACTGGGACCTGGTCACCGACCGGATCCGCTGGTCGGGACCGGCGAAACGGCTGTTCGCCACGACCTCCCTGGACGGCTACGAGACGGGGGACGCCTATCACGGGCGGGTCAATCCGGAAGACCTGCCCCACCGGCTGAAGTCCCTGGCCGAGCACTATCGCGCGCCGGCCACCTATGACTGCGAATACCGGGTACGCCAGGCCGACGGCGGCTTCTGCTGGGTCCACGACCGGGGCGCGGCGGAACTGTCGCTTACCGGCGAGCCGGTGCGCATGCGCGGGGTGCTGCGGGTGATCACCCGGCGCAAGCTGGAAGAGGCCCATCTGGTCCAGATGGCCAACTACGACGACCTGACCGGCTGCATGAACCGCAACCGGCTGCGCGACGTGCTCAACCGCGCGGTGGTTCAAGGCCGAAAGGCGGGGCGCTCTGGCGCCTATCTGACCGTCGGCGTCGACAAGCTTTCCCTGATCAACAGCGCGTTCGGCTATCTCACCGCCGATGCCGTGATCGTCGCTGCCGCCCAGCGCCTGACGCGGGCGGTCGGCGCCGACGACGTGGTCGGCCGGCTGGGCGGCGATACCTTCGGCGTGGTCCTGCCCGACTGCGCCGAGACCGAAATGCCGCAGGTCGCCGAGCGGATCCTGGAGCTCTTCCGGGCACACCCGATCGACACGCCCTCGGGGCCGATCCACTGCTCCGTCTCGATCGGCGGGGTCGCGTTCCCGAGCTTCGTGCAGTCCGTCTACGAAGCGCTGACCCGGGCCGACTCGGCGCTGCAGGAAGCCAAGCGGCGCGGCCGCGACCGGTTCTGGGCCTACCGCGTCACCGAGGCCGAGCGCCGCGACCATCGCACGGTGATGACCGTCGCCGAGCAGGTGAAGGACGCGCTGAAGAAGGACCGGCTTCTGCTCGCCATCCAGCCGGTCGTGCGCACCGGCGACCATCGGGTCGACTTCAACGAGGCGCTGCTGCGCCTGCGCGACACGGAGGGCGGGATCGTGCCGGCCGGCGTGTTCGTGCCCGTGATCGAGCGCCTCGGCCTGATGCGGGAGATGGACGCCCGCGTCCTCGACCTCGCCGTCGCCCGCCTGGTCGCCGACCCGCAGCTCCGCCTCGCCATGAACATCTCGGGCCTGACGGCGGTCGACCAGGGCTGGCTGCGCCAGCTCGAGGGCCTGGTCGGCGGCGACAGGAGCGTCGCCGAGCGCCTCACCGTGGAAATCACCGAGACCGCGGCGATCCAGGACATCGAGGAGACCGCCCGGTTCGTCGCGGGCGTGCGCGAGCTCGGCTGTCGCATCGCGCTGGACGACTTCGGCGCCGGCTACACCTCCTTTCGCCACCTGAAGACCCTGACCGTCGACATCGTCAAGATCGACGGCGCCTTCGTGCGCGGCATCGCGACCAACCCGGACAACCGCATGTTCGTGCGCACCCTGGTGGGTCTCGCCCGCAACTTCGGGCTCGCCACGGTCGCCGAATGCGTCGAGACCGCCGAGGACGCGGCCGCTCTGCGCGAGGAGAAGGTCGACTGGCTGCAGGGTTGGTACTTCGCCCGCCCGTCGGTGGACCATGTCTGGCCCTTCGGCGCCGTCCTGCCCGACCCGGAAGGGTCGCGCGAGGGCGAGAGCCCGGCCCCGATCGCCCCCCATCCGAATCGCCGGGTCGCCCGCGCGGGCTGAACGGTCCCGCGCCCGTCCGAGCGCGGATGCTCTAGGCGGTCGAACCGCCGCCCGTCTTGCCGCCCGCCGACTTGCCGTCATCGCCGCCGCCCGACTCGCTGCCCTCGGACCGCGGCGTGAGCTGGCTCATCTGCTTCTGCAACTCGTCCAGGCGGCGCTGCATCTCGGCGAGCTGCTGCTCCGGCGTCAGGGCGGCGGCCGGCGACTGGTCGCCCTGCCCTTCCTGGCCCTGGGGGAAGGGCGAGAACATCTTCATGGCCTGTTCCATCATGGCCACGTTCTGCTTGCCCATTTCCTCGAGCGCGCCGGAGAACGGGAACATTCCCCCCATCGTGCCCTGGACGTACTGACGCAGCTGATCCTGGTTGTGGGCGAAGGCCTGCATCGCCGATTCCAGATACTTGGGCACCATCCATTGCATCTGGTCGCCGTAGAGGCCGATGAGCTGGCGCAGGAACCCGATTGGCAGGAGGTTCTGGCCCTTGCTTTCCTCCTCGACGATGATTTGCGTCAGGACCGAGCGGGTGATGTCTTCGCCCGTCTTGGCGTCGTAGACGGCGAAATCCGAGCCGTCCTTGACCATCTGGCACAAATGGTCGAGCGTGACGTAGCTGCTCGTCGCCGTGTTGTAGAGCCGCCGATTGGCGTATTTCTTGATCGTGATCGGGGCGTCGTCTTCGCCCCCGCGGCCCTTGCTGTTCCTGTTCGCCATGATCGTCGGCCCACCCAGCCTTGTGCGCAGCAATACGTTCTGCTCGCTATGTGGTAATGGATCGGCCGCCATGCATGCAAGAATGTCGGGTCGGCCATGTTGCATCGCGTCATACCCGGGCGCGACGGTTTCCCCGCGCCGGGCCGGCTTCTATACTCGCGCCCATGACCGAGGGCGGCGAGGATACGGGCGGCCGGCCGCCGGACCTGGACGACCTGGCCCGGCGCTACCTGGACCTGTGGCAGGAGCAATGGTCGGCGGTCGCGGCCGATCCGCACGCCGCGGAGGACTTGGCGCGCCTGTTCCGCCTGATGCTGGCCCCGGCCGGGATGGCGTCCCCGGCGGGCGGCGCCGCGGCCTGGCCGTGGGCCAGCGCCTGGCCGCCGGGCTGGCCGCCGGGCTGGCCGATGTCGGGCGCGACGGGGCCGGGCACGACGGGTGCCGTTGCGCCGGGCGTCGACCCGGCGGCCGCCATGGCGGCCTTCGCCCGGGCGTTCGGCACCGCCGGCCCGACGTCCCCTTCCGGCCCCGCGCCCGCTTCCAGTACGACGCCCCCCGGCGGAGGACCCGCGCATGACGGCGGCCCAGGACCCGCCCCAGGCCCGTCAGGGACCCCGGCCGCTGGCGTTCCATCTGGCGGCGGCACAGACGGCATGGATGACCTCGCTGGGCGTCTTGCCGATATCCAGGCTCGCCTCGCTCGCCTCGAATCCGCCCTGGCCGACCCCGCCGACGGAGGCGGAAACGGCACAGGTGGCAGCGGCGGAAGCGCAAGCGGCGGAAGCGGCAGCGGCCGGGGCGGATCCCGGCCGGGCCGATCGGGTGGCGGAACTCGCCGCTCTCGCCAGGGCGCTCGGCGCGGCTGATCCGGCGGCCGCCCATGCCGCGCTGGCCGGGGAAATCGCCCGTCGCTTCGACGCCTTCCTGACCGGGCTGGAGCGCTACCGCCACCACCCCTATCGCCGCGCCCTTCCCGATCCGCCCGTGCTCTGGCGGGAAGGCGGGACGCGGCTGCTCGACTTCGGCGGGCTGCCCGGTGCGGCGGCCGACGGCCAGCCGGTCCTCGTCGTCCCGTCCCTGGTCAACCGCGGCTATGTCCTGGATTTGACCGAGGCGACGAGCCTGATGCGCTGGCTGGCCGCCGGGCCGGCGCCGGGCGGGCGGTTCCGGCCGCTGCTGGTCGACTGGGGCTGGCCCGACGAGGCGGCCCGGCACTTCACGCTGACCGACTATGTCGCAGGCCGGCTGGAGCGTGCCTTCGAGGCGGCGCTGACCACGACCGGCGGCCCGATGCCGGTGTTGGGCTACTGCATGGGCGGGCTCCTCGCCGTGGCGCTGGCCGCGCGGCGACGCGACGTCTCCGCGCTCGCCCTGCTGGCCACGCCCTGGGACTTCCATGCCGAGGATCCGGGCCGCGCCACCCGCCTCGCCGCCGCCATGGAGCCGTTCCGCCCGGCGATCGCGACCTGGGGCGCGCTGCCGGTCGACGGGGTCCAGATGCTCTTCGCGATGCTCGACCCGCTGCTGGCGCTCGACAAGTTCGCGCGCTTCGCCCGAATGCCCGAGGACAGCCCCCGGGTCGAGCCCTTCGTCGCGCTGGAGGACTGGCTCAACGACGGCGTGCCGCTGGCCGGCCCCGTGGCGATGGAATGCCTGGACGGCTGGTACGGCCGCAACACGCCGGCGGCCGGCGCCTGGGCGGTGGCCGGCGCGCCGGTGGTGCCGGAGACGCTGTCGCTGCCCTCGCTGCATGTCGTTCCCGATCGCGACCGGATCGTCCCGCCGGCGAGCGCCCGGGGCCTGGCCGGGCGGATTCCCGGCAGCGAGACTCTGTCGCCCGCGCTGGGCCATATCGGGATGATCGTCGGCGGCCGGGGACGGGCGCAGGTCTGGGAACCGCTGGCAAGCTGGCTTGCGACCCACGGTTGACGGGGCCACCTGCGGGGGACGTGGAGCGCGCTGCCTTGCACCGAGGCACGGCGCTGCCTATCGTGCGGGCACGCGCGGACCCCAGAGCCCGCCCCCGGTACCCATCCGCGAAGGAGCACACCCATGTCCGCAGTCGTCATCGCCGGCGCCGCCCGGACGCCCATCGGCACCTTCAACGGCGCGCTCGCGACCACCCCGGCCCACGAGCTCGGCGTCGTCGCGATCAAGGCCGCGCTGGAGCGCGCCGGCGTCGCGCCGGAGGAGGTTCAGGAGGTCGTCATGGGCCAGATCCTGACGGCCGGCGCGGGCATGAACCCGGCCCGCCAGGCCGCGCTGGGCGCCGGCCTGCCGGAGGGCAGCACGGCCTTCTGCGTCAACCAGGTCTGCGGCTCGGGCCTGCGCTCGGTCGCCATCGGCAGCCAGCAGATCGGCAGCGGCGACGCCAAGGTGGTGATCGCCGGCGGGCAGGAGAGCATGAGCCTCGCGCCCCACTGCCTGCATCTGCGCGCCGGGCACAAGCTCGGCGACGCCAAGATGGTCGACACCATGATGAAGGACGGCCTGTGGGACGCCTTCAACGGCTATCCCATGGGCATGACGGCCGAGAACGTCGCCCGCAAGTTCCAGATCACCCGGGAGGAGCAGGACGCCTTCGCCGCCGGCTCGCAGGCCAAGGCCGGCAAGGCGATGGAGTCCGGCCGCTTCAAGGACGAGATCGCGCCGGTCACGGTCAAGACCCGCAAGGGCGACATCGTCGTGGACACTGACGAGCATCCGCGCCCGGACACGACGGCCGACAAGCTCGCCAAGCTGCGCCCGGCCTTCGACAAGGAAGGCTCCGTGACCGCCGGCAACGCCTCGGGCATCAATGACGGCGCCGCCGCCATGGTGCTGATGGAGGCCGACGAGGCCGAGCGCCGGGGAATCGCCCCGCTCGGCCGCATCCGCGCCTGGGCGACGGCCGGCGTCGACCCGTCGGTGATGGGCACCGGCCCGATCCCGGCCTCGCGCAAGGCGCTGGAGAAGGCGGGCTGGAAGGCCGACGACGTCGACCTGATCGAGGCCAACGAGGCCTTCGCCGCCCAGGCGATCGCGGTCAACCGCGATGTCGGCTGGGACCCGGAAAAGGTCAACGTCAACGGCGGGGCCATCGCCATCGGCCACCCGATCGGCGCCTCGGGCGGCCGTATCCTGGTCACCCTGCTGCACGAGATGATCAAGCGCGACGCCAAGAAGGGCCTCGCCACCCTGTGCATCGGCGGCGGCATGGGCATCGCTCTCTGCATCGAGCGCGATTGAGGACCAGGGCCCCGTAGGTCGCCCACAGACGCAAGGCCGTGCGCGACGGCACCGGCGTGGCAGCTGTTGCGCACCGCTTCGCGGTGGGCAACCTACCCACGCGGCGGAAGCGCGAGTCGATTCCGACCGACCGGCTCCTCATCCCGAGGCCGGCGCCACGGCAGCCGGCAGGCTCTCCCGCACCACCTCCGCCAGGGTGACGTAGGCGGTGCGGCGGGGGTCGCCGCGGCGGTGGATCAGGCGAATGCGGCGGCTGGCCCCGGCGCCCGCGATCGGCCGGGCGACGAGACGCGGGTCCAGACTGCCGGGCCCCTCCAGCGCCAGTGCCGGTACCAGGGTCAGGCCGCGGCCGGCGGCCGCGAGGCGGACCAGCGTCTCCAGCCCCGCCGCCCGAAGGTCGGCCGCGCCCTCGACCCCGGCGCCGCGACCGTCGCCCGCGCTCCCGCCGGCCCGCGCGCAGGCCGCCAGCGCCTGGTCGCGCAGGCAGTGCCCGTCGGCAAGCAACAATAGTTCGTCCGGCCGGATCGCGCCCTGGGGCACCGGCGTGTCCGGATCGCCCCGACCGAGCAGATGGTCGCGCGAAACCATGAGCCGGAAGGGCTCGTCGAACAGCGCGATCTCGACCAGATTGGCAAGCGCCGGCGCCGTCGCCGTCAGGGCGGCGTCGAGCTCTCCGGCCTCGACCGCGGCCTCCAGTTCCGCCGTCAGCGCCTCGCGCACCGCCGGCGGCATGGCCGGCAGCCGCGCCGCCATGGCGTCGAGCAGGCCCGGCAGCAGATAGGGCGCCAGCGTCGGAATCGCGCCCAGGCGCACCGGGCCGACCAGCGGATCGGCATGGGCCCGGGCGAGCGCGCGCATCCGGACGGCCGCGGCCGCCGCGCGCCGGGCCTCGGCGATCAACTGCTCGCCCACCGGCGTGGGGCGCAGCCGGCGACCGTCGCGCTCGAACACCGCCACGCCCAGCTCCCCCTCCAGCTTGCGGACCTGGCCGCTCAGCGTCGGCTGGGAGACATGGCACGCCGCCGCCGCTCGGCCGAAATGGCCGTGATCGGCGAGCGCGATGAGGTAGTCCAGGTCGCGGAGATTCATCGGAGGTCTCGTATCATTGTCAAGCTCTATCATAGCGGCGATTTCAATCGGCATCACCTCAATCCGTGATCCGTATGGCCGCCGATGTCCGCCCCCGCCCGTATCGAGGCCGCCGCCCCCGCCCGGCGGCCCCGATTTTTTTGCGCCATGGCGGCTGACACCCTTCCGGCGTCGTGTTTTGATCGAGCGAGTCGGGTGGGTCGTTCAATTCGGCGTTGGTGGACCACAACCGCCGATCGCGACGTGCCCGGCTCCCCCAAGGCGGCCCCGTGCCGCCTAGAAAGCGAAGCCAGGGAGGATGTGAGGGATGAGCCGTGTGGCAGTCGTGACGGGCGGGACCCGCGGGATCGGCGAGGCGATCTGCGTGGCCCTGCATGAGGCCGGCTACAAGGTGGCCGCGAACTACGGCGGCAACGACGAGGCCGCCAAGGCGTTCACCGAGCGCACGGGCATCAAGGCCTACAAGTGGGACGTCAGCGACTTCGACGCCTGCATGGCCGGCATCGCCCAGGTCGAGAAGGACCTCGGCCCGGTCGACATCGTGGTGAACAACGCCGGAATCACCCGGGACGGCACGCTGCACCGCATGGATCACGAGATGTGGCAGGCGGTGATCGACACCAATCTCGGCTCCTGCTTCAACATGTGCCGGGCGACGATCGAGGGCATGCGCTCGCGCGGCTTCGGCCGGGTCGTCAATATCGGCTCGATCAACGGCCAGGCGGGCCAGTACGGCCAGGTCAACTACGCCGCCGCCAAGTCGGGCATCCACGGCTTCACCAAGGCGCTGGCCCAGGAAGGCGCCGGCAAGGGCATCACCGTCAACGCCATCGCACCCGGCTATGTCGACACCGACATGGTGCGCGCCGTGCCGGCCAACGTGCTGGAGAAGATCATCGCGCGCATCCCGGTCGGCCGGCTCGGCAAGGCGGAGGACATCGCCCGCGGCGTGCTGTTCCTGGTCGCCGACGACGCGAGCTTCATCACCGGCTCCACCCTGTCGATCAACGGCGGCCAGCACATGTACTGAGGCCGCTGCCCCGCCGCTTCCGTCCGTTCCCCGCGACCGATCGAGAGGACCGATGATCGAGTATGCCGATGCGCCGCCGCGGGTGCGGGCGGTCTACGACGACATCATGGCCACGCGGGGAACGGACTGGATCAACAATTTCTGGAAGGCGCTGGCCCACGACCCGCCGACGCTCGAGCGCATCTGGGGCCAGATCAAGGAGGTCATGGCGCCCGGCGCGCTCGACCCGCTGGTCAAGGAGATGCTCTACGTCGCCGTCAGCGCCACCAATGGCTGCGGCTACTGCATCGCCTCGCACACCGCCGGCGCGCGCAAGGCCGGCATGACCGACGCCCAGTACGCCGAGCTGATGGCGGTGGTCGGCCTCGCCAACCAGACAAACGCGCTCGCCCAGGGCCTCCAGGTGCCGATCGACGCGCGCTTCGCCGCGCGCCCGTCCGGCCCGCCGCCCGAGGAGTCACCGCCGCCCGACGGCGAGGACGACGGCGGATGATTCCGCTCGCCAGGGGGTGGCCCGGCGGGGGGCCGGGCTGCGGCGGGCCGGGCGGCGGGGGGCCAGGGGCATGAGCACGCATTACCCCGACCGGCCGCGCGTCGGCGTCGGCGTGGTCGTGCGCCACGAGGGCCGGCTGCTGCTGATCAAGCGGGGCAAGCCGCCGGGCGTCGGCCAGTGGAGCCTGCCGGGCGGCTCGCTCGAGCTGGGCGAGACCCTGTTCGCCTGCGCCGAGCGCGAGGCGATGGAGGAAACCGGCATCACCGTGCGCGCCACCGGCGTGCTGACGGCCGTCGACAACATCGTGCGCGACGCGGACGGCCGGGTCGCCTTCCACTACACCATCGTCGACGTGCTGGCCGACTGGGTGGCGGGCGAGCCCGTCGCCGCCGACGACGCCCTCGACGCCCGCTGGGCGACGCCGGCCGAGGCCCTGGAGCTGGTCGAATGGCCGATGCTGCGCCGGGTCATCCGGATGGTGGCCGAAGAGGGCGCGGCCTGACGCGGCCCCGCCCCCGCTCCTTCGCCCGACCGGCGCTGGCGCGTCAGCGCTTGAACAGCCCCACGATCGACGCCTTGGCCAGCGTGTTGAAGTGGAGCTGGAAGCTGATTACCGCCGGCATGGTCGACGCGTCGACCGGCAGCGAGCCGCCGACCGCGTAGACGGTGAAGAAGTAGCGGTGCGGGTGGTCGCCCTCCGGCGGGCAGGGGCCGGCATAGCCCGGCTTCCCCGTGTCGACGATCGTCTGCAGCGCGCCCACCGGCATCGAGGACGGCGCCGTGCTGCCCGCCCCGCGCGGCAGGGCGCGCGCGTCGCCCGGGATGTTGACCACGATCCAGTGCCAGAAGCCGCTGAGCGTCGGCGCGTCGGGGTCGTGGCACGTGACGGCGAAGGTCTCCGTGCCGGCCGGCGGATCGGTCCAGGACAGGCCCGGCGAGACGTTGCCGCCCGCGCAGCCCATGCCGAAATCCGCGCTCATCCCGTATTCCTTGCCGAGGTAGTCGCCGTCGGCGAAATCCGGGCTCGTCAGCTGGAACGACGCCACGTCCGTGCCTCCCGTCAGCGCTAGGGCGCCGAGACACAGGGGACCCCTTGTCCCGGCATCGACGCCGGACCCTATCAAGCCCGCCCGCCGCGCGCCAGGGACCGCGCCGGGGGCGACCTTCATCGCCGCCGCGCCCTCCGGGCGGCCCCTGTCAGGGCTCGCCAGGCTTGACTCCGCGGGCCCTTAGGCTTTCCCTATATTTCATTCGAAAGCCCTTTGAACGAACGAAAAATGAATCTCAGGGAGCTGTCACGCCATCTGGGGCTGTCGCAGACGACGGTCTCGCGGGCGCTCGGCGGGTATCCGGAGGTCAATCACCGGACCCGGGAGCGGGTGGTCGAGGCCGCCCGCGCGCTGGGCTACAGCCCGAACCGCAGCGCCCGGCGCCTGGCCTCGGGCAAGGCCGGCGCGATCGGCATGGTGCTGCCGCTGCCCGCCGGGCATTTCGCCGACCCGTTCTTCCTGGAGCTCATGATCGGCATCGGCGAGCGGCTGGAGTCCGAGGATCTGGACCTTGTCGTCACCGCCGCGGCGGCCGGCGAGGCGGAGATCGCGGCCTATCGCCGGCTGGTCGGCGAGCGCCGGGTCGACGCCCTGATCGTCGCGCGCACGCGCAGCGCCGACCCGCGTCTCACCATGCTGCGCGAGGCCGGTGCGGCCTTCGTCGCGCTCGGCCGCAGCGACCCGCCGCTCGACTACGCCTATCTCGACGTCGACGCCGAGAACGCCTTCGCCGAGGCCTGCGCGGCCCTGGTCGGGCTGGGCCATCGGCGCATCGCGCTGATCAACGCCCCGGCCGAGCTCCACCTCGCCCGGCTGCGCCGGCGCGGCTACGCCGACGCGCTGGCGGCCGCGGGGATCGCCGCCGATCCCGCCCTGGTCGTCGAAGCCGACATGACCGAGGCCGACGGCGCGCGGGCGGCCGAGGCCCTGCGCCGTCTGGCCGACCCGCCGACCGCCGTGCTGACGGCCAACGACCCGATGGCGATCGGCGCGCTCCGGGCGTTCAAGGGCGCCGGGCTCCGCGTGCCGGACGACGTCTCGGTGATCGGCTACGACGACCTGCCGGTGGCGCCGCTGACCGAGCCGCCGCTGACCACGCTGCGCCAGCCGGTGCGCGAGGCGGGCTCCCGCCTCGCCGAGATGGTGCTGGCCCGCCTCGCCGGGGAGGCCGCCGAGGCGTTGCAGGAGATCTGGCCCGCGCGGCTGGTGCCGCGCGGCTCCCACGGACCGGCGCCCGCGCGCGCCGCCGCGCCCGGGTAGCGCCCGGGCAACGAGCAAGACCAATCGACAAGCCAAGGGAGGACCCGCGATGACAGAACTGAAATCCCCGCCCCGCCTGGCGCGCGCCGCCGCCGGGCTGGCCACCGCCCTGCTCGCCACCACCGCGCTCGCCGGCGCGGGCGCGAGCCCGGCGGATGCCCAGAGCCTGCGCTTCTGGACCACCGAGGAGCAGCCCGAGCGCCTGGCCCGCCAGCAGGAGCTGGCCGAGCAGTTCGAGGCCGAGTCCGGCGTCGCGGTCGAGGTCATTCCGGTGACCGAGTCCGAGCTCGGCACCCGGGCGACGGCCGCCTTCGCCGCCAACGACCTGCCGGACATCATCTATCACACCCTGCAATACGTCCTGCCCTGGTCGGAGGCGGGCATCCTCGACAGCTTCGCGGCGAGCGACGCGGTGGCGGCACTCGACCCCGCCACCTTCGCGCCCGGCGCGCTGGAGATGGCCGCCTTCGACGGCGACTACGGCGCCGTGCCGGTGGACGGCTGGACGCAAATGATCGTCTATCGTGCCGACCTGTTCGAGGAGGCGGGCCTGGCCCCGCCGACCACCTACGAGGCGGTCGAGGCGGCCATCGAGGCGCTGCACAATCCGCCGGAGATGTACGGCTTCGTCGCCGCGACCAAGGTCGACGAGAACTACATGAGCCAGGTCCTCGAGCACGTCTTCCTGGCCAACGGCGTCACGCCGGTCCACGCCGACGGCTCGGTCGGCTTCGAGCCCGGCCCGACGATCGAGGCGCTGGAATTCTACAAGACCCTGGCCGAAGCGAGCCCGCCGGGCGAGCTCTACTGGCAGCAGTCGCGCGAGGTCTACATGGCGGGCCAGGCGGCGATGGTCATCTGGTCGCCCTTCATCCTGGACGAGCTGGCGGGCCTGCGCGATTCCGTGCCCGTCACGATGACCGATGACCCGACTTCCAGCGCCCTGGCCGAGCGCACGGGCATCGTCACGACGCTGGCCGGGCCCGGCAATCCCGACGGCAGCGCCTGGGCCGACATCCGCTATTTCGGCATCACCACCGACGCCGAGACCGACGCGGCGATGGACTTCGTCACCTTCTCCCTGTCCGACGGCTACATGAGCACGCTCGCCATCGCGCCCGAGGGCAAGTTCCCGGTGCGCCGGGGCACGCCGGAGGACCCGGAGGCCTATGTCGACGCCTGGTCGGAACTGCCCGTCGGCGTCGACCGCAAGGCGCCGCTGGCCGAGCTCTACGCCCCGGAGATGATCGAGGAGATCGTCGCAGGCCTGGAGACCGCCAATCGCTGGGGCGTCGAGGAGGGCGAGCTGGCGCTGGCCTCGAAGATCATCAACAGCCAGGTGATCAACCGGGCCGTCCGCGAGTACCTGGACGGCGAGCGCACGGCCGAGGAAACCGTCACCCTGATGAACGAGGAACTCGCCCGCATCGAGTAACGGCGGCGGGGAAGGCAGCGCCCGTCACGGCATCGTGGCAGCGATCCCGGGCGCTGCGTCCCCTCTCCCCGACGGAGAGGGACAGGGTGAGGCGTTGCTGGCTTCAGGACGATGATCTGCTGTCCGCAACCCCTCACCCTCCCGCGGCCAGCCGGCCGCGGGCCCCTCCCTCTCCCAATGGGCGAGGGTCACGACGCGGTGCCCCCGAACCGGCTCGTGACCATGCGAGCGTCGACCGCGGGAGATCCATCATGGCCAGTACGTTGCGCCGCCGTGAGACGCGGCTCGCCTATGCGATGCTGCTGCCGCCGCTGCTGATCGTGGCGGCGGTGGTGATCTTTCCGGTCGCGGCGAATATCTGGATCGCGTTCAAGCCGATCGAGCTCGCCGACCTGCGCGCGCCGGAGCCGATCTTCCGCGAGGGCGTGACGCTCGACGCCGAGGCGGGCCGTCTCGACGTGCTCTATCGCATGCGCAACAGTTCGGCCGACAACGCGATCCGGGCGGTCACGCTCGACGACGCGCTGCCCGCCGGCACGACGCTGGTCGCGGGCGATCCGCGCTGCGCGGTCACGGCCGACCGGCTGGCCTGCGACCTGGGCGACTGGGACGGCGGCCATCGCGACCGGGTCGAGGTCACGCTCGCCCCGCCGGCGGACATGTCGGCCGAGGCGGCCGCCGAGGCCTTGGACGCCAGCGAGCCGACCATCGCGGGCAGCGCCGGTAACCCGATGCTGACGGCCGGGTTCACGCTCGACAACTTCGCCAAGGTGATCGGCCAGCGCGACTTCTGGTCGGTCCTGTGGGTGACGATCGCCTACACCTTCTTCGGCACCCTGGGCGCCATGATCCTCGGCCTGTTCGCCGCCCAGCTCCTGAATTCGAGCTTCCGCGGGCGGGCGATCCTGCGCGGGCTGTTCCTGTTCCCCTATGTCTCGCCGGTGATCGCGGTGGCGTTCACCTGGGTCTTCTTCCTCGACCCGTTCGCCGGCGTGGTCAACGCGCTGACCGTGCATTACGGGGTCACCGACGCGCCGGTGAACTTCCTGGGCGCACGCGCGGTGCCGATCGGGCTGTTCGGCCTGACCATCGACTTCCCGCTGGCGCTGGCAACCGTCATCGCCTTCGAGGCCTGGCGCTACTTTCCCTTGAGCTTCCTGTTCATCCTGGCGCGGCTGCAGGCGTTGCCGGCCGACCTCTACGAGGCGGCGGAGATGGACGGCGCGACGCCGTTCCAGAAGTTCCGCTACATCACCCTGCCCCAGCTCCTGGGCATCCTGCTGATCCTGTTCATGCTGCGGTTCATCTGGACCTTCAACAAGTTCGACGACATCTTTCTGCTGACCGGCGGCGCGGCGGGCACGCGCACCCTGACGGTCAATGTCTACGAGCAGGGTTTCGCGCTCGCCGATATCGGCGCCGGCGCGGCGGCGGCGGTCATCACCTTCGTCGTGCTCGTCGTCTTCATGACCGCCTATTTCGCCTTCACCCCCAAGCAGGAGGGGATGTGATGGCGGCCCGGCCGGTCCCGGCCGCGCTGGTCACCGCCGCGTTGACGGGGGCGGTGGCGACGGCGCTGGTCGTCGCCCTGTGGAGCCTGGCGGCGACGCTCGCCGGCGGGCGCGACGCGGGCATGCCGCTCGACGCCGGGCTCGTCACCGGCGTCGTCCAGGGCCTTGTCTTCGCCGCCGCGGCGCCGCGCGACCCGAGCCACCGGGTCGGCCGGGCGGCGGCGGCCGTTGCCGGACTGATCGTCTTCCTGGCGGTGAGCGGTCTCGCCCCGTTCGGCCTGGGGCTCGGAAGCGAGCCCTTCTGGGCGGGCGTCGGGGCGCTGGCCGTCGCGGCCGGCGGCGCCGTGGCGATCCGCGCGGCCTTCTTCGGGCTCGACCTCGCCGCCTTCGCCCGGATGCAGATCGAGACCGTGGCGATCCGCCTGCTGCGCGGCTTCGGCATCGCCTTCTTCACGGTGATCGTCGCCTTTCCCTTCTACGTCATGGTGGTGGCGAGCCTGAAGCCCCAGGGCCTGCTGCTGGCGAACCCGCTCGACCTGTCGATCGATTTCGGCCAGCCCTTGGGCACGCTGTTCTCGGCCTATGTCGAGGTCTTCACCACCTTCGACTTCGGGCGCTACATCCTGGTCAGCACCCTGGTCTCGACGATCACCGTCCTGGTCACGCTGACGCTGGCGGTGCCCGGCGCCTACGCCGTCTCCCGCCTGCGATTCCCGGGGCGGGAATGGATGGGGCGCTCGATCCTGCTGATCTACCTGTTCCCGGCGATCGTGCTGGTCGTCCCGCTCTACGCGGTGTTCAGCCTGATGGGCCTGCGCGACAGCCTGATCGGGCTGCTGATCGTCTATCCGGCGACGACGCTGCCGGTCTCGCTCTACATGCTCCAGGGCTATTTCCGCGGCCTGCCGGCGGAGCTGGAGGAGGCGGGCATCATCGACGGCTGCACGCGGCTGGGCGTGATCCGTCGGATCACCCTGCCCCTGTCCCTGCCGGCGCTGGCCTCGGTCGCCCTCTACGTCTTCATGATCGCGTGGAACGAGTTCCTGTTCGCCTTCATGTTCCTGGACGACCCGGCCATCTTCACCCTGTCGCGCGGCATGGTCTCGCTCGACAGCTCGGAGGTGCCGCGGCAGTTCCTGATGGCCGGCGCGGTCGTGGTCACCGTGCCGATCATGGTGATCTTCCTGTGGTTCGAGCGCTATCTGGTGACCGGCCTGACCGCCGGCTCGGTGAAGGGATGACGGGCATGGCACGGGACGGAGCGACGATCGACGCGGCCAGGAAACAAGAGCTCGACCAGGCGGCGCGCGCCATCCTGGCGACCAACGACCGGGGCGGCTTCACCGTGCCGACGGCGGGGCTCTATCCCTTCCAGTGGAACTGGGATTCCTGCCTGGTCGCGCTCGGCTGGGCCGCGATCGACGAGGCCCGGGCCTGGCAGGAGATCGAGAGCCTGTTCGCCGCGCAATGGCCGGACGGCATGGTGCCGCACATCGTCTTCCACAGCGCGGACGCCGGCTACTTCCCGGGGCCGGAGGTCTGGGGCACCGGGCGCGCGCCCGAAAGCTCCGGCATCACCCAGCCGCCGGTCGCCGCCTCCTGCGTCGCCCGGCTGTGGCGCGGGGCCACGGACCGCCACGCGGCGCGGCCCCGCACGGTGGCGCTGCTGCACCGCCTCGCCGACTGGCACGCCTGGTGGCGCCGGGCGCGCGATCCGCATGGCCGCGACCTGGTCGCCATCCTGCACCCGTGGGAGAGCGGGATGGACAACAGCCCGGCCTGGGACGCCGCGCTCGCCCGGGTGGCCGTCGATCCGGACCTGCCCGCCTACCAGCGCCGCGACACCGGCCATGTGGACGCCGCCCAGCGGCCGACGACGGCGGAGTACGACCGCTACCTGACGCTGGTCCGGCTGTTCCGGGCCAATGGCTGGGATTCCGCGGTGCTGCACGACCTGTCGCCGTTCCGGGTGTGCGACGTGGCGACCAACGCCATCCTGCTGGCGGCCGAGCACGACCTGGCGGCGCTCGCCGGCGACCTGGGCGAGCCCGGGCGGCGCGCCGAGGCCGAGGCCCGGGCCGCCGACCTGTCGTCCGGGCTGGAGAGCCTGTGGAACGCCGAGGCCGGGCTCTACCGCGCCCACGACCGGATCGCCGGGGCGCGCGTGTCCGCCGACACCTCGGCCGGCTTCTTCCCCCTGCTCGACCCGAGCCTGCCGGAGCCGCGGCGTGCGGCGCTGGTCGCCGGGCTGGAGCGCTGGCTGGACGCGGCACCGATCGGCCTCGCCACCGTGCATCCCGACGATCCGTCCTTCGACCGGCGGCGCTACTGGCGCGGGCCGACCTGGGCGATCGTCAACTTCCTGCTCTCGCGCGGCCTGGAGACCGCGGGCCGGCCGGAGACGGCCGAGCGCCTGCGCGCCGCCACTGCACGCGCCATCGCCGGGGCCGGGTTCTTCGAATACTTCGACCCGCTCGACGGCACCGGCCTGGGCGGCCGCGACTTCTCCTGGACCGCCGCCATGTGGCTCGCCTGGGTCTCGCCGGGGGAAGAGGGATAGGTTGCCGGACCGGAGCGATCCGCGGAAATCAAGGAATCGCTAACCCTCCGGCCATAGCTTCGATTTCGAACTATCCCTCCGGCGCGCCCGCCGGCCTACCCGTTCGGGGCCGCCCGGCGCCGCCATCCTCGCCGAAAGGGGAGCCCGACCGATGTCGGAGGCGTTCGCGCGCATCGCGCAGCCGCTGTCCCGGGCCGTCCTGGTCTTCACGCTGGGCTGCCTCGTCACCTGGACGGCCGTGTTCCCGTTCGATCCCTATATCCGCAACGCCTTCATCGGCGGCCGCGCGGTGGTAATGACCGCGATCATGGCCGTGACGAAGCCGACGCCGGATGTCTGGCGCTTCATCGAGCCCGAGACCTTCGAGGGCGGCGTGGTGACGCTGACCGAGGACGCCTCGGACGCCGTGCGCCTGATCACGGTGGGCGAGAGCGCGCGGCTGATCGACCGGGAGGGCAACGAGCTCCATCGCTGGGCGATCGACTACGCCGACCTGCCTGAGAGCGAGGGCAACGAGAAGGTCTCCGCCGGGCTCGCCGGCTCGGACGGGCTCTACTGGCAGCGCGCCACGGTGCTGCCGGACGGCGACCTGATCGTCATGATCAACCACACGGGCCTGTCGCCCACCGGCGTCGGGATGATGCGGCTGGACCGGGAGTCGCGGCCGGTCTGGGTGCGCCACGACCACTACCACCACGACTTCGACGTGGACGCGGCGGGCTATGTCCATGTGCTCGACCAGCGCGAGCGCGCCCAAGCGCCGGCGCCGTTCGACGCGCTGATCGGGCCGGTGCTCGACGAGGGGCTGCAGGTGCTCTCGCCGGCGGGCGAGCCGGTGCGCCGGGTCTCCTTCCTCGACGCCTTCGCCGACTCGCCCTACGCCTCGCTCGTCGACTCCCACGCGCGGATCGACTGGCATTCCTGGGGCGACTACCTGCACTCCAACAATGTCGACGTGGCCGACGCGGCGACCGCCGCGCGCTTTGCCATGGTCGAGCCGGGCCAGGTGCTGATCAGCCTGCGCGACATCGACACGATCGCGCTGCTCGACCTCGAGGAAGAGACGATCACCTGGGCGATGATCGGCGCCTGGCACCGCCAGCACGACCCGGACTTCCTGCCCAACGGCAACATTCTGATCTTCGACAACAAGGGCGACTGGGCGCGCGGCGGCAAGTCGCGGGTGATCGAGGTCGACCCGGCGACCGGCGGCATCGTCTGGTCCTTCCCCGACGGCCCCGACGGCGAGCCGCTGTGGAGCGACTACCGCGCCGAGCAGGAGGTCGTGCCCGGCACGGCCGAGGCAGAAGCGGGGGCGGGGGCGCAGACCATCCTGGTCAACGCCTTCACCACCGGCCGCCTGCTGGAGGTCGACCGCGCCGGCCGCGTGCTGTGGGAATACCGCTGCCCGGACCGCCATCCGGAAAAGCCGAAGGTCGCCTGCAGCGTGATGTCCGCCACCGCCTTCGCCCGCGCCGACCTGCCCTTCCTGGACGACGGCGGCGTCATGACCCTGGAGACCGCCGACGCCGTCACCCTGCGCCCCGGCGGCGGGAGCGCGCGGCGGTAGGGCAAGCCACCGCGCGCGCACCGCCGCCGGTGCCGCTCAGCCGCCGACGGGGGCGGCGGAGGGGTCGAATTCGGGGATCGGGTTGGCGTTGGCCGGGTCGGGTTCGAGGCCGGACCAGTTGGTTTCCGCCTTGTCGATGAAGCCGGGAATGTCCTCCTCCCAGAATCCGACGACGGTCTGCGAGACGTTGAGGTAGAGCTCGCCGTCGACGATCCGCCAGAGCAGCGGGTTGCCCGGGACCTTGCCCTCCAGCGCCACGCCATAGGCGCAGTGGCCGTCGTACTCGGGCACGTAGCGCGCCGGATCGGCCAGGAAGCGCTCCCGGTTCTCCTCGGTGGCGAAGGCCCAGGTGGCGCCGTTGTGCTCCGCCGTGATGCTCGCCTTGCCGGGCAGCGGCGCGGGCTGGCGCTCGCCGACCGGGTTCTGCCCAAGGTCGAAATACGAGACAACGTCGTAGCCCGACACGGCGAAGCCGGTCGTGTCGACATACTGCTCGCCGGCCTCGGCCGTGCCGATGGCGGTGCCGGCGAGGAGAAGGCCGGCGAGCGCGCTCGCGGCCAGGAACGTGCGATGGGATGCCATGGTGCGTTCTCCCGTTCGGAAGGGGGCCGGCCCGGCGCGGGGGCTCGCGGGGTCCGGCGCTTTCGTCGTCCCGATCAGATACCGCCGGACGGCCTCCGCGCCAGCCAACACGGCGTGAGCGGCCCGTGATCGCCGTCACGGCAATTTCGTTCGCCGATCGATACTCACACGGTAAGATGACGCCTTGCGAGGACCGGAACGGCCGGCCCGCTCCCGGGTGAATGACGGAGTCGCGTGCCCATGCTGTCGGTTCCTCCCCCGCCGCCCGCGGGCGCTCGCCCTGCCCGGCCGGGACCGCGACCCCTCGCCCCGATCGCCATCCCGGCACGCGTGATCGCCGCCGCGGTGCTTCTCCTCGCCGGCCTCGCCGGCATCCCCCACGCCCGCGCGCAGGACGCCGGGGCCGCGCCGCCGCCCACGGTCACCGTCGCGCCGCCCCTGGTGCGCGAGCTCGTCGAGTGGCAGGAGTTCACCGGCCAGTTCGCCGCCGTCGATACGGTCGAGGTGCGCGCGCGGGTCAGCGGCTATCTGGAGCAGACGCGTTTCGACGACGGAGCCCTGGTCGCGGCCGGCGACCTGCTCTTCGAGATCGATCCCCGCCCCTTCCGCGCCGATCTGGACGCGGCCGAGGCGCGCCAGGCCTCCGCCGCCGCGCGGCTGGAGCTGGCCGAGCGCCAACTCGCCCGCGCGGAGAGCCTGCTGTCGACCAACAACATCCCCGAGGCGACCTATGACGAGCGCATCGGCGAAGTCCGCGTCGCCACCGCCGCCCTGCGCGAGGCCGACGCCGCGGTCGCCCGGGCCCGGCTCGACCTGGACTACACCCGGATCGCCGCGCCGATCGCCGGACGCATCGGGCGCGCGGAGATCAGCGTCGGCAACCTGGTGATCGGCGGCGCCGGCGGCGATGCCAACCGGCTGACGACCATCGTCTCGATCGACCCGATCTACTTCGAGTTCGACATGAGCGAGTCGGACTTCCTCGCCTATCAGCGCGCGGCGGCCGAGGGCGTCCTGCCGTCCCGCCGCGACGGCGGGATCGGCGTCGAGGCGCGGCTGTTCGACGAGCCCGGCAACTGGCCGTACAGCGGCGTGATCGACTTCGTCGACAATCGCGTCGACCGGTCTTCGGGCACGATCCGCATGCGCGGCGTGTTCCCGAACCCGGACGGCTTCCTGACGCCGGGGCAGTTCGGCGTGCTGCGCCTGCCGGGCTCGCCGCTCTACGCCGCCATCCTGCTGCCCGACTCCGCGATCCTGTCGGACCAGGACCGCAAGATCGTGCTGACCGTCGGCGAGGGCGATATCGTCGTGCCCAGGATCGTGCGCCCCGGCCCGCGGGAGCTGGGCCTCAGGATCATCCGGCGCGGCCTCGAGCCGGACGACCGGGTGATTATCGAGGGCGTCATGCACGCCCGCCCCGGCCAGCCCGTCACGCCGGAACCCGGCGAGGTCGTGCCGCCGGACCCGGCCGGCTGACGCGCGGGCCACGCCGATGAAAATGGCGCATTTCTGCATCGACCGGCCGATCTTCGCGACGGTCCTGTCGATCGTGATCCTGCTGGTCGGCGCGCTCGCCGCCACCGCGCTGCCGATCGCCCAGTACCCGGAGATCGCGCCGCCGACGATCGTCGTCCGCGCGGCCTATCCGGGCGCCAACGCCGAGACCGTGGCGGAAACCGTCGCGACGCCGATCGAGCAGGAGATCAACGGCGTCGAGAACATGCTCTACCTGTCGAGCCAGTCGACCGGCGACGGGGCGCTGACGATCACCGTGACCTTCGCGCTCGGCACCGATCTCGACGCCGCCCAGGTGCTCGTCCAGAACCGGGTCGCGGTCGCCGAGCCCCGGCTGCCGGAAAGCGTGCGCCGCCAGGGCGTGACGGTGACCAAGAGCTCGCCGGACATGCTGATGGTCATCCACCTGACCTCGCCTGACGGCTCGCGCGACCAGCTCTATCTCTCCAACTACGCCCGCCTGCAGATCCGCGACGTGCTCGCCCGGCTCGACGGGGTCGGCGACATCCAGATCGTCGGCGCGCGCGACTACGCCATGCGGATCTGGCTCGACCCGGAACGCATCGCCGCGCGCGGGCTGACCGCCGGCGAGATCGTCGCCGCCCTGCGCGCGCAGAACGTCGAGGTCGCGTCGGGCACGCTCAACCAGCCGCCGGTCCCCGACGAGGCGGCCTACCAGATCCCGGTGGAGACCCAGGGCCGCCTGGTCGAGGTCGACCAGTTCGAGCGCATCGCCGTGCGCACCGACGCCGACGGGCGCATCACCCGGCTGGGCGACGTGGCGCGGGTCGAGGTCGGGGCCCAGGACTACGGCCAGATCGGCTACCTCGACGGCGGCGAGGCGGTGCCGATGCTGATCTTCCAGCGGCCGGGATCCAACGCCCTGGACACGGCCGAGCGCCTGGTCGCCACCATGGAGGGGCTGAGTGCCGAGTTCCCGCTCGGCGTCGGCTACAGCATCGTCTACAACCCGACCGAATTCATCGGCGAGTCGATCGACGAGGTCGTGCGCACGATCTTCGAGGCGGTCGCCCTCGTCATCCTGGTCATCGTCGTCTTCCTGCAGACCTGGCGTGCCTCGATCGTCCCGATCGTCGCCATCCCGGTCTCGCTGATCGGCACCTTCGCGGTGCTGGCGGCGCTCGGCTACTCGCTCAACACCCTGTCCCTGTTCGGCCTGGTGCTGGCCATCGGCATCGTCGTCGACGACGCCATCATCGTGGTCGAGAACGTGGAACGCCGACTGCGCGAGGGGCTCGCCCCGCGCGAGGCGGCACACGCGACCATGGACGAGGTGTCGGGCGCGCTGGTCGCGACCTCGCTGGTGCTGATCTCGGTCTTCGTGCCGGCCGCCTTCCTGGGCGGCATCTCCGGGCAGTTCATGCGCCAGTTCGCCGTGACCATCGCCTCGGCGACGGCGATCTCGCTGTTCGTCTCGCTGACGCTGAGCCCGGCGCTCTGCGCGCTGCTGCTCAAGCGCCACGCCCAAGGCGAGCACGCGGGCTCGCCGTTGACGCGCCCCTTGCGCGCCTTCGCCCGCGGCTTCGACCGGGGATTCGACCGGCTGTCCGGCGGCTACGGCGCGGCGACCCGGCGCCTGGTCCGCCTGCCGCTGATCGTCCTGGCGGTCTATGCCGGCCTCGTCGCCCTGACGGCATGGCAGTTCGACCGGGCGCCGACGGGCTTCATCCCGGACCAGGACCAGGGCTACCTGATTACGGTGGTCCAGCTTCCGCCCGGCGCGTCGCTGGAGCGCACCGACGCGGTGGTCCGCGACGCCTCCGCGCGGCTGGCCGCGGTCGAGGGCATCGAGCACACGGTCGCCTTCGCCGGCTTCGACGGCGCGACCTTCACCGCCGCGCCGAACGCCGGGGCGATCTTCTCCACCCTGGCGCCGTTCGAGGAGCGGCTGCCGGCCGGGCTCACGGCCGATCGCCTGCTGGGGCAGACCTATGCCGCGCTGGCCCCGATCCGC
Organism: Azospirillaceae bacterium; assembly: GCA_040220455.1. GTDB lineage: Bacteria > Pseudomonadota > Alphaproteobacteria > DSM-16000 > Inquilinaceae > JAVJUS01. Next base: position 142,898 of record JAVJUS010000005.1, read on the forward strand.
ACGGCGGTGCTGTTCACCATCCCGCCGCCGCCGATCCAGGGCGTGGGCAATGCCGGCGGGTTCAAGATGATGATCCAGGACCGGCGCGGGCGGGGGCTCGTCGCGCTCGAGGAGGCGACGGGCGCCATGGTCGCCGGCGCCAACGCCCTGCCGGAGACGACCGCGGCCTTCTCCCTGTTCAACACGCGCACACCCCGGATCTACGCCGATCTGGACCGGGTGCGGGCGGAGATCCTCGGCGTGCCCGCCGACCGCCTGTTCGAGACGCTGGAGGTCTATCTGGGCTCGGCCTATGTCAACGACTTCACCTTCCTCGGCCGCAGCTACCGGGTCACGGCGCAGGCGGACGGCGGCTTCCGCGAGGAGGTCGGCGACATCGCCGATCTGCGCACGCGCAACGACCAGGGCCGGATGGTGCCGATCGGCGCCATCGCGAGCTTCCAAGACACCACCGGCCCGCACCGGGTCGCCCGCTTCAACCTGTACCCGGCCGCCGAACTCCAGGGCAACGTGACGCCGGGTGTCAGCACGGGCACGGCGCTGGTCGCGCTCGAAAGGCTGGCCGAGCGCACGCTGCCCGACGGCTTCGGCTACGCCTGGACGGAGCTGTCCTACCAGGAGCGCGAGGCGGCGGGCGATGGCGGGCTGATGGTATTCGTGCTGGCCGTCGTCTTCGTCTTCCTGGTGCTGGCCGCCCAGTACGAGAGCTGGAGCCTGCCGCTGGCGGTGGTCCTGATCGTGCCCATGTGCCTGCTGGCCGGCGTCACCGGCCTGATGATCCGCGGGCTGCCGATCGACGTGCTCTCCCAGGTCGGGTTCGTCGTGCTGGTCGGGCTCGCGGCGAAGAACGCGATCCTGATCGTCGAGTTCGCGCGCCAGGCCGAGGCCGCGGGCGAGGACCGCTTCGCCGCCGCCGTGGCCGCGGCGCGCACGCGCCTGCGCCCGATCCTGATGACCTCCTTCGCCTTCATCCTCGGTGTCGTGCCCCTGGTCATCGCCACCGGCGCGGGGGCGGAGATGCGCATCTCCCTCGGCACGGCCGTCTTCGCGGGCATGCTGGGCGTGACGGTCTTCGGGCTGATCTTCACGCCGGTCTTCTACACCGCGCTGCGCGGCCTGTTCGCCCGGCGCCGGGCGGCGGCGACGGCCGGGGAGCCGGGCGCGGGTGATTGACGCGGGCCGCCGCCCGGGCGTTGTGTAGGCGGGCTGCAGCCCTTTCCGAATCGCCGCCCCCTCCGAGTCATCGTCCGCCGCCATGCCCGCCGAGCCGCCCCGATTGACCCTGCGCCAGGCCCGCCGCCTGGCGATCGCCGCCCAAGGCCTGGCGACCCGCCCGCCGGGCCGGATCGACCGGCGCCATCTGCGCGGCGCCGTCGACCGGCTGGGCGTCGTCCAGATGGACGCGGTCAACGTGGTCGCGCGGGCGCACGAGTTGACGCTGCACGCGCGGCTCGGCGCCGTTCCCTCCGCGGCGGCAGAGCGCGCGGCCTATGGCCGGGACCGGGCGTGCTTCGAATACTGGGGGCATGAGGCCTCGCTCCTGCCCCTCGACCTGCATTCCGCCTTCCGCTGGCGTATGGCCGACGCGCGCGACGGGCGCGGCGTCTACGGCCAGGTCGCCGCACTGGGGCGGGAGCGCCCGGACTATGTCCGCCGGATCCTGGACGAGGTGCGCGACCGCGGTCCGCTCGCCGCCTCCGACCTGGCCGACGGGGGCGAGCGGACCGGCCCCTGGTGGGGCTGGAGCGAGGGCAAGACGGCGCTGGAATGGCTGTTCTGGACGGGCGACCTGACCACCGCCCACCGGCGCAACTTCGAGCGCGTGCTCGATCTCCCGGAGCGGGTGCTGCCGGCCGAGGTCCTCGACGCGCCGACGCCGGACCGGGCGCAGGCCCACCGCACGCTGCTCGCCCGCGCCGCCCGGGCGCTCGGCGTGGCGATGGAGGACGATCTCTTCGACTACTACCGCCTGCGCCCGGGCGAGGCACGCCCGCGCCTGGCCGAGCTGGTCGAGGACGGCACGCTGGTCGAGGCCCGGGTCGAGGGCTGGAGGAAGCCGGCTTATCTGGATGCCCGTGCGACGATCCCCCGGCGCGCCGCCGCGCGGGCCCTGCTCTGCCCCTTCGACCCGCTGATCTGGCACCGGCCGCGGGCCGAGCGGCTGTTCGGCTTCGACTACCGGCTGGAGATCTACAAGCCGGCCGGCCAGCGGCGCTTCGGCTACTATGTCCTGCCCTTCGTTCTGGGCGACCGGCCGGTCGCGCGCGTCGACCTCAAGGCCGCACGCGGCGACGGAAGGCTGCTGGTGCGCAGCGCGTTCGGCGAGACGGGCATCGATCCGGGTGCGACGGCCGCCGCGCTGGCCGAGAGCCTGCGCGCGATGGCCGGCTGGCTGGGGCTGGGCGCGATCCGGGTCGAGCACACCGGCGACCTGGCCGCCCCCTTGGCGCGGGAGATCGCGGGATGAGCGACGGGCAGACGCACCGGCACGAGGATGACGGCGTCGTCCTCGTCACCGGGGCGAGCGGCTTCGTCGGCCGTCACGTCATGGCGGCGCTGGGGGCGCGGGCGGTGCCCCTGCGGGTCCGCGCGGGCGACGACATCGACGCCGCACTCGTCCGTAGCGCGGCGTGCGGACCCGTGACGGCCGTGATCCATCTGGCCGCGCGCGCTCACCGGATGTCCGGGGACGAGGCCCGCGACGCGGAGGCATTTCGTCGGGACAACGCGGCCTTGACGGCCGACCTCGCGGCGGCGGCGGCGGATCGCGGCATCCGACGCTTCGTTTTCCTGTCGACCATCGGGGTCCACGGCCCCCGGCCCGACGGCGTGCCGATCGGGCCGGAGACTCCGCCAGCCCCCTCGACCGCCTACGGCCATTCCAAACTGGAGGCCGAGCGGGCCCTGGCCCGGATCGCCTCGGACCGGGGGCTCGAGCCGATTATCGTCCGCGCGCCACTCGTCTACGGCGCCGGCGCGCCCGGCAACCTCGCCCGCCTGGCCTCCGCGATCGAAAGGGGCCTTCCCCTGCCGCTCGCCGCGATCCGCAACCGCCGCTCCCTGATCAATGTCGCGGACCTGGCGGAGCTGATGGTCGTGCTGGTGGATGCGGCGACGGTTCCGCCGTCACCTCTCCCAGTCGCCGACACCGAGGCGGTTTCGACGCCGCAAATCGTACGGACTCTGGCGGTAGCCCTGAACCGACCGGCGCGGCTGGTCGCCGTCCCGCCCCGCATCCTGCGCGCGGTCCTGGCGGCCGCCGGGCGGCGCGCGATGGCCGAGCAACTCCTGGGCTCGCTGCAGGTCGACCCTTCCGCGATCATCGAGACCACCGGGTGGACGCCTCGGCGTGGGCTGCGCGAGGGCCTGTCTGCCCTGGCCCGGGCACGGCACGCGGATAACGGATCCGCGGTGGTGCGAAGCGGTTACCATTGATCTCGGCGGCCGATTGAGGGAATGAGGGGCCTGTACCGGGCAGCCGCGTGACCGCGGCACCGGCCGTCGAGGGGATTCGGGAATCGATGCGCGAGACGGAGCTGTTCCAGAGAAACCGGCATTTGCTGGCCTTCGCCCACGACCTGGCGATGACCGCCATCGGACTTCTGGCGGCCTATTACCTGCGCGTCGGCGAGCTCGTTCTTTCGGCTCGCTACATGAACCCCATGGCGGAGACGCTCGCGATCCTGCTCTGCATCGCCGGGGCGAGCTATCTCTCGATGGGCCTATATCGGGGTGTGTGGGCCTACGCCTCGACCCGCGACATGATGCAGATCATCAAGGCGGTGACCATCACCATCGCCGTCTTCACCCTGGCCGTCTTCCTCATCAACCGGCTCGGGGCGATGCCGCGCTCGGTACCGGTGATCCTGTGGTTCGTCCTGGTGGCTCTCCTGGGCGGGCCGCGTTTCCTCTACCGGCTGATCCGCGATCGTCGTTCGAGCCGGCGGGATGACGCGCACCGGCCTTGGACGCAGCGGATCCTGGTGATCGGCGCCAACGACGCGGCCGCGCTGTTCGTGCGATCCCTGGCCGGCGCCCATGGCCGGAATTTCGAGCCGGTCGGGCTGCTCGACGACAAGGGCCGGCGCGTCGGCCGGTCGATCCACGGCGTCCCTGTCCTGGGGACGATCGACGATGCAGAGGCCGTGCTCCGCCGCCTCACGGCCGAGGGGCGGGCGCCGCAGCGCCTGGTCCTGTCGCGGCCGCCCGCGGATTTTCCGGCCGAGCCGTTGCGCCGGCTGATCGCCCTGGCGGAGGCGTTCGGCCTCCCGCTCTCCCAGGCGCCGGATCCGGGCGACCTCCGCTCGGCAACGGAGAAGGACGGACCCGGCCTCAAGCCGATCAATGTCGAGGATCTGCTGGGCCGCCCCCAGGCGACGCTCGACCATTCGGCGATCTCCGACCTGATCCGCGGTCGGAAGGTTCTGGTCACGGGCGCCGGCGGGACGATCGGCTCCGAGCTGGCCCGCCAGATCGCCCGGCTCGGACCGGCGCGGCTGGTCCTGCTCGACAACGGCGAATACAACCTCTACCGCATCGACGCGGAATTGCGCGGCATCACGGACGCCGGAGAGATCCGGCCCGTTCTGCGCGATGTCCGGGACCAGCTGACGATCGATCGGCTGTTCGATGCCGAGGCGCCGGAAATCGTCTTCCACGCGGCCGCCCTGAAGCATGTGCCGATCGCGGAAGCCGAGCCGCGGGAGACGGCGGCGACCAACATCGTCGGGACCCGGAATGTCGCCGACGCCGCCGCTCGCATCCGGGCTCGGGCCCTGGTGCTGATCTCCACCGACAAGGCGATCCGGCCGACCAGCGTGATGGGCGCTACGAAGCGCCTCGCTGAAGCCTATTGCCAGACGCTCGACCTGCAAGGGGCGTCGCGCGAGGGGGCGACCGCCACGCGCTTCATGACCGTGCGGTTCGGCAACGTGCTCGGTTCCAGCGGGTCGGTCGTGCCGCTGTTCCGGCGCCAGCTCGAGGCCGGAGGACCGCTGACCGTCACGCATCCGGACATGCGGCGCTACTTCATGACCGTCCGGGAGGCCGTGCAGCTCGTCCTCCAGGCTTCTGCCCACGGCCTTGCCCGCCCCGGCGAGGCCGGCCGGGTCTTCGTGCTCGACATGGGAGAGCCGGTGCGCATCGTCGATCTGGCGCGGCAGATGATCCTGCTCGCCGGACTGAAGCCTGACGAGGACATCAAGATCGCGTTCACCGGCCTGCGCCCGGGCGAGAAGCTGTTCGAGGAACTGCTCGATCCGGCGGAAGCTCCCGAGGCGAGCCAGGCGGACGGAGTTTTCGTGGTCAAGCCGCGCGTCATGGATCCGGCGCTCATGGAGCGGGCGCTCGGCACCCTGGAACGGGCCGTTCAGGATGGCGACGACGCCCGGATCCTGGCCATCCTCGCCAATATCGTTCCCGGCTATCGCGGCAGTGAGGCGGGGACGTCGCACGACACCCCGAAACACGGTGCCCGGCCCGAAATCCCCGCTGGCGACTGACCCGGCGGCGCGGACTGCCGTAGATCACTTGCGCCAGCACGACGTCCGAACCAAGCCCGGCCCCGGCTTTCCGGGCCAACCACTGCCAATCTGCAAAGGCGGACCCTCTCGAAATGGAACGCATCGCGGTCATCGGGCTCGGCTATGTCGGACTGCCGGTCGCCCTCGCCTTCGCCCGGCACCACGCGTCGGTCATCGGCTTCGACATCAACCCGGAGCGCATCGCCGCGCTGCGCGCGGGCATCGACGCCACGGGCGAGGTGCCGGGCACCGCGCTCGCCCAAAGCCGGCTCGAGCTGAGCGACGATCCGGCCGACCTGGCCGGCGCAACGGCCTTCGTCGTAACCGTGCCCACCCCGGTGGACCGCGACCGGCAGCCCGACCTCGGTCCGCTGCGCCTCGCCTGCGAAACGATAGGCCCGCATCTTTCGACCGGAGCGCTGGTCGTCTTCGAGTCGACCGTCTACCCGAGTGTCACGGAGGATATCTGCGGCCCGTGGCTCGCCGCGGCATCGGGGCTGGCCCAAGGAAGCGGGTTCGTCCTCGGGTATTCGCCCGAACGGATCAATCCGGGCGACACCGAGCACACCTTCGAGCGTATCGTGAAGGTCGTCGCCGGCCAGGACGCCGAGACGCTGGAGCGGGTGGCGGCCCTCTACGGGCCGCTCGTAACGGCCGGTCTGCACCGCGCTCCGTCGATCAAGGTAGCCGAAGCCGCGAAGGTGATCGAGAACACCCAGCGCGATCTCAACATCGCGCTCATGAACGAGCTCGCCGTCATCTTCGACCGTATCGGCATCGCCAGCCGCGACGTCCTGGCGGCGGCGGGGACGAAGTGGAACTTCCTGCCGTTCACGCCGGGGCTGGTCGGCGGCCACTGCATCGGCGTCGATCCCTACTACCTCACCGCTCTGGCGGGTCGGCTCGGCTACCACCCCGAGGTCATCCTCGCCGGTCGCCGCATCAACGACGCCATGGGCGCCTTCATCGCGGGCAAGACGGTCAAGATGCTGGTCGCCGGCGGCCATGCCGTGCCCGGCGCACGCGTCGGCATACTCGGCCTCACCTTCAAGGAGAATGTGAGCGACCTGCGCAATACGCGGGTGACCGACGTTGTCCGAGAGCTCGAGAGTTTCGGGATCGCCGTCTCCGTGCACGATCCCTTGGCCGATCCCGACGAGGCACGGGCACTGGTCGGGATGGAGCTGACCCCGTGGGAGGACCTGAAGGACCTGTCGGCCCTCGTCCTGGCCGTGCCGCACCGTGCTTACCTGGAGGCCGGTCCCGGGTCCCTGACGGCGCTGTTGCTGCCACGGGGACTAGTGATCGATGTCAAGTCCCGCCTCGACACGTCCGCCTTGCCGGAAAACCTGACCTACTGGAGCCCTTAGTACATTCCGCGTCCGAACAGGCATGGATCGTATGGCGTCGGGTCGCCTGGCACGATCAGGCGCCCCGTTGACACTCACGCTGCCGCGCCGTCGAATACGGGGCCGTGCCATGCCATCGCCTGCGTCAACGGGAGCCCGCCATGCCTCGACCCTTCCTCGCCGCCGGCGCCGTCGCCGTGATCACCGGGGGCGCCAGCGGGATCGGCCTCGCGGCCGCGCGGCGCTTCGTCGAGCGCGGCATGAAGGTCTGCATCGCCGATGTCGACAGCGCCACGCTGGAGGAGGCGGAGAGCGAGCTCGCCGGCCTGGCCCGCGGGGGCGAGGACGACGTCATGTCGGTGATCGTCGACGTCGCCCGGCCCGAGGCGCTCGACGGCCTGGCCGACGCGGCCTATGCCCGGTTCGCACGCGTGGACATGCTGATGAACAATGCCGCAGTCCGCGTCGCTGGCGGCGAGCGCGAGGGCCTGGACGAGTGGCGGCGCACCATGGACGTGAACTTCTGGGGCGCGGTCCATGGCGAGCGGTCCTTCCTCGACCGCATGACGGCGCAGGGCGCGCCGGCGGCCATCGTCAACACCGGATCCAAGCAGGGCATCACCAACCCGCCCGGCAACGCGATCTACAACGTCTCCAAATCGGCGCTGAAGACCTACACCGAGCAGCTCCAGCACCGCCTGCGCAACACCGAGGGCTGCCGGGTGACCGCTCATCTGCTCGTCCCCGGCTTCACCACCACCGGCAGGCGCGAGCACAAGCCGGGCGCCTGGCGGCCGGTCCAGGTGGTCGATTTCATGATCGAGGCGCTGGAGCGGGGCGACTTCTACATCATCTGCCCCGACGACGAAGTGACGCCGGAGATGGACGCCAAGCGGATTCGCTGGGCCGCCGGCGACATCGTCGAGAACCGCCCGCCCCTGTCGCGCTGGCATCCCGACTGGAAGGACGCCTTCGACAAGGAGTGACCGGCGGGCACGGCATGACCGCCGCGCGCCGAGCACCGATCCGTCGTCTTGCCATTCCACCGACCTGGATATACATGGGGAGATGGATATCCACGAGACGCGGAGGCTTCGGCGATGCAGGTGGCGAAATGGGGCAATTCCCTCGCGGTGCGTCTGCCCGTGGAGCTCGTGCGCGAGCTCGGCCTGCAGGCGGGCGACCGGATCACGCTGCGGGCCGACCGGGACGGTCTCGTCGTCTCCCGCCAATCACGACCCGAGGAAATCCTGGAGGGGCTGAGGCGGTTCCGCGGCCGGCTTCCCGCGACAGAGCGTCTGGACCGCGACGACGCCCATGCGCGGTGACTTCTTCGACACCAATGTCGTCCTCTACCTACTCGACGACGGCCCCAAGGCGGACACGGCCGAGCGTTTGCTCGGCTCTGGCGGAACCATCAGTGTTCAAGTCCTCAACGAAGCGTTGGTAAACTGCATTCGCAAGGCACGGATGTCCTGGGATGAGGCCGCGGCATTTCTCGACGGTATCCGCAGTATCTGCCATGTCGTCGAGAAGACGACGGAGGTCCACGACATCGGGCGCGCGCTGGGCGCCCGATACGGCTTTTCCGTATACGACGCCATGATCGTGTCCGCCGCGCTGGTGAGCGACTGCGGAACCCTCTATTCCGAAGACATGCAGGACGGGCTTCTGGTCGAACGGACCTTGCGCATAGCCAATCCGTTCGCGGTCTGAGGGGATGGCGGGCAGATCCGGCGGCCGGACCGCCCGCCGCGCGGCGAAGGCCTACCGCCCCTCCTGCCCCTTGCCGCCGTTCGAGGGATCGACGCCGTTGAGCCGGCCGACATGGTCGACCAGCATGGGGACATAGTCCTCCGGCCCCGTCGCGCCGGCGGCGACGGCGGCGGCGAAGGAATTCTTCGCCGCGTTGCCGATCGGGTTCACCAGCCCCGCGGCGTCGGCCATCGATTCCAGATAGCGCATGTCCTTCAGCGCATTGGTCAGCGTGAACTTGTGCGCCTCCCGCTCGCCGGTCAGGGTGTAGGCCATGAAGGTCTGGTAGAAGAGATTGTCCATCCGTCCGCCGCGGATCACGCTGTCGAAGCGCGCCGGCGCGATGCCGACCTTCTCCGCCAGGGCCAGGGCCTCGGCATAGAGCGCGGCATAGCTCAGCGACAGGAAGTTGTTGAGCAGCTTCATCTTGTGCCCGTCGCCCACGCCGCCGATGTGCACGATCTTGCCGGCCCAGGTCCCGATCACCGGCTCGAGGCGCGCGAAGACGGCGTCCTCAGCGCCGACCATGGCGTCGAGCACGCCTTCCCACGCCTCCTTCGGCGTCCGGCTGAGCGGCGCGTCGGCGAAGGCGATGCCCTTCTCCGCGAGCAGCGCGGCGATGTCGAGCGTCGAGGTCGGATCGGCGGTCGAGGTGTCGACCAGGACGGAGCCGGACTCCATCCCCTCGATCAGGCCGTCGGCACCGCGCACCACCGCCTCGACCTGCGGCGAGCCCGGCAGGCAGAGGAAGACGATCGACGACCGCGCGCCGACCTCCTTCGGCGTCGCGGCCTCCACCGCGCCACGGCCGACCAGGTCGTCGACCGGCTCGCGGTTGCGATGGCCCATGACGGTCAGCGGATAACCCTTCTCGACCAGGTTCTTGGCCATGCCGTGGCCCATGAAGCCCAGGCCGATGAAGCCGATCGTCTCCTTCGCCATGACAGCGTCTTCCCCCTCACGGATGCGATATCGGCGCGGGCGCGCCGGAGCGCGATGGGAGGCCGGGCCCGGCCCTGCTGTCAAGCGCGCCCGCCGGCATTTGCATGCGATGGCGCGACCTGTACGATCGCGGTCCCGTACCCGGAAGAGGCGGAGACCGCGCCATGAGCCGGCCATGAAAGTGACCGCGATCGAGACGATCCGCCTCGACGAGCGGCCCAACCTGATCTGGGTCGAGGTAGCGACCGACGAGGGCCCGGTCGGGCTGGGCGAGACCTTCTTCGGCGCCAAGGCGGTCGAGGCCTATCTGCACGAGAGCGTGGCGCCCCGGCTGATCGGCGCCGACCCGCTGCAGATCGAGGCGGTGGCGCGGTCGCTGACCGGCTATCTGGGCTTTCGCGGCTCGGGCGTGGAGACGCGCGGCAACTCGTCGATCGATATCGCCTTGTGGGACCTGTTCGGCCGGGCCGTCGGTCTGCCGGTCTGGCAGGTCCTGGGCGGGCGGGTGCGCGAGCGCATCCGCACCTACAACACCTGCGCCGGCACCGACTATGTCCGCAAGGCGCCACGCCAGGAGGTGGCCAACTGGGGCCTGCGCAGCGACGGGGAGCGCGGGCGCTACGACGACCTGGACGCCTTCCTCGACCGCGCCGACGAGCTCGCCGTCGAGCTCCTGGAAGAGGGGATCACGGGCATGAAGATCTGGCCCTTCGATCCCTGCGCGGAGGCGACCGGCGGGCTCGACATCACGCCCGAGGACCTGCGCCGCGGCCTGGAGCCGTTCGAGAAGATCCGCGCGGCGGTCGGCGACCGCATGGACGTGATGGTCGAGTTCCACTCCCTGTGGCGCCTGCCGGCCGCGATCCGCATCGCCGAGGCGCTGCGCCCCTATGGCACCTACTGGCACGAGGACCCGATCCGGCTCGACAGCCTGGCCTCGCTCGCCCGCTATGCCGAACGCAGCCCGGCGCCGCTGTGCGTGTCGGAGACGCTGGCCGGCAAGGCCGCGTTTCGCGACCTGCTGCAGACCGAGGCGGCCGGGATCGTCATGCTCGATCTCTCCTGGTGCGGCGGCATGACCGAGGCGCGCAAGATCGCCGCCATGGCCGATGCCTGGCATCTGCCGGTGGCGCCGCACGACTGCACCGGGCCGGTGGTGCTGACCGCGTCGACCCATCTCTCCCTGCATGCGCCCAATGCGCTGATCCAGGAGTCGGTCCGGGCGTTCCATCGCACCTGGTACGGCGACATCGTCACGGCCCTGCCGCCGATCACCGACGGGACGATCACCGTGCCCGACGGCCCCGGGCTGGGCCTCGCGCTGCACGACGATCTCGACCGGCGCTTCACGGTCTCCCGCCGCCGGACGACGGCGGGCGATCTGTGAGCAGCGCTGGGCCACGCCGGGCGCAGAGGTCGACAAGTGATTGCAGTGCGGCGGGCGTCGGCGTGACCGACCGGCCCTGGCCCGGTCACGTGCGTCGAACGAAAAGGGCCACTTTCGATGTCTTGCCCCGGTCGAAGTGCAAACCTTGCTCAGCAAGATCGGAAATGAGCCGTTCATTACTCTCTTCACCGACAATCTTGGGGTGAAGCTCGATGACGAGTCGATCGACTCCTCGCAGGTCGGCCGACGGAAGGACGTCGACTTCCGCGCCCTCGATGTCGCACACGATGACCGTGGGGCGGAACGCCTCGACCACGTCGGCGAAGCTATCGCTGGCTACCGGCCGCGCGCCGCCGAAATCACGGTCGATGAGACTGGACGAGATGATGTTGTCGTTGAAGTAGAACGTCGATTCGCCCGATGTCGCGGCGATGGCGCGCATCCGCAATTCCGGACTCACCCTGTTCAGCTTGTGGGTCCGGCGGATCACGGGCTCGACCCCGGTGTTGGCCTCGTAGGTCAGGACACGTCCGGACCCGCAGATCTTCGCGCAAAGGCTGCCCATGAACCCGATCCCGGCCCCGAGCTCGAGGACACGGTCCTCGGGGCGGAGCACCTCCCGGCAGAGTTCCGCCTCGGCCCGCTCATAGCGGCCCGTATAGACCAGATCGATGATCTCTTCGGGAATCAGCGCGGGATCCGTGGGAACCCGGACTCCGTGCAGCGTGACGACACGGGGCCGGAAGCGCAGGCGCATGGCCATCCTGAATTCGTCGAACCGCGCGCGCAGGTCCTTCGGCTTTTTCTTTTTCTGCTTCTTCTTGCTGGATAATTTCTTGCTTGCTGTCGGGGCCTTGCTCATCCGACCGTGTCCATCGTTTCCGGGGCGACCGACCTGTCTCCGGCACCGGGCAGCGCCAAGGGGTCGAGGCCGGATTTCCAGAGGGTGAAGTAGAACAGGTAGCCCACTTTGGACAGTCGCTTCTCGGCCTTCGGGCCGACGACCCGGTCCCAATCCAAAGCCCAAGGCGCATCGCCGTCGCGCGCCGCCGCCGTGATCCTCTCCCGCATGTCGGCTTCGCTGTAGGGGGTCGCCTTGCGCAGCCCGAACCCACGCTTGGGGGCGTCGCAAAGAAAGCCAAGCGACCGTCGCTCCAGGATGCGACGCAGAATCGCCTTGGGCTCCCCGTCGTGCGCAGCGCTGACGGGAGAGGCGATCCCCCACTCGACCAGGCGGTGGTCGAGCAGCGGCGGCCGGACCTCGATCGAGCGGGCCATGGCCGTGCGGTCGACCTTCGGCAGCACGACGTCCTGGCAGAAGGTCATGAGGTCGATGCGCTGCAACCGCCTCTTCATGGGCAGGCCCGGCGCGTCATGGCGGCGCAGCGATTCGACGACGACTTCCTCGATCCGCTTCGCGTCGGCCGAGGCCACGATCTCCGCGATTTCCCCGGGAATCAGGACCGGAAGGATCCGGCGGAGATGCGCATGCACGACCGAAGTCCGGGCGAAGCGCTGGGCCGGCGTCTCCGGGGCGCGGCGAGCGCTGAAGAGTCGCCGCAGGGCCGCCCCCGTCCCGCTGCGCGGCCGGTCGATCGCGTGCAGGGCGTCGAGGTCGTCGTACCAGGTATAGCCGCCGAACACCTCGTCGCCCCCGTCGCCGGACAGCACGACCTTGTTGCGCCCGGCCATCATGGCCGAGACGACGGCCTGCGTGACGATGGCCGAGTAGCCGAGCGGCTCGTCGAGCTCGGCGAAGGCGCGATCGAAATAAGCGCCGGCGTTCCCGGGATCGAGCATCACCGAACGCCAGTCCAGGCACAGGTGCTCGGCGGTGCGCGCGGCGGCGGGGGACTCGTCGTTGCCGTCGCCGTCGGCGATGCCCACCGTCACGGCGGCCAGCGGCGTCGGCGGCCGCGTCTTGGCGACGGAGGACGCGACGACGCTGGAATCGAGGCCGCCCGACAGGAACAGACCGACCGGCACGTCGGACAGCATGTGGTCGGCCACGACCTCGTCGATCAGGGCCTCCCAGTCGTCGAGGCGGCGGGGGGTCGAATCCGTGGCGTCCGGCGGCGTCCAGTAGGATCGCACCGCGACCGATCCCGGATGGTCGGGCCGCCAGGACAGCACCGATCCGGCCGGCAGTTTCGCCGCATCGCGCCAGATGGACAGCGGCGCCGGCGCGTAGCCGAGCGTCAGATAGGCGCCGATCGCGTCGTCGTCCAGGCTCCCCACCGCGCCGAGCGCGTGCAGCGCCCGGGCATCGGACGCCAGCGCGATCCCGCCGGGACGCACCACGTAGGACAGGGGCTTGATCCCGAGGCGGTCGCGCGCGGCGAAGAGCTGCTGCTCGCGGTCGTCCCAGATAACGAAGGCGAACATGCCGACGAGCCGGTCGACGACCTCCGGCCCCCACTCGGCGTAGCCGTTGACGATCACCTCGGTATCGGTGGTCGAGCGGAACCGGCGCCCGCGGTCGCTCAATGCACGACGCAGGTCCGGCGTATTGTAGACCTCGCCGTTGTAGGTGATGACGAAGCGGCCACAGTCCGACCACATGGGCTGGGCGCCCGCGTCGCTGAGGTCGAGGATCGACAACCGGCGATGGCCCAGCCAAACGGACCGGCCGGAGCGCTCCTCGAACTCGACCTCGCCGACGCCGTCGGGGCCCCGGCTGGCCATCACGTCCCGCGCGCTTCTCAGGACGTCCCGCGTCGGGCCGGCACCTCCGGGCGCGAGCCGCGGATCGCCGACGACCGCGATGATGCCGCACATCGCTCAGCGCTTCCCGACCATCCGGCCCGTCACGATCCCGGAGGTCCGTGATGCGCCCCCTGGCCGAGCGGCTTTCGACGGTCCTGGGACAGCGAGCGGCGCCCGAGCAGGCGCAGGAGGAGGTTCCGCCCTGCGCGCAGCATCGGATAGAGCACGGCGGATCGCTTCGGGGAGTCGAAGATCCACTTGTTCAGCCTGTTGAAAAGCGTGTCCGGGGCCGAGAGGACGGCCATCATGTGGACGGCGCGATCGCCGTGATAGCGGTGGTCCCGGTACTCGAGAACCATGCCTTCGTCGAGGTCGCAGCCCGCCGCCTCCAGGCGCGCGCGCTCCGACCGGTCTTGCCGGACATCGACGAGCCGGACCGACCCCACGGTTTCCCGAAAGCGGACGAATCGCACGTAGTTCGAGCATACGGGGCATTCCCCGTCATAGAAGATGGACGCGCCCGGTTCGCCGGACCCCGTCGTCGCCTCGCCTGCCATTCGACTCCCTCCACGGCCCACCCGGCCCCGCCACCGGGCAGCGGCGCGCCCGGGCCCGTCCCGCGCCGGAATGCCGGCACCCGGCCTCATTCGCCGGCCGGGACCGGTATCCGCAACCTCGGGCCGGGCCAGCGTTCCAGCAAGACCCCGCGGCCGTTCTCGCGCACGAAACACAGCCGGTCGTTGCCGTAGCGGTAGGCGACGATATCGCGTTTGTCCGCCTCCTTGAAGGCGTCGAACGCGAAGGGGTTGGACCAGATATGGTGGGGAAAGAGGTCGTAGTCGACCCGCCCCCGGTCATCCAGAGTCGGCTGTCTGAAGGCGTGGAACCGCCGGAAGAACCGTTCGACTTCCGCCACTTCGCCGCGATAGTGCGTCGCTGCCTCGTCAAACCCGGGGAAGGTGCAGTCGTCCAGGGCGGCGTCGCGCACCTCCCGGGACTGCGTCGTACCCCAGGTCTGGGTCGGATAGGCTGGGCCGATGGTGCCCAGCCGGTTCTGCGCCACCGTGATCGAGGCGATCGAGAAGTAGTTCGAGGGGACTTCCAGCAGCCGGCCGTCCTCCATCTCCGCGAGGACGACGTGGCGGTTGAAGGCGCCCGTATCGTACCAGCCCAGGCGGGCGACAAAGAAGACGAGCGGGCTGGCGAGCACCGTCACGCAGGCGATGTAGCCGAACCGGCGAAAATCCGTCCGGTCGAGCCTGTAGACGGCAGAGATCAGGATCGCGTTGAGCAGGATCCACTTCCAGAAAAAGATCCCGCTCGCGATGAAGATGGCAACGTGAGCGATGTCGTAGAACGCGATCGTCGCCAGCGTGAACCGACGGGAGAAGACAACGGCCACCGCGGCGAGCTGGGTGATCAGCACCGCCCAGTTGGCGGGCACGGTCGTCACCCACAGCACCGATATCACGGCCGAATTGAGCCCGCTCCAGTGCGCGAGCGGCGCGAAGCCACCGACCGTCGCCACCTCCGACAGCATGGCCGTCGGGTTCCGATCCGCCCAGGTCCAGGGAAGCGCCCCGTCGAGCACGATCTTCTGCACACCGGAATAGAAATAATTGGCGAAGTGTGCGGACAGGATGACGAAGAAGATCAGCGTCGAGACTCTGGGCAGGCTCGCCTTGTCGTCCGTGCAGATGAAACGGAGTCCGGGAACGCGGGCGACGAGGTGCCACACGAGGATCGAGAGGGCGCCGAAGGAGGCGAGATCGACCAGGGGCAGGTAGTCGGTCGGCGAGAGCGGGCCGAGGCCCAGCGCCTGGGCCGAGATCGACTTGGCCGCCAGGGCGGCGACATTCGGCAATACGGCGAAGGCTGGGCGCCACAGCGCCGCGATCGTGCAGCCGAGGATGACGACGAGGCCCACGGGCTCCACGGCCCGGATCGCGGCATAGGGTTGCGCCAGACCGGGCGGCACGACGACACCGGCGACGACGGTGTAGAGCCCGACGACGACGGTCACCCCCCGGATCAGCAGGCCCAGTGCCGGGGACACGTCGCGATAGGTGACGCGCAGGCCGGCAATCGCGATGACGAGACAGCCGCCGAGCGCGGCGACCGACGTCCAGGGTGTCGCCGTGGCGACATCCAGATAGGCGTGCTTCAGGTGGTAGTAGACGACCAGCGCGAGGACGACAGGCAGCGCGCTCCACAGCGTCCGGCGCTCGAGGAGGACCGGCGATCCGGCGGAAAGGAGCGATCGCGAGACCCCGCCGTCGCGCACAAGCAGGCGACGTACATTCGACATTCAGAAGCGACCCGGACCGACGGCGTTCGACCGGCATCCGGTCTCGGCCAACGCAACCTCCCGACGGCTAGTCGTGCGATACGACCTCGATGATTCGGGACGAAGGCGCCAGATTCTCGTGGAACGTCCGGTTAGCCGTCTCACAAGATCACAATCCTTCATCCTTCAACCGGCCGACCGGGCCCGAAACGATCCACCGCCGCGCAGCGCATCAGAAAGGCAGCCAGCGCCGCCGCGCGGGTCGCAGCCGGTCGCGCATCAGGCCGGCCGAGATCAGGCTACGTACGCCCGTAAATCGCCGCGAGCCCCGGAAGAGCAGAGACCGGTCCGATACGTCATCGACTTTCGACAGATAGCGCTGGTAGTGCTCGGCACCGCCGGCGTGCTGGCCGCGGCTCACGGCCGTGACGGCCTTGTCGCCGAAATCGTCGAAGTACTTGAAGTGGAGCAGGCATCCCCAGTCGGGGGCCAGGCGATAGGCCAGATCCATGCGATGGACCCCGCCCCGGAACCGCGTCCCCTGCCGCCAGCGCACGAGCGGCACCTTGCACATCGCCGGCGGGGCGACGGGATCCTGGAACCGCTCCAGGCGCTCGACGGCCCGGACGTCGAGCTCCCTGCGCCGCGGTCCCGGCTCCATCGACCGGCGCAGGGAGAACACGGTCTTGGCGATCAGTCTGTCGAGGAAGGTCCCGGACTGGGCCGCGTGACGATGAAAGAGCCGCTCGCGCGCGCCGCCGGCGATGCGCACGCGCGGTGTCGCCCAGCCCTTGAACTGCTTGGGCTTCAGCGGCACGAGCCGGTAATTTCCGGTGTCGAAGTACGGGGCCACGTCGATGAAGGACTGTCCGGCCTCGTAGTGGCACTGTGAAAGCGGGCGATCCGGATACATGTCCACCATGGTGGTGAACAACGCGTCATAGCCCCCTTCGTCGAGGATTTCGCAGTATTCCGGCAGCGATCGGTCCGGCCAGCCGGGATAGACGAGGAGCTCGTCGACATCGGGAAAACAGATCCACCGCCCTTCGAGATAGTAGTCAGCGATCGCCTCTCGCCAAATCGACTTGTACTCGGAATAGGGCCGGGTGGTGAACAGGCGCGTGACGTCCGGATCCGCGTCGAGGATCGCGCCGCTGCCGTCGTCGGAATCGTTGTCGACGACAATGAAATGACCGATTCCCAGCGCCTTGTGATGGGTCAGGAAATAAGGCAGGCGCCGTGCCTCGTTGTGGCACAGGACGACGGCCGTGACGTCCGAGTCGGGCACCGCCGGCGGCCCCTCCAGGTCGAAGACGGAAAGCAGACGGTCCCGCGGGTGCCCCCCGTCGCCCGGGTCGGACAGCGGGCTCGCCTGAGTCGCGCCGGGGAATGCCTCCATCGGTCCCATTGTCCAAAGGCAAGTTGAATATCGCGCCCGCGGACCCGATCGTCCGTTCGGGGACGCTTATCGACCAAATGCCGGTGCAGTTCAACCGTGGCAGGGAGCGCGGTGCGGTCTCGAACCGCCTCCGTCCGCGGTCCCACGGGCTCGCCGCACGAGGGCGCGGATCCGCTCCGGCGGACCTGCCGGCGCGCGATCCCGACAGACGCCTTCGCGCGGCGCGGCCCCGCCCGTCAGGAGCGGAGCGAATCGAGCGGAGCCGCGCGATCGAAGCGACGGCCCCCAAATCAAGATGGTTTCCCGGGTCGATGAAGGACGTTAGAAAGTCGATCGGTCGAAGCGGCGGCCCGGTGCCTTAAGGTGACCGCCGCGTCTGGGGTGTCAGGATTCTCCCATGAGCGATATCGTCGTAAAGGCGGCAGGCAAGCTGCAGAACACGAGCAAGACGAGGCGCCAGCGGATCGCCGGGCGGCTGCTCGGCATGGCACCTGCCTGGGTCTCGACGAAGTTGATTGACGCCTGGCCGATCGGCAGCAAGCAGCGCCGCCAGTTCCTCGCCGCCACGATGCATATCGATCAACGGTATGCGCGGATCGCCTATCGGGACTTCAACCAGGACCTTCCGGGCCTGGAGGAGAATTATGCCCCCGACCTGATCGATCGGGCAGTGGCCTTCGACTACGTGAGCTGGCCGCGCCGGATCCGCGAACACATCACGGGCCGGAGCGTGCTCGACGTCGGCTGCGGCACCGGCCTTCACGGCATCGGCTACATCGTCGCCGGCGCGGGGAGCTATACCGGTCTCGATCCGAAGATTTCGCTCGACAACGACGTTGCGAAGAACCTGAACAGCGGAAAGCACGAGCACTTCGGCGCGACGCCTCGGGAGATCATGCGCCGGATGCCACGCATCCGTCTCATTCCGGGAACTTTCGAGGATATCGCGCCACAGGACAAGTTCGAGGTCGTGGTTCTTCACAATGTGACCGAGCACCTTATAAATATCGAAAAGGTGTTTGAAGGAATAGTCGGAGTTCTGGCCGATAATGGCATTGTAATATACAATCATCATAATTTTTATTCCTGGAACGGACATCATCTGGCACCGAAATCCGTCGACAAAATCGACGAGGTAGACCCTGAGCAGCAACAGCTCATGGACTGGAACCATCTGGATTTCGAACCGCCCGAGGGGCACTACTTCCACCGGGGCCTGAACCGTATCCGCCTCGACGACCTTCGCGCCCTCACCGAACGGTTCTTCGACATCGACACCTGGGAAGAGCGGCCCTCCAAGACCCACCAGGGGGCCGGCCGCCTGACCCCCGAGATTAAGGCACGGCATCCCGAATACACAGAGCGGGAGCTGACGACGCAGAACGTCTTCTGCATCGCTCGGCACAAGGCCGAGCAGGACAAGGAACCGAAAAAGCCTTCGTCGTCGAAAAAGAAGCCGTCGAGCCGCGAACGGGACATGCGGCGCGACGAGGTTTTCATGGACTTCTTCGAACGCTGCGAACCCAACACGATGACGACGATGGAGCGCCTTTACAGCCTCTACTCCGCCGTGGACTATATTGTGAGGCGGGAGGTGCCGGGCGACATCGTCGAATGCGGCGTCTGGCGCGGTGGCAGCATGATGATGGCGGCGCTCACCCTGCTGCACGCCGGCGGTGCGGCAGACCGCCAACTCTGGCTCTACGACACCTTCGCCGGCATGCCGGAGCCTGGTGACGCAGACCGCAAGTTCGGCGGCGAGCCGGCCCGCGACAAGTGGGTAGAACATCGCCAGGGAGAAGGCAGCGACTGGAACTACGCATCCAAGGAAGACGTCCGGGCCGCTTTGCTCTCGACGGGCTTCCCGGAGGAACGCATCCACTTCGTCGAAGGAAAGGTGGAGGATACGATTCCCGAAACGACCCCGGATTCCATCGCCCTCCTCCGGCTCGACACGGACTTCTACGCGTCCACGCGCCACGAACTGACGCACCTTTACCCGATATTGCGGAGCGGCGGGCCCCTGATCATCGACGACTACGGCTCCTGGGAGGGCTCGCGCAAGGCCGTGGACGACTACTTCCATGCCGAGAAGATCGCCATGTTCCTGGCCCGCCTGGATGCCGGCGGGCGGATCGGGATCAAGGAATGACGCCGCCGGCCTCGCCGGAGCCGGACGGCGCCACGGCTGTCGGGCGGTCCGTCGGCACTGCGCGCGAGGGATCACACGCGATGCGCGATCGGGCGACCTTCGACATTATCTTCGTACTCCCGCACATGGGCGAAGGCGGCGCCCAGCGCGTGGCGAGCCTCGTCATCAACCAATGGGCGGAAGCCGGCCACCGCATCTGCTTGGTCACGACCCTCGACAACAAGCCGGACGCGCACAGGATATCCGACGCCGTCACCCGCATTCGGCTCGGCAAGGGCGAGAGCCCGGCATCCTGGCGTGCCGCACCGGACGCGACGTCGCGGTCGCCCGGCAAAGGCACGGCCCTTGGCGGATCGACGCGGGCGACTCGCCCCCGGGTCGCGCGAATGCGGTATCTTCGCCGCGGGGTTCGAGTGCTGATCACCGCCACAGCGGGTCCGGACAAGCTCGTCGCGGTGAAGCGCACCGCCCGCAGCACGCGCCAGCGGATCATCTCGAGCACAGTCTCGTCGGTGAACAGCGGCGCGCTGACGCTCAATGGCCTACTGCGGATCATGCCGCGGCTGCCGCAGGAACTGAATTTCGTGCCCCAGCGCGTCGAACGGTGGCGCTGGCGCCAGCTTCTGGCACTGACCGGCCGCCGGGGCGAGACGCTGCACAAGTGTCTTGACGACCTGCAGGCGCCGGTCGTCTTGAGCTTCCTGACCCGGACCAACATCATGACGATCCTCGCGACGCGGGGACGGACGTGTCGTGTCGTGGTTTCCGAGCGCAACGACCCCGATCTACAGGAACTAGACCCGGCTTGGTCGAAACTGCGCCGCCTGACCTATCCGGCGGCGGATCTGGTGACGTCCAACTCCGTCGGCATCTTGCGCAAGTTGGAGCGGTTCGCGCCGAAGCAGAAGCTAGCCCTGCTGCCCAACCCGATCATTCTGCCAACGCATCGCCAGGCGTCCAGCGAGCGCGAGCGGCGCTTTGTCATCGCCGCGCGCCTCGTTCACCAGAAAGGCCTTGATGTCCTGATCGATGCGTTCGCACAGGCCGCGCCAGCCTGTGCCGGTTGGACTCTCGACATCCTCGGCGCCGGCCCTTTGCGGGAGGAACTGGAGGCACGCGCAGTCAGGCGTCAGGTCGCCGACCGTGTACGGTTCCACGGTCATGTCGCCAATACGTCAGATCGCTTCGTGACA
Organism: Azospirillaceae bacterium; assembly: GCA_040220455.1. Lineage (GTDB taxonomy): Bacteria > Pseudomonadota > Alphaproteobacteria > DSM-16000 > Inquilinaceae > JAVJUS01. The sequence goes on from JAVJUS010000005.1 coordinate 163,590, forward strand.
TCACGGGTCTTCGTCCTGCCATCGCGATTCGAGGGTATGCCCAACGCCCTCCTCGAGGCGATGAGCTGCGGCATGGCTCCGATCGTCAGCGACTCGTCGCCCGGGCCGCTGGAATGCGTGATCGACGGTGAAACGGGGCTCGTGACAAGGACCGAGGATGTCGCCGATCTTGCCTCGAAGATGACGCTTCTCGCAAATGACGACGTGCTCAGGATCCGGCTCGGAGAAGAAGCGAAGCACTATATCCGGCGACTTGAATGGTCAGCTGTCGAGGCTCTATGGCTCGATATACTGGGAACGCCGTTCCCCGCGACGTCGGGGCGGGAGATCGGCGCGCCGGAGGCGCGAGAGGCGCTGTCTCTACGCTAGGAATGCGCTGTGCCGGCGATAGGCCCGAGTTGGACGGTCATTCATCGACGTCCGTCTCGGTGTCCGTAGCACCTGCCGCACCCCGGATCTTGCGCGCCTGCTCTACCGCCGACAGAACCGCTTTGGGTGGATGCTCTCCGGTACCGGGCTCGATAGACACTCCAAATACCAGTGCTCCGTTCCGGCAGATGAACGCGGCCCTCTCGCCGAGAGCCGGCAGATCCTCGATCGAGCGGTAGGACACAGCCAGAATTCGCCCGTCACCCAGTCGGTCGAGGAGCACCGGCGCGGCACGCGTGATAACCTCCACTGCGTCGCTTTTGAGTATCACCAGGGGCGCGCGGCGAAGGCGAGCGGCCGCCATCTCGAGAAGGATCATTTCATCAGAGCTAGGCACGTCCGCCCCGAGGATCGTGGCCGGCTCGTGCCGTCTCTCCTCGATCAGACGGCAAGCGCCGACTTCGAAGGGTGTCCCGGCACTCAAGCTCGAAAGCGATTGTTTGATATCCTCGGCCGTGACGCCGCTAGGCAGACCCAGAACGGCCCCTAACGGCATCGCGTCGCCCGGCGCGCTGAAGCCGATCCGGGCTACCGCGCCGCTGATGCTCTCCGCGTCACCCGGAAGCCCGGACCGCGATGAGGCCGCCTCGGCGGGTTTCAACGACGCGGCGGCGCCAAGAGCCGAGATGGGTTCGTCGACGCCTGGAAAGGCGGCGACTAGCGCAATCCGGTCGCCGCTGGCGAATTTGAATACCTTCTTCGACGTCTTGTCCGCGACGGCGACGCCCAGGTACCACGGCCCCCGGAGAAGCCGGTCGTCGTGGACCGGCTTCTCGACTTCTTGGATGAACCGGGTAAGTTCCTGGGCCTGTGGATAGAGGCGCGCGATCCCCGTGGTCGTCCGGGCCAAGCCTACGAAACTCGACGTCGCCACGCGCAGGACGGTCACGTAGCTGACCAGCAGGGCCCAGTCGACGGCGCCGCTGATGGCCCGGCTGCCGATCCAGAAGACGACCGCGCCTGTGAGCAGGATCATCCCCACCTGCGTCGCCAACGTCCCGGCCTCCAGCGCCTTGAGCCGGCCGGCATAGGCCAGCCGCGAACCGGCCACTGCCCCATCGCCGAATAGCCGCTCGAGCCGAGGGTCGTCGGCATCGGCGGCGATCCCGGTGGCGCGCAGATCTCCCACCGTGTCGAGCAGCCGCCGGAGCGCGGGCATCCGCAGCTCCTGCCACCGCCGGGTCGCCTTGGCTGCCCGCACGTTGGCCGGATACTGGGGCATGAAGAGCGTGAGCCCCGCCAGCACGATGACCGCGGTCAACCCCGCATCGATAACCGTCATGCCCGCCAGTGCGCCAACCAGGGCGACAGCGAGCGGGATCCCCAGGACGATCAGCCGGACGATCAGCCCGCAATAGCGAGGACAGGTAAATGCGAGTTGACGGATACCCGTCTCCATCAACTCTCGATTGGCGGCCGGACGCGCCAAATCCGGCAGCCGGGACGCGGCCGCAAGCGCTAGGCGCCCACACCGGTCCTCGAAACGCTCGGCGGCATCGACGGCGAGGATTCGGGCCCTGTAAATCGCCAGGTGCGCGGCGAGAAAGCTGGCGATCACGGCCGCCGTCATCACCAGCAGCTCGCCGCTCGTCCCCTCGAGCGTGCCGAGCCGGGCGAGCGGCCCCGGCAGGGGGCCTCCCTGGACCGTGCGCACAAATGCATAGATCACGGCCACCGCAGCCGCCTGGAAACCGAGATAGAGGATGGACAGCACGGCGACCTGGGCCAACAGGTCGCGCCGTCGCAGGATCCCCTCGCGCACCAGCCATTTCATGGCGACGAAATAGCGCCGGCCGCGCTTGATGAATCGTTCCGCAATCACTGCCGACAGAACTCCTGCGCCCGAAGATACCGAGGGCATCCGGTCACACCCGGCGGCATTCCGGCGCGGCCCGTCCGGCCGGGCGGGTGCCCGGCCGCTCTCAACTTGCACCGGCAGCCCGACGATACCACCGTCCCCGTTCCCCTTCCCCGGCGCGGACGCGTCGTGGTGCGAAGCCCCTAGTCCCCAGCCTCTTCCTCGCCAATCGGCCACATGTCGACATCCGGACCGATCGCGCCGATCGCCGTCATGTGGTCGAATAACGGCGCATACCGGTTGGCAAGCGACGTGCGGCACCAGCGCTGCCAGCGCGCCTTGACCAACGGGTCGTCCTTGACCTCCTCGAGAATGTCGTTCGCCGTGCCGATGCTGCCATTGTCATGGAGGAGCATCGCCAGTCCGGAGAGAAAGCTGGGCCACAGGTCGTCCGGCACGAAGGGCTTCCAGGCCTCCCATTCCGCGACCGCGCGCACCGGCGACCAATGATGGAAATCGAGGCGGTCGGCGGCGACGTCCCGCGGCCGCCAGGGGCGTCGGATCCTGAAGGCCGCGAGGCTTCCGACCTCCACCGGGCGCAGGGGCTCCAGATGGTCGGTCAGCGAGGACAGGCAGGCCGGGATCTCGAACGATGCCGAATGCATGAAGTCCTGCCAGGCCATGACTGTGACCCCCGGCATCACGTGCGGGCTCAGCTTAGCCAGAAGCGCCGCGACATCCTTGGTCCGCTTGGGTGCATCGACGACGAGAAGCTCGATCGGGCCGGGATCGAATTCGAGCTTCGTGACCGTGGAACGTTTCGCGTCGATACGGTCGGCGAACGGCGCCGTATGCGCCAGGAAGTCGGGCATGAAATCACTGCCCGGCTCGCGCATGATTCCGGACTTCGCGTGCCAGTTCGCGCCGCCGGCCCACTGGAAGTGATCGTAGCAGCGAACGACACCCGGCAGGCCCGAGTCCCGGAGTCCGGCCGCGAGATGGGCGGAGCTCCGCCCAAGCCACGTTCCGATCTCGACGATGGCGCCGCGGCCTGTGTACTGGCGATTGGTCAGCCGGTACAGGAACCGGCCCTCGTTGGCCGTGGTCATACCGGGGATCGAGGGGATATCTGGAAGGCTCACGTCGTCGCAGCAGTCCGCCGCGACGCCCTTGCAGGCATGTTGCCATCGCCGGCGCCGCGGCGTATTCCGGACGGCATCGAGCGGCGCAATGCCAAAGGCGCGGCGCGAGGGTTTCCTGGCGGTCTTCATGACGATCTTTCGACGGTCCCCGACCGGCCTTGCCGCCGGCGGCCACACTGATAACCGTCTTGCGCATGCGCGTCAGCAGAGAACTGCCGTTCCGGAGGACCGTCCGCGACCGCGAGGCCACCACCGGAACGCCAGGCGGCGCCGGGCTCGCGTCGAATGACCGGCCGCCCGATCCGTGTCGCCTTCATCCTGCCGAACCTGGACGCGGGCGGCGCTCAGCGGGTGATGATCACCCTGATGCGACATCTCGACCCGGCAGCGATCAAGCCGGTCCTGATCGCCCTGAGCACGGACGGCGTGCTCGCCAATCGGATCCCGCCGACAGTGGAACGGATCGATCTCGGCCGACCACGCCTGGCGCGGGCGGCGCCGGCGGTCCTGCGGTCGCTCCGGCGCTCAGGATGCGATGCGGTCGTCTCGTCGATCTGGCATGTCAACGCGCTCACCGCCGCCCACCGCGCCGTCGCCGGCCGCCCCTTCACGGTGCTGCGCGAGGCGAACATGCCTGATCGCGTGTCCGACGCCGTGCCGTGGTGGATGTTTCCGCGCGCCGTCTACCGATGGCTGTATCCGCGCGCCGACGCCCTGATCGCCAGTTCCGCCCTGATGGCACGCGCGCTGGGCCGCGTCGCCCCGGCCGCCCGGAACCGAATCACCGTCTTGCCGAATCCCGTCGATGTCTCGGCGTTGCGGGACCGGGCGATGCCGCCCCGAAGGGAGCCCGGCAGCGGCCGGCGGTTCGTGGCCGTTGGCCGTCTACATCGCCAGAAGGGGTTCGACCGGCTGCTGCCGCTGATGGACGACCTCGATCCGGAGGACCGTCTCACCGTCATCGGCGACGGCCGGCAGCGCGCCGACCTGGAAGCCCTGCGCGACTCTCGCGGTCTCGGCGACAGGGTCCGCCTCCACCCGCGCACCGACCGGCCCGAGCCCTGGATCGCTGGAGCCGACGCTCTGATCCTGCCGTCGCGCTGGGAAGGCCTGCCGAACGTGGCGCTGGAAGCGCTCGCGCTCGGCACACCGGTCATCGCGTCCCGGGAAAGCGGCGCCATCGGCGAGATCGCGGACGCCGCGGCCACGGGCGCGGTGACCATCGTCTCCTGCGGTCCGGAGATGATCGCCGCGATGCGGCGCGTCTTGCCGGGCGACCCCGGAACGCCGCGCGCGTGCCTGCTTCCCGACGCCTTCGAGGCCCGCGCGGTGGCGGCCGCGTTCGAGGCGCTGATCCGGCGCGGCCTCGACTGTCGGGCACGGCACGGCGAACGCACTGTCGGCGGCGCATCGGCGGACCGATCGGGAGGCGACACGTGAAGGCCGGGTCGGATGCCGTCGGGCGGCGGTCGGAGTCGGCAACTCCCGGCGCGGCGCCGTCGCGCGACCGGAGCGTCATGCACGTCATCACCGGCCTGGAACGGGGCGGTGCCGAAGGCGTTCTCGAGCGGCTGGTCACTGCGAAGGACGGGCTGCCGTCGAGCCAGCCCGTCGTCAGCCTCCTGTCCGGCGGCGTTCACCGTCCGGCCATCGAGCGGGCCGGCGTCCGGGTCGTCGACCTGGGCATGCGCCGGGGGCGCATCTCTCCCCTCGCAGTCGTCAGGCTCGCCCGCCTGATCCGGCGCCATCGGCCCCGGATCGTTCAGACCTGGCTCTACCATGCGGACCTGGTGGGGCTAGCCGCCCTATTGATTTCCGGGCGCTGGCGATCGACGCGGCTGATCTGGGGGGTCAGGGCCTCCGACATGGTCGAAGCGGGCTCGCCCGCGTCGCTTCGGCTCCTGATCCGCCTCTGCGCCAGGCTCTCCGGCCTGCCCGCGGCGGTGATCGCCAACTCTGAAGCCGGCCGCGACGCGCACCGCCGCTACGGCTATCGCGCGAGCCGGTTCGAGGTGATTCACAACGGCATCGACACCGCCGCCTTCAGACCTCGGCCCGAAGCGCGCCGCCGGCTTCTCGACCGGGCCGGCCTCGACGAGGGCCAGACGATCGTCGTCCATGTCGCCCGCGTGGCGCCCAAGAAGGACCATAAGACTCTGATCGCCGCCGCCAGACGCCTTTCGGACACGGTCATCATCGCCATCGGCGACGGGACGGAGGCGCTGCCGCGTCTTCCGACCCTCGTCGGCATCGGCCCCGACGATGCGATGCCGGAGTTGCTGCCGGGCGCGGATATCGCGGTTTCCTGCTCCGCGTTCGGGGAAGGTTTCAGCAACGCCGTCGGCGAGGCCATGGCGGCGGGTATACCGGTCGTCACGACCGATGTCGGCGATGCCGCGCTGGTGGTCGGCGACACCGGACTCATCGTGCCGCCCCGGAATCCGACGGCCCTGGCCGAGGCGATAGGCACCCTCGTCGCAATGGATCCGGCCGAGCGCCGCGCCCTGGGCATGCGGGCGCGTTCTCGAATCGAACGGGAATTCAGCTTGCCCGTCATGCTGTCACGATTCGCGGACGTTTATCGCGCGTTCGACGCGTAGCGCCCGTCGGACAGGGGCATCGGGAAACGCATGAAAAAAACCGGCCGGCAGGATCCGCAGACCGACGCGACCGGGGGCCCGCTGTTGGCGTTCCTGGCCCATGATGTCGGCTATTTCCTCAGTCATCGCCTCCCCGTAGCACTGGCGGCCCGCGAGGCGGGGTACCGGATCGCCGTCATCGCGCCGGGCGCGACACGGTCCGCCGAGCTCGCGGACCTCGGTTTCGAAGTCCACCACCTCGTCTTCCGGCGCGGGAGCCGCAATCCGGTCGCGGAGCTGGAAGCGGCGCTTGCCCTGCATGGCCTCCTGCGGCGCCTGAGGCCGGACATCTGCCACGCGGTCGCGCTGAAGCTCGTCCTCTATGCCGGAGTGAGTTGCCGCCTCCTGGGGCTACGCGCCGTGCTGGCGCTGACCGGCCTCGGGTTCGTCTTCACCGAGACCTCGCCCGGCGCCTGGGCGATCCGCCGGGCCGTCGGCGCGCTCCTCGGATTCGGCGCGCGCAACCGCCGCGCGTGCGTCGTGCTGCAGAATCCGGACGATGCGCGCCTGCTGCGCGACGAGGGGATCCTGCGCGGTGGCCGGTACGAGATCATCCGGGGGGCGGGCGTCGACACCGATGCCTTCACGTCCGTGCCGGCGCCGCCGACGCCGCCGGTCACCGTCGTGCTGCCCGCCCGCCTCCTGCGGCACAAGGGCGTGATGGAGTTCGTCGACGCCGCCCGTCTGCTCTCCGCGGACGCCGTGGCGGTGCGCCTGCGCGTCGCCGGCAGCCCTGATCCGGAGAACCCGTCGGCGGTCGACGAGGCGACGATCGAGGCATGGCAACGCGAGGGAATCGTCGAATTTCTCGGTCACCGGCGCGACATGGCCACCGTCTACCGTGAGAACCACATCGTCTGCCTACCCTCGTATCGCGAGGGACTTCCCAAGGCTCTCCTGGAGGCCGCGGCCTGCGGGCGCCCGCTCATCGCAGCGGATGTCCCCGGGTGCCGCGAGGTCGTCCGTCCGGGCGAAAACGGCCTGCTCGTCCCCGTGCGAGATGCCGGCGCTCTTGCGGACGCGATCCGGGCGCTCGCCGACGATCCGGACCGTCGCGAGCAGTTCGGCCGGGCCAGCCGGGAAATCGCTGTACGGGATTTCCGGGTGGAGCGGATCGCCACGGAAACCGTGGCTCTCTACGATGCGCTGACGGCCCGGTGACCCGATCCCCAGAGGTTCCCTCGGTCGGTATGAGTGTCGGTCATCGGGATACGGACGATACGGAAGAGCCGGTTCACCGAGGAGCAGATAGATTATCGGCGTGCTGCGTGAGCTGGAGGCGGGAGCGACGACGGCGACGGGATGCCGTCGCCGTGGGACCAGCGATCGGGGCGCCGAACCAGCGCTGGTCGACCGACTGCCTGGCCGGCGGGCTGGCCTGGGCCCGGCGCTTCCGGATCCTGGCGCTCGTCGACGACGACACCCGAGAGGCGCTGGCCTTTGTCGTCGAATCCTCGATCGGCGGCCGACGCGTGGTCCGCGAGTTCGACGCCCTGATCGCTTGGCGCGGCCGCCCGGCGATCATCGTCAGCCACAACGGCGCCGAGTTCACCGCGGGCGGTGACGAAGTGCACCGACCACGCCGGCCCCGAGTGGCACGACATCGCTCCCGGCATGCCGGCGCGGAACGACTTGGTCGAGAGCATCAACGACTGGTTCCGCGACAAGTGCCTCGACGAGGCGGTTTTCACCAGTCTTGCCGAGGCCCCGCGCCATCATCGAGCAGGTGGCAGGATTGCAAGCAGGCACGGCCGCACCCGGCCCAAGCCGGTCTGCCTCCAGCCGCCGTCGCAAGCGGGGCCGCCGGCGGCCCGCTGCGCAATCCCTACCAGCTCCGCCGATCGCCCGCTACAATCGGGGCGGCAGAGGAGGCGGATCCAGCAATCTTGGACTCCAATAGTCACTGAGGGACCGGGCATGAGTGGGTCCCTGCTCACCACTCGTACCCAAAGACAAATACGACGAGAGCACTCCTCCCACGTACTCGTGAGTCCCCTCCATGGGTTCGAACTATAGGTCTGTGGCAGCGCAGGGCTACGAAGATCGAGGTGCCTGGAGTCTCCTAAATCGGCCGGAGGCCTAGTCCCGATCGCGAAGGGCGCGATAAGCGCAACTTCTTCCGAACCAGTGATTCCATCAGTTCGGAAATTGCCCCAGCGACCATGACCGATGATCGAAGGGTCGCAACCATCGCGTTCGGACTCCACCCGCGTCCCGCCACCCGGCGCGGCGCGTCAGGACGCGGCGAGCATCGCCGGCTTCTTGGCCTGCCAGCGATCGAGCAGGCCCAGCGCCTCGCTTGCGTCGCCGGTCGCCTCGGGGTCCGTCACGGCCGCCAGTTCGATGACGTAGCCGTTCGGATCGCGGAAATAGATCGACCGGATGATGCCGTGATCGGAGATGCCGCGCGTCTCGACCCCGGCGGCTTTTCCCTGCTCGAACATGGTCTCGAGCGCCTCGGCGTCGACCTCCAGCGCGATGTGCAGGTCGAAGTCGCGCTGCGCCTTGAAGTCGAAGGGCTCGGCCGGCTCCTCGAAGAAGGCCAGGAACGAGCCGTCGCCCATTCGATAGAAGGTGTGCAGGACAGCGGCGGGCCGCCCCGACTTCGTGGTCTCGATCTTCAGCGCGTGGGCCAGAGGCAGGCCCAGGAAATCCTCGTAGAACCGACGCGTCTCCTCGGAATCGCGGCAGCGATAGGCCGCGTGGTGCAGGCCCCGGATCATGGCGTTCCTCCCTGCGGGGCGGCTCTTGCGGCCGGACTCGCCCGCGACCGCCCACACAGGAGCGAGTATGAAGCGCCCGGGCCCCGATCCCAACAGCGCGGACGGACAGGGTGGCCCGGACGGGTTCGGACCGCTCAGGCGAGAGAAGGATGGCGGCGGGTGGCGCGCGGCGGCGGCGACTCCTCGGCCCGCGGCGAGTCGACCGCGGGCTCGTCGCGGCGCATCGGCGCCGGGCGGACCGCGGAATCGTAGCCCGCATAGCCGCGCCGCTTGCCGCCCGCCACGCCGCGATTGAGCAGGACGGCGCCCGAGGCCACGCCGGCCGCCCGGCAGCGTGCCGCGGCCTCGCGCAGGTCGCGCTCCTCGGTGCGATGGTCGACGGCGACGAGGACCACGGCGTCCGACGCGCTTGACGGAATGAGGCCGTCGGCGACCTGGAGCAGCGGCGGCGTGTCGATGATCGTCAGGTCGTAGTGATCTCGCGCCCGATCCAGGAGGTCGCGCCACTCGGCCTTGGAGGACGGTGCCCGGGCCAGGCCGTCGTCGCCCCAGAGCTGGAGCAGCCGCAGGCCGACACGGCGGTCGATCCCGGTCACGCCGACATCGCCGATCCCGGTCGCGCCGTGCCGGTCCTCGGGCAGGATCGAGCGCACCGCCTCCAGCCGGCGCGACTGGGCCGGGTGATGGATGTCGGCGTCGATGACGAGAACGTTCAGGCCGTCGATCGCGGCGAGACGCGCCAGGCCGGCCACCACGTCTGACTTGCCCTCGCCGCTCCAGGCGGAGACGACCGACAGGCAGACCCCGCGATCCTCCGGCTTGTTGAGCCGGATCGACACGACCGCGCCGCGCAGGGATTCCGCCGCAGGGCAGGACGGGCGCGTGGCGACAAGCGCGGGCAGGCCCAGCCGGCGCTCCTCGCGCGCGTCGAGGTTCGGGATCTCGGCCAGCGGCACGAAGCCCGTCAGGCCCGCGGCCTGGCCCAGACCGTCGACCGTGCGGCGCAGGCGGCGGGACAGCGCGGCCGCGCCCGTCGCGGTCAGCCCGCCCATGACCACGCCGAGCGCCGCCATCAGGGTCGGCCGCGGCGCCGACGGTACCTCGGGCGTCACGGCGGGCGAGATGATGCGCGCGCGGGGTAGGTTGAGGAGATTGAGGTTCTCGGTCTCCTGCAGGCGGACGAGGAAGCTCTGGTAGACGTCGCGCCGGGTGCGTGCCTCGTCTTCGAGCTGGGCGAGGCGCTGCTCGGCCGAGGACGCATCGGTCGCGCGCGCCTCGAGCGCGTCCAGCTCCCGCTCGATCGCCTCGACCCGCGCGCGGGCGGCGACCACCTCGCCGTCGAGCGAGTCGAGCAGATTGGTAGCCTCCCCTCGGATCGCGCTCGACACCTCGGCGACCTCCGCCCGCGCGGCGGAGAGGTCCGGATGGCTCCGGCCGAAGCGGTCGGAAAGCTCGGCGACGCGCTGGCGGGCGGCGGCGAGGCGGACGCGCAGCTCGTTGATCACCGGCGCGTCGAACGACTGGGCCACGGTCATCGGCGAGGCGCCGGACGCGACCAGGTCGCGCGCCTGCTGGCGGCGCGCCTCGGCCTCGGCGAGCTGGCCGCGGGCGCGCGTCAGCTCGGTGTTCATCTCGCTGAGCTGCTGGGCGGTGACCGAGCCCGACGTGGTCTCCAGCAGCGCGTAGCGCTCGCGATACGCGCGCACCTCCTCGTCGGCGGCCTCGACATCCCCGCGCAGCTCGGCGACGCGGGTGCGCAGCCAGCCGGTCGCCGCGCCGACCTGGGCGTCGCGCGCGGCCTCGTTGGCGGCGATGTAGCTCTCCATCACCGCGTTGGCGATCCGCGCGGCGCGGTCGGGCGCCGGCGCGTCGTAGGCGACATGGATGACGTGGCTGCCGGTCGGCGAGTAGACGTCGAGATCCCGGCGGATCGTGTCGATGCGCGCATCCAGCGTGGCCGTGTCGGGCTTGCCCGCGCCGTCCCACAGGGCGCGCGCGGCCCCCGCCAGGACCTCGCGCGAGCGGATCAGCTCCACCTCGCTGCGCATCACCGCGTCGTCGACCTCCCGCGGGCCGCTGGCGACCCGGTCCTCGCCCATCTCCGCCCCCGCATAGGTCAGCAGCAGGGTGCCGCCGGCCGAGAAGATCGGCGTGGCGAGCCTGGCCGCGCCGTAGCCGGCCGCGCCGAAAACTACGACACAGGCCAGGAGCAGCCAGCGGAACCGCCACAGCAGGCCGACGGCGCCATCGAGATCGAGGCCGCGGCGGGCGTCGCCCGGCGCCTCGCCATGGATCACGCGATCGGCATCGGGGAGTCCGGCGGTCATCGGCAGAGGCTCTCCTGAGGGCGCGCCGGCACCGCGCCGACGAACGACCGGTTCGGCGCGGCCACCCGGGCCTTGGCGCAAGGTGCGAGAAGACGGCCGGACGGTCTTGTCGCGGCCGTCGGGCGTCGCGGCGCCGTCCCGTACGGTATGGGGCGCCCCGCCGACGACACAACCGATCCACGCTGCAGCGCATCATTAATCACAGCATTGTCACGCATGAAGATGCGGGCGTAACGCGCTGATCCAGGTGGATCCTAGGGTTTTCATGAGAGCCGCGCGCGGCCGCCGCGGCCGTCGCAAAATCCACAACCGTCAGTCACCGCATTGTCACGGGCGCGATCCGTGGGCGTATGGGATAGATCGCTCGACGGGCTCGATAGCAAGTTCTTGTCCAGTCAAAAGAACAAAAATCAACAGGACCTCCCAGGGGGGACGCTGTACCGTCGGACAAAATTCTTGAGAGGTACGGCAATGATGGAATACTCGACATCGGAAAGGTCGGGAATCAACAATAATGCCAAGGAATCGGCCATGCCACCCTGGCTGGATCAGAGCACAAAACGTCTTTTCGATATTTGTGGATCGATTGCGCTAATTGTCTTCCTCGCGCCCTTGATGGTCGCCATCGCCCTGGTCGTCACGGTGACCGACGGCGGTCCGCCCGTCTTCATCCATATCCGGATCGGCGCCGGCGGGCGGCCCTTCCCCTGCATCAAGTTCCGCACGATGGCGGTCGACGCGGACCGGCGCCTCGCCATGCTGCTGCGCAGCAATCCGGACATCCGCGCCGAGTGGGAAGCCAACCGGAAGTTGGAGAGGGACCCCCGCATCACCGCGATCGGTGGTCTTCTCAGGAAGACCAGCCTCGACGAGCTGCCCCAGCTCTTCAACGTGCTGGCCGGTCACATGAGCCTCGTCGGCCCGCGCCCGATCGTGCGCACCGAGCGGCGGCGCTACGGCGACCGGCTGCCGCTCTACGAGCGCCACCGCCCCGGCATCACCGGGCTGTGGCAGGTCATGGGGCGCAGCCGCACGAGCTATGACGAGCGCGTCGACCTGGACGCCTGGTACGCGCGCAACCGGTCACTGGTGCTCGATATCCGGCTGCTGCTGCTGACCGTCCCGGCGGTCGTCCGGGGTCGCGGCGCCTACTGACCCGACGGCGGCGACGGAACCTGCCCCCGGCCCGCCATCGTCGCCCGACCGCCCCCCATTCAGTCCCGACGGTCATGCATATCCTGTTCGTCACATCGCTTTTCGGCGAACGGGCGATCGGCGGCGCGGAGGCCAGCGTCGACCTGATCGCCCGCGCCCATGTCGCGCGCGGCGGCCGGGCCACGGTGCTCAGCCTCGGCGACCGCGAGCGGCGGTCGAGCCGGGGCGGGCTTGACCATCGCGAGATCCCGCTGGCCAACCGCTATTGGCCCTGGGACAGGCGCCCGCGCTCGGCGGTCGAGAGGCTCGACTGGCACGCCCGGGACGCCTGGAACCCGGTGATGGCCCATCGCGTCCGCCGCGCCGTCGTCGAGATCCGGCCCGACCTCGTCCAGTTCCACAATCTCAAGGGCTTTTCCGCCGCCGTCGTGCCGGCGGCGCGGCGCTGCGGCGTGCCGACCGTCCAGGTGTGCCACGACTATTACCCCGCCTGCGCCCGCTGCGTCATGCAGCGCGGCGAGACGCCCTGCGCCCGACCGTGCCGGGAGTGCCGGATCTTCTCCGCACCGGGCCGCCGCGCCTCGCGCCGCCATGATGCGGCGATCGGCGTCGGCCGGGAGATGTTCGACCGGCTGCTCGCTGCCGGCTGCTTCGCGGGCGTGCCCCGGCTCGGCGTGATCGCCGACCCGGTCGCCCTGCCCGATCGAGGCTCCTACGCCGGCGGCCGGCCGGCGGAGGCACCTGGCGCGCCGCTGCGCCTCGGCTTCATGGGCCGGCTGGAGCCGGTCAAGGGCCTCGAGACCCTGATCGACGCGCTCGCCCGCCTGCCCCGCGGCACAGCGCGTCTGGCCGTCGCCGGCACCGGCGAAGCCGGCTACCTCGACGGCCTGCGCCGGCGCGCCGAGGGCCTGCCGGTCACGTTCCTGGGCCACCGCCCGGCGGCCGACGTGCTGGACGGCCTCGACCTGATGGTCGTGCCGTCGATCTGGGCCGAGCCCTTCGGCCGGGTGACCGCCGAGGCGCAGGCCCATGGCGTGCCCGTCGCCGCGAGCGCGATCGGCGGCAGCCTGGACCTGATCGAGCCCGGCCGGACCGGCTTCCTCTTCCCCCCGGGCGATGCCGACGCGCTCGCAGCGCTCCTCCGGCGCCTGGCCGAGGATCCGGGGGCGCTGGCCGCCGTCGCCGCGCGGGCCCGGGCCGAGGCGCCGGCGCGCCGGCCCCACGCGACCCTCGACGCCTTCCACGCCCTCTGGCGCGACATCCTCGGCCGGCGCTCCGCCACGGGCGCCGATCGTCGCCCCGAGGCCGATGCCCTGCCCGAAGGAGCCGGCCGATGAAGGTCGTCCTGATCGACCCGTCGCTGTTCACCCTGCCCTACGACCGGGCGCTCGCCGCCGCGCTCGTCGACCGCGGCCACCGCGTCACCACGGTGGGCCGGCCGCTCGGCGACGGCGAGTCCTGGCCGGAAGCAGCCGGCGACTACCGCGCGCTGTTCTACCGCGGCCGCGCCTGCACGGCGGGGCGCGGGGCCCGGCGCAGCCTGGCCAAGGGTCTCGACCACCTGGCGACGCTGGCGCGCCTGCCGGGCCACCTGGCCGGCCTCGCACCCGACGTCGTCCATTTCCAGTGGGCGCCGCTGCCGGCCGCCGACGCGCTGGCGATCCCGCGCCTGGCGCGGATCGCGCCGGTCGTCCTGACGATGCACGACACGGTGCCGTTCAACGGCGACCCGACCGCCCGGCTTCAGGGCCTGGGCGCGCTGGCCGTCTGCCGCCGCGCCGACCGGGTGATCGTCCATACCGAGGAGGGCCGCGCCCGCCTGGCCGACGCCGGCGTCGATCCGGCCAAGCTCGCGCGGATCGGCCACGGCCCGCTGGGCGGCGGGACGCCGGCGCCAGGCGCCGTGCCGCCGGATCCGGACGGCCCGGTGACGATCCGGTTGCTCGGCAAGCTCAAGCCCTACAAGGGCGCCGACGTGCTGGTCGAGGCGATCGCCCGGCTGCCGGACGCGCTGAAGGCCCGGGTGCGGGTCGAGATCGCCGGCGAGGCGCACATGGATCCGGCCCCGCTCGAGCGCCGGATCGCCGAACTCGGCCTCGGGGAGCGAATCCGCGTCGAGCCCGGCTTCCTGGCCGAGGCGGACTTCGACCGGCGCCTGGCCGGGGCCGACATCCTGGCCTTTCCCTATCGCCGGATCGACGCCAGCGGCGTGATGGCCGCCTGCATGGCCCATGGCCGGCCGGTCGTGGCGAGCGACCTGGGCAGCTTCGCCGATCTGCTCGAGCCGGTCCGCGACTGCGCCCTTGTCCCGCCCGGCGATCCCGACGCGCTCGCCGCCGCCCTCGCCCCGCTGATCGCCGACGCCGACCGCCGCGCCGCCCTGGGGGCCGAGGTCGCGGCGCTGGCCCGCCGGATGGGCGGCTGGGACGACGCCGCCCGCGCGACGGAGGCCTGCTACGCGGCGCTGACCGGAGCCCCCGCCAATGCCGGCGCGGCGCCCGCCCGCCTTGCCACGGAGGCCCGCCCATGACGCCCGATATCCTGTTCGCCGCCGGCGCGCTGTTCGCGCTGATGACGCTGCATCCGTTCGCAACCTATCCGGCGAGCCTGTGGGTGGCCGCGCGCCTCGCCCCGGCCCGGCCTGCCCACACCCCGGCGCCGAGAGGACGGCGGCCGCGCATCGCGATCTGCTGCTGCGCCTACAACGAGGCGGCCGTGATCCGTCAGAAGGCGGAGAACCTGCTGGCGCTGAAGGAGCGCTGGCCGGGCGCGCGCCTGCACGTCTACGACGACGGCTCGGCCGACGCCACGGCCGCCCATCTGGCCGACTACGCCGACCGGATCGACGTGGTCACGGGGCCGGGGCGCATGGGCAAGTCCCACGGCATGAACGTGCTGGTCGAGCGCGCCGGCGACGCCGACATCCTGGTCTTCACCGACGCCAACGTACATGTCGACGGCGCCGCGCTCGACGCCCTGGTGCGCCACTTCGACGATCCGTCGGTGGGCTGCGTCAGCGGTCATCTGGTCTACACCAACGCCGGCGACTCCGGCACGGCGGCGACCGGCGGGCTCTACTGGCGCTTCGAGGAGGCATTGAAGCGCCTGGAATCCCGGGTCGCCTCGACGCTGATGGCCGACGGCTCGCTTTTCGCCCTGCGCCGCGACCTGCACCGGCCGGTGCCGCCGGACCTGATCGACGACATGGTGCTGTCGCTGGGCGTCTTCGCCGATGGCTGGCGCGTGATCCAGGCCGAGGACGCCGTCGCCTACGAGCGCACCTCGACCGAGGCCGGCGAGGAGTTCCGGCGCAAGGTCCGCATCGCCTGCCAGGCGGTCAACGCCCATCGCGCGCTGCGCCCGCGTCTCGGCGCCATGGGCGCCTGGCGGCGCTACGTCTATCTCTCGCACAAGGTGCTGCGCTGGCTGGTCGTCTACAACGCCGCCGCCGCGGCCGCCCTGCTCGCGCTGGCCGCCGGCCTCGCCTGGGGCCCCGTCGTCCCGCTCGCCGTCGTGGCCGTCGCCACGGCGGCGGCCGGCGCACTCTGGCGGCTCAGGCGGAGCGTGTTCGACAAGGCGAGTGCCATCGCCCTGGCCTTCCTGGCGGTCGGCGTCGGCGTCGCCCGCTCCTTCGCCGGCGAGCGCTTCGTCACCTGGGACCAGGCGGCGACGGCACGGTGACGAGGATGCACGCGCCCCGCCCCGATACGCGCCGCCTAGCCCTGGTCGCCGGCCCGAGCGCCCTCGGACCGGCCGAGCAGGCGCCGGGTCAGCGTGCAGTGCGCGGCGACGTAGTCCGCGCTGGTCAGTCCGCGTTCGGCGACCTGGCGGCGCGCGGCTTCGGCCTGCCGGCGCCGGCGCTCCGGGTCGGCCAGCAGCACGGCCACCGCCCGGGCCAGGTCGTCCTGATCGCCCGGCTCGACCCATGTCACGGCCGCGGCGTCGAGATAGGCGTCGAGCCCGCCGGTCGCCGTGGCGATCACCGGCACGCCGGCGGCCACGGCCTCCAGCAGCACCGTGACGCCGGAGGCGTGACGGTTGGGGCGCAGCGGCAACACCGCGATGTCGGCTGCGGCATAGGCTTCGCGCACCTCCGCGAGGCTCGCCTTGCGGCAGGTCAGGCGGGGGTCGTCGGGCAATCGGCGAGCCAGCGCCTCCGCCCGCGGAGTCAGGATCTCGGCCTCCACCGCCAGATCGGGTGCGGCGGCGAGCGCGTCGGCGAAGGTTCGCCAGTCGCGGTCGCGATCATTGCCGATGCCGAGCAGGCGGGCCGGACGCCCCTGCTCCCCGCCATCCACCGGGCGAGCCAGCCCGTCGAACAGCGCCGGGTCGATGCCGAACGGGATCATCGCGACATCCGCCCGGCCGAGCGCCCGGCGCGCCACGTCGCGATTGACCGGGGAGAGCGTGGTCAGCGCCGCCGCCCGCCGCAGGAGCGCGCGATAGGCGGCGCGCCGGAGTCCCGACAGGCGCTCCCAGTGCTCGAACAGCCAGACCGACTGGGCGATCACCGGACGGCGCGCCGCGAGCCCGGCGCGCTGCAGCGCCAGGACCGCCAGATGCTCGCGCTCGGTATGGGTCCACACGATGTCCGCGTCGGCGATGCGCGCCCGGTTGCGCCAGACATGGACGAGGTCCATCCCGGCGGCGCGCAGCAGCGCGCTGCGCAGGACCGAGAGGGCCTTGCCGGTGGGCGGGTCGACGGAGAAGACCGGCGCGATGCCGTGCTCGCGCGCGCGGTGATAGCCGTAGGGCGTCGCCTCCGCGGTCAGGCCGCGGGCATGGCGCTCGGCCCATCGCGCGAGACCGGCCGCGTCGCCGCCGACCAGCCCCTGGCTGAAGGGCAGAAGCACGAAGGCCCGGATATCGGCCGTGTCGGTCCGGGTGTGGTCGGTCGTGGCATGTCGGTCGGGCGTCGGGTGCTCGGGCGTCGCGTGGGGGGCAGCGTCGGCGCCGTGCATGGTCGCCTCCGGGGTTCCGGCGGAGGACCCTACGCGCCTTCGGCCCGCACGCCGGCACGCGGCGGCGGATGTAGCGCGTCCCGCCCGGATCGGCAAGGGTCGGCGGTGGGGACGACCGCATGACCGCCGCGCAGACCCTCTTCGCGCCGACGCCCCCGCCACCGGCGCCCGGGGCCGCCCGCGCCGCGCGCCGGCGCGAGGCGCTGCCGCTCGCCGGCCTGCTGGTCGCGATCGTGCTGGCCAACCGCTTCGGCGTCCAGATCGGCGGCGTGCAGCTCCAGGCCGCCCTGCCGCTGGCCGCGCCCGTTATCGTCTGGGGCGTGTGGAGCGGCGGCCTGCGCCTCGATCCCGGCCGGCTGGCCGCCTTCGCCGGCGCCGCGGCCGTGCTGACCGGCTGCACGATCGTCAGCGCGGGCGCGATCTCCCTGCCCTCGCTGGCGCTGGTGCTGGTGCTTTACCTGGTTCTGACGCTGGTGCCGGCGGGCGAGGCCTGGGGCGGGCCGGCTCTGCTGTCGGTCTTCCGCACCCTGATGACGGCGCTCGCCGCGGCGGGCATCGCCCAATACGTCCTGCAGTTCGCCCTGCCGACCTCGCTGCTGTTCAGCTTCCAGGGGCTGGTGCCGGACGCGATCCTGCGCGAGGGGACGAACACCGTCATCCCGATCCACTACGGCGCCGACATCGTCAAGAGCAACGGCGTCGTCTTTTCCGAGCCCTCGGCGTTCAGCCAGCACGTCGCGCTGGCGCTGCTGATCGAGCTGCTGTTCTTCGGCTCGGTCCCGCGCTTGGTGCTCTACGCCGTGGCGCTGGTCGTCGCCTATTCGGGAACGGGCATGGTCATGGTCGCGGTGTTCGGGCCCTTCGCCGCGCTCGCCGGGCGGCGGGTGAACGTGACTGCGATGGTGGTGCTGGCGATCCCGGCGGCGGTCGTGCTGGGCGCGCTGATCGACTGGACGGCCCTGCTCGACCGGGTCGACGAGCTGGGCAGCACCCAGTCGAGCGGCTTCGCCCGCTTCCTGTCGCCGTTCTGGATCCTGCGCGACTTCGTCATCGACCGGCCGATCGTGTTCCTGACCGGGGCGGGCCCGGGTTCGGTCGAGGGCTTCCTGGCCGACACCTGGTACGAATCCCACGACCCGACCTGGGCCAAGCTGATGATCGAGTACGGCGCCGTCGGCACGGCGGCCTTCGCGGTCTTCTATTTCTACACGACCCTGTCGGGGGTGCGCTCGGCAATCCTGTCGCTGGCGGCCGC
This sequence comes from Azospirillaceae bacterium, assembly GCA_040220455.1. GTDB lineage: Bacteria > Pseudomonadota > Alphaproteobacteria > DSM-16000 > Inquilinaceae > JAVJUS01. The sequence goes on from JAVJUS010000005.1 coordinate 182,019, forward strand.
GCTGCAATACGCGGTGCTGGGCGGCGGGTTCCTGTCGCCCAGCCTGGTGCTGACGATCTGGCTGCTGGTCATCGCGAGCCAGCGCGCCGCGCCGGCCCGGGACCGGCACCCCCCGCGCCGCCCGGGCGCCGAGCCGCGGCTCGGCCGGACCCCGATCCCGACCTTATTTCCGACATCCGACCAGGGAGCGGGGGCCGCCCCGCCGATGCGCCCATGACCGTATCCGCCGAGACCCGAGCCGACGACCCGCGGGCGGCCGCCGAGCCGGTCATGGCCGAGCTGGACCAGTGGCTCGACGCCATGGCGCCGGTGATCGGCCGGGATCGCCCGGTGGTGCTGGCCGACTACCCGCTGCATCTCAATATCGGCGATCTGGTGCTGTCGGCCGGAACCGACGCCTGGCTCGAGCGGGCCGGGATCCCCGTCGCCGGACGCTTCACGCCGGGGAATTTCGGCACCGGCGCGCGGCGGGCGATCGCCGAGGGCGCGACGATCCTGTTCGGCGGCGGCGGCAATCTGGGCGACATCTGGCCCGACTTCCACCGCTTCCACGAGCGGGTGATCGAGGCCTGCCCGGACAGCCGGATCGTCTTCCTGCCCCAGACCGCCCGGTTCCGGAAGCGGGAGACCCTGGACCGATCCCGGCGGATCTTCGATGCCCATCGCGACCTGCATCTGTTCGTGCGCGACCGGGAAAGCCTGGAGCTCTGCCGGTCGGCCTTCGCCGCGCCGGCGACGCTCGTTCCCGACATGGCCCATGCCCTGCGCACCGCGCCCCGGATGGTCGAGCTCGCCGAGCGCCCGGGCCACGGCACGCTGACGCTGGCCCGCACCGACCACGAGAGCCGGGGTGCGGGGACCGCGCCGGACGGCGCCGTCGATTGGCGAGACCTGCTGACCGACGGCGACCGGCGGCGCTATCACGGCTTCCGGGTCTGGCACGCGCTCGACCGGCGCACCGGCAACCGCCTGGACCCCGAGCCGGTCTGGCGGCGTTTTCGCGACCGGCTGGTCGACCGGATGATCGCGACCTTCGCCGATCACGAGACGATCCACACCGACCGGCTGCACGGGCTGATCATCGGCGCGCTGATCGACCGCCGGGTAATCTTCTCCGACACCGCCGACGGCAAACTGTCCGGCTATCACGGGCAATGGCTCTCGGCGATTGCGTCGATCGGGCGGGAGACCCCGGCGTGACCGGCGCCATCCACGCCGCGTCCCGTCAAGACGCCGTTTACCGGCGGGGGCCCATGGTGTGCGTGCCTCGTCCCACGCACCCGGACCCACGCCGTGTTCGCTGCCTGCCGACCCCGGACGACCCGCCGGCCGCCGATCGCCGGCGTCATCGCCCTGTCGATGGCGGTGATGCTCGTCCTCGGCTCGGCCGGCTGGTGTCTCTACGCGGCCAAGCACGCCCTGGGGCTGGACCTGGTGCCGGGCATCGACATGGTGGACGACGCCGCCCACGGATTCTGACCCCGCCGATCCCGGCCGGCCCGGCCCGCCGGCGGAGGGGCGCATGACCCCGGCCGCCTCGCGCACGGTCGCGCGCTCCGGCGCCTGGGCCCTGGTGCAGAGCGGCGCGCTGGCGCTGCTCTCCCTGGGCGCGATCGTGGTGATCGCCCGGCTGATCGGGCCGACCCAGGTCGGCATCGCCGCGGTCGCCGTCGCGCTCGCCCAGATTTTAGGGCTGCTGGCGAGCTCGCTCATGATCGACGCGCTGGTCCGCGCCCCGCGCCTGTCGAGCGCGCATCTCGACAGCGCGTTTTGGTGCTCGCTCGGCGTCGGCGCCGTCCTGGCGGCCGCGGTCGCGGCGCCGGCCCTGATCCTGCCGGAGGGCGGGCCGACGACCGTGCAGGCGCTGGCCGCCATCGCGCCGGTGCTGGCGGTCAAGGGGCTGGCCGCGGTGCCGATCGCGCTGCACCGGCGCGGCTTCGCCTTCCGGCCGCTCGCCGTCCGCGCGGTCGCCGGCCGGCTCGCCGGCGCGGTCGCGGGCATCGCGGTGGCGCTCGCCGGCGGCGGCTTCTGGGCCCTGATCGCGCAATTCGTCGTCAACGACCTGGTCTCGGTCGCGCTTCTCTGGCGGTCGACCGACTGGCGGCCGCGCGCGCGGATCCGGCGGCGCCGGCTGGCCGGCCTGCTCGCCTTCGGCATTCCCTGGCTGGGGGCGGAGTTCGTCGGCTTCGCCAGCCAGCGGGTCCTGCAGATCCTCACCGGCGCCCTCCTCGGCCCGGCGGCGCTGGGCCCGCTGACGCTCGCCATGCGCCTGGCGGAGACCCTGCGCGAGCTGGTCGCCAGCGCCGCGACCCAGGTCAGCCTGCCCGTCTTCGCCCGGCTGCAGGACGACCCCGCCCATCTGGGCCGGGCGTTCCGCGCCGGCACGCGGATGACCGTGCTGACCACCGTGCCCGCCTTCGTCGGCTTCGCCGCCATCGCGCCGGCCGCGGTGCCGCTGCTGCTGGGCGACGCCTGGGCGGCGACGGCCGGCCTGGTCGTGCCGATCGCGCTGGCGGCCGCGGTGTCGAGCGCGTCGGTCTATGCCGGCAACGTCTTCTCGGCGGTCGATCGGCCGCGCCTGCGCGTCGTCGTCGCCGTCGCCGACCTGGCGCTGACGGGCCTTCTGTTCGGCGTCGCCTTGCCGGTGGGCGGGCTGGACGTCGATGCCGTGGCCTGGCTCTGGTTCGCGCGCACGGTCTGCCTGTCGCTGCTGCGCCTCGCCCTGGTCCGCGGCTGCCTGGGCGTGCCGATGCGCGCGATGGCCGCCGACACCCTGCCGGCGGCCGCGGCCGCGGTGACCATGGGCGTCGCGGTGTCGATCCTGACCGACGCCCTGCTGGCCGCCGAGGGTCCGGTCGTCGCCAGCCTCGCCGGGATCGCCGCCGGCATCGCCGTCTACGGCGCGGGCGTTTCCCTCGTCGCGCCTGCCGCCGCCGGCGAGGTCGCGGCCGCGCTGCGTGCCCTGGCCGACCGCCGCGGCCCGGCCGCCGAAGCCACAGGAGCCCCTGCCCGATGACCGACCTTACCGAAACGCCGGCCGCGCGCGCCGGCAAGCATGTCGTCTTCGTGCCGCACGAGACCCTGGGCGGGGTGGGCGGCATCCAGCGCTACGATCGCCGCATGATCGAGGGCCTGGCGGCCGTACTGGGTGCGGCCGGCGGCCGGGCCTCGGTCTCGGCCCGGGTCGAGCCCGATTCGGCCTACCGGGCTCCCGACGGCGTCGCGCTGGAGCATGCCGACGGCTCGATGGCCCGGCTCGCCCTGCGCGTCGCCCACCGGGCCCGGGCCGGCCGCGCCGACCTGGTGATCCTCGGCCATGCGCAGCTCGCGCCGGTCGGGCTGATGCTGCGCCGCCTGCCCGGCGCGCCGACGGTCGCGCTGTGCGTTCATGGCGACGATGTCTGGTCGATCGAGCCCGGCCGGCGTCCCCACCCGGTCCGGCGCGCGGCGATCCGGTCCTGCGCCGATCTCGTCTTTTCCGTCAGCCGCCACACGGCTCGGCGAATGAGGGAGGACTACGGCCTGCCTGCCGGCCGGTTCCGCCACCTGCCCAACGCCATCGACACGCCGGGCGAGGCCGCGCGCGACCCGGTGGCGCGGCCCGCCGACCGGCCGCCGCGGCTGCTGACGGTCAGCCGGATGGACCCGCACGACGCGCGCAAGGGCATCGACGTGGCGCTCGAGGCCACGGCCCGGCTCGTCGAGCGCCATCCCGGACTGACCCATGTCGTCGTCGGCGACGGGCCGGAGCGTCCGACCTACGAAGCAATGGCCGAGCGCCTGGGCCTCGGCGGCGTCGCCCGCTTCACCGGACGGATCGACGACGCGGCGCTGAACCGGCTCTACGCCGAGTCCGACCTCTTCGTCCTGCCGTCCTCCAAGGAAGGCTTCGGCATCGTCTTTCTGGAGGCCTGGCGCCAGGGGCTGCCCGTCGTCTGCGGCAATCGCGACGCGTCGTGCGAGGTCGTCACCGACGGCGCGGACGGCCGCACCGTCGACCCGCACGATCCCGCGGCCGTCGCCGAGGGCGTCGCCGACATCCTCGACCGCCCGGACCGGGGCGCCGCCCTGGCCGCGGCGGGACGGCGCAAGATCGAGACGGTCTTCTCCGACGCCGCCTTCCGCCGCAACCTCGCCGATCTGCTCGACAACCGCTCCGGCGCGCGGGTGGCGGCATGAGCCGGGGCCCGCGCGTTCTTCTCGTCGGCTTCTACGGCGTGCCGAACCTGGGCGACGAGCTGCTGTGCCGCGCCGTGATCGCGCGCGTCCGCGCCGTCGCGCCCGGCGCCCGGATCACGGTGCTGGCCGCCGACGCCGAGGTCGCGCGCCGCTATAGCGGGCTGGACGACGATGTCGCGATCCTGGAGGGCTTCTACCCGACGCCGCGCTTCCGCCGGGCGTGGAAGAGCCATCTCGACGCCGCGGGCCGGGCCGATCTGGTGGTCCTGGGCGGTGGCGGGCTGATCAGCGACCGTCATCACTGGTCGAGCGTGCCGCGCTACGCCCTGCCGGCGCTGGCGGCGCTGGCCGCCGGCAGGCCGGTGATCGCGGCCGGGCTCGGCATCCCGGGCCTGCGCCGGTTCTGGCTGAGGCGCCTGTCGGCGGCGCTGGTCGGCGCCATGGCCCGGGTCGGGGTGCGCGACATGGTCTCGGCCAGCCAGGCCGAGGTGCTGGGCGCCCGGCCGGAGGCGGTGAGACCCGGGCGGGACATGGCCCCGGTCGCGCTCGCCGGGAGGCTCGACCGCTCGACGCCGGCCGTTGTCGTCGATCGCTGGCTGGTCAACCTGCGCGCCGACCCGCCCCTGCCCGAGGCCGGCGTGACGGCGATGCTGGAGCGCCTCGCCGCCGCCGGGGCCGGCATCGACCTGCTGGTCGCCGAGCCGGTCGACCGGCCCTACTACGAAGCCCTGGTCGCCGCAGTGACCCCGGGCGCCGCCGCGGCCTGCCGGGTTATCGAGCCGGAGACGCTGGACGAGGCGCTCGGCATCGTCCGGCGGGCCCGGGGCGTGCTGGCCGAGCGGCTGCACGTGGTCGTTGCGGCGATCGGCGCCGCCCGCCCGCTGGTCGCCGTGCCCTACGAATCCAAGGTGACGACGGCGCTCGCCGAGTTCGAGGCCGGCGCCGCCGTCGTCGCACCACACGAGATCGGTGCGGGCACCGCCGACCGGCTCTTCGCCGCCCGCGGCAACGAGGCGGCGGCGCGCCGGCTGGCCGACGCCGCTCCGGCGATCGCCGCGGAGATCGACGATTTGCTGCGCGCCGGCGTCGCGGCGCCGGCCGTGCCGTGGAACCGCCGGCTCGCCGCCGGATTGTGGCTGACAGGATTGACGGCGTTCGCGCTCGTCAAGCCCTGGCTGCCCTCCCCCTCCCGCCTGCGGGCCCGCGTCGCGCGGGCGCCTGCCGCCCATAGCTGAGGTGACCTCCATGACCGAGAAAGCCGTCCCGGTGATCCTTTGCGGAGGGGCGGGGACCCGCCTCTGGCCCCTGTCGACGCCGCGCCGGCCCAAGCATCTGCTGAAGCTGCTCTCGGACGAGACGCTGCTGCAGACCACCGCGCGGCGCTTTTCGGACACCGACGCCTTCGACGCCCCGATCGCGATCTGCCATCAGATCCACGGCCCGGAGGTCGCCAACCAGCTCGCGGCCAAGGGGATGATGCCGCGGTCGGTCCTGATGGAGCCGATCGGGCGCAACACGGCTCCTGCGATCGTGCTGGCCGCCTACGAGGCGGCGGTGCGCGACCCGGCGACGCCGCTCGTCATCGTGCCGGCCGATCACGACATCACCGCGCCGCTCGCCTTCCGCGACGCCCTGCGCACGGCGATCGCCACGGCGAAGGACGGCTGGATCGTCACGCTCGGCATCGAGCCCGACCGCGCCTCGGAGGCCTTCGGCTATATCGAGATGGGCGAGGCGATGGCGGGCTCGCGGCGGGTGCACCGGATCGGCAGCTTCGTCGAGAAGCCGGCGGAATCCGTTGCCAAGCGCATGCTCGCCGCCGGCCGCTTCGCCTGGAACGCCGGCATCTTCGTCGCCCGCGCCGACACCATCCTGGCAGAGGCCGAGCGCCTGGCCCCGGAGGTCGCCCAGGCCGCGCGCGGCGCCCTGGGCGCGGCCCGGCGCAGCGGCTCCGGGCTTGTGGCTATCGACGCCGCCTCGTTCTCCCGCGCGCCGTCCCTGCCCTTCGACGTGGCGATCATGGAGCACACCGACCGCGGCGCCGTCGTGCCGGTCAGCATGGGCTGGAGCGACATCGGCTCCTGGCAGGCCGTGCGCGCCCGCCTGCCCCGCACGACGGAGGGCAACGCGCTCAGCGGCCCGGTCACCGAGCACGGCGTGCGCGACTCCCTGATCTGGTCGGACGGCCCGCCGGTGGTCGCGGTCGGCCTGGACAACGTCGCCGTCGTCGCGACCGCCCAGGGCGTGCTCGTCATGCCGCTCGACCAGGCGGAAAACCTCAAATCCATCGTGGCCGAGGTGGAAAAGCGCGCGGCCGAATAGGCCGCGCGTCCGGTCAGTCGAGCGCGTCCGGCTGGGTCGCGAGCACGTGCTCCAGGATCGGCTGGAAGTGCAGCCAGCCGATATATTCGCTGCCCACGTGTTCCCGGCTGTAGCGGGCCTTGTCGTCCGGGATGCGCAGGGGCGTGTGGCCGGAGGCGTCGATGGCGAGCTGCTGCTGGCAGCAGCGCTCCAGCGCGATGAACCAGAAGGCCGCGGAATCGATGCTGTGCCGACTGGCGGTCAGCAGGCCGTGGTTCTGGTGGATCGCCGCTTTGACGCCCTTGAAGGCCTTGGCGACGCCGCCGCCGGCGCGCGTCTCCACCGTCACCTGGCCGGCCTCCTCCAGGATGACCGCGTGGTCCTCGAAGAAGGCGCAGGCATCCTGGGTGTAGGGCTCGAGCGGCCGGCCGAGCGCGGCATAGGCGGTGCCGTAGACCGTGTGGGCGTGGCACATGGCCAGGATGTCGGGGTGCTCCTCGTGGACCGCGGCATGCAGCACGAAGCCGGCGCGGTTGACCGCGTGGCGGCCCTCCACGACGCGGCCGTCATGGTCGACCAGGATGAGGTTCGACATCGACACCCGGGCGAAGTGCACCGCCATCGGGTTGGTCCAGTAGAGCTCCGGACGCTCCGGGTCGCGAATCGTCAGGTGCCCGGCGAAGCCGTAGTCGAGATCGTGGAGCGCGAAGGCGCGGCAGGCCGCGACCAACCGGCGCTTGCGGTCGTGGCGCTCCTCCTCGACCGTCTCGAAAGCCGGTTCCTCCGGGAAGATCAGATCCTGCTGCTCGGGCTGGTAGATCGATGTGCGGTTGCCGAGATCGAGCACGGCGCTTCTCCCCCTCATGTCGACTGTTGTCGACCAGTGACGTACGAGGCCGCCTCGCCCTCGTCAATTCCCCGGCGCGAAAGCGTCACGCCGCCCCCCCGCGTCGCCTCGGCCTCCCGTTCCAGATGGATCGGGGCCAGCTCGCGGCCGGCTGCGTGTCGAGACCCCGGGGAAAGAGGGTCCTATGCGCGCCCACGTCCTTCGAGGCGGTGCCGGAACAGCAGCAGCCCGGCGATCGTCGCCGCAGCGAAGGTGCCGCCGGCCAGGAACGTCCAGCGCGAGCCCAGGCCCTGCCACAGGGCGCCGGCCAGGACACTGGCCGCCAGCAGCGCCACCCCGGTGACCAGGTTGAACAGGCCGAAGGCGGTGCCACGCAGCTCGGCCGGTACCGCGTCGGCCACCAGCGCCGAAAGAAGGCCCTGGGTGAAGCCCATGTGCAGCCCCCACAGCACGACGCCGCCGAACAGGCCGGAGAAGCCCGGCGCGAAGGCCAGGAGCGCGTCCGCCGCGACCAGCAGGACGAGGCCGAGGATCAGCAGCGTCACGCGATCCGCCCGGTCGGCGATCACGCCGACCGGATAGGCCGACAGGGCGTAGGCGACGTTCATGACGACGAGCACCATCGGCACGGCCATGAGCGCCACCCCCGTCTCCTGTGCCTCGAGGACCAGGAACGCCTCGCTGAACCGGGCGAGCGTGAAGGTCGCGGCGACGGCGACGACGGCCCAGAAAGCCGGGCCGAGCCGCGCGATCTCCGACCGCGCGAGGGGACTGCTGACCACCCGCCGCGCCGCGGGACGCGCCGGTTCGCGTACGACGACGGCGATCAGGGCGAACGACAGGACGGCCGGGATCACCGCGACCCAGAAGACCGACACGAAGTCGTCGGCGAAAAGCGCCATCAGCCCGACCGCCGCCAGGGGTCCGAGGAACGCGCCCACGGTGTCGAGCGACTGGCGCAGGCCGAAGGCGGCGCCGCGCAGCCCGGGCGGGCTCAGATCGGCGACCAGGGCGTCGCGCGGCGCGCCGCGGATGCCCTTGCCGACCCGGTCGACGAAGCGGGCGGCGACCACCCAGCCGACCGACCCGGCGAGCGGAAAGACCGGCTTGGTCGCCGCCGCCAGCCCGTAGCCGGCCGCGGCCAACCACTTGCGCCGGCCGATCCGGTCGGACAGCGCGCCGGAGAAGACCTTGGTGATCGCGGCCGTCGCCTCGGCGATACCCTCGATGATGCCGACCGAAAGCGCCGTTGTGCCGAGTCCGACGACCAGATAGACCGGCAGCAGGGCGTGGATCATCTCCGAGGAGACGTCCATCAGCAGCGACACGAACCCGAGCGCCCAGATGCCGGCCGGCAGGCGCGGCAGCAGGCCGCAGAGTCGCGCGATACGTGATTTGTGCGCCATTGGCTCCGGCACGGCCGCCGTCTCGTCGCCGGCCGTCACGCCGCCCCCTCGGGCGCCGCGGCGTCCCACTCGCGGCGGATCAGGGCGAGGCTCTCCGTGAACAGGGTGTCGAGATCGGGGAAGAGATCACGCCAGACGCGCGTCGCCGGGTCGCGGCGTCCTCGCTCAGCGGATTGCAGGTCTCGTCGGGAATGATGTTGACGAAGGTGCGCGCCAGCCCGATCGCGTCGAGCCGCCGGCCGATCGCGGCATAGGTCTTCGCGTCGCCGGAGAAGACGGGCAGCTCGACGCCGTCATAGCCCGCCGCCTTGATCGTCTCGAAGGTCCCGTCGTCGATCGTCCACGGCTCGCCGCCGAGGACGAGCGTATTGAAGCCGATCCGCAC
>JAVJUS010000006.1:0-40936 GCA_040220455.1 Azospirillaceae bacterium
CGGGTCGCCGCCGTGGTCGGGCGCCTGGCCGACCGGCCGCTCGACATCCGGCGCGACCTCGACCCGGCGGCCGTCTTCCTGGGCGACCGCAGCGACCTGGAGGAGATCGCGGGCAACCTGATCGACAACGCGGCGAAATGGGCCGCGGACCGGGTTCGGGTCGCCGTGTCGGCCGAGCCGGGCCGGGTCGTGATCGCCGTCGAGGATGACGGCCCGGGCATTCCCGCCGACGCGCGGGGGTCCGTCCTGGCGCCCGGCGCGCGGCTCGACGAGCGGGCGCCGGGCAGCGGTCTGGGCCTGACCATCGTCGCCGAGCTGGCCGACGCCTATGGCGGCGCGCTCGTGCTCGGGGAGTCCGAATGGGGCGGCCTCAGTGCGCGGGTCGAGCTGCCGGGTGCCTGACCGGCCGGGCGGCCAGGGCGGCCGCCGCGGCGCTGCCCGGAACGAGAAAGGGCCCCGGCGATCACCGGGGCCCTTCCGCGTCGGGCGGGTGCCCGTATCCGCGTGATCGACGTCAGACCACCGACTCGACCCACTGCTTGAGCTGACCCTTCGGCAGGGCGCCGATCTTCGTCGCGGCGACCTGGCCGTTCTTGAAGACCATCAGGGTGGGGATACCGCGGACGCCGTACTTGGACGGGGTGACCGGGTTCTCGTCGATATTGAGCTTGGCGATGGTCAGCCGGTCCGGCATCTCGCCGGCCAGCTCCTCCAGCGCCGGCGCGATCATCTTGCACGGACCGCACCACTCGGCCCAGAAGTCGACGAGGACGGCATGCGACGCCTGGAGGACATCCTCCTCGAAGCTCTTGTCGCTGACGGTGACAGGGTGGCTCATGGGTGAATTCCGTGGTCCGTTTCGGGGCGGCTCGGCGGCGCGCCCACTGCTCGACTTGACCTGAAAGTAGGGTCGCCCGCGCGGGCCGGTCAAGGCGCGTGCTCGGCGAGTGCCGCATCGCCGAGTTGCATGAGACGCGGGGTCTCCGTCCAGAGGAGGTAGCAGCGTACCGGCCGATCCGGGAAGACGGCTTCCAGGGCCGCGCGGTAGGCCGCCATCTGGCCGAGATAGAGGGCCGGCACCTCCGCCTCGGTCGCAGGCGGCGGCCGGTTGGTCTTGTAGTCGACCACCGATACCGCGTCGGCGCCGACCACCAGCCGGTCGACCTGGCCGGAGACGATGCGCCGGCCGACCCGTCCCGTGATCGGCACCTCCGCCCGGCTGTCCGGCCCGAACAGGGCGGCGAAGGCCGGGTCGTCGAACAGCGCCAGCGTCTCGCGCGCGATCGCGGCCTGCGCGTCGGCGTCCAGGCCGTGGCCGGGGCGGGCGAGATAGCGCCGCGCCGCGGCGTCCCGCTCGCCCGGGGGCAGGTCCGGCAGGCTCTCCAGCAGGCGATGGATCAGGATGCCGCGTCGGAATCGACCGCCGTCGTCGGCGCCCATCGGCGTGCGCACGGCCGGCTCCTCCGCCGTCTCGCGCGAGGGAACGAGCGGGCGGGGCGGGTCGGGTTCCGGCTCGGGCGGGTCGTATAGAAAGGCGTCGAGCGGCTCCGGGGCCGAGCCGGCCCTCTCATCGATCGGTGGCGTGGCGGGGGGCCGGGGCGTGATGTCCGGCCGGCCGCGCCGCTCGTGGCGCAGGACCTTTCCCTCCCAGGCACCGAAGTCGGCCTCTCGCAGGTCCGGCAGCTCGCCCATGCCGGCAGCGATCAGGTCGTACCAGGTGTCCTTCGGCGGCCTTTCCTTGTGATGCCCGGCGACGTAGAGCCGGTCCTCCGCCCGGGTCAGGGCGACGTAGAGCAGGCGGTGATACTCCTCCTCTCGCTTCGCCGCCGCGGCCTCGTAGGCGGCGAGGCCGACGGCGTCGTGGCGTTCCTTCGACCGGTTCCAGATCGGCAGGGCCGTCTTGCCGACCGGTGCGTCCGTCGGCCGGTGCCACAGGACGGCCGGCATCTTGTCCGGCTTCGACATGGTGTCGGGCAGGATGACGATCGGCGCCTGCAGGCCCTTCGCGCCGTGGGCCGTCATGATGCGCAGCCGTGGCTCGCCGTGCTCCATCTCCCGCTTGATCTCGGTCTCGCCGGCGAACAGCCAGTGCAGGAAGCGCTCCAGCGAGGGCGGCTCGTGCTGCTCGAAGGCCAGCGTCAGGGCCAGGAATTCGTCGATCGGATCGGCCGCCTCGTCGCCCAGCCGGCCGAGAATGGCGCGGCGGGCGGAGACCGGGTCGGCCGGGCAGGGCCGGGCGAGGACGCGGGCGAAGAGCGTGTGCGGCGGCTCGAAATCCGCCCGACCCAGCAGGTCGGCGAGCCACGCCCGCGCCGCGGCCGCCCGGCTTTCCGGCGCGGCGCGCGCGGCCTTGCCCAGGGTCTGCCATAGCGTGCCCTCCCGGCCATGGGCGAGGTCGAACAGCGTGTCCTCGTCCAGCCCCAGGAACGGCGCCTTGAGGAGGGCGGCCAGCGTCAGATCGTCCTCCGGCAGCAGCAGGAAGCGGCCGAGCGCGATCAGGTCCTGCACCGCGATCGGCTCGGTCAGCTTCATCCGGTCGACGCCCGCGACCTCGACGCCCCGGCGCTTCAGCGCCGCGACCAGCATGGTGAAGAAGGGCGTGCGCGTGCGCACCAGCACGAGGATGTCGCCGGCGCTCACCGGTCCTTTCTTGGAGGGCAACCACTCGCCGTCGTCGATCCAGCCCTTGATCCTCTTCGCGATCTCTTCCGCCAGGCGGTGGGCCGGATCGCGGCGCGCACGCTGGTCGACCGGCGCGGTCCACGCCTCCGGCGCGTCGTCGCCGTCCTCCGGCCCGATCGGAGGCCAGAGCTCGACCAGCCCGGCCTGGCCGCGCTTGTAGGAGACATGGCGCACCGGCGGCTCGTCCGGCCCAACGACCCCCGGCTGCGCCGCCTCGTTGGCGAAGACGGCGTCGACCAGCGCCAGCACCGGCTCGGTCGAGCGGAAGGAGATGTCCAGGTCGACCGTGTCCCAGACCTGCCCGCCGGCCGTCACCCGCTCGGCGAACTCGGCGCGCTGGGCCTCGAAGGCGTCGGGGTCGGCGCGCTGGAAGCTGAAGATCGACTGCTTGCGGTCGCCCACGGCGAAGACGCTGCGCGGGCCCGCATGCGCGCCCTCGCCGGCGAAGAACTCCTCCGTCAGCGCGTCGACCACCGCCCACTGGTCCGGGTTGGTGTCCTGGGCCTCGTCGATCAGCACGTGGTCGAGCCCGCCGTCGAGCTTGAACAGCACCCAGGGCGCGATGCCGGGCCGGCTCAACAGGTCCCGGGTCTTGAGGATCAGGTCGTCGTAGTCCAGCAGCGCGCGGGCGTCCTTGGCCGCCTCGTATCGCCGGATCAGCGCGTCGCCCACGGCCACCAGCGCCGCCGTGGCCTCGGCCGTGGCCACGGCCTTCAGGCGGTCGGCGACGGCGAGAACGCGATCGGCCTCCCGCTCCAAGGTTTCCTGCACACCCGGGTTGGCTTCGGCCGTCCCCTTGGTGACGAGTGACTTCTTGATATTCGTCCGGCCTGTCTTCTTGTCCGTGGTCAGGAAAAGCGCTTGATACCGCGGCCATATTTCCGACCGTCCTGCCACGTCCGCTGCCTGCAACCAAGGCAACAGCATGGCCGCCCGCTTCGTGTCTTCCTTGCTCCCCCCGGCCAGCGCTTCGGCCGCGCGGCGCAAGGCGGCGCGGTCGAAGGCGTCCTCGGCGCAGGCCTTCGCCAGGACCTCCGCCTCGTTCGCGACATCGGCGACGCCGTGCATCGCGTGAAGTCGGGCTCGGACGGCCTCGACGCCGCCGGCCGTGTCGACCATGGCGCGCAGGCGGCCTCGTTCGGCGGCGAGGGTACCCATCAACGCCTCGAACCGGATCTCCTCGACCTCCGCCGTCACCCGGGCTAGCGCGTCGCGGAGGGCGGCCGGCGGGGCGGCGAGCAGGCCGTCGCGCGCCTCGGCCATCAGCTCGGCCGCCGTGCGCTCCTCCAGCAGCGCGAAATGCGGTGGCACGTCCGCCTCCACGGGGAAGCGGCGCAGGAGCGACTGGCAGAAGGCGTGGATCGTCTGGATCTTCATGCCGCCCGGCGCGTCGAGCACCCGCGCGAATAGCCGGCGCGCCGCGTCGCGGGTCTCCCGGTCCGGGTAGGTGCCGGTGAGTTTCTCGAGGGCATCGGTCAGGGCGTCGTCCGTCGCGGACACCCACTTGGCCAGCACGTCCTCATTGATGCGGTTGGCCATCTCGGCGGCCGCGGCCTTGGTGAAGGTCAGGCAGAGAATCTTGTCCGGCGCGGTGCCGGCGAGCATCAGCCGCAGCACCCGGTCGGTCAGGACCTTGGTCTTGCCGGTTCCGGCCGAGGCGCCGACCCAGACCGAGGCCTCGGGCCGCGACGCCCGGCGCTGGACGACAGCCGGGGTCAGCGGCCGGGCGTCGGCGTCAGGGTCCGGCGTGTCGGGCGGGCTCACGGCGTGCCCTCCTCGTCGCCGCCGGCCCATTCGTCGATCCGGGCCAGATGCGCGTAGTCGGAGAAGCGCGGGACGAACTCCGGCGTCGGGCGCGCGCGGTAGGGCGTCGCCGGGTCCGCGAACCGGGCCAGCAGCTTCGGCGCGCCGTCGCGCGTCCGCGCCACGATCTCCGCCATGGTCAGCGGCTGGTTGCGCCCCGGCTCGACGGGCTGGATCGAGCCGGCCGTGCGCCCGCCGCTCAGCTTCCAATAGGCGAGGGCGGCGATCGGCGCCGGGTCCAGATCGTCGAAGGCGCCGGCCTCGACCATCAGGGCCTCGAGCGGCAATTGCGGCTCGAACCCGGCGGCGACCTGGGCATTGGTCGGCACGCCGCCGGTCTTGTAGTCGACGATCTCCAGCCGGCCGTCGGGATGCCGGTCGATGCGGTCGGCCCGGCCCTTGATCTCGACCCCGCCGAGCGGCAGCCGGCCTGCGACCTCGACCGCCGCCGGGCGGATGCCTTTCGCGCGGCGCGCCCGCTCGGTCTCGACGAACCAGGTGGCGATGCGCGCGAAGCGCGGCCGCCAGAAGGTGGTCAGCCCGGGATGGGCGTCGAAGGCCCGGACCGCCTCGTCGCCCATGGCGAGCAGGCGGTCCAGCGCGTCGGCCGGCAGGTCGCCGTCGAAGCCGGTTTCGACCAGGAAGGCCGCCAGCACGTCGTGGATCACCGTGCCCCGATCGGCAGCACCCGGCGCCTGCTCCAACTCGTCGAGCTTTTCCAGGCCGAGCACGCGCCGGGCGTAGATCGAATAGGGGTCGGAGAGCAGCTTGCCGACCTCGGTCACCGAAAGGCGCTCGGGCCGTGCCTCGGCCGGCGGCCGCGGCGCCGGCGGATCGATCGGGCGCACGGCCTCGGGGCGGTCGAGCCGACGCGCGCGCTCCAGGGGCGACTTGTCCTCGTCGAGCGCGAGTCCGGCCGCCTCGAGCACCGCCTCCAGCCGCAACAGCCAGCGCGACGGCACCGTCGGCGTGCCCTCGACCTTGCGCGAGCGGCTCAGCACGACGTTCGGCGCGGCCAGCGCCTGGGCGAAGTCGTGGGCCGACAGCCCGATCCGGCGCTCCGGCGACGGCAGGCCGAAGTCGCGGCGCATAGGCCGGGACATCCACGGGTCGGCCGGCGCCTCGCGCGGCCAGGTGCCCTCGTTCAGCCCGGCCAGGAACAGCCGGTCGAAGCGCTGCAGCCGGGCCTCCAGCGGGCCCAGGATGGCCAGGCGCGGATGCTCGCCATGGCGTGGCCGGACCACCCGGCCCGCCATCAGCGCCTCCAGCAGGCCCGGATAGGCGGCCGGCCGGATCGGCCCCAGGTCGTCGAGCGCCGCGTCGAGTTCGTTGACCAGATGGGCCGCCGCTTCACCGTCGTCGCGCCGCCACAGCCGGGAGGGGCCGGCCTCCGCGTCGCTGGCGGCCAGGGCCTCGCAGAAGGCGACATGGGCCGCCATCAGGTCGCGCGCCGCGACCTCCCCGCCCTTTTCCGTCAGCGCCACGAAGGGCCCGGCGCAGCGCTCCAGCGTGTCGAGAAGGGCGTCGAGCGCGCGCCGCTCCTCCTCCTTCAGGGCGTCGTGACGGCGCGCCGCCGCCTCCGCCACGGCCGCGCGCAGGCCGGCGATGCCGGGCGCCGGGGCGGGGCCGCGCAGGACGCGCCGGTCGAGCAGGCGGACGGCGGCACGGAACGCCGCCGGGGCTTGCCCGCCCGCCGCCAGCGGATGCTTGGCCAGCGCCAGGACGGCGACCGGGGCGAAGCGCCGGCGCACCAGGTCGGCGGCCAGGCGCAGATAGCTGCCGACCGCCGTCGCACCCAGCGGCCGGCCGCCGGAATCGTCGACCGCGATGCCCCACCGCTCGAGCGCCGCGGCGATCCGGCGGGCGAGATCCCGGTCCGGCGTGACCACGGCGGCGGTGTGGCCGGGCGTCTCCAGCCCCTCGCGCATCATCAGGGCGATCGCCTCGGCCTCCTCCTGCGGCGTCGCTGCCACGACGATGTCCAGATCCCGCAGCGCGTCGACGGTGAGGCCCTCGACCGACCGCCAGGCCTCGGTCGTCTGGGCAGGGCGCAGGGCCTCGGCGATCAGCCGCTCGCGCCGGGGCGGCGGCGGGGCCTCCTCCGGAACGGGCCATAGGCCGACGTCCTCGCGCGCCACGCCCAGGGCGCCGATCAGGCTCTTGAGCCCGAATTGCGGGTGGCCCTCGTCGATCGCCCGCCACCCGGCGTCGTCGAGCGTGGTATCCAGGCCGGGCAGCACCACCGACCCGGCCGGCAACGCCGCGACGACCGAGAGCAGGCGCCGGGTCGCCGGGATCGAGCCGGTGGAGCCGGCGGCGATCACCGGCGTCGCCGGCGGCCGCTCGCGCCAGGCCGCGGCCTGGGCGTCGAGCACCAGGGTCCGGCGCCGGGCCGCGTCGACCGCGCCCTCGGCGTCCAGCAGCGCCGGCCAGTGCTTTGTGACGATCTGCAGGAATTCCACCGTGTCCTGCCAGTGCCGGGCGAGGCCCGCATCCTCGACCAGTGCCTCCAGCCGGCCGAAATCGAGCCCCTCCGTCTCCACCTCGTCGAGCAGCCGGGCGAGATCGGCGGCGAGCCAGGCGGCCTGGTCCGCGCCCAGGGGCTCGCCCTCCCGGTCCGCCCGGGCGCGGATCAGGCGGGCCAGCAGGATCTGGCGCCGGGTCGGCGCGATCGCCGGCGGCAGGTCGAGGGCGGCCGCGACGGCCGGCAGGTCGCCCAGGCCGATATCGAGCGCGTCCGGGTCGATGTCGCCGATCGGGCTCATGCGCGGCAGCACCGTCGGCCGGCCCTCGGTGCGCCGCAGGAAAGCCTCGCGCAGCGCCCGGCAGGCGCGGCGGGTCGGCAGCAGCACCCGGACATCGGCGAGCGCCAGCGGGTCGCCGGGCGCGACATGCTCGACGATGCCGGCGGCCAACGCGTCGACGAAGGGCGCGCCCGCCGGGATCGTGAAGACGCCCCGCAAGCTCACCGGGCCTCCTTTTCCGCCGGCCGCCTCATGGCTCCACCCAGCGCACGAAATGGGGGTCGAGCAGGCCGCGCACCTCTTCCAGGGCCGCCGGCGTGCCGACATGGAACCAGGCGCCGTCATGCACCAGCCCGTAGAGCCGCCCGGCCTCCTCCGCCCGGTTCCACAGCCGGTTCACGGGAAAGGCGCCGGCCGGCGCGCCGTCGAACAGGCGCGGGTGGAGGATCTGGACGCCGGCAAAGTAGTACGGCGCGACCGCGCTCTCCCGCCGCCGGTGCAGCTGTCCGTCACCATCGGCGAAGTAGTCGGCGAGCTCGGCACGCGGGCCCTCCATGCCGATCGCGAGGGGAGCGGAGACCAGCAGCAGCAGGGCGTCCATCGCCGCGTCGTCCCAGGCGGCGGCGAGCCGGTCGAGCATCGCCACCGGCCCGTCGAGCCACAAGGCATCGGCGTTGACCACGAAGAACGGCGCCGGCCCCAGGCGGTCGAGTGCGCGCGCGACGCCTCCGCCGGTGTCGAGCGCCGTCTCCTCCCGGCTGATCGCGATCGCCGGGCGATCCCGGGCGGCCAGATGGGTCTCGATCGCCTCGGCCAGCCAGCAGGTGTTGACCACCGCCGCTTCAACCCCCGACGCCGCGAGCCGGTCGAGCGCGTGGTCGATCAGCGCGCGGTCGGCGATGGTGACCAGCGGCTTCGGCACGGTGTCGGTGAGCGGGCGCAGCCGCTCCCCGCGCCCGGCGGCGAGGACCATGGCCCGGGTCGGGCGCGTACCGCCCGGCGGGCGGACAGGCTCAGTCCGCGCGGTCAGGGGCGCGGCGGGCGTGGCGTTCGGGCGTCCGGTCATGCGATCGCCGCGAGCAGGCGGCGGGAGGTCGGGCCCGTGGCCTCCAGCGTGATCCGCCGGTGCTCGGGGTCCGCTTCGGGCCCGCCGGCGTCATGGCCCAGCGTCACGGCGAGCCGGTCGGCCGGCAGCCGGTCGCCCAGCCGGTCGGGCCACTCCACCAGCACCACGCCGGCCAGCGCCTCGTCCCAGTCCAGCTCGACCACCTCCTCGGGATCGCTCAGCCGGTAGAGATCGAAGTGCCAGATCACCATGTCCGGCGTGTCGTAGACCTGGACGAGGGTGAAGGTCGGGCTCGGCACCTCCAGATCGGGGGCGCCGGCGGCGTGGCGGATGAGCGCGCGGGCGAACACCGTCTTGCCCGTGCCCAGATCGCCGGCGAGCGTGATCACCGCGCCGGGGGCCAGCGCCGGCGCCAGGGCTTGCGCCAGCGCGATGGTGGCTGCCTCGCCCTCCAGAACGCGGGACACGGCGTCCGGGTGCGGCGGCGACGGGTTCTCGGCTGACGCGGGATCTGGGCGGATGGCCGGCATGGGCCGATTGTCATCGCCGACTCGTCCCGATGCAAGCCGGCGGCGCGGGTCGCGCGCGCACGCTCCGCGCGATAGACTGATGCGATGCCGCGCGTATTGGATAGGTGATTGCATCGTGGGGCGGCTTCGCGGAAGGTGTCGCCGCCCCGCCCTCCCCGGGGTTCGTGACGACGGATCGACGTGCCATGGCAGAGACTTCCCCCTCCCCGAACGGGACCGGCACCGCGGCGCACGGCGCCGACACCGACGTCGCCGTGATCGGCGCCGGCCCGGTCGGCCTGTTCGCGGTCTTCGAGCTCGGCATGCTGGGCCTCAAGGCGACCGTGGTCGACGCGCTCGACATGATCGGCGGGCAGTGTGTCGCGCTCTATCCGGAAAAGCCGATCTATGACATTCCCGGCTACCCGCGGGTCGGCGCGGCCGAGCTGATCGAGCGCCTGGCCGAGCAGGCGGCCCCCTTCGCTCCGGCCTATCGGCTGGGCAACCAGGTCGTCGGCCTGACCCGGACCGAGGACGAGCGCTGGCGCCTGACGCTCTCCGACGGGGCGGAGATCGTGGCGACGGTGGTGGTCGTCGCCGCCGGCGTCGGGGCCTTCGGCCCGAACCGGCCGCCGCTGCCGGGGATCGAGAAGTTCGAGCACCTGCCGCCGGGCCACGGCGTGCACTACCTGGTCGGCCGCAAGGAGGACTATCGCGGCAAGCGCGTGGTCATCGCCGGCGGCGGCGATTCCGCACTCGACTGGGCGATCGAGCTGGCCGACGTCGCCGCCTCGGTCGCCGTGGTGCACCGGCGCGACAAGTTCCGCGGCGCGCCGGAGAGCGTGTCGCGCCTGCGCCAGCTCGCCGAGGCGGGCGCCATCGACATCGTCGTGCCCTACCAGCTCGCCGGGGTGGAGGGCGACGACAAGGGCCTCGCCGCCGTCACCGTGCGCACCCTGGAGGGGGAGGAGCGGCGCCTGGATGCCGATGCCCTGCTGCCGTTCTTCGGCCTGTCGATGAATCTCGGCCCGATCGCCGACTGGGGCCTGGCGCTGACCAAGAACCACATCGCCGTGGACCAGGCGACCTGCGCGACCAGCGCGCCCGGCATCTTCGCGATCGGAGACATCGCCACCTACGACCACAAGCTCAAGCTCATCCTCACCGGCTTCGCCGAGGCCGCGTCGGCCGCCCACGCCATCTTCCCGCTGGTCCGCCCGGGCGAGATGCTGCACTTCGAATACTCGACGACCAAGGGCGTCCCCGGCGCGGCGGCCTGACCGGCCCGCGATCCGGACGGCAGGCGGGGCGGGAGGCGACGGCGTGGACGCCTTTCTATTTCAGATTGCCATCGTGTTCGTTCCGGGCTTCATCTGGGCGAGCATGGATGTGCGCTTCGGGAGAAAGCGACGGCCGAGCCAGTTCGATTTTCTTGTCCTGACGCTGATCTACGGCTTGATCTGCTATGCAGTTGTCTTTGTCGTTTACGTACTAAAGGGACAGGATTTCAGTATCCTCGATGTAGAGGTCGGTGGCCGCTCATCGATCAGCTTGCAGACTGTTGCCGACGGGATTGCCGTTTCAATCCCGGTTTCGATAGTTTTGTCGGTGGTATGGCTTCTTCAATCGAACCGAAAGTGGGTTGTCCGATCACTGCAATGGATGGGCATCACCAAGAGTTTCGGCGATGAAGATGTTTGGGACTATTCCTTCACGTCCGGCGATTATGGCATGGACTACATCAATTTTCGCGATATGGAGTATGGGTTGACGTATTCTGGTTGGGTCGATGCCTTCTCGGAAACCGACAGGCTGAGGGAGATCCTCCTGACCGACGTGATCGTATATGATTCAAAGTCGGGTGAGCTGCTATATGATACGCCCACGCTTTACGTATCCAGGCACCGTGAGCACATCACGATCGAATTTCCGGCTCGCGAGATCAATCGCCAGGGAGCAGGTACGAATGACCATGCGCGACCGAAGAACCTCCCGCGAAGGTGAGCGCAGATTGGTCCCCCCCGTAACCGAGGGGCGTGTCTCGAAGGGGGGGCGCAACACCGGCCCGTCGACGGTCACCGTCCGGCCTCCACCGCCGAAGGCCATGGCTCCGAAGAGTGGCAATAGCAGCTCGACGAAGTGAGCCACGCATCCGCGTCGCCGCGAAGCCCCGTCATCCCTGCTCCCCCGCCGCGACGCGGCGGTCGACGTCGTCGGCCAGGGCGCGCAGCCGGGGTGAGACCGTGACGGGGTAGAGGCCTGGCGAGGCGAGGGCCGTAACGTCGGCCGGCAGGCGGGCGAGGTCGCGGGCGGCGCGCTCGCGGGCGGCGACGATGCCCTCGAACGGCGCGATCCGCTCGCCACCGCGCATCACCTGCCGGATCAGCGCTTCGCCCTCGGCCATCTCGTCCTCCAGCGCGAGGAGGTCGCCGGCCATCCGCCCGTCGGCGTCGTAGCGCCGGAAGACCTGCTTTCGTCCCGGCCAGGTCGCCTTGCCTTCCGAGCGCTTGCGCCGCGCCAGCCCGTCGAATTCCTGCAGCTTGTAGGCGGTGTCGAGCGTCGGCGCGTCGGACGACGCGACCAGCGACGACCCGATGCCGTAGCCGTCGATCGGCACGCCGCGCGCGGTGAAATCCGCCAGCGCGTCCTCGTCGAGCCCGCCGCTGGCGAAGATGATGGCGTCCCCCAGCCCGCCGTCGTCGAGGATGCGCCGCACCTTCACGGCGTGGTCGGCGAGGTCGCCGGAGTCGAGGCGGACACCGCGTACCGCTATGCCCTCGGCCGCCAGCTCCGGCGCCAGGGCGACGACCTTCCGCGCCGCGGCCTCGGTGTCGTAGGTATCGATCAGCAGGATCACCGAATCCGGCCGCGACCGGGCGAAGCGGCGGAACGCTTCCGTCTCGTCGGCATGGGCCTGGATGAAGGAATGGGCCATGGTCCCGCGGATCGGCACGCCGAAGGCGGGCTCGGCCAGTACCGTCGCAGTGCCGTCGAATCCCGCGATGTAGGCGGCCCGGGCGGCCAGCAGGCCGGCCTCCGTCCCGTTGGCGCGGCGCAGCCCGAAATCGACCAGCGTGCGGCCCGGCGCCGCCAGCACCATCCGGGCCGCCTTCGACGCCACCAGGATCTGCGCCTGCATCATGGCGAGCAGCCGGCTTTCCACGAGCTGGGCCTCCGGCAGCGGCGCGGTGACGCGCAGCACCGGCTCGTCGGCGAAGAAGACCGTGCCCTCGGGCAGCGCATGGACGTCGCCCGTGAAGCGCAGGTTGCGCAAGTAGGCGAGGAAGTCTTCCGAGAACCGGCCCGACGCGTCCAGATAGGCCGATTCCGCCGGCGTCAGGCGCAGGCTCTCCAGATACTCGACGACCTGCTCCAGCCCGGCGGCCACCAGGAAGCCGCGTCGCGACGGTAGCTTGCGGACGAAGAGCTCGAACACCGCCGTGCCGGTCATGCCGGCATCGAGATAGGCCTGCATCATGTTGAGCTGGTAGAGGTCGGTCAGCAGCAGGCTGTCCGGCCGGGCGAGCCCGTGATGGCGTAGTCGGGCCGCGCTTTCGGCGCCGAGCGTCCCCGGCGAGGATCCGGTCGCTGCGCTCATCGGCGTCGATCCTTCTGTCTCACGCCCGGGCAGTCGGCACCCGGGACGGGCTCCCGCAACCGACGGGGTCCGCGGCTCCCTCCCGGCATGGCTGTTGTGGTCGTCCCGCCGGCCCGATATACCCGGGGCACCGACCCGTCCGTGGCCCCGCGTGGCCGCCGATCGCACGCCGATCCATGCGGGGATGTCCGTGGTCAAGCGCCTGCTGCCCCTCCTCGTCCTGATCCTGGCGGCCCTCGCCGCGGGGGCCGGCTATCGCGCCTGGCAGGCCGAGCGGGCGCCGCAGGATAGCCTGACCCTCTATGGCAATGTCGAGGTCCGCGAGGTCGCGCTGGGCTTCAACGTGGCCGGCCGCGTCGACGCGATGGCGGCGGAGGAGGGCGACGCGGTCGCGGCCGGCGACATCCTGGCGCGCCTGGAGACCGGGCGCTTCGAGGCGACGGTGGCCGCCGCGCGGGCCGAGTTCGACGCCCGCCGGGCCGCGCTCGACGCGCTGGAGACCGGCACGCGGCCGGAGGAGATCGCGCGCGCGGAGGCCGTCGTCGACGAGGCGGCGACCAAGCTGGAGAACGCCGAGGCGCGCTATCGCCGGACCCTGCGGCTGGCCGGGGACAACTTTGCCTCCCAGCAGGCGCTCGACGATGCCCGATCGGCCCGCGACGAGGCCGAGGCCGCGCTGCGCCGCGCCCGGCAGGAGCTGGCACTGGCGCGCGCCGGCCCGCGCGAGGAGGCGATCCGGGGCGCCCGGGCCGATGTCCGGGCGGCGCAGGCGCGGCTCGACCTCACGCGCACGGATCTCGACGACACCACGCTCGCCGCGCCGACCGAGGGGCGGATCCTGACCAGGGTCCACGAGTCGGGCGCCATCGTCGGCGGCGGGGAGCCGGTCTACACGCTGGCCATCGAACGGCCGGTGCGAATCCGCGTCTATGTCGAGGAGCCCTGGCTGGGTCGTGTCCGGCCGGGCATGGCCGTGACGGTGACGACCGACAGCGACCCCGACCGGCCGGTCGAGGGACGCGTCGCCTTCGTCTCGCCCTCGGCCGAGTTCACCCCGAAATCGGTCCAGACGCCCGACCTGCGCACCGGCCTCGTCTACCGCGTCCGGATCGTCGTCCAGGAGCCGGGCGACGGGCTTCGGCAGGGCATGCCCGTGACGGTGACGCTGCCCCTGGAGCCGGCCGGCGCCGGCGCCGGGTCTTGAGCGGCGCGGGGCTGGTTCTCGACGGGCTGACGCGCCGCTTCGGCGCCGCCGTCGCGCTCGACGGCCTGTCGGTGCGGATCGCCGATGGCGGCATCGTCGGCCTGGTGGGGCCCGACGGGGCCGGAAAGTCGACGCTGATGCGCCTGGTCGCCGGGCTGCTGCGGCCCGACGCGGGGCGCGTCACCCTGGACGGGCGCGACTGCGCGACGGAGGCCGAGGCGCTGCGCACCGCCATCGCCTACATGCCGCAGAGCCGCGGGCTGTGGACCGATCTGTCGGTGATCGAGAACCTGCGCCTGATCGCCGATCTGCGAGGCGTGCCGGCGGGCGAGCGATCGGCGCGGATCGAGCGGATGCTGGACTCGACCGGGCTCGCGCCGTTCCGCGACCGGCTGGCCGGGCGGCTGTCCGGCGGCATGGCGCAGAAGGCGGCGCTGGCCTGCGCCCTGATCCGGCCGCCGCGGCTCGTGCTGCTCGACGAGCCGAGCGTCGGCGTCGACCCGATCTCCCGGCGGGAACTCTGGGCGCTCGTGCGCGAGTTGGCGGGAGACGGCGTCCCGGTGCTCTGGAGCACGGCCTATCTGGACGAGGCGGAGCGCTGCGACCGGGTCCTGCTGCTCGATCGGGGCCGACTGATCGGCGACGGCGCGCCCGGCGACTTCACCGGCGCGCTGGAGGACCGGTGCCTGCGCCTGACCGTCGCGCGCGATCGCCGGCTTTCCGCCCAGGCGCGCGCGGCACGCGATCCGGCCCTGGTCGACGCCGTCCTGCGGGGCGGCCATCTCGACCTGGTCCTGGCCGAGGACGCCCCGGCGCCGGACGCCGCCGCGCTCGCCCCCGACGACCCGCAGGCGCGGATCGAGCCCCGGGCGCCCCGCTTCGAGGATGCCTTCGTCGCGGCGCTGGCCGCGGCGCGGAGGCCGGCGGCGCCAGCCTCGTCTCCAGCGCCGAGTGACGACGGCCCGCCGCGCGCCGGGGCCCCGCGACCGGCGGCGCGGGAGCGTGACGGCGGCGAAGCGCTCGCCGTCGACCGCCTGGTCAAGCGCTTCGGCGACTTCACGGCGGTCGACGGCGTCTCCTTCTCGGTCGGCCGGGGCGAGATCTTCGGGTTGATCGGGCCGAACGGGGCGGGCAAGTCGACGATCTTCAAGATGCTCTGCGGCCTGCTGCCACCCAGCGACGGGGCGGCCCGGGTCGCGGGCATCGCGCTGAGGGACAGCCCCGCCGCGGCGCGCGGGCGCATCGGCTACATGGCGCAGGCCTTCTCGCTCTACGGCCGGCTGTCGGTGCGCCGGAACCTGGATTTCTTCGCCGGCGCCTATGGTCTGCCCCGGGCCGAGGCCCGGCGGCGCCGGGACCGGGCGCTGGCCGAGTTCGGGCTGGCGGAGGTCGCCGGCAGCCGGGCCGGCGCCCTGCCGCCCGGCTATCGCCAGCGCCTGTCGCTGGCCGCCGCGCTGATGCACGACCCGGAGATCCTGTTCCTCGACGAGCCGACCTCCGGCGTCGATCCGCCGACCCGCCGGGAGTTCTGGCTGCGCATCGCCGCCATGGCCGATCGCGGGGTGACCGTGATGGTGACGACCCACTTCCTGGACGAGGCGGACTACTGCGACCGGCTGGCCGTCATCTATCGCGGCCGGCTCCTGGCGCTCGAGACGCCGGACGCGCTCAAGGCCGGCGCGGCGACGGCGGAGCGGCCCGAGCCGGATGTCGAGGACGCCTTCGTCGCCCTGATCGAGGAGAGCGACCGGCGCGCGGCGGGCGGGCGGAGCGCGGCATGAGCCGGGCCGCCGCCCGCCGGCTCTCGGCGCTGGTCGGCAAGGAGAGCCGCCAGATCCTGCGCGACCCGTCGAGCATCGCGATCGCCTTCGTGCTGCCGGCGATCCTGCTGTTCATCTTCGGCTACGGCGTCTCGCTGGACGCCGAGGGCGTGCCGGTCGCGGTGGTGGTCGAGCAGCCCTCGCCCCAGGCGGATTCCCTGGCGGCGGCCTTCGCGGGCTCGCCGTCCTTCGACCCCGTCTATCCGCTCCACCGAACGCCGGCCCAGCGCCTGCTGCGCCTGGGCGAGGTGCGTGCGGTGGTGGTCGTCCCGGCCAGCTTCGAGGCCGATCTCGCCCGCGGCGACGCGGCGGTGCAGGTATTGCTCGACGGCACCGACGCGAATACCGCGCGCATCGTCTCGGGCTATGCCGACGGCGTGCTGAGCGGGTGGCTGGCCGACCTGGCGCGCGAGCGCGGGGCGCGGACGGCCCCGGTCATCGAGGCGGAAAGCCGGATCTGGTTCAACCCCGCGGTGCGCAGCCGCAACTTCCTCATCCCCGGGCTCGTCGCCATCGTGATGACGCTGACCGGCGCGCTGCTGACCTCGCTGCTCGTCGCCCGGGAATACGACCGGGGCACGATCGAGACCCTGATGGCGACGCCTGCTGGCGTCGGCGAGATCCTGGCCGGCAAGGTCGTGCCGACCTTTCTGCTGGGCATGGCGAGCATGGGCCTGTCCGTCGCCATGGCGGTCTGGCTGTTCGACGTGCCGCTGCGTGGATCCTTCCTCGTGCTGGCGGGCGCCTCGGCCTTGTTCCTGACGGCGGCGCTCGGGCTGGGGCTGGTGATCTCGGCCGCGACCAAGGACCAGTTCGTCGCCGGCCAGCTCGCCATCCTGGTCACCTTCCTGCCGGCCTTCCTGCTCTCCGGCTTCATCTTCAACATCGACGCCATGCCGCCGGCGATCCAGGCGGTCAGCCACCTGGTCGCCGCGCGCTACTTCATCGCGATCGCGCAGACGGTCTTCCTGGTCGGCACGGAGTGGTCGGTGATCCTGCCCAACGCGGCGGCGCTGGCGGTGATGGGCGTGGCGTTCCTGGGCCTCGCCCGGGCGCTGCTGGTCAAGCGGCTGGGCTGAGGCAGCGCCGATGTTCCGCCGGATCCGCGCCCTGATCGTCAAGGAGCTCCTGGCGATCCTCAACGACCCGAAGAGCCGGGCGATCCTGGTCGTCCTGCCGCTGGTCCAGCTCGGCGTCTTTCCCTTCGCCGCGACCTTCGAGGTGGACTCGATCCGCATTGCCGTGTGGAACCCCGACGGCGGCGTCGCCTCGCGCGACCTTGTGGCCCGGTTCGCCGGCGCGCCGGTCTTCCACCCGGTCGTCGCGATCGACGGCCGGCCGGCGATCGAGGCGGCGCTGCCGGCGCGCGAGGCCGACCTGGTGATCGTGATCGACCAGCGCTTTTCCGCGGATGTCGCGGCCGGCCGCCCGGCCGCGATCCAGTTGCTCGTCGACGGCTCGAACTCCAACACCGCGCTGGTCACGCTCTCCTACGCCCGGGAGATCGTGCGCGACCACGCCGCCGCGATCGGTCCCGACCCGCCGGCGCGGCTCGCCACCCGCGCGCTCTACAATCCCAACCTGGAGAGCGCGTGGTTCATCCTGCCGGGCCTGCTCGGCATCCTGACGACGATCGCGAGCCTGGCGGTGACGGCCTTCTCGGTGGCGCGGGAGAAGGAGACGGGGACCTTCCAGCAGCTCCTGGTCACGCCGCTGCGGCCGGCCGAGATCCTGGTCGGCAAGATGGTGCCGGGGCTGGTGATCGGGCTCGCCCAGGGCGCGGTGATCGTCGCCGTGATGCACGGCGTCTACGGCGTGCCGCTGGCCGGCTCGCTGGCGCTGCTGGCGGGGGCGCTCGCGGTCTTCCTCACCTCGGTCATCGGCATCGGGCTGGCCGTGTCGGCGATCGCGCGCACCCAGCAGCAGGCGCTGTTCGGCGCGTTCCTGTTCACCGTGCCGATGGTGATCCTGTCCGGCTTCGCCACGCCGGTGGAGAACATGCCGGGCTGGATCCGGACCCTGACGCTCGGCAATCCCCTGCGCTGGTTCATGGAGATCGCGCGCGGCGTGGTCCTGAAGGACCTGCCGCCGGCGGCCGTCCTGAACCTGACCTGGCCCATGGCCCTGATCGCGGTCGTCACGCTGACGGTGGCCGCGCTCGTCTTCCGCCGGCGGGCGGGGTAGGGCGCGGCGATCGCCCGGCTCAGGCCTCCGGCGGCCGCGTCACCCGCCAGACGAAGGCCGGGTTGTGGTTGTCGATCCAGACATGCTGGGTCTTGCCGGTCCAGGTGAAGCGGTGGCCGGAGATCAGCTCCTCCAGTTCGACCGTCTCCCAGTCCGGCAGGCCCAGTTCCCACAGCGGCAGCTCGAAATGGGTCTCGTGCGGGGCGTGCGGGTCCAGGTTGACCGCGACCAGGATGAAGTTGGCGCGGTCCGGCGTCATCTTCGCGTAGACCAGGATGTGGTCGTCGTCGGAATGGTAGAAGCGCAGGTTGTCGTATTCCTGCAGCGCCGGGTTCTCCCGCCGGATGCGGTTGAGCGCGCGGATCCAGTCCCCGATGTTGCCCGGGCGATCCCAGTCCCAGGCCTTGTACTGGTACTTCTCGCTGTCGAGATACTCTTCCTTGCCGGGGACCGGCGCGTTCTCGCACAGCTCGTAGCCGTTGTAGATGCCGTAGACGGAATCGAGCGTCGCCGCCAGCGCCACGCGCTGCAGGAAGGCCGGCCGCCCGCCCGTCTGCAGGATCGCCGGCAGGATGTCGGGCGTATTGGTGAAGAAGTTGGCGCGCATGTACTCCCGCGCCTCGCTCTGGGTCAGCTCCTCCAGGTACTCGACGATCTCGGCCTTGTGGTTGCGCCAGGTGAAGTAGCTGTAGGACTGGGTGAAGCCGATCTTGGCCAGCGCCTTCATCAGCTTGGGCCGGGTGAAGGCCTCGGCCAGGAAGATCACGCCTGGATCGTGGTCCTGGATATCCCGGATCAGCCAGGACCAGAAGGGCAGGGGTTTGGTGTGCGGATTATCGACGCGGAAGATCCGCACGCCCTGGTCGACCCAGAAGCGCACCGTGTCGCGCAGCTCCGCCCACAGGTCCAGGCGCGGATTGCCGTCGTCGTCGTAGAACTCGACGTTGACGATGTCCTCGTACTTCTTGGGCGGGTTCTCGGCGTAGCGGATGGAGCCGTCGGGCCGCCAGCGGAACCACTCCGGGTGGTTCTTGATCCATGGGTGGTCGGGCGAGCACTGGATGGCGAAGTCCAGCGCGACCTCCATCCCCCGGTCATGGGTCGCCGCGACGAAGCGGCGGAAGTCCTCCAGCGTGCCCCATTCCGGGTGGATCGCGGTGTGGCCGCCCTCCTCGGCGCCGATGGCATAGGGGCTGCCCGGATCGTGCGGCCCGGCGACGAGGGAATTGTTGCGGCCCTTGCGGTTGGTCCGGCCGATCGGGTGGATCGGCACCAGGTAGACCACGTCGAAGCCCAGATCCTCGATATAGTCGAGCCGCGCGATGCACTCGTCGATGGTCGAGCCGCGGGTCGGGTCGTCGCCCTGGGAGCGCCAGAACATCTCGTACCAGGCGGCGAAGCGGGCCACCGGCCGGTCGACCACGACCTCGAGCTCGCGCGGATAGCGGGTCAGCCCGACCTTCGGAGCCCATTCGTGCATCAGCGCGTGCAGGTCCGCGTCGAGCAGGATGTCCATGCGCTCGGCGACGGCCCGTTCCGGATCGCCCTGTCCGGCGGCGCGGTCGAGGGCGTCGAGGAACGCCTTCAGCCGCTTCTTCGCGTCGCCCTTGGCGCCGGCCGCCGCCTTGCCGACCAGTTCGCGGCCCTCGACCAGGTCGACACCGATCGCGACGCCGGCATTGGCCTTCTTGAGCAGATCGCGCCGCCAGGTCTCGAACGCGTCGACCCAGGCTTCGACGGTGTAGCGGTAGCGCCCCGGCGCGGCGCAGGGGAAGGCGCCGCCCCAGCGGTCGTTGTCGACGAAGGCCATGGGCGAGGCCTGCCAGTCGTCCTCCCCCTCGGCCCGCCAGAGCACGCGGGCCGCGATCTGGTTGTGGCCGTCGGTGACGATGTCGGCCTGCACCGCCAGGCTGTCGCCCGCCTCGCGCTTGACCGGAAACCGTCCGCCCTCGATCTCGGGTGTGACGGCCTCGATGACGAAGCGTTCGGGCGAGAGCGCGAGAGCGCGGGCGAGCGAGGCGTCGCCGGCCGTGCGCGCGGCCCGCTTCGCCCCGGCGCCCGCCTTGGCGGCGGCACGGGGCGCGGGGGACTTGCGCGTCTTCGGCTTGGTCGCGGCCGGCGGAGTCGCCTGCGGCTCGGTCTTGTCGGTCTCGCGGGTGCTGTTGCGCGGCACGGAACTCTCCCTCTGTCGCGTCGGACGGGAGCGGCCCCTCACTGCGCCGGCGAGTCCTCCGTCCCGGTCTCGCTGTCGCTTCCGGCCTCGTCCTCGGCGTCGGAGGCCGGGGCCGCGTCGCCGTCGCCGTTCTCCTCGATCCCGGATGTGGCTTCGGCGGCGCCGGTGATCGAGACCCCGCTTCCGTCGCCGTCGTCGCCGCCGTCCTGCGCGGCTGCGGCGACCGACTGGCGGGCGATATCGCGCACGAAGGCGGCGAGCTTGCCCGTCGCCTCCTCGGCGCGCGGCGCCTGCTCGGCCGAGGTCTCGTGGAAGAACGCCGAATAGTAGTTGTCGTCGAGCGCGAAGAACAGGGCCACATGGGCCGAGCCGTTCTCCGCCCGGCAGGTCACCGAGGCGTCGGCGAAGGCGTAGCCGCCCTCCAGCCGCTCGACCGCGCCGCGCTCGACCGTCGCCTCGCCCGGACAGCGCTCCTCCAGCAGGCCCAGGAAGTCCGACATGAAGGCGGCCATCGATTCCGCCTCGCCGCGCGCGGTCTGGTGAAGGCCGCCGACCAGTGCCTCGTCGATCTGCCAGACCTGGCCCAGGTCGAGCGGATCGTCCGGGATGGAGGACGGATCGGCGATCGCCGCGTCCTCGATGCCCGCCTGGCGCAGCAACTCGTCGATGCCGCGCGCGGTCATCCGGCCATCGCCCTGGCCCCCGGCGCCCTGTTCACCATTGCCGCCGCCCTGTCCGGGCGCCGGGATCTCGCCGGCCTGGATAAGCTCGCGCGCCTTCTGGACGCAGGTCTCCAGCGCGGTGAACGCGGAGAAGGTGCCGTCGAGCGGGATCGTGACCTCGCCATGCGGGCCCGAGACGACGGCGTTCGCGCCGCGCATGACCCGCTCGACCAGCTCCGGGTCGCGGCCGGTGGCGACGACGAGTACGCTTTCCTGCGCCGCCATGGCCGGGTAGGTGCGCGAGAAGGCGCCGTCGACGACGACCGTGGCCTCGGCCTCGGTCCGCGGCTCCAGCGTGAAGCCCTCGCTCGCCAGTACCAGGTTGACCTCGAAGTTCGGGCCGGCCTGGAACAGCACGCGGAAGCCCTCGGCCATGTCGCGCTGGGCGACGCAATGGCTGAACGAGCCGTCGCGGTTGCCGATGGCGCCGCCTTGCCAGCCATCGGTGGCGATCGAGAATTCTTCGGGCGGCGCGCCCTGCGCCCCGTCCGGCGCCGCGCCGTCCCCGGCCTCCTGCGCCGCGGCGGGGGCGAGCGGCAGCGCGGCCAGCGCCAGGACGGCCGCCATGCGCCGCATGGCGGCACCCCGGGATCCGCGGCGGGGCAGTGTCTCGTCTGTCATGAGTCTCGGCATCCGCTGAACGGTTCGACAGCCATCGTCGGGCCGGGAAGGGTCGGGGATGGGCGCCACGACTCGGGTCGCGCGTCACCCCCTCCGGTCCCCGGGCGCCCGAGCGGCGCGCACCCTCGGGGAGCCGGGCGCCGGTGTCAACCGGACCGGCATGCCCGCCTTGCCGATCCGACCGTGGCGGCGCACGCTCGTCCAGGAATTCGGCGAAATCGCGGCGTCGGCGGGCAGGGGAGGCCGGCAATGGACGATGGTGCGCAGGACCGGGGGCGCGGGGACGGCGCGACGGAGTCGCCGCCCGCCCTCGACGAACGGGACCGGATCCTGCTCGACCGGCTCCAGCGCGACGGGCGGGCGAGCTATGCGGAGCTCGGCCGGGCCTGCGGGCTGTCGGCGCCGGCCGCCGCCGAGCGCGTGCGCCGGCTGGAGGCGGCCGGCGTCATCGCCGGCTACGGCGCCCGGGTCGACCGCGCGCGCCTCGGTCGGCCGCTGACCGCCTTCGTGCGCCTGCGCGTCTCGGGCGAGGCTTACAAGCGCCTGCGCGCGGCGCTCGACGACATGCCGGCGGTGCTCGCCTGTCACGGCGTGACCGGCGAGGACGGGCTGATCCTGGAGGTCGCCACCGCCTCGATCGCGGAGCTCGACGGCCTCCTGTCCGACCTCGCCACCTACGGCCAGACCGCGTCGTCGATCGTTCTGTCGACCTGGCTCGACGCACGGCCCGTGACGCCGGGCCCGTGACCGCCAGGGGATGGGGGGCGCCACGTCGGGGTCGCTTCGCTCTCCCGACCCAAAACGCACCGGCCCGTAGGTCGGTCGAGCGCCAGCGAGCCCGACATCGCCGGCGGTGAAGTGGTCTGCGACACTACTCCCCGTACGGCACCCAGACGTTCTTGACCTGGGTCGCGCGGCGCAGCCAGGCGGGGCCTTCGCCGAGCGCCGGGTCGGCCCAGGGCCAGGCCTTGCCGGCATTGGTCCAGACCTGCTTGAGATTGCCGGCCGACGCCGCCTCGACCGCCGCCGCGCCCTCGGCCGGGCCGACATACCACAGCGCGTCGACGCCGGCATGCTCCGCCAGCACCCGGGCGAGCGGGTCGCGCGCGCCGGTGACGATGTTGATCACGCCGCCCGGCACGTCGGAGGTGTCGATCACCTGATAGAGATCCGTCGCCGCAAGCGGCCAGGGCTCCGACGGCACGGCGACGACCCGGTTGCCCATGGCGATCGCCGGCGCCACCAGGGAGACGAAGCCCAGCAGCGGCGCCTCCTCCGGGCAGAGGGCCGCGACCACGCCGATCGGCTCGACCATGGCCAGCGCCACGCCGCGCATGGGCGGCTGGTGGACGGTACCCTCGTGCTTGTCGGTCCAGGCGGCGTAGGTGAACAGGCGGCGGACCGAGGCTTCGACCTCGCCTTCGGCCGCTTTCTTCTTCGCGCCGGTCATGGCGCGCAGGCGATCGGCGAAGTCCGCCCGGCGGGCGTCCAGGTTCTCGGCCAGGTAATAGAGGATCTGGGCGCGGGCGTGCGGCGTCGCGCGCGACCAGGCCTCGGCCTTGCGCGCGGCCTCGACCGCGTTGCGGATGTCCTTGCGGTTGCCCTCGCCGACCTCGCCGAGCAGGGTGCCGTCCGGCGCCAGGACGGGCCGGGAATAGGCGCCGTCGGGCCGAGCCTGCTTGCCCCCGACATAAAGCTTTGCCGTCCGGTCGATCGCCGGCAGGCCGCCCTCGGCCGGCGCGGCGGGCACCGGGCCGTCCGCCGGGACGTCGGGCCGGGCCACCGGCTGCCAGGCCTTCAGCCCCACCTCCGCGTCGGGGCGCAGGTATTCCCACAGCCCTTCGCGCCCGCCCTCGCGGCCGAAGCCGCTCTCGCGATAGCCGCCGAAGCCGGCCGATGCGTCGAAGAAGTTCGTGCCGTTGATCCAGACCACGCCGGCCGCCAGCTTCGGCGCGACGTCGAGGGCGAGGTTGACGCTCTCCGTCCAGACGCTGGCGGCCAGGCCGTAGGCCGTGTTGTTGGCGAGCTCGACCGCCTCGCCATGGGTCCGGAAGGTCATCACGGCCAGGACGGGCCCGAAGATCTCCACCTGCGCCAGGGTCGAGGCGGGCGACACCCCGGTGCACAGCGTCGGCGGGTAGAAGCAGCCCTCATCCGGGACAGCCCAGGATGGCTGGTGCACTTCCGCGCCTTCCTGGCGTCCCTGCTCGACCAGCGCGCGGATGCGCTCGAGCTGGACCGGCGCGACGATGGCGCCGAGGTCGATCGCCTTGTCGAGCGGGTCGCCCAGGCGCAGCGTCTCCATCCGGCGCTTCAGCTTGGCGATCAGGGTCTCGGCCACGCCTTCCTGGACCAGCAGGCGCGAGCCGGCGCAGCAGACCTGGCCCTGGTTGAACCAGATGGCGTCGACCACGCCCTCGACCGCGCTGTCGAGATCGGCGTCGTCGAAGACGATGAAGGGCGACTTGCCGCCCAGCTCCAGGGTCAGCTTCTTGCCCGTCCCCGCCGTCGCCGCGCGGATCGCCCGGCCGACCTCGGTCGAGCCGGTGAAGGCGATCTTGTCCACGTCGCCGTGGCGCACGATCGCCTCGCCCGTCGCGCCCTCGCCGGTGACGATGTTGACCACGCCGGGCGGCAGGCCGGCTTCCTGGCACAGCTCGGCGAAGCGTAGGGCCGTCAGGCTGGTGAACTCCGCCGGCTTGAGGACCACCGTGTTGCCCGCCGCGATCGCCGGGGCGATCTTCCAGGCGAGCATCAGCAGCGGGAAATTCCATGGGATGATCTGGCCGCAGACGCCGATCGGCCCGTGGCCGGCGAGCTGCGGGTCGCCCCCGTCCATGAGCTGGGCCCAGCCCGCATGATGGTAGAAGTGCCGCGCGACAAGCGGCACGTCGATGTCCCGCGTCTCCCGGATCGGCTTGCCGTTGTCCAGGCTCTCCAGCACCGCGAACAGGCGGCTGTGGCGCTGGACCAGGCGGGCCAGCGCATAGAGATAGCGCGCCCGGCCATGCCCGCCCAGGTCGCGCCAGGCCGGAAAGGCGGCGCGGGCGGCGGCGACGGCGGCGTCCACGTCCTTCTCCCCGGCGCGGGCGATGCGGGCGAGCGGCTTGCCGGTCGCCGGGTCGATCGAGTCGAACCACTGCTTGGTCTTCGGCGCGACCCAGCGCCCGCCGATGAACAGGCGTGTTCCCCCCTCCCGGCGGTCGCTCGCGTGGCGGGCGAGCCAGGCGCGGGCCTCGGCGTCGCTTTCCGGCGCCGGGCCGTAGTCCATGGAGTCGAGGATTTCGGCGACGCTCACGACGGTCTGCCCTTCTCGGTATCGGGGTGCGGGTAAAAGGCGTCGATGGCGACGGAACCGCGGCACGGTCAGGCGAGCGGGTGGCGCCAGCCGGCGGAATAGCGCCCGGTGACGTGGTGCTCCAACTGGCGCTCGATGTCGCCGACCAGGCTCGACGCGCCGAAGCGGAACAGCGCGGGCTCCAGCCAGGGCCGGCCCGCCTCCTCCTTCATCAGGATCTGGTAGACCAGCGCCTCCTTGGCCGTGGAGATGCCGCCCGCCGGCTTGAACCCGACGGCGTGCCCCGTCGCCTCCAGATAGGCGCGGATGGCGCGGACCATGACCAGCGAGACGGGCAGGGTGGCGTTGACGCCCTCCTTGCCGGTCGAGGTCTTGATGAAATCCGCCCCCGCCATCATCGCGACCATGGAGGCCTTGGCGATGTTGCGCAGGGTCTTGAGGTCGCCGGTGCCCAGGATCGCCTTCATGTGGGCCGGGCCGCAGGCCTCCCGGAAGGCGCGCACCTCGTCGTAGAGCGCCTGCCAGTCGCCGGTCAGCACGTGGGCGCGGGTGATGACGATGTCGATCTCCCGCGCGCCGGCGGCGACCGAGGCCTCGATTTCCTTCAGCCGGGTCTCGAAGGGCGACAGGCCGGCGGGAAAGCCGGTCGACACCGCGGCGACCGGGATGCCGCTGCCGTCCAGCGCCTCGACCGCGGTCGGCACCATGGCGTGGTAGACACAGACCGCGCCGACGGTGATTTGCCGGTCCGCCAGGCCCAGGGCCTCGGCGATATCCGCGCGCATCGGCCGGCGCGCCTTGGCGCAGAGCCGGCGCACGCGGCCCGGGGTGTCGTCGCCGGAGAGCGTGGTCAGGTCGGTGCATTGCAGCGCCTTGACCAGCCAGGCGGCCTGCCAGTCCTTCTTGACCGTGCGCCGGGTGCCGAGCGTCGCCGCGCGCCGCTCGACGGCGCTCAGGTTGACGTGCGCGGCGTCGACCCAGTCGCGGTGGAGCGGCGTGCCGGGATTTCGGGCGGGCTCGCCGGCCGGCGATCCGGCGGTCGAGCCACCCGGCCGCGCCGGCAGCGGGTGGACGTTCGGCCCGGGCCCGGCGGCGGCCTCATGCGTCGCGGGCGCGTGGTCCCGCCCGGTCATGTCGCGCCCGGTCATGGTGGCATCCCTCCGAGTGGGTCGCGGGGCCCGGCGGTGCCGGCGCGCCGCGGGTTCCGCCATGTTCTGAAGCGTTTCAGCCCCTTCGTGCCCATTCTGGCAGACACGGGCCCGGCCCGCCAGATGCCGCTCAGCGCACGTGTCCCGATCGCGAAGTGCGCGACAGCGCGCGAAGCGTGAATCGGGACACCAACTCTATCAGCCGAGTGTGATCCGCTCCGGCGGGAAGGTCAGCGACACGGTGGTGCCCTCGTTCGGGGCGGTGTCGATGGCGAAGATGCCGCCGTGGCGCTCGATCAGCGCCTTGACCAGCGGCAGGCCCAGGCCTGTGCCCGTGCGCTCGCCCCGCTGGGCCTCCACCACCTGGCCGAAGGGCAGCATCACCTGGGCCAGGTCGTGGGGCGCGATGCCGATGCCGGTATCGGCGACCCGGATCGCCAGCCCGTCCGGCCCGGCCTCGGCCGCCAGCGTCACCGTGCCGCCGGCCGGCGTGAAGCGCACCGCGTTGGAGAGCAGGTTGAGCAGCATCTGGCGCACCGCGCGGCGATCGGCGGTCAGCCCGGGCAGGCCGGCCGGCGTGCGGTCGACCAGGCGCAGCTCCGCCTTGGCAGCGCGCAGCTCCATCAGGCGCAGCGCGGTGGCGATCTCCGCCGTCACGTCGACCGTCTGCTCCAGCAGCTCGAAGCGCCCGGCCTCGATCTTGGAGAGGTCGAGGATCGTGTTGACCAGCTCCAGCAGGTGGGAGCCGCTGTCATGGATGTCGGCGGCGTATTCGGCGTACTGGCGCACGCCTACCGGGCCCAGCGTCTGGTCCCGGATGATCTCGGAGAAGCCCATGACCGCGTTGAGCGGCGTGCGCAGCTCGTGGCTCATGTTGGCCAGGAAGTCGGACTTCGCACGGTTGGCCTTGTCGGCGGCCTCCTTGGCCGCGCGCGCCTCGGCCTCGGCGCGGCGCAGGTCGCTGATCTCGACATGCATGATCACGGTCGAGCCGTCGGCGGTGCGCTGCTCGGTCGTCAGGTACCACCGGTCGTCGGACATCCGCTCCTCGAACGGGCCGCGATAGGTCCGGTGCTGCTCGAGCCGGCGCCGGATCCAGGTCTCCACGTCGTCGCCGGTGACCGGGTGGCCGTCGCTCCACTGCTGGTCGGCGCCGGCGAAGCGGCGCAGCAGGGCATCGAAGGGCAGGCCGACCTCAAGCATGGCCTCGGCGTTGAGGCGGACCAGGGCCTCGTTCCACATGAACACCCGGTCGTCCGGGTCGAGCACCAGGATCGGCGCCGGGGCGATGCGCAGCGCCTCCATCAGCCGGCCCTCGGCGGCCGTGCGGCGGGTGAAGGCGGTGATGTCGGTGAGCAGGACGAGATGCCCGCCATCGGCGCCGCGGGCGGTGCGCAGCTCCATGGCCCGGCCATCGGCCACGGTCCACTGCATGACCGGCAGCAGGCCGAGGCCGGAGCGCAGTTCCTCCCGCCGGCGGGACTGCGCCCGGTCGCCGTCGGGCCCGGCGGGCAGCAGATCCAGGAAGTCGTCCCGGGACAGGCCGACGCACAGGTGCCGCCGCGCCTCGCCCAGCATCTCGGCAAGGCGCGCGTTGTAGCGGCGCAAACGCTGGTCGGCGTCGAAGGCCGCCACGCCGTGCGGCATCGCCGCCATCAGCGCGCCTTCGAGATCGCCCTGCGGAGTCGCGAATCCGACCGTCCCGTCCATGACTTCGCAATCTAATCGGCAATTCCGACCAGGTTGTAAACGCCCGGACCCGGAATCGATCCGTTTCGACGGAAACCCTGGTCCCGCTCAGCCGGCCTCGGCGTGGAGCGCCAGGAACCGGCGGATCATGGCGCGCAGGGCGGCGCCCGCCTGCTCGGCGCCGCGCAGGGTCTGGTCGTGGTCGACCGGCTGGTCGCTCAGCCCGACGCCGTAGTTGGTGATCACCGCCGTCGCCGTGACGCGCAGGCCGCAATGCCGGGCGACGATGCATTCGGGCACGGTCGACATGCCGACCGCGTCGGCGCCCAGCCCCTTGATCATCCGCACCTCGGCCGCCGTCTCGAAGCTCGGGCCGAGCCAGGCGGCATAGACCCCCTCGCGCAGCGGCGCGCCGGTCTCCGTCGCCGCGCGGGCCTGGAGCGCGCGCAGCTCGGCGTCGTAGGCATCGGCCAGCGGCGGGAAGCGCGGGCCGAAATCCTCGTCGTTGGGGCCGACCAGCGGATTGCCGCCCATCAGGTTGAGGTGGTCGGCGATGGTCATCAGCGTGCCCGGACCCAGATCCTCGCGCAGGCCGCCGGCCGCGCAGGTCAGGTAGATCGCCTCGCAGCCGATCAGCTTCATCGCGCGCACCGGCGTCTTCATGGCGCCGATGCCGGCTTCGTAGGCATGTGCCCGGCCCTGCAGGCAGGCCACCGGCACGCCTTCCAGCCGGCCGAGCACCAGCCGGCCGGCATGGCCGGAGACGCCGGTCGCGGGAAAGCCGGGCAGGTCGGCGTAGTCGACGGCCACCGCGTCCTCGATCTCCTCGGCCAGCGGCCCGAGGCCGGAGCCCAGCACCAGCGCCAGGCGCGGGGCCAGGTCTGGCACCCGGTCCTGGATCGCCAGGGCGGCGTCGGCGGCTTCGGTTCCTGCGCTCATCGCGGCCCCCCTCCGGCCAGGTTGTCCGGACCGAAGGACAGGGGCAGGATCTCCCCCAGCGTCACGGTCCGGCGCGGGCCCTCCGGCCCGCACACGTGGATCGGCACGTCGTCGGCGGCGAATTCGCGCAGGCGCTGGCGGCAGGCGCCGCAGGGCGTGCACAGGATGCCGTCGCCCTCCGCCCCGCCGACGACGGCCGCCTCGACGACGCGGGTACCGCCGGCGCCGACCATCGCGGCCAGCGCCCCGGCCTCCGCGCAGGTGCCGACGGGGTAGGCCGCGTTCTCGACATTGCAGCCGACATGCAGCGCGCCGGTCTCGTCGATCACGGCGGCGCCGACACGGAATCCGGAATAGGGCGCGTAGGCCCGCCGCATGGCGCTGCGGGCCGCGCGGAACAGGGCCTCCAGCCGCTCGCTCATCGTTCCTTGACGTAGGGCTTGCCGATCGCCTTGGGCGGCGTCGCCTTGCCGATGAACCCGGCCAGCAGGACGACGGTCAGGATGTAGGGCAGCGCCTGGATGAACTGGACCGGGATCTCCCCGAGCACCGGCAGCTCGACGCCCTGCAGACGGGCCTCGATCGCCTCCAGGAAGCCGAACAGCAGGCAGGCGAAGAGCACCGGCACCGGCCGCCATTTGGCGAAGATCAGCGCCGCCAGGGCCAGGTAGCCCTTGCCCGCGGTCATGTCGCGCACGAAGGAGGCGTTGTGCGCGACGGAGAGATAGGTCCCCGCGATGCCGCACAGCACGCCGGTCACCATCAGCGCGCGGTAGCGCATGGCGATGACGGAGATGCCCGCCGTGTCGACCGCCTCCGGCGTCTCGCCGACGGCGCGCAGGCGCAGGCCGAAGCGGCTGCG
The DNA here is from genome assembly GCA_040220455.1 of Azospirillaceae bacterium. Taxonomy (GTDB): domain Bacteria; phylum Pseudomonadota; class Alphaproteobacteria; order DSM-16000; family Inquilinaceae; genus JAVJUS01. The sequence continues at coordinate 29,063 of JAVJUS010000006.1, forward strand.
ATAGAGCACCCAGGCGGTCGCCGGCACGGCCACCAGGGCGACATAGACCAGCAGGTTGTGGCCGCTCAGCAGCTCGGAATAGATCGGCCCCAGGATCGGCACGTCGCGCAGCGCCTCGGCGAAGGGCCAGTCGATACCGGTGAAGCGGGCGTCGCTGCTCAGCGTCGGCGTCTGGCCGCCACGGCTGAACCAGGCGATGCCGAGCGTCGGCGCCAGCCCGGCGACGAGGACGTTGAGCGCGACGCCCGAGACCACCTGGTCGCCGCGATGGGTGATCGTGGCGAAGCCGTGCAGCATGGCGAGGCCGAAGGACGTCCCGATCCCCGCCAGCAGGCCGAACCAGGCCGATCCGGTGACGGCGGCGACCGCGGCGGCGGAGAAGGCGGCGCCCAGCATCTTGCCCTCGAGGCCGATGTCGACGACGCCCGAGCGCTCGGAGAAGAGGCCCGCCAACGCCGCCAGGATCAGCGGCGTCGCCACCCGCAGGGTGGCGTCGAGGATCAGGATGAAGAGGGTGAAGGACTCCATGCCCGCGGGCCCGCCTCTCTCGTCGCGTTCTCGCCTGCCGTCCCCCGATGCCTCGCGGGGCGGCTCCCTGCCGTCCTCGCGCGCCGCCGGGCGCTACTCCGCCGCCTGGGCCTCGGCCGCTTCTTCCATGTCGCGGCGGAACAGGCCCTCGATGGGGCCGCGGAACATGTTCTCCAGCGCGCCGGCGAACAGGATCACCAGCCCCTGGATGACCACTACCATCTCGCGCGTGATCGTCGGCATCTCGAAGGCAAGCTCCGAGCCGCCCTGATAGAGCGCGCCGAACAGCAGCGCGGCGAGCAGGATGCCGAAGGGATGGTTGCGCCCCATCAGCCCGACCGCGATGCCGACGAAGCCGTAGCCGGCGACGAAGTTCAGCAGCAGGCGCTGCTGCACGCCCATGATCTCGTTCAGCCCGACGAAGCCGGCCAGCGCGCCCGACAGGCTCATCGCCAGGATGATGCCGCGCGACGGCGAGATGCCGCCATACACCGCGGCGCGCGGATTGAAGCCGACCGTGCGGATCTGGTAGCCCCATCGCGTGTGCCAGATGAAGACGTAGAAGCCGACGAGGCAGGCCAGCGCGAAGACGAAGGACAGGTTGAGCGGCGAGCGCGCGATCTCGATGCCGAACCAGGCCGCCGCCTCCTGCATCGAGGGCAGCGTGGCGGAGTCGATGAACGGCCGGCTCTCCGGCGACTGCTGGCCCGGGCGGATCAGCACGTTGACCATCAGGTAGACCATCAGCGCCGAGGCGATGAAGTTGAACATGATGGTCGTGATGACGGTGTGGCTGCCCCGCTTGGCCTGGAGGTAGCCGGGCACGAAGGCCCAGAACCCGCCGAAGGCGGCCGCCGCCAGGATCGCCAGCGGCGCCAGCAGGACGAAGGGCAGGAAGTCGGCGTAGAGGCAGGCCAGCCCCACGCCCAGCCCGCCGATATAGGCCTGGCCCTCCCCGCCGATGTTGAACAGCCCGCAATGGAAGGCGAGCGAGAAGCACAGCCCCGTGAAGATGAAGTTCGTCGTGTAGTAGAGCGTGAAGCCGACCGCCTCCTCGTAGCCGAAGGCGCCGATCATCAGCCATTTCACCGCCTCGAACGGGTTCTCGCCGATCGCCAGCACGACGAGCCCCGAGACGAAGAACGCGAGCGCCACGTTGATCAGCGGGATCAGCCCGACGCTGACCCAGCGTGGCACGTCGGCCTGGCGCACCGTCATCGCCCGCCTCCTGCGGCGGTGGCTGCCTCGATCAATCTCTCGGCGTCCTTCAGCGCGCCCAGTTCCTGACCCGGCTGGACGGGCCGATCCAATCGGTAGTCGGCCTTGATCCGGGCATCGTACAGACGGTCGAGCCTTCGCCCCAGCCTGGCGAGAGTCAGGTCGTCAGAACGAATCAAAAAAGTGATGAAGCTTCGATGAATACCCGTGCTCCTTTGGCGCGGACCGTCGAGGTCCGCACTGCCGGCGATACGGCGCATCTGGTGGTAGGCGGCGTAGTAGGCGCGCGACACGATCGTACGGCGACGCGCTTCGTCCCGCTCCGCTGTATCGATGGCGGTGGCCCGGCGGGCGTCGGCGAGAATGTCGAACGGTGTGGTCATGCCGCCGTTTCGTCCAGCTCGTCGATCCGAGGCGACGACGTATCCATGATCAGATAGCCGAGATAGGGGGCGCCCGGCATCCCCCGAGACCGGTAGTACTCGAATAGCCGGTCAGTCACCGCGTCGTGCAAGCGCTCGCACTGCTCACGCCGCTGGTCGATGAAATAGACGATCAGGATCACGGGCGGGTCGTCCTCTTCCCACAGAACCTCGACCGTCAGCCAAGTGCTGGCCGATCCGAGCACGGCATTGACGATGGACTGGTGACCGGGAAGTGGATCGGCGATCCCGGCCTCGGTCAGGGTGCGCAACAGGAGCGCCGCCACGTCGATGCCGCGGTAAGGTGCGGCAAGTGCGGCCAGTTCCCGCAAATAGCCGATGTCTCCCGCCACCAGCGCGGCGTGCGGGGCAACATTCATCGTCGGGTCGGCAGCGCGCAGCGTCGGGTCGTCCGTCAGTTCACGCGATAGGGCGACGGCTTCCTCGAACAGGCCGAGTACCAGACAGCATCGGATCAGCGCCGCCTGCGCCGGCACGACCCGGGCGTCACGCAGCGTGATCGCAGATCTCGCCGCTGCTTCCGCGCCCGATCGATCGCCGCTCTTCACAAGGAGGCCTGTTTCCAGCACACGCGTCGCGAAATCGCCCGGCGCACGGCGGACAAGGCCGCGAACGCGCCAGGCGGCTTGCCGTATCGCTTCCCGGTCCTCCCAGAACGCGCCGTCATCCGCCGCTTCGCCGAAAAACCGGTTGAACAGCGTATCGCGCTCCGTCTCGGGCTTCGCCGCCGTCATCGCCCGCCTCCCGCGGCGGTGGTCGCCTCGGCTTCGGCGCGCTCGGGCGGGACGCCGGCCATCATCAGGCCCAGCATGCGTTCCGTCGCCTGGTCGGGCGCGACCTCGCCGACGATCATGCCGTCGAACATGACCAGGATCCGGTCGGCCAGCGACATGATCTCGTCGAGCTCGACCGAGACCAGCAGGATCGCCTTGCCCGCGTCGCGCATGGCGATCAGCCGGCGGTGGATGAACTCGATCGCGCCGATATCGACGCCGCGCGTCGGCTGGCCGACCACCAGCAGGTCCGGGTCGCGCTCCATCTCGCGCGCCACGATGATCTTCTGCTGGTTGCCGCCGGAGAAGTTCGCCGCCTTGAGCAGCGGGTTCGGCGGCCGGACGTCGAAGTCGCGCATGTAGCGCTCGCAGGCTGCGACGACCTTGTCCCGGTGCAGTATGACGGCACCGTTGTAGGCGGGATCGTCATGGTAGCCGAGGATGATGTTCTCCGCCGCGTCGAAGGCGGTCACCAGCCCCTCGTGGGTGCGGTCCTCCGGAACGTGGGCCAGGCCCATGCGGCGCAGCTTGCGCGCGTCGGTCGCACCGTGCGCCAGCACGTCCTTGTCGTTGATCAGGATCTGTCCCTTGGCCGGCCGGACGATCCCGGTCAGCGCGGCCAGCAGCTCGGACTGGCCGTTGCCGGACACGCCGGCGATGCCGACGATCTCCCCCGCCCGGGCGGTCAGCGAGACGTCCTTGACCCGGCGCACCCCCAGCCGGTCGACGACGTCGAGGCCGCGGACCTCCAGCACCGTCCGGCCGGGCCTGGCGGGGCCCTTCTCGACCCGCAGCAGGACATGCCGGCCGACCATCAGCTCGGCCAGCTTGTCCCGGTCGGTATCCCCGGTCGCCACGTTGGCGGCGACCTGGCCCTGGCGCATCACCGTGACGTTGTCGGTGATGGCCATGATCTCCCGCAGCTTGTGGGTGATCAGGATGATCGTCTTGCCCTGCTCGCGCAGGGTGCCGAGAATGCGGAAGAGCTGGTCGGCCTCCTGCGGGGTCAGGACGCCGGTGGGCTCGTCCAGGATCAGGGTGTCGGCGCCCTTGTGCAGGGCCTTGAGGATCTCGACGCGCTGCTGCAGGCCGACCGGCAGGTCGCCGACCAGGGCGTCGGGGTCGACTTCCAGGTTGTAGTCGCGCTCCAGCCGGTGGAGCTCCTCGCGCGCCTTGGCGACGCCGCCGGCCAGCACGAAACCGCCCTCGACGCCCAGCAGCAGGTTTTCCAGAACCGTGAAGGTGTCGACCAGCATGAAGTGCTGGTGGACCATGCCGATACCCGCGGCGATGGCGTCGTCGGGGCTGCGGATCGTGCGCGCCTTGCCGTTGACCCTGACCTCGCCCGAATCGGCTTGGTAGAAGCCGTAAAGGATGCTCATCAGGGTGGACTTGCCGGCGCCGTTCTCCCCGATGATGCCGTGAATGGTGCCCTTCTCGACGCGCAGGGACACGTCGCGATTGGCGTGCACCGGCCCGAAATGCTTGTTGATGTCGACCAACTCGATGGCCGGCAGGTCGATGGCCGGCGGCGCGCCCGGGGCGCCTGCCGCCGCGGTCGGGTCCGCCATGCGCGTCGGCTCCGCTCGCGAAGGGGTATGGTCTTCAGCCCCGCCGTCGGGGCCGCCGGTGGCGCCGCGCAGGGCGGGCGGGCCCGGCTTGCCGCCGGATCGCGCCCGCCGCCCGCGCGGCCCGCCCCGGGATCAGTACTCGCAGGCGTTGTTTGCCCGGTAGTCGATGACCTCGATCCGGCCCTCGATGATGTCGATCATCGCGTTCTCGACCGAGGTGATCATCTCCGGGGTCATCAGCGGCCAGTTGTGCTCGTCGAGCGCATAGCCCACGCCCTTCTCGGCGAGGCCGAGATTGAGCACGCCCGCCTCCCAGGTGCCGTCCTGGGCGTCGGCGAAGGCATTGTAGGCCGCCACGTCGACGCGCTTGAGCATCGAGGTCAGCATCGTGCCCGGATGCAGGTAGTTCTGGTTGGAATCGACGCCGATCGCCAGATTGCCGGTGTCCTCGGCCGCCTGGTAGACGCCGATGCCGGTCGCGCCGGCCGCGGCGTAGACAACGTCGGCGCCCCGGTCGAACTGGCTGCGCGCCAGCTCGCCGCCCCGCGTCGGGTCGTTCCATGCGTCCGGCGTGGTGCCGGTCATGTTGGAATAGACCTCGACATCAGGGTTCACGTGCTTCGCGCCCTGCTCGTAGCCGCAGCCGAAGGCGCTGATCAGCGGGATGTCCATGCCGCCGACGAAGCCGACGGATCCGCTCTGCGACGCCATGGCGGCCAGCATCCCGACCAGGAAGGAGCCTTCCTGCTCCTTGAAGACGACCGACTGGACGTTGGGCAGGTCGACGACCGCGTCGATGATCGTGAATCGCGTCTCCGGGTATTCCGCGGCGACGGTCTCGACAGCCGGCGCCTGGGCGAAGCCGACGGCGATGACCATGTCCGCGCCGTTGCGCGCCATGCGCCGCAGCGCCTGCTCGCGCTGGGATTCGTTGGTGACCTCGAACTCCATGTAGTCGAGGCCCGATTCCGCCTTCCAGCGCTCGACGCCGTTGTAGATGCCCTCGTTGAACGACCGGTCGAACTTGCCGCCCATGTCGAAGACGACGGCCGGCTCGAAATCTTCCTGGGCCGCCGCGCCGCCGGCCGCCAGGCCGATCGACAGGGCGGTGACAGCGTAGAGCTTTTTCATCGGAGATCCGCGCTCCCTGCTCGTGACATGTGCCCGACGGGTTTCCCGTTTCGAATGAGGCCGGCAAACCATACCCGGCGAAGGCGTTCTGCAACAGAGCCTTTTCACCGATGGGCGGCCAGTCTCAACCCCTCGCTGCCTGTTCCGCGAGCCACTGGCGAAAGGCCGCCACCTTGGGCGTGTCGGCATCCGATCGCGGGCAGACCAGGTGATAGGCGAACTCCGCCGGGCGGACCTGCGCGAAAGGTCGCACGAGACGGCCGGCCGCCAGGTCGCTGGCGGTCAGCGCGCTGCGCCCGAGCGCGATGCCGAGGCCGTCGGCCGCCGCCTCCAGCAGCAGGGAGGAATCCGAAAAGCGCGGCCCGCGCTCGGCCAGGCCCGGGTCGACCCCCGCCTCGGCAAGCCAGGTCGGCCAGGCGAGCGACGGCTCGTTCGTCAGGACGGCGGAATCGTGCAGCAGCGTCTGCCCGGCGAGATCGGCCAGCCGGCGCAGCGGACGCGCCGCGTTGATCAGGCCGGGCGCGCAGACCGGCGCGACGGTCTCGGTCAGGAACCGCTCGGCGAACAGGCCCGGATAGTGGCCGAGCCCGTAGCGGATCGCGACGTCGACCGAATCGAGCCGGAAATCGACCGATCGGGTCTCCGAATGGATCTCCGGATCGAGGTCCGGGTAGCGCCGGACCAGGTCGCCGATCCGCGGCCCCAGCCAGCGCAGGGCGAAGCTCGGCAGCACGCTGATGACCAGCCGGCCCGCCACCTCGCCGGCGCGCAGCTGCTCGGTGGCCCGGGCCAGCCTGTCGAGCCCGTCGGTCAGGGCCGGCAGATAGCCGCGCCCGGCATCCGTCAGGACCAGGCCCCGGGCGCGCCGGCGGAACAGGGCGATACCCAGATGCTCCTCCAGCGTCTTGACCTGGTGGCTGACGGCCGCCGGCGTCACCGCCAGCTCGTCGGCGGCGCGGGCGAAGCTGGCATGGCGGGCGGCGGCCTCGAACGCCCGCAGGGCGGTCAGGGGCGGCAGGCGGCGCGGCATTGCTTCAGCATCAAATTTCCTAAGCCAAAGGGCAAGGAACATTCGTTTGTAACGAATTTTTCCTCATCGCAAGCTTCGGGTCGAGAACGGTCGAGGACCGCGGCACGGTTCGGCCATCGCCCTTTCGGGGCGGCCCCGCCGCGTCCGGCGGCGAGAAATCACAGGCCGCGTCCCGCGGCGAGAAATCCCGAGGAGGTCGCCATGACCCGTCGCATCGATTCCCCTTCCGCGACCCTGAATGCCGGCGCCGCGGTCGTCCGCCCGTTTCCCGGCGCCGTGCCGGGCACGTCGCCGGCCGGTGGCGGCGCGCGCCGCAGCCCGCTCCTCGGTCGGGTGCTCGACCGTTTGGCGTGCTGGCAGGGCCGCGCGCGCATGCGCCGGGCGCTGGGCGAGCTCGACGACCGCATGCTGCGCGATGTCGGCCTGACGCGCCTGGATGTCCGGGCCGAGGCCGCCAAGCCGTTCTGGCGCGTGTGACGGCCCTCGGACGATCGAGAGACCCGGCCTGCCGCCGGCGCTATGCCTGAATCGCCGGCGGCGGGACCGTCCGAATCGTCGCGCCGACCGGGATTGTCGTTAACCGACGGGCCCGACTGCGTTAAGGTTGTCGTGAATGGGCCGCGTGCGGCGCGGCCCGGCGGCAACCGGGTGGGGCGATGATCGGATCGATGCCCGAGACAGGCGGCGTGGACCTGCACGGGACCATCGACGGGGACCGCGACCGGCGCCTCGGCCGGGAGCACGACGGCGACTCCCTGGGCGAGGAGATCGCCAACGCGGTCACCCATGGGCTGGGCGCCGGGCTGGCGCTGGCCGGGCTCCTGCTGCTCCTGGTCCTGGCGACGATCCACGGCACGGCGCTGCACATCACGGCGCTCGGCCTCTACGGCGCGACGCTGGTCACGCTCTATGCCGCCTCGACCCTCTATCACGCCTGGATCGGGGCGCGCGGCAAGAGCGTGCTGCTCGTCTTCGACCATGTGGCCATCTTCCTGCTGATCGCGGGCACCTACACGCCGTTCACGCTCATCAGCCTGGGCGGCGCTTGGGGCTGGGGGCTGTTCGTCGCGGTCTGGACCCTGGCCGTCGCCGGCATCCTGTTCCGCATCTTCAGCCGCCACCACTCGACGCGCTTCCTGGTGCCGATCTACCTCGCCATGGGCTGGCTGGCGGTGATCGCCGGCGGCGAGGTCTGGGGCGCGCTGGGCCCGGGGGGCACGGCCTGGCTGCTGATCGGCGGGCTCGCCTATTCCGGGGGCGTCATCTTCTACCGCTGGCGCGGGCTGCCCTATAACCACGCGGTCTGGCACCTGTTCGTGCTGGCGGGCAGCATCTGCCATTTCTGCGCCATCGCCTTCCACGTCCTGCCGATCGCCTGAGCCGGCGACCGCACGCGACGGGAGAAAGCGGCCTTTCGAGGGCAATTCGGCTTGATCTGCGGACCGTCGTGCCGACATGCTGGATCGGTTCCGGCCGGTCGCACGTGCGGGGGTCGGGCCCGTTCCGCCGCTCGACGGCGGCGCGTCGCCGGGCGCCCCGCGCCCATCATCCCCGATCCGGCCGGCCGCGCGCGACCGCCGCCGGACCCGTCCGACACTCGCCCTCGCTCCCCCTGCCCACCGAGACCTGACACGCCATGGACCGCCGCTACGACCCGCTGGACGACGTCGATCTCGGGCCCGATCCCTACGAGGAGGAGGAGGCCGCCCGGGCGGCGGGCCTCGACACCGGCGGCGAGACGTTCGGCGCGCGCCTGCGCCGCCACGTCTTCGGCTTCGCCGGCCGGCTGATCGACGGGGAGCGGCGCGCCACCCGTTGGACCAAGCGCGTCCTGGTCGCGCTGGTGGTCACGCTGTTCGTCTACTATGTCGGCGGCGCCATCTGGGTGCACGAGATCGACGACGATCCGGCCTTCGCGCCGCTGCCGGCCGTGGCGGCCGAGGAGGGCAACAGCGCCGCCGTCGCCATGGCCGCGGCGCTGATCGAACGGGAAGTCGACGAAAACGGCTGGACCGCCAACGACCCGTTCTTCATGCCCGGCGCAATCCTGGACAACAAGCCCAACTTCCAGATGGGCATCGTCTACGCGCTCAGCCGCTTCTCGGTCGAGATGGCCGACCAGATCGGACGGGCGCGCGGCTCCTCCCAGGTGGACCCGGACCTGGACCGCGCCTCGGGCCTGCTGCGCTATCCCGGCGATCGCTGGTATTTCGACTTCTCGGCCGGCCTGGCGCCCCAGGCGACGGCCGACTCACAGTACCGGGAGGCGGCGCGCCGGCTGCTCGCCTACAACCGCCGGCTGGCGGCGGGCGACGCGGTGTTCGATGCGCGCAACGACAACCTGCTCGGCACGCTCGACCGGATCGCCGCGGATCTCGGCTCCGCTTCGGCGCTGACGGCCGACCACCTGGCCGCGTCGTCGGGCTGGTTCCTGGACTTCAAGGCCGACGACATCTACTACGCCAACAAGGGCCGGCTCTACGGCTACTACATGCTGCTGGACGCGCTGGGCCGGGACTTCGAGACGGTCATCGCCGACAGCGGGCTGGTCACCGTCTGGGACCGGATGTTGGAGAGCCTGCGCATCGCCGCGACGCTGCAGCCCTGGGTCGTGCTCAACGGCGCGCCGGACTCCCAGATCACGCCGAGCCACCTGGCCTCCCAAGGCTTCTATCTGCTGCGCGCGCGCACCCAGCTCCGCGAGGCGTCGAGCGTCCTGCAGAACTGACCGCGTCAGGGACGCGGCCGGCTCATTCCGCGGCCGCCCGGGCCGTGACGCGCGTGCCTTCGCCGACCCGCTCGCCGGGATAGAGGACGACCCGCTCGCCCTCGGCCAATCCCTCGGCCACCGCCGCGGCCTCCTGGTTGGCGGGCCCCAGCGTGACCGCGCGGCGCTCTGCCCGGCCGTCGGCGACGACGAAGACCGCCCAGTCGCCTTCGTGGCGGAACAGCGCGCCCTGGGGCACGACCAGGGCATCGGGCAGGTGGTCGGTGCGGATGCGGACCGTCACGCGGAAGCCGTGACCGAGGCCGGCGGGCGTCGCGTCGGGTCCGTCGGCGAGGTCGATGACCACGTTGACCCGCTGCTCCTCGATGCCGAGGGCGGAGACCTTGGTGAAGCCGAACGGCTCGACCCGCCGGACCCGGCCCTCCAGCGGCCCGCCGCCCCAATCCTCGATCGAGACGGGCGCGCCCGGCACCACGCCGACCGCGTCGGCGGACAGCAACTCGGCGACGATCTCCAGGCGCCGCGGATCGCCGACCTCGACCAGCGGCGTGCCGGCGTCGACGACGCTCTCGCTCTCCTGGAGCAGCCGCAGGACACGGCCGTCGACGGGGGCTCGGACATTCACGCAGCAGGCGCCCTCGGGCGTCTCCATGGCTGTGTCGAGCGGATCGATCATCGCGGCCTGCGCGGTCTCCAGTCGGAAGCGGGCGACCTCCAGCGCGGCGCGCGCCTCGGCCAGCGCCGCCTCGGTCGTGCGTGCGGCCATCTGACGGGCCTCCAGCGTGGCCTCGGAGATCGTGCCCCGCTGGGCCAGGCGCTCGGCGCGCGCCAGTTCGCGCTCGGCGTATTCGCGCTCGGCCTCGGCGCGGGCGACTTCCGCCCGGGCCAGGTCCAGGGAGGCCTCGGCCGCGCGCACGGCGGCCTCGCGCTCGGCCCGGGTGCGCCGGTCGAGGAAGGCGGGCGCGCTCGGCAGGATGGTGGCGAGCACGGTCTCCCCGGCGGTGATCGGGTCGCCCACCTCCCGGTCCAGGCGGAGCAGCCGCCCCGCCACCGGCGCGGAGACGACATAGAGATCGGTCACCCGGGTGCGTGCCTCCTCGTCGACCGTCACGGCGAGCGCGCGACGCTCCACCGCCGCCATGTCGACCGGCGCCGGGCGCGGCCAGAAGGCGTAGACGAGCGCGGCGGCGACGAGGCCGAGGACGACCGCGGTCGCCAGCCCGCGCCGGACCGCCCCGCTCATCGCAGCACCGCCGCCACCGGCGCCATCGCCATCGCCATCGCCATCGCTTCACTCCCGCGTCTTGAGCACGCCGATCAGGTCGAGCCGGTCGATCCGCCGGCGGACCACCAGGGCCGACAGCGCCGTCGCCACGACGACGACCAGCGCCGCCGCGCCATAGGTCGCCGGCCGGACGACGAAGGGCAGGCGCATGATCTCCGACTCGAAGCCCTGGATCATCGCCCAGGCGAAGCCCGAGCCGACGAGCGCACCCACGGGCAGGGCGGCCAGCGTCAGCACGGCGAGTTCGCCCAGGAGGATGTAGGAGACCTCGCCCCGCGTGAATCCCAGCACGCGCAGGCTGGCGAGCTCGCGCGCGCGCTCCGACAGGGAGACGCGGGCGCTGTTGTAGACGACGCCGACGGCGATCAGCCCGGCGAAGATCGTGAACATGCCGGTCATGATGGCGATGTTCTGATTCATCGTCTCGTCCAGCGACCGGCGCACGGCGCTCTGCAGCGACACGCCGGCGACCGCCGGGGCGCGCGCCAGCTCGGTGTAGAGCGCGTCGCGGTGGGCCGGGTCGATCGCCAGGCGGGCGCCGGAGACGCGCGGGCCCTGGCCGGTCAGGCGGTCGAGCGTCGCCGGCGCCATGTAGGCGCCCAGGCCCAGATAGTCCTCCACCACGCCGGTCACCGGGATCTCCGTGACCGGGCGCAGGCCCTCCTTGACGGCCACACGGACCCGGTCGCCCGGGGCTGCGTCGAGCACGTCCGCCAGCGCCGCGCCGAGGACCAGCCCGCCCGGCGGCGGCGCGATCGGCCGGCCGGCGTGATCGAGCAAGCGGGCCAGCCGGTCTCCCTCGCCGACCGCGGTCACGCCGACCGGGCGCGCGGCGGGGCCGTGGGCGATTTCGACCGCGACCACGCGCAGGCCTTCGACCCGCCGCACGCCGGGCAGGGCGGCGACCGCGTGCAGGATCGCGGGCGCGGCCGGCTGGTTGAAGGTGATGGTGACGTCCTGGCGCTGCATCCGGTTGAAGTGGAAGTCGACCAGATACCAGCTCGAGTCGCTCAGGAACATCGCGGCCACCATGACCGCACCGCCCATGGCGATGCCCAGCGTCGTCAGCGCGCTGCGCAGCGGCCGGCGCAGGATATGCCGCGCGATCATGCGGCTCGGCTCGGTCATCAGGCGCAGCAGGCCGGCGCGCTCCAAGAGGCCCGGGCG
>JAVJUS010000007.1:0-7024 GCA_040220455.1 Azospirillaceae bacterium
CGGGCGGACGGGCTCGGGCGCGGGGCGGATATCCGGCGCGGCCTCGGGCTCGCGCGCGGCGGCGACCTGGTTGTCGACCTCGGGCGGGCGCGGCCGCGGGGTCGGCGGCGGCGGTTCGGACGGGGTCGGCGTCTCGGCCGGCGGGACCTCGTCGCCGAAATCGAGCTCCGGCGGCGCGTCGGCCGTCTCCGGCGCCGTCGAATCGAAGCGGCTCAGCGCCTCGGGACCGACCACCCCGACCGAGACGGGCGCCATCGGCGGCGGCTCGCGCCGGCTCAAAGGCAGGCCGACCAGCAGCACCGCGGCGAGCACCACGTGCAGGATCAGGGAGAGGGCGAAGCCCAAGGGCATGGCGGCGGGGCGGCGTCGGTTGCGGCGGTGGGGCGGCGCCGGCGATCAGTTCGCCGACGGCGGCGCGGCCGACGGCTGCTCGGCGACCAGCGAGACGCGAAGGAAGCCGGCGCGCGTCACGCTGCCCAGGACCTCCATCATCCGGCCGTAGGCGAGCTCGCGGTCGCCGCGGACATAGATCGTCGTCTCCGGATTGGCGTCGGTGATGGCCTGGAGCAGCGGGATCAGGTTGCCGCTCTCGACCTCGGTGTCCTGGACGAACACGGTGCCGTCGGTCTGCACCGTGATGACCAGCGGCTCCTCCGGCTCACTGATGTTCTGGGCATCGGTCCGCGGCAGCTCTACCGGCACGCCGACGGTCAGCAGCGGCGCGGTGACCATGAACACGATCAGCAGCACCAGCATGACGTCGACGAACGGCGTCACGTTGATTTCCGCCATCGGCCGGTAGCCACGGCCGCTGGCCTTGTTGCCGCCGTTGCGCGACATCAGCGATCCGGCCATGGCCTAATCCCTGTCTTCGAGGTGGCGGGACAGGATCGCCCCGAACTCGCCGGAAAAGTTGTCCAGACGCTCGGAGTACTTCGCCAGGTCGTTGGAGAACTTATTGTAGGCGGCCACCGCCGGGATCGCGGCGAACAGCCCCAGTGCCGTGGCGAACAGCGCCTCGGCGATGCCGGGCGCGACGACCGCGAGGCTGGTGTTGGCCGAGGCGGCGATCGAGGTGAAGGCGTTCATGATGCCCCAGACCGTGCCGAACAACCCGATGAAGGGCGCGGTCGAGCCGACCGAGGCGAGGAAGGTCATGTTGCGCTCGAGCAGCGCCATTTCCCGGGCGTGGGCGACCTGCATCACCCGCTCGATCCGGCCCTGCAGCCCGGCGCTGACATCGCGCGTGCCGCTCAGCCCGCGCTCGGCGGCGTGGCGCCATTCCTTCATGGCCGCGGCGAAGACGGCCGTCATCGGCTCGGGCGGGTCCTGGCCGACCCGGTCGTAGAGATCCTCCAGCGAGCCGCCGGACCAGAACGTCTCCTCGAACTCGTCGCTGAGCGCGCGCACCCGGCGCAGCCGCACGATCTTGTCGAAGATGATCGTCCAGACCCACAGCGAGGCGACGATCAGCATGACGATCACGGCCTTGACCACGATGTCGGCCTGCAGGAACAGGCCCCAGATCGAGAAGTCGTGGGGCACCGCGGGCGCCGCGCCACCGAGCTGTGCGGGATTGAGTTGGTTTTCCATGCCCCTCGGCCTCGTTATCGGCCCGTCGTTGTCGTCGTCTCGCCCGGCCCGGATCCGCCTGGCCCGGATCCGCCCGATCCGCCATCCAGCCGGCCCAGAGCCCGGCGTACCGGATCGGGCAGGCGCGCCGGGCGGAGGTCGCGGTCGAGGCAGGCGATCTGCACGTCGAGCGAGACCAGCGTCTCCGCCCCGCGCCTGACCGCCTGGGCGAGCGTCAGGCGGGCCCGCCCCGGCTCGGCCAGCGTCGTGACCACCTCGAGCACGTCGTCGAGCCTCGCCGGCTTGCGGTAGTCGGCCGCGCAGCGCCGCACGGCGAAGACCAGCCCCGTCTCCGCCGCCAGGCGCGCCTGGTCGATGCCGAGCAGGCGCAGCAGCTCCGTGCGCGCCCGTTCCGCGAATTTCAGGTAGTTGGCGTAGTAGACGATGCCGCCGGCATCGGTGTCCTCGTAGTAGACCCGCACCGGAAAGACGTGCCGGCCGGCCAGCAGCCGGCCCTGCCCCGGCTCCCCGATGCCGGGCGCGCCCGCGACGCCCGCCGCCTCAGCCATCGGCATCGCCGTCGACATCGCCGTCCGGCGCCCCACCGAACAGGTCGGGCGAGGGCATCGCCGCGCGCGGCGGCGGCGCGAGGCCCAGATGGCGCCAGCCCGCGTCGGCCAGCATCCGGCCGCGCGGCGTGCGCATGAGCAGGCCCTCCTGGATCAGGAAGGGCTCGATGACCTCCTCGACCGTGTCGCGCTGCTCGGCCAGGGCGGCGGCCAGGGTCTCCACGCCCACCGGCCCGCCGCCGTACTTCTCCGCGATCGCCGCGAGATAGCGCCGGTCCATGGCATCGAGGCCGCGCCGGTCGACGTCGAGCCGGGTCAGCGCCGCGTCGGCGGCCGCCGCGTCCACCGTCGTCTGGCCGGCCACGGCGGCGAAGTCGCGCACCCGGCGCAGCAAACGGCCGGCGACCCGCGGGGTGCCGCGGGCGCGCTTGGCGATCTCGGCCGCGCCGTCGTCGGTCAGCGGGCAATCGAGCAGGGCGGCGCCTCGGCGCACGATCAGCTCCAGTTCGTCGGGCGTGTAGAAATCGAGCCGCAGCGGGATCCCGAATCGCTCGCGCAACGGCGTGGTGATCAGGCCCGAGCGGGTGGTCGCGCCGACCAGCGTGAAGGCAGGCAGGTCGATGCGCACCGACCGGGCCGCCGGCCCCTCGCCGATGACGAGGTCGAGCTGGAAGTCCTCCATCGCGGGATAGAGGATCTCCTCGACGGCGGGATTGAGCCGGTGAATTTCGTCAACAAAAAGGACGTCGTAGGGTTGGAGATTGGTCAGGATCGCCGCCAGGTCGCCGGCCCGCGCGATGACCGGGCCCGAAGTGGCGCGGAAGCCGACCCCCAGCTCGCGCGAGACGATCGAGGCGAGCGTGGTCTTGCCCAGCCCCGGCGGGCCGTAGAGCAGCACGTGGTCGAGCGCCTCGCGCCGGCCCCGGGCCGCCTCGACGAAGACGCGCAGGTTCTCGCGCGTACGCTTCTGGCCGATGAAATCGTCGAGACGCGCCGGGCGGAGCTGGGTCTCGCCGGCGTCGCCGGGCCCGGATTCGGCATCGACCAGCCGGTCCGGCGGGGTCTCGCCGGCGGGGCTCATGACCGCGCCCCCGTCACGGCGCCAGCTCCTTCAGCGCCTCGGGGATCAGCGCCTCGACTCCCGCCCCGGCGCCCAGCCGGCGACCCGCCGCGGTGACGGCGGTGAAAGCTTCCGACCGGCCGTAGCCGAGATTGACCAGCGCCGAGACCGCGTCGGCCGAGGCCGCGGGCCGCGCCGACCCCTCCTCCGCCCCCGCCGCGCCGTCGCCGGTGGGCCGCGGCGCCGCGGCCGCGGGCAGCGAGACCGTGCCCGCCTTGTCCTTGAGTTCGGACAGGATGCGCCCGGCCAGCTTCGGGCCCACGCCGTCGGCCCGGGTCAGCGCCTTGCGATCCTGCGCGGCGATGGCGGTGGCGAGGTCGTCCGGCGACAGCGCCGACAGGATGGCCAGCGCGCCGCGCCCGCCGACGCCCTGGACCCCGGTCAGCAGGCGGAACCAGTCCCTCTCGGCGGTGTCGGCGAAGCCGTAGAGATGGATGTGGTCCTCGCGCACATGGGTCTCGACATGCAGGCCGACCCGCCCGCCCGCCGTCCCCAGCCGGTCGAGCGTCAGGCGCGAGCAGAAGACGAGATAGCCCACCCCGCCGACATCGACGACCGCCGAGTCGCCGGCGACGGAGTCGAGCACGCCGGTCAGCTTGGCGATCATCGCCCGGCCGTCCCCGCCGCGACGCGGGCCTGCGCCGCCGCGGTCTGCCGGTGATGCGCGTGGCAGATGGCGACGGCCAGCGCGTCGGCGGCGTCGGCGCCGCTGAAGCTGACGCCGGGCAGGAGCGTGCGGACCATCATCTGGACCTGCGTCTTCTGGGCATGGCCGGCGCCCACGACCGACTTCTTGATGTGGTTGGCGCCGTATTCCGCGACCTCGAGCCCGGCGCGCGCCGGCGCCAGCAGCACGACCCCGCGCGCCAGGCCGAGCTTGAGCGTGGAGGTCGGGTTCTTGTTGACGAAGGTCTCCTCGACCGCCGCCTCGTCGGGAGCGAAGCGCTCGATCACTGCCATCAGGCCGTCATAGAGCTGCACGAGCCGGCTCGCCGTGTCGTCGGCGTCGCGCGACCCGACCGCGCCGTCGGCGACATGGGTCAGCCGGTTGCCGGCCACGTCCAGGACGCCCCAGCCGGTCGTACGCAGCCCCGGATCGAGACCGAGTATCCTCACGCCATGCTCCCCGGGGCCCCGCCGCCGCGCCGGCTCAGGCCGTCAACCGTTCCATGACCTCGTCCGAAATCTCGAAGTTGGCGAAGACCTTCTGGACGTCGTCGTGGTCCTCGAGGGCGTCGATCAGCTTGAAGACGCCCTGGGCGCGCTCCTCGTCGACCGGCGCGGTGGTCGAGGGCTGCCAGACCAGCCCCGAGCGCTCCGGCTGGTCGAAGCGCTGCTCCAGCGCGTCGCGCACGGCAGAGAAGTCGTCCGGCGCGGTGGTGATCACGTGGCTCGTCTCGTCGGTGACGCAGTCCTCCGCGCCCGCCTCGAGCGCCGCCTCGAACATGGACTCGTGGTCCGCCACGGAGACGTCGTAGACCACCTCGCCCACCTGGCGGAACATGAAGGCGACCGAGTTGGTCTCGCCCATCGAGCCGCCGTGCTTGGAGAAGACGGCACGGACGTCGCTCGCCGTGCGGTTCTTGTTGTCGGTCAGCGCCTCGACGATGATCGCCACGCCGCCCGGGGCGTAGCCCTCGTAGCGCAGCTCGTGATAGTCGCCGGAGTCGTCGCCGCCCGTCGCCTTCTTGATCGCGCGCTCGATGTTGTCCTTCGGCATCGAGGCCTTCTTGGCCGCGGCGATCGCGGCGCGCAGGCGCGGGTTCGATTCGGGGTCGCCGCCGCCGAGCTTGGCCGAGACCTGGATCTCGCGGCCGAGCTTGGTGAATTCCTTGGCGCGCTTGGCGTCCTGTGCGCCCTTCCGGTACATGATGTTCTTGAACTGGCTATGGCCGGCCATGAACGGGTCCTCTCCGACATCTGCGCGCGGTCCGCGCCCGAGGGGAGCGCCGAAGGGGATGGCGCCGCGCGATCCGCGCCGGATGTAGCGACAAGCGGGGCGGAGTGTCAAAGCCCGCACGACCGCGCCCCGCCGGGGGCGCGCGTCCGGCTCCGTGTCCGCCTTGCGCCATCGGGTCGGCTAGCAACGCAGTTTGGCCGAATTGGGGCGACTCGGGGCGGCGGGGAGTCGGCATCGCTCCGCACTGCCGACCACCGTGCGATCCCGGTGTACTAGGCTTTTGTTCGTTTTCGTTCGTCATTCCCGCGAAAGCGGGGATCCATTGGCGACGACCGACGGAATCATGCGGGAAGTAGGCATTCCGTGGGGTTGGCGCGAACGACCCCCTGGATCCCCGCTTTCGCGGGGATGACGATATCCGGAAATTCGAGTGGATTGCGAAACACCGTCCGCGACGGCTCGGGCCGAGGCGGCGTTGCGCAGCGCCTGACGGCGCTGGGCAACCTACTGCGCGGCCTGGTCGAGGGCGACGGGCATCGCGGGGGCGAGCCGGCCGCCGACGCGCAGGGGCTGGACCGCGACGGCGAGGCCGCTGGCGTCGTCGGTGTCGACGACCAGGCCGCAGACCGTCGCGTCGCCTTCGGCCGGCGACAGCCGTTCGCCCGGCAGCTTGGTGGTGAAGCGGGCGACCGCCGGCTCCTTGCGCATGCCGATGACCGAGTCGTAGTCGCCGGTCATGCCCGCGTCGCTCTGATAGGCGGTGCCGCCCGCCAGGATCTGGTAGTCCGCCGTCGGCACATGGCTGTGGGTGCCCACGACCAGGCTGACGCGGCCGTCGAGATAGTGGCCCATGGCCATTTTCTCCGACGTCGCCTCGCCGTGGAAGTCGACCACCACCGCGTCGGCGTCGCGCGGCATCTCGAGCTCCGCCAGCACGCGGTCGGCCGCCGCGAAGGGGTCGTCGAGCGGGTCCATGAACAGCCGGGCCATCAGGTTGACCACCAGCAGGCGCCGGCCGCCGGCGACCTCGACCATCGTGGCGCCGCGCCCCGGCGTCCCGGCCGGGAAGTTGGCCGGGCGGATCAGCCGCGGCTCGGCGTCGATCGCCGAGAGGATCTCGCGCTGGTCCCAGACATGGTTGCCGGTGGTCAGGCAGTCGACGCCCGTGTCGAACAGCTCCGCCGCGATCTTGGCGGTCAGGCCGAAGCCGTGGGCCGCGTTTTCCGCGTTCACCACCACGGCGTCGAGCCCCAGCCGGTCGCGCAGCGCGGGCAGGCGCTCGATCAGGGCCTCGCGCCCGGCCCGGCCGACGATGTCGCCGACGAAGAGCAGTCTCATGCCACCGACCCCGCCTCGCCCGGCGACACGGCCGGCACGAAGCTCTCGTTCTCGGTCACGATGCGGTCGAGCGGCTGGTCGTGCGCGCCCGCCGGCAAGGCCTCGACCTCCTGGGCGGCGAAGGCGGTGCCGACCGCGAAGGCGCCGCCGGCCGCGCGCAGCCGCGCCAGCGTCCGGTCGTAGAAGCCGGCGCCATAGCCCATGCGCGTGCCCGCCCGGTCGAAGGCGAGCATGGGCACGATCAGCACGCCCGGCACCACCTCCCCCGCCGTCGCCGCCGGCCGGGCGGTGCCGAAGCGCTCGATCTCCAGCTCGACCCCCGGCCACCAGCGCCGGAAGGTCAAGGGTTCGCCGATCCGGCCGACCACCGGCGCGCAGGTCACGCAGCCACGCGCGTGCAGCGCGCCCAGCAGCGGCAGGGTATCGAGCTCGTCGCGGAAGGCGAGATAGACGGAAACCACCGTGCCCGGCGCCGGGTCGATCTCGGCCAGCACGCGCTCGGCCACGGAAGCGGCCGCCGGCGCG
>JAVJUS010000008.1:0-20181 GCA_040220455.1 Azospirillaceae bacterium
GCGGCGGCGCGCCGCGGCTCGGGTCGTGGCGGCGCGACGGCGGACGCGGCCGGCGGCCGACCGGTCGCGCGGCCGACCCCGGCAAGAAGTGCCGGGCCGGTCGGAAACGCCGCGGCAAAGCCTGCCGCGCGCCCCCCGGTCACCAACGCCCCCGCGCCCTGGTCGAAGCCCGAAAACCGGCCCATCGTCTCGCCTCGCGATCATTGACCTCGGAACCGCCGACGGCGGCCCGCCCCCTGTGGAGCAAGCGGCATGCCAGTGCTTCCGGTATGACGGCCTCGTAGGTCGGTCGAGCGAAGCGAGCCCGACAACGCGCCGGCTTCGTAGGTCGGCCAAACCACGAAGGCGCGACGGCACGAAGAGGTCACGACGATACGGAAAGAGACGTTTGCCCCGGCGACAGGTCCCGCAAGTAAGCCCCTCTCCCGGCGGGAGCGAGGACGCGGATGGCGGCCGTTGTACCTAGACACCGGCCGCCGGGATTTCCTCGCCGGGTGGACGAATGAGGGATATCTGCGCGAAGTCTTCGTAGGTCGGTCGAGCGTCAGCGAGCCCGACCCGGCGCCGGCGGTGCTCCGCTCCAGCATGTCGGGTTCTCTTCGTTCACCCGACCTACGGCCCGTTCGGTGGCGCCCGGCGGCGCCCGCCCCTATTCCTCGTCGTCGGCCGCGTCGGGGTCGAGGAGGCGGCGTTCGAAGCGCAGGACTTCGCGGAGCTGCGACATGGCGCTGTAGTACTGGCGGTCGGCGACCAGGGCGCGGACGCGCTCGAGCTGGTCGCGGACGGCTTGCGTTTCGACGACCCCCAGCACGTCGGCCAGGCGGTCGTCGAATTCGCGCTGATAGGAGTCCTGGCCGTCCGGGTCGAGATAGAGCATCTGGGCGGCGAGGTAGATCCGCTTGACCGGGGTGTCCGCGTTTTCGGGCAGCAGGATGTCCTTGCCGCGCAGCACGGCCGCGGTGTTGTGCAGCACGAGCGTCGCCGCGCGGTCGCCGTCGATCGACAGCACCGCGCCGTTGACGACGGTCTTCTCCCCGGGTTTCAGGCGGATCCTAAGCGGCATCGACGGTGCGCGCGCTCCCCTCGTTGGCGCCCCCGGCGCCCTTGGCCGCCCCCTGTTCGGCGAGGCCGGCCATGATCGACTTGTTGACCTCGACCAGCGGCGTGATCGACGCCTCCCCGCGCAGGACCTGGCGGGAATGCCGCTGGACCCAGAGGAACAGCGAGATGAGCTGCGCCTTCAGCGGATCGGGCAGCGGGTTCTCCGGCATCATCAGGTCGGAGGCGAAGGTGCTCCACACCGTGATGTTCTCGTAGACCGTCTCGGTCGCCTTGGGCGCCTTGACGTCCTCGATGCTTAGCAGCCGTCGGGTCACCTCGGCAAGCAGGCGGTATTCCACCTGGGCCGGCGTGTCCGCGCGGGTCTGGTTGGTCTGGTAGGCCTTGATGCTCATGGGTCACCCCCTCGAAGCCCCGAACCCGGCAAGCCGGGCCAGCGCGGCGGATCAGACGAGTAGGTTGAGGCTGAGCCCGCCGGAACGGGCGGGCTGGAACAACTGCAGCACCCCGGCCGCGGCCCCGGAGGGGCCCGACTGCGCGTCGACGCGGGCGAGGTATTTCTGCATCAGCTCCTCGACATAGACCGGGTCCTTCAGCTTGGAGAGATCGATCTTCTCCTTGATCAGGTCGGCCTGCTTGTCGAGGTCGAGCTGAGCGGCCTGCGGCGGCAGCCCGGCGATCGTCGTCGCGACGTCGCGCAGAGCCTTGTCGCCCAGCAGCTGGAAGGCGTTGGAGATGTCCGGCGCGCGCCGCTTGAAGTACATGGCCTGGCGCACCTGGGGGTTCTGCTCGCCGATCTGCGCCTCGTAGCCTTGGGTCAGGTAGCGGTCGACGAGCTGGTCGACCACCTTGGGGAACTGGAGCTTGCCCACCCCCTGGTCGAAGCGCAGCGCCGTGGCCATGCGCACGAAGCGCTGGTCGTTCATCCGCCAGACCAGGGACTTTTCGTCGTCCAGGTCCTGGGTCAGGATCTTCTCGACCAGGGCGCGGGAATTGCCCATCTCCTCCAGACCGAAGGCCTGGAGCAGGAAGCGCTGCAGGCGGAAGTCGTCGAGGACCTCCTTCGGCGTCAGCTTCTTCGGCGCCTCGGTCCGGAAATGCTCCACCGCGCGCGCCTGCATCGGCTGCTTGGCGAAGGCCTCGAACCGGCGGTCGAAGTTGGTCTGCGTCGTCCTGTAGAGCATCTGCGCCGACATGCCGGCGCCGCCGAGACCGATCATCCTGCGCTATCCTGCCATGCCGCGACGGTTACGTAACCGACTTGGCGGGTGGTACGTCGGGAGCCGCCGGCGGGGCCCGGGGACCGTCCCGCGGGAATCACCCGAGGGCGGGTCCGTCCGGGGCACCCGCGGCGGCGCCGCGGCGGATCAGCCCTGGAACAGGGCCAGCACCGCCTGCGGCGCCTGGTTGGCGATCGACAGCGCCTGGAGGCCGAGCTGCTGCTGGACCTGCAGGGCCTGCAGCCGCGCGCTCTCCTCGGCCATGTTCGCGTCGACGAGCGTCGAGACGCCGTCGTTGAGCGAGTTCATCAGGCTTTCGAGGAACGTCGACTGCATCTCCAGCCGGCTGGCCGTGGAGCCGAAGACCGCGCTCGCCTCCTGGATGTCGGCCAGCGACGCCTCGACCTTGGCGATCTCCGCCTCGAGCGTCAGGGCGAAGGACCGGTCGTTGGCGATGGTCACCGACGACCGCGCCGTCAGGTCGAGCTGATCGTCGCCGCCCGCGCTGGTGTCGCGCACCTCGAAGCCGCGGACGACCGCGCCCTCCGTGGTGCCCGTCGTCACGACCTCGAGGCTGTTGCCGTTCTGGTTGATGGCGAGCCCGAGATCGATCAGCGAGGTGGCGCTGAGCCCGGCGTTCTGAGCCGAGGCCAGGATCGCCGTCTCCAGCTCGGTCACAAGGCTGTCGACGCCGTTGTTGGCCCCGGTGTTGTCGAAGTCCGAGCCGTCGCCGGTGGCGGCACCGCCCGCGGCGTCGAGCGAGACCGACAGGTCCTCGCCGTTCGGGCCGGTCAGCGCCAGGGAGAGCGTCGAGGTGTTCGCCAGCGCCGTGTCGATGGTCAGCGCCGAACGCTCGAAGCCCTCCTGGAAGTTGGCCGCGGCGTCGAAGGTCTGGTTGCCGACCGACGCGTTGCCCGGCGTGGCCAGGCCCAGGGTGACGGCGTCGTCGTCGCCGCCCACGCCGTTCTGGGCGAGCTGGAAGGAGTTCGCCTCCTCGTCGTCGGTCAGGGTGAAGCCGACGGAGTTGCCGCCGTCCTGGATCGCCGCGGCGGTCAGGCCCGTCTCGGAGAAGGTGATCGTGTCGGCGTCGGCCTGGGTCACGGCGGTGCCGTCGGCCCGCTCCGTCTGGACGCCCTGGACCTTGCCCTCCTGGAGCTTGGCCAGGATGTCGTCGATCGACGCCGGGTTGCCGCCGCCGGTGGCGAAGGCGTTCGGGTTGTCGGCCGTGCCGGTATCCGCGCCGGTCATGGTGAAGGCGTAGAGATTGCCTTCCTGGTCGCGCACGCGGATCGTCACCGTGTCGCCGGCGGCGATGGTCGAGCCGTTGAAGTCGGCCGTGAGCTGCGAGATCCCGGCGTTCTTTCCGAAATTTTCGCGGTCCACGTCGATGGTCGACAGCGCCTCGGTCGTCGCCGACTTGCCGAGCTCGTTGCTCAGCAGGTTGCGGTGCCCGACATCGATGAAGGACGGCACCGGCGGCTCGCTGGCCGAATTGCGGTCGAGCGAGGACAGCACCTTCAGCGACTTGCCGGCGGCCGCCGCCTCCCGATCGCCGACCAGGTTGACGCCGTTGAACTGCGCCGAGCCCATGATCGTGTCGATCTGGTTGCGGATCTGGTCGATGTCGCGCTGCAGCGCCTTGCGGTCGACGTTCTCCGACTGGGCCTGGACGACCTTTTCCTTGAGCTGCTCGAGCAGTTCACCCGCCCGCTCGGTCGCGTTGAGGGCGACGCTGACAGTGCCCTCGCCGAGCGCCAGGGTCTCGCGGATCGCCTTGAACCCGGCCACGTCGTTCTTCATGCCGAGCGAGACCGAGAAGGTCGAGGCGTCGTCCTTGGCCGACGACACCTTCAGCCCGGTGTTGATGCGCTCCTGAACCATGTTCAGGCTGCCCTGGGTCCGGTTCAGGTTGAACAAGGCCGATGCGGCCTGCGAATTGTTCAGGATCGAAAACGCGGTCGGCATTTCTTCACTCCTCGCTTCCGCTCAGGGCCACGGACGCGCCCCCTCGCCCCGCCCACGGCGGACGGGATCGGCAGCGACGCTGGCACCGGGAGCCCCCGTTTTCGACGGCGGCGCACCGGGCGCGGCGGTCCTTCGCGACCCCCGCTCCCGGCCCCGGCGGAACCCCGACCGGACCTGAGCGTCCGGCTGCCGGCATTCCGTCGCGGCTCGGTTGAACCTCGGCCGGATCTCCGGCCCCGGCCCTCCGGTTGCAGCCGTCGTGCCAGATCGCGAGAAGATCGAAAAAACGAGTTGAATCAGAGGGTTGAGAAATTCGGCATTGGATGAATGCTTAGAAACCGGCGGATTCCGCCCGGCAGGAAACGCCACGACCCGGCAAAAACCGCCGGGCCGGAACGCCGACGGCCCCGGCACTGGGTGCTGGGGCCGTGGGCCGTCCCGAAGGACGGCGTTCGTCGTGGATGCTGGTTGTCGGGCGCTCGGCGCCGGCCGGTCGCGGGGATCACCCGCCCCGGCCGCCGCCGGCCCTTAGAGCATCCTGCGCCCGAACGGGCGCAGATAAGATGCTCTAAGTTGTTGACGATAGGGCAATTTTTGCGAACTGACGATTCAGTCAGTTCGGAAATTGCCCTAGGCGGAGCGCCGCAGGGTGGCCATGGCCGAGGCGGCGTCGCCGGCCGGGGCCCGCGGCGCGGGCGTGGCCTGCGCCGCCTGGGCGGCCGTGGCCTGCTGGGCGAGCCCGGCCATGATCGACTTGTTGACGTCGATCAGCGGCGCGATCGAGGCGCCATTGCGCATGACCTGGCGGGAATGCCGGCCGACCCACAGGGCCAGCGAGATGAGCTGGGCCTTGAGCTGGTCCGGCAGGGGATTGCCCTCCTGCATCAGGTCGTCGCTGAAGGTCTGCCAGATCTGGATGTTCTCGTGCAGGATCCGCGCGGCCTCGGGGCTGCGGACATCCTCGATCGACATCAGGCGGCCCGTCATGTCGGCGAGGACCTGGTACTCCGTCTGGGTCGGGGTGGCGGTGCGGCGCTGGGCGCTGCGGTAGCTGTCGTAACCCATGGGTCCGGGCGCTCCTGTCCGGGGCGGTGAGGCGGCGATCAGACGAGCAGGTCGAGGGAGAAGCCCCCGACCGGCCCGGATCGGAAAAGCTGGAGAAGACCGGCGCCGGCGCCGGATGGCCCGGCGGCGGCGTCGACCTTGGCGAGATACTGCTCGACCAGTCCCTTGACGTAGTCGGGATCCTTCAGCTTCTCGACATCGATGCGCTCGGCCAGCAGGTCGGCTTGCTTGTCGACGTCGAGATTGGCGCTCTGCGGCGGCAGGCCGGCGATGGTCACGGCCACGTCGCGCAGCGCCCGATCGCCCAGGATCTGGTACATCGAGGTCAGCTCGCCCGCCCGCCGCTCGAAGTAGAGCGCCTGGCGGACCTCGGGGCTGGTCTCCCCGACCGAGGCCTCGAAGCCGTTGGTCAGGTAGCGGTCGACGATCTGGTCGACGACGTTCGGGAACTGGAGCTTGCCGACGCCCTGGTCGAAGCGCAGCGTCGTCGCCATGCGCGTGAAGCGCTGGTCGTTCATGCGCCAGACCAGCGCGTCCTCGCTGTCCAGGTCGTCGGTGAGCACCTTCTCGACCAGCGCGTTGGCGTTGGTCATCTCGCTGAGCCCGAAGGACTGCAGCAGGAAGCGCTGGAGGCGGAAGTCGCCCAGCACCTCCTTGGCCGTCAGCTTCTTCGGCGCCTCGGTGCGGAAGTACTCGATCTCCCGGGCCTGGCGCGGCCGGGATTCGAACGCCTCCATCTGGCGATCGAAGGTCGCCTTGGTGGTGCGGTAGGTCATCTGGGCCGTCATGCCGACGCCGCCGAGCGCGACCATGGCGGGGGCCCTCCGTCAGGGGTGGTGGCGGGAGGCCGCCGGGAGGGCGGCGCCGTCCGGACCGTGGGACCGGGCCGGCACCGCCTCCGCGGACGGGTACCGAGGGAACCGGAACGCGACGGCCATGGCGGCCGCCGCGCCCCGATCCGCACCCCTTAGCCGAACAGCGCCAGGACCGCCTGGGGCTGCTGGTTGGCGATCGACAGGGCCTGCAGACCCAGCTGCTGCTGGACCTGAAGCGCCTGGAACTTCGCGCTCTCCTCCGCCATGTTGGCGTCGATGAGCGAGCTGATGCCGTCGTTCAGGGTGTTGGTCAGCGACTCCAGGAACTGGTCCTGGTTGTCCAGACGCTGGGAGATCGAGCCGAAGGTGGCCGTGACCTCCTGCATCTTCTGGACCGCCGCCTCGACCTTGTCGATCTCGGCCTCGAGCGTCAGGGCGTAGGAGCGATCGTTCTCGATCGTGACGGACGCCTGCGCCGTCAGGTCGAGCTGATCGTCGCCGCCGGCACTGGTGTCCCGGGCCTCGAAGCCGCGAACCGAGACGCCCTCGCCGGTGCCCGTGGTCACCACGGACAGCTCCGAACCGTTCTGCTCGATCGACAGGCCCAGATCGACCAGCGTGTTGGCCGAGATGCCGGCATCCGACGCCGCCGTCAGGATGGCGGTCTCGAGCTCGGTGGCCAGGCTGTCGACACCGTTGTTGCCCGCAGTGTTGTCGAAGTCGGAGCCGTCACCGGCGGCCGCACCGCCGGCCGCGGCGAGCGTGACCGACAGGTCCTCGCCGTTCGGACCGGTCAGGCTCAAGGAGACCTGCGACGTGTCCGCGAGAGCGGCGTTGAAGGTGATCGACGAGTCGTCGAAGCCCACGGTCGACTGCTGCGCCGCTTCGAAGGTCTGCGTGCCGAAGGATGCCGTACCCGGCGTCGCCAGGGTCAGCACGACCGGCTCGTCGTTGCCGTTCACGCCGTTCTGGGCGATCGAGTAGGAATCCGCCTCGGTCGAGTCGGCGATCTCGAAGCCGACGCTGTTGCCGCCGTCCTGGACCGCCGCGACGCTCAGGCCCGTGTCCTCGAAGGTGATGGTGTCACCGTCGCTGACCGAGTTGCCGTCTGCGTCCTCGACCTGCACGCCCTGGACGTTGCCGGCGCCGAACTTGGCGACGATGTCGTCGATCGCCGCGTTGATCGTGCCGGACGTGTCGAAGGTGTTGGCGTTGTTGGCCGTGCCCGTGTCCGCGCCCGTCATGGTGAAGCGGTACAGGTTGCCCGCCTGGTCACGAACGTTGACCTCGACCGTGTCGCCGGCCGCGAGAGCCGAGGAGCCGTCGCCGACGACGTCGACGCTGACCTTCGACAGACCCGCGTCCTTGCCGAGATTGGTCCGGTTGACGTTGATCGTGTCGATCGCCTCGGTCGACTCGCTCTTGCCGAGCTCCGTGGTCGAGATGTTGGTGTGGCCGACGCTGATGAAGGACGGGGTCGGGGCCGAGCTCGCCGACGCGCGGTCGAGCGAGGACAGGACCTTGAGCTCCTTGCCGGAAGCCGCGGACTCGGAGTCGCCGACCAGGTTCACGCCGTTGAACTGGGCCGAGCTGACGATCGAGTTGATCTGGTCGCGGATCTGGCCGATGTCGCGCTGCAAGGCGGCCCGGTCCACGTTCTCCGACTGCGCCTGGACGACCTTCTCCTTGAGCTGGCCGAGCAGGTCGGAAACGCTCTCCGACGCGTTGAGCGCCACGTCGACCGTGCCCTTGCCGAGCGCGATGGTCTCGCGGATCGACTTGAAGCCGGCGACGTCGTTCTTCATGCCCAGCGACACGGAGAAGGAGGACGCGTTGTCCTTCGCGGAGCCAACCCGCAGGCCGGTGTTGATCCGCTCCTGGACCGTGTTCAGGGAGGTCTGGGTCTTGTTGAGGTTGAACAGCGCGGAGGCGGCCTGCGCGTTGTTCAGAATCGAGAACGAAGCCATGAGATGTTTCCTCGCTTCTGCGGGATGGAACGCCGTCCCTTCGGAACGGATGGCACTTCGGCCATGGCCGCATTCAACGGGGAAAATCTTACCGAGGGATTAACATGCCGATGGGAAAACCCTGCCGGCCGCCACGCCCCTCCTTGCCGATTGGAGTCGTCGCGTCCCGCTTCCGACATTCTCATGGTTAACGTCAGTTAACCATACCATCTGTTCCATGATGATTACATGGCCCATCGGCGAAACGCGATCACCCTTCCCGGGTTTTGCCATACTCGGGAATTCGTTCGCCATCGACTATTTAATTGTATTTTAGGCGTTCGTGCTTTACCGTTCGTGTGACAGTGTCTATGTGAGGTTTAGCGCTCTCGTCGGAGCGTAACGTCGAGGATGCGTGGCCGTCGGCGCCGACCGGGCCACTCGGACGGCCGGCCCTCCGGCCCCTCTCCCCCGAAATCCCGGGGGCGCTCTGGCGAAACCGGAGCGGGGGCGAGCACCGGGCACGGATCCGCGAGCGAGGAGGAGCGGGCGATGATCGACTCGATCTCGGCAAGCGCGTCTCCCGCCGCTCTGTTGACGGCGGCGGATGCGGGCCGGGCATTCCGTGCGCCCGGCATCGCCGGCGGCGGCCCCCGGCCGTCGGCCCAGTCCGCCGGCGATACTCGCCCCAGCGGCGTCGGCCCCATGACGGGATCAGGCGCGCCGGGGCCCGCACCGTCGGGCCCGAGCGAGGCGACCCGGTCGACCGGATCCACGAGCGAGACGGAGCGGGCGACGGCCACGGCTGCCGACCGGCCCGGCGAGACCCGCGCGAGCGAGGACGCCCGCCGCGATCCCCGATTGCCCGGCATGCCCGACGGCATCGAGCGCATGGTGCGCGCCGCGCGCCAGGCGGCCGAGAACTGGCGCACGCGGCTGGACCCGGAAACCCTCCGGCTGTTCACGGAGGTCGTCGATCCCGTGACGCGGGAGGCGCGCTATCGCGTGCCCCCGACGGCCATCTCCGAGGCGGCCGAGCGCGAGAGCGAGTTCCGCGCGCGCTATGAACGGATGACGCGGCCCCTGGTCGAGGCCCAGGACGCCCCTGCCCGTCTCCTCTGACGGCGGCGCCCCGCGACCGCCGACCCATCCCGGCGGCGGCCACGGCGCGCCATGACGCGTGGCCGGGCGCCCGCCGTAACGAGACCCGGCGCGACTGCCGTGACGTGATCGGCGTCGCCGGGCGCTGGCCCGAGCGGCAGGCAATCGCACAACTTCAAGCTGCGCACCGCCCTCACGCCGCCCTGCGCCACCGGCTGTTAACCATGTTGTTTAGCTCTTTTTTAAGCCAGACGGCCTAGCGTCCTTCACGACAAATGGTTGCCAGGCCGCCGCTTCGGCGCCCCGCCCCTCCCTGCCGCGAAAGTGCGGCGAACAGGCGACGGGACGCGACGACGGAGGGCCGGGCGCCGGAAGAGGTCGGCGCCAGAGCGGTGTCGGCGCGCCGCCGACGCACCACTCGGACCCGCTCGATCCGCTCAGGTTCGCTCGGGTTCGCTTCGGTCGGGTTCGGTTCAAGGAGTTGCTCGATGAGCCAGTCTTCCAACGGTCGACACGGTGCCGTCATCGGCCCGGGCGGTCGGCCGCTGACATTGGAGGACTTGCCCCCGCCGGAGACCAAGCGGTGGGTCAGCCGGCGCAAGGCCGAGGTGGTCACCGCCGTGCGCGCCGGCCTGCTGACGCTCGAGGACGCCTGCCGGCGCTACAATCTCTCCGTCGAGGAATTCCTGTCCTGGCAGCGTCTGATCGAGAGCCACGGCGTCGCCGGCCTGCGCGCCACGCGCCTCCAGGACTATCGCCGCGAGCCGGAGTCCGACGACCCCGGATACGACGCCGCGGCCTCGTCGGCGGACGGCAACGCGACCGAAGACGTCAGCGGCGACGCGATCCCGTCCGACGGGTCGCGCCGACCGGCACGCAACACGGCCGGCGGCCTGGGGGGCGGCACGCTCTCCGCCGGCGCCCCGGCGACCGGTGCGATGTCCGCCGGCTGGTCGGGCGCCGCCTGGGGCGACGACTGAGCCTCGACGATCGCTCCGACGCCGCTGCCCGCCCGGCCCCGACTCTTCCGAGCCTTTGGATTTCCCCGCGCCCCTGGCCGACATTCGGCCGGGCACGGCCCGGGCTTCGCCCCGTTCCCGCGGCCGGCGCTCGACGGGACCCGATCTGCGCCGATCGATGGATTGCTAGGCAAATTTTTCCCGGCGGTTAACCAACTCTTCACCACGCCCCCATAACGTCCTGTGGCAACGAGAAAATCCTTTCCCGGGGCGCTGCGTGAACGGTTTTCTACAGACATTGCGGGGGCTCGGCCCCGCTCGCCTGGTGGCGGTCGGCGCGGTCGGTCTCGGCCTGCTCGTCTTCTTCATCTTCCTGGCGACGCGGCTCCAGACCACCGACATGGCGCTGCTCTACGGCGAGCTCGACATGACCGACAGCGCCGAGATCGCCGGTCAGCTCGACCAGATGGGCGTGCCCTACGAGGTGCAGGGCAACGGCGCCACGATCATGGTGCCGTCGGACCAGGTCGACCGGCTGCGCCTCGCCATGGCGCGCAGCGGCCTGCCCTCCGGCGGGTCGATCGGCTACGAGATCTTCGACCAGTCGGACGGGTTCGGCACGACGAGCTTCGTGCAGAACATCAACCGCCTGCGCGCCATGGAGGGCGAGCTGGCGCGCACCGTCTCGTCGATCGCGGGGGTTCGCTCCGCGCGCGTCCATCTGGTCCTGCCGGAGCGCGAGCTCTTCAGCCGCGACGTGCCGGAGCCGACGGCCTCGGTCGTGGTGACGCTGGACAGCTCGGGGCTGACCGGGGAGCAGATCCTGTCGATCCGCCAGCTCGTCGCCGCCGCCGTGCCGCGTCTCGAGCCCTCGAACATCTCCGTCGTCGACCACCGCGGCCAGCTCCTGGCGCGCGGGCCCGGCGGCGACGACGAGGCGCTCCAGCTCGCCAACAACGAGCAGATGCGCCGCGACTACGAGCGCCGGCTGACCGAGAAGGTGGAGGAGCTGGTCGCGCGCAGCGTCGGCTGGAGCAATGTCCGCGCCGAGGTCGCCGTGGACATGGACTTCGACCGGGTCGTCATCAACGAGGAGCGCTACGACCCCGACAGCCAGGTCGCCCGCTCGACCCAGTTCGTCGAGGAGGAGGAGAGCTCGTCGGATTCCACCGGCCCCGACCCGGTGACCGTGGCCGAGACCCTGCCGGAAGCCGAACAGCAGGCCCCGCTCGCCGGCGGCGGCTCGACCGACGAGCGCTCGCGCATCGAGGAGACGGTCAACTACGAGATCAACCGGACGGTCAGCGAAACGGTGCGCGAGGTCGGGCGGGTCCAGCGGATGTCGGTCGCGGTCATGGTCGACGGCACCTATGTCGAGAATGCCGAGGGCCAGATGGAGTTCGTCGAGCGCCCTGAGGCGCAGCTCGCCAGCATCGACGCGCTGGTGCGCTCGGCCGTCGGGTTCGACGCCCAGCGCGGCGACACGGTCGAGGTCGTCTCGATGCGCTTCGCCGAGACCGAGGAGGAGGCCGCCCAGGCCGCCGCCGCGGGCACGCTGATGGGCCTCGACAGGGCCGACCTGTTCCGGCTGGCGGAGATCCTGGTGCTCGGCATCGTCGCGGTGCTCGTGATCCTGCTGGTGGTCCGCCCGCTGATCGGCCGGCTGGTCGACGGCCAGGGTGCCGCCGAGGGCCCGCGCGACGAGTTCGACATGCTGACCGGCGGCATCGGTCCGCAGCCGGCGCTGGCCGGCCCGGGCGCGGGCGGCATCCCCGAACTCGCCGGACCGCGCGGCACGGGCCTCGCGACGACGGGGCTCGGCGGCGGCGGAGCCGAGGAGGAAAGCGAGCTCGACGCCATGATCGACATCGACCAGGTGGAAGGCCGCGTGCGCGCCTCCTCCCTCAAGAAGGTCGGCGAGATCATCGAGAAGCACCCCGAGGAGGCGGTCTCGATCATCCGCAACTGGATGTACCAGGAGGCCTGACGCCGGTTCCCTCGACCCCACCCACCGCGCCATCCCGGCCATCGTTTCCGATCCCGACCGACCCGACCCGCCCTGAACCGGGACCCCCTTTCCCGGCCCAGCAAGGACAGAGCCCCTCATGTCGGCCATCCGCGTGCGTGAAGACTACCGAAGCCTCTCCGGACCGGAGAAGGCGGCCGTGCTGATGCTGGCCCTCGGCGAGGAGCATGCCGCCCGGCTGTTCACCCACATGGACGAGGAGGAGATCAAGGAGCTCTCCCAGACCATGGCGAACCTGGGCACGATCAGCGCCACGCTGGTCGAGCGCCTGTGCGTCGAGTTCGCCGAGCAGCTCTCCTCCAGCGGCACCCTGGTCGGCACCTACGACAGCACCGAGCGCCTGCTCCTCAAGGTCATGGATCGCGAGAAGGTCGACGCGATCATGGAGGAGATCCGCGGGCCGGCCGGCCGGACCATGTGGGAGAAGCTGGCCAACGTGAACGAGTCGGTGCTCGCCAACTACCTCAAGAACGAGTACCCGCAGACGGTCGCGGTCGTCCTCTCCAAGGTCCGCCCCGACCACGCCTCGCGCGTCCTGGCGCTGCTGCCCGAGAGCTTCGCAATGGAGGTCGTCATGCGCATGCTGCGCATGGAGGCAGTGCAGAAGGACGTGCTCGACGACGTCGAGCGCACGCTGCGCACGGAGTTCATGACCAACCTGGCGCGCACCAACCGCCGCGACAGCCACGAGATGATGGCCGACATCTTCAACAATCTCGACCGCCAGACGGAGAACAAGTTCCTCGCCGCCCTGGAGGAGCGCAACCGGGATTCCGCCGAGCGGATCAAGGCCCTCATGTTCACCTTCGAGGACCTGGCCCAGCTCGACCCGTCGGCGATCCAGACGCTCATGCGCTCGGTCGAGAAGGACAAGCTGGCCATGGCGCTCAAGGGCGCGTCGGAGAGCCTGCGCGAGCACTTCTTCGCCAACATGTCCGAACGCGCCGGCAAGCTGATGCGCGAGGACATGTCGGCGATGGGCCCGGTGCGCCTGAAGGATGTCGACGAGGCCCAGATGACGCTGGTCCAGACGGCCAAGGACCTGGCCGCGCGGAACGAGATCGTCATCTCCGAGGGCAAGGGCGACGACGAGCTGGTGTACTGACGCCATGGCCCATCTGCGCCGCTACCTCTTCGAGACCTCGTTCGACCCGGATGAGCCGGAGCCGGCCGCGACGCCGGCCGACGAGGCGCCGCCCGAGCCGGAACCGGAGCCCGAGCCGAGCTACGACCAGGCCGCGCTCGACGCCGCGGTCGCCGAGGCACGCGCCGCCGCCTACGCCGAGGGCGAGGCCGCCGGCCGGGGCGCCGCGGAAGCCGCGCTGGAGCAGCGCGTGGCGGCGACGCTCGACGGTCTGGGCGGCCAGCTCTCCGGCCTGATCGAGGCGCGCCAGCGCAGCGACACCCGCGTCGCCGAGGATGCCGCCCGGCTGGCGCGCACCGCCGCGGGCAAGCTGATGCCGGCGCTCGCCCGCCAGGGCGCGCTCGAGGAGATCGACGCCCTGCTCCGTGACTGCCTGGCGGAGCTGCGCGAGGAGCCGCGCATCGTCGTGCGGGTGCCCGACGCCCTGCTCGACCCGGTGCGCGACCGGCTCGACCGGCTGACCGCCGGGCTGGGCTTCTCCGGCGCGGTCGTCCTGCTGGCCGAGGACTCGCTGGGCCCGACCGACTGCCGTGTCGAGTGGGCCGACGGTGGCGCGGAACGGGTGACCCAGCGGGTCGTCGACCGGATCGACGCGGCGCTCGCCCGCTACGCCCGCTCGACGACCGACGAGATCGCGACGACGACCCCGGCCGCCGAGGCGGCCCCGAACGTCCCGGCCGCCAAGGCGGCCCCGACCGAAACGGCCGCCCGAGCGGCCCCGACCGAAACGGCCGCCGCAGCGGCGGCCCGGGAGGAGAGTGAAGCATGACCACGCGCGACAATCTCGACCTCGACGAACTCGAGCGGGCCGAGGCCGGCGACGACGCCCCGGCGACGGCCAAGGACCTGGAGGCAATCTACGACATCCCGGTCCAGATCTCCGCCGTGCTCGGCCGCACCAGCATGCAGGTCAACCAGCTCCTGAAGCTCGGCCGCGGCGCGGTCGTCGAACTCGACCGCAAGGTCGGCGAGGCGATCGACATCTACGTCAACAACCGCCTCGTCGCCCGAGGCGAGGTCGTCGTCGTCGAGGACCGGCTCGGCGTGACGATGACCGAGATCATCAAGTCGGACCGGTCCTGACCCGGACCGTGGCCCGCGAGGAGTGTGACAGACCATGCGCCTGCTGATCGTCGGAACCCTGGACGGCCATACGGCCACCGCCGGCCGCATCGCCCACCAGCGCGGGGCCAAGGTCGCGCATGTCGACACGATCGACGGCGCGCTGGAGTCCCTGCGCGGCGGTCGCGGCGCCGATCTGCTGATGGTCGACGTCAAGCTCGACATCGAGCGGCTGATCGCGAGCCTGGCCGAGGAGCGCATCCACCTGCCGGTGGTCGCCTGCGGCATCGGCAACGACGCCCGCGCCGCGGTGCGGGCGATCCGGGCCGGCGCCAAGGAATACGTGCCCCTGCCGCCCGACGCCGACCTGATCGCCGCCGTCCTCGAAGCGGTCGCCGAGGAGCAGTCGAGCATCGTCACCAAGGACCCGGCGATGCACAAGGTGCTCAAGCTCGCCGAGCAGATCGCGCCGTCCGACGCCTCGGTCCTGATCACCGGCGAGAGCGGCACCGGCAAGGAGCTCATGGCGCGCTTCATCCACCGCAAGTCGCGCCGCGGCGAGCGGGCCTTCGTCTCCGTCAACTGCGCCGCGATCCCGGAGAACCTGCTGGAGAGCGAGCTCTTCGGCCACGAGAAGGGCGCCTTCACGGGCGCGGTCGCCCGGCGGATCGGCAAGTTCGAGGAGGCCAACGGCGGCACGCTCCTGCTCGACGAGATCACGGAGATGCATCCGCGCCTGCAGGCCAAGCTGCTGCGCGCGATCCAGGAGCGGGAGATCGACCGCGTCGGCGGCACCCAGCCGGTCAAGGTCGACATCCGCCTTCTGGCGACGACCAACCGCGACCTGGAGCACGAGGTGCGGGAGGGCAACTTCCGCGAGGACCTCTATTACCGGCTCAACGTGATGACCATCGAGATTCCGCCCCTGCGCGCGCGCCGATCGGACATCGCGCTGCTGGCCGGCCATTTCGCCGAGCGCTTCGCCGAGGCCAACGGGGTCGGCCCGCTGACCCTGTCCGACGCGTCGATCGCCCGGCTGGAGGGCCATCACTGGCGCGGCAACGTGCGCGAGCTGGAGAACACCCTGCACCGCGCCGTGCTGCTGGCCGACGGACCGGCGATCGAGCCGGACCACATCATGCTGTCCGGCGGCTCGCTGGCCCCGGCCGAGCCGGCCGACGCGGCCATGAGCGCGGTGGCGGCGGTGCCGGCGGGCAGCGCGGCGAGCGCCGCGGCGGCGGCCAACGGCCTGGTCGGGCGCACGGTAGCGGAGGTCGAGCGCGATCTGATCCTGGAGACGCTGCACCACACGCTCGGCAACCGGACGCACGCGGCCAACATCCTGGGGATCTCGATCCGCACGCTGCGCAACAAGCTCAAGCAGTACAGCGAGGAAGGCGTCGCCGTGCCCGTGCCGGGCGAAGCCGAGCGGGCCGCCCTGTGAGCGACCGCCCCGCCGCCCCACGCGCGCCGGACACGGCCGTGCCCCCGTTCCCTCGCCGCCTCGGCTGAGGCCCGCCGGATCGCCGCGCGATGACCGACCAGACATCCACCGCCCCCGCCGGGGGCTCCGGCCAGGGCGCCCCGGGCGCCGGCGCGGGCGACATCGTGCGTCGCCTGGGCGAGCTGCTGTCCGGGCGCGGCGACCTGGTCCTGGCGCTCGGCCTGGTGACGATCCTCGTCGTCCTGATCCTGCCGATGCCGAGCTGGCTGCTCGACATCGCGCTGGCGATCTCGATGACCTTCTCGGTCCTGGTCCTGATGACGGTGCTGTTCATCGGCCGGCCGCTGGAATTCAGCTCCTTCCCGACGATCCTGCTGATCGCGACGATGCTCAGGCTGTCGCTCAACCTGGCGTCGACCCGGCTGATCCTGTCCGACGGCCATACCGGGACGGACGCCGCCGGCCAGGTGATCGAGGCCTTCGGCAGCTTCGTCATGGGCGGCAACTTCGTCATCGGGATCATCGTCTTCGCGATCCTGGTGCTGGTGAACTTCGTCGTCATCACCAAGGGCTCCGGGCGCATCGCCGAGGTCTCGGCACGGTTCAGCCTGGACGCCATGCCCGGCAAGCAGATGGCGATCGACGCCGACCTGTCCGCCGGGCTGATCGACGAGAACCAGGCCCGCAGCCGGCGAAAGGAGCTGGAGGACGAGTCCAACTTCTTCGGCGCCATGGACGGCGCGGCCAAGTTCGTGCGCGGCGACGCGGTGGCCGGCCTGCTGATCACCTTCATCAACGTGATCGGCGGCATCATCATCGGCACCGCCCAGCAGGACATGTCGATGGGCGAGGCGTCCCAGACCTATGTCCTGCTGACCGTCGGCGACGGGCTGGTCAGCCAGATCCCGGCGCTGGTCGTCTCGATCGCCGCGGGCATGCTGGTCTCCAAGGCGGGCGTCACCCAGACCGCCCACGAGGCGGTGTTCGGCCAGCTCGGCAGCTATCCCAAGGCGCTGGCGCTGGCCGCCGTGCTGATGGCGTCTCTGGCGCTGCTGCCCGGCATCCCGATGCTCCCGTTCATGCTGCTGGCGCTGATCGCCGGCGGCGCGGCCTGGAACATCAATCGCCGCCGCAAGGCCGCCGTGGCGCGCGAAGTCGCCGAATCCCGCGCCGAGGCGGAGGCCCTGCCGGTCGCCGAGGAGCCGATCTCGACCGCGCTGCAGATCGATCAGATCCGCCTGGAGCTCGGCTACGGCCTGCTCCAGCTCATCAACGGCGAGGACGGCCAGAAGCTGACCGACCAGATCAAGGGCCTGCGCCGCCAGCTCGCGGCCGACATGGGCTTCGTGCTGCCCTCCGTGCGCATCCAGGACAACCTCCAGCTCCCGTCCAACGGCTACGTCATCCGGGTCAAGGAGATCGAGGCCGGCAGCGGCGACGTGCGGCCCGGCATGCTCCTGGTCATGGATCCCAAGGGCGAGCAGATCGCGCTGGCGGGCGAGGCGACGACCGAGCCGGCCTTCGGCCTGCCGGCCATGTGGATCGACGCGCGCCACCGCGAGGAGGCGATGTTCCGCGGCTACACCGTGGTCGACGCCCAGACCGTGCTGACGACACACCTGACCGAGGTCATCCGAGACCAGATGGCCGAGCTGCTGTCCTTCGCGGAGACCCAGAAGCTGCTCGACGAGCTGACCGGCGAGCACCAGAAGCTGGTCGGCGACGTCATCCCCTCCCAGATCACGGTTGGCAACCTGCAGCGCATCCTCCAGAACCTGGTCGCCGAGCGCGTCTCGGTGCGCGACCTGCCCGCGATCCTCGAGGCGATCGCCGAGGCGGCGGCCTACACCCGCAACATCGGCGCCATCACCGAGCATGTCCGCTCGCGCCTGGCGCGCCAGATCAGCCACGCGCACACGACCGACAACGGCTACATCCCGCTGATCACCCTGTCGGCGGACTGGGAGCAGGCCTTCGCCGAATCGATCGTCGGCGACGGCGAGGACCGCCAGCTCGCCATGGCGCCGAGCAAGCTGCAGGAGTTCATCGGCGGCGTTCGCCAGGCCTTCGAGCGGCAGGCGGCCGCCGGCGAGGCGCCGGTGTTGTTGACCAGCCCCGGAATCCGGGCCTATGTCCGCTCCATCGTGGAACGATTCCGCCCGGCCACCCCGGTACTCTCGCAGAACGAGATCCACCCGAAGGCCAAGATCCGAACCTTGGGGCAGATATGACACCGCCACGGGATAGAGACCCGGCGGGGGATGGCGGCCGGTGCGGCTGAAATCCTTCATCGCGCCGAGCATGGCCGACGCCATGGCGATGGTCCGCGAGGCGCTGGGCGATGACGCGGTCATCGTCGGCACGCGCGAGGAAGACGACGGCGTGCGCATCACCGCCGCGATCGACGAGGCCGTGGCGCGCGCCGCCTCCGTGTCGAGCGCGCTGCGCGACCCGGCGCCCGACGAGAGCGCCGGCGACGTCGTCGACACCGCCTACGAAACCTTCCGCCGCCACGGGCTGCCGGCGACGCTGGGCGAGACGCTGCTGGAGCGCGTCGGCGCCATGGAGACGCGCGAGCCGGCGATCGCCATCGCCGGGGCGCTGCGCCAGACCCTGGAATTCGCGCCGCTGGGCGACGAGGCCTTCGAGCGGCCGATCATGCTGGTCGGCCCGCCGGGCGCCGGCAAGACGCAGACGACGGCCAAGCTCGCCGCGCGCGGCCTCGTTGCGGGGCGCAGCGTGTCGGTGCTGACCACGGATACCGAGCGCACCGGCGGCGTCGCCCCGCTCGAGGCCTTCATGAACGCCCTGCGCCTCGATCTGCTCAGCGTCGAGACTCCGGACCTCCTGCGCCACGGACTCGAGGCCGCGGCCGCATCCGATCATGTCCTGGTCGACAGCGCCGGGCGCAATCACCTCGACGAGGAAGACCTGGGCGACCTGGGCGACTTCCTGATCGGCGGGCCGGTCGAGCCGGTGCTG
This sequence comes from Azospirillaceae bacterium, assembly GCA_040220455.1. Classification (GTDB taxonomy): domain Bacteria; phylum Pseudomonadota; class Alphaproteobacteria; order DSM-16000; family Inquilinaceae; genus JAVJUS01. Next base: position 18,789 of record JAVJUS010000008.1, read on the forward strand.
GTGCTGCCGGCGGGCGTCGATCCGGTCGAGGCGAGCGACATCGCGGCCGCCTTCGCCGATTGCGGCGTGCGCCGGATGATCGCCACCCGCCTCGACATGACCCGTCGCCTGGGCAGCATTCTCGCCGCCGCCTGGTCGTCGGATCTCGCGATCGCGGAATTCGGGCGCACCCCGCGCCTCAAGGGCGGCCTGACCCCCGCCGATCCCCGGGCCCTGGCGCGGCTCTTGCTTCCCAGCGCCGGCCCGTACCTCAAGATGACCGGAACCGACAGATGAGCGAGCCCCGTATCGCGGCCTTCCCGGACAACGCCCCGCCCGCCGGAGACCGGATCATCGCCGTGGCCAGCGGCAAGGGCGGCGTCGGCAAGACCTGGTTTTCGGTGAGCCTGTGCCACGCCTTCGCGCGGGAAAGCCACCGCACGCTGCTGTTCGACGGCGATCTCGGGCTCGCCAATGTGGACATCCAGCTGGGCCTCATGCCGGCGCGCGATCTGGGCGCGGTCTTCGAGGGGGAGATCACGCTCAAGGGCTCGGCCCAGCGCTTCGCGCCGGGCGGCTTCGACATCATCGCCGGCCGGTCGGGCAGCGGCAGCCTGGCCAGCCTGTCCTCCCACCGCCTGGCCGAGATCAGCGCCGACCTCCTGGCCATGGCGGAGGACTACGACCGGGTCGTCCTCGACCTCGCCGCCGGCATCGACCGGCAGGTCCGCCAGCTCGCCGTGCAGGCGGCGACCGTCCTGGTCGTGACCACCGACGAGCCGACGGCGCTGACCGACGCCTATGCCCTGATCAAGGTCCTGACCGCGCGCAAGCCGGAGTCCGATGTCCGCGTCATCGTAAACAAGGCGCAGACCCGCCACGAGGGCGAGCGCACCTACGCCACGTTGCTTCGGGCCTGCGAGACCTTCCTGAAGATCAGCCCGCCGCTCGCCGGCATCGTGCGCGAGGATCGGCGCGTTCGCGAGGCGATCCGCGCCCAGGTGCCGCTGCTGACGCGCTCGCCCAACTGCCAGGCCGCCGACGACATCGAGGCGATCGCCGCGCCGCTGGCCGGGCTGCGCCGCAAGGCCGTGTAGATGACCGAGCCGCCGACCGGCCCGGCGCCGGCTCGTCCCGGCGGCGGCAACGCGGCGGCGCCCGGTGCGGCGACGGCGCCGGTTCGCGCGGCGGTGACGGCCCTGCCGGACGGACTCGCGGCCCGGGCCGCCGCGGGCGCGTCCGCGGGGGCGGAGCGCGCCCTGACGCTCTCCGGCACCCTCGGCGCCGCGCGCCCGGACGGCACGGCGTCGCTGCGCACGGCCTCCGGCGACGTGACGCTGAAACTCCCGGCCGACGGCGCGGCGCGCCAGGCCGCCGGCCGGACGGTGAGCCTGACGCTCGTCCTGACCGGCGG
>JAVJUS010000009.1:0-9852 GCA_040220455.1 Azospirillaceae bacterium
CGTCGCCGGAGAAGACGGGCAGCTCGACGCCGTCATAGCCCGCCGCCTTGATCGTCTCGAAGGTCCCGTCGTCGATCGTCCACGGCTCGCCGCCGAGGACGAGCGTATTGAAGCCGATCCGCACTGTCGCGCCCTCCCTGGAGCACGGCCGGTTCATTGCCGGCCGCGTCCTTTGACGGGAATGCTCGGGTAGGTCTCCGGGGCAGGCAAGTCAAATCGGCGCGGCGGCGCTCGAAAGGGCCACGACCGCCGCCGCCGCGGGTCACGCGGGCGCGGCGGCCTCCGTCAGTCGCCGCGCGGCGGCCAGCGCGACGGGCGACAGGCCCGAGTCCGCCCCGCCCGCGATCCGGGCGAGCTCGGCGCGCATGCGCGGGTCCCAGAACTGGCGCATGTGGTCCGCGGTCGCCGCGATCGCCCGCTCCTCGGGATAGGCGGCGAAGAACCCGGCGATCTGGTTGGCCATGGTGACGAGGCGGTCGGCTTGCATCGGTCTAGACGATCCGTTCCGGGCGGGCATAGAGGTTGAGACGCTCGCCGCGGGCGAAGGCCGCGACGGTCAGGCCGGCATCCTCGGCCAGTTCGACGGCGAGCGAGGTCGGCGCGGAGATGGCGACCAGGACCGGACAGCCGAAGGTCGCCGTCTTCTGCACCATTTCCATGCTGCACCGGCTGGTGACGACGACGAATCCGCCGGCCGGGTCGAGACCGCGCCGGGCGGCGGCGCCGATCGTCTTGTCGAGCGCGTTGTGCCGGCCGACATCCTCGCGCACCACCAGAAGCCGGCCCTCGCGGTCGGCGAAGGCGGCGGCGTGCACCGCGCCGGTCTCCCGGTTCAGCGCCTGGGCCGCCGGCAGGGCGTCGAGCGCCCGGGCCACCGCCTGGGCCCGGATCGTGGCGTTCACCGTCGCGACGGGCAGCGGGCGCAGCGCCTGCTCGATCTCCGCGACGCCGCACAGGCCACAGCCCGTGCGCCCCTCCATGTTGCGCGCCCGGCCCGACAGCGCGGCCGCGCGTTCTCCCGGAATGTCGATGCCCAGGCTGTAGCCCACGCCCTTCGGCGTCGCGCGCACGGCCGCGATCTCCGAGGCGTCGGCGACGATGCCCTCCGAGATCGTGAAGCCGTAGGCGAAATCCTCCAGGTCGCCCGGCGTCGCCATCATCACCGCGTGGCTGGCGCAGTTGTAGAGGAAGGCGACCGGCGCCTCGACCGCCAGCCGGTCGTCGTCGGCGCGCCGGTCGGCCCCGGCGATCCGCTCGACGGCGGCGCGGGCCAGCGCCCGGTGAGGGCCCGGCCGCGCGGGGGCGGCGTCGACGGTCATTCCGCGGCCTCCACCTTGCCCACCTTCGTCGTCGCGCGGCGGAAGACGTCGTGCTCGGCCTGCCAGTCCGACCAGCGGTTGGTCTGCCGGACCTCGACCGCCGTCACCTTGTATTCCGGACAGTTGGTGGCCCAGTCCGAATGCTCGGTGGTCACCACGTTGGCGCCGGATTCGGGATGGTGGAAGGTGGTGTAGACCACGCCCGGCTGGACCCGGTCGGAGATCCGGGCCCGCAGGGCCGTCTCGCCGGTCCGGCTGATCAGGGCGACCCGGTCGCCGTCGCGGATGCCCCGGTTCTCGGCGTCGTGGGCGTGGATGTCGAGCACGTCCTCGGCATGCCAGACGGGGTTTTCCGTGCGTCGCGACTGGGCGCCGACATTGTACTGGGTCAGGATCCGCCCGGTCGTCAGCAGCAGCGGGAAGCGCGGGCCCGTGCGCTCCTCCGTCGGGACATAGGCGGTGATCATCAGCTTGCCCTTGCCGCGCGCGAAGCCGCCGACATGCATGACCGGCGTGCCCTCCGGCGCGGCGTCGTTGCACGGCCACTGCACGCTGCCGACCCGGTCGAGCCGGTCGTAGCTCACCCCGGCGAAGGTCGGCGTCAGCCGCGCGATCTCGTCCATGATCTCCGACGGATGGTCGTAGTGCATGGGGTAGCCCAGCGCGTTCGACAGGGCGACCGTCACCTCCCAGTCGGCCATGCCGGCGAGCGGCTTGATCGCCCGGCGCACCCGGTTGATGCGACGCTCGGCGTTGGTGAAGGTGCCGTCCTTCTCCAGGAACGACGCGCCCGGCAGGAAGACATGGGCATAGGACGCGGTCTCGTTCAGGAACAGGTCCTGGACGACGACGCACTCCATCGCCTCCAGCGCCGCGGTGACGTGCTTGGTGTTCGGGTCGGACTGGGCGATGTCCTCGCCCTGGACGTAGAGGCCCTTGAACGACCCGTCGATCGCCGCGTCGAGCATGTTTGGAATGCGCAGGCCCGGCTCCGGGTCCAGCTCGACGCCCCAGGCCGCCTCGAACAGCGCGCGCGTGGCGTCGTCGGAGACATGGCGGTAGCCCGGAAGCTCGTGCGGGAACGAGCCCATGTCGCACGAGCCCTGGACGTTGTTCTGGCCGCGCAGCGGGTTGATGCCGACGCCGGGCTCGCCGAGATTGCCGGTCGCCATGGCCAGGTTCGCCATGCCCATGACCATGGTCGTGCCCTGGCTGTGCTCGGTCACGCCCAGGCCGTAGTAGATCGCCGCCCGGCCGCCGCCGGCGTAAAGGCGCGCCGCCGCGCGCACGCTCTCCGCCGGCACGCCGGTCACCGCCTCGGTCTCCTCCGGGGCGTTCTCCGGGCGCAGGATGAACTCCCGCCAGACCGCCAGGTCCTCCTGGTCGCAGCGCTCGGCGACGAAGGCCTCGTCCATCAGCCCTTCGCTCACCACCACATGGGCCAGCGCGTTGACCAGCGCGACATTGGTGCCGGGGCGGAGCTGCAGGTGATGCGCGGCCTTCACGTGCGGCGTGCGCACTAGGTCGATCCGGCGCGGGTCGATGACGATCAGCTTGGCGCCCTGGCGCAGCCGGCGCTTCATCTGCGAGGCGAAGACCGGGTGGGCGTCGGTCGGGTTGGCGCCGATGACGACGATGACATCCGACTCCATGACGGAGTCGAAGTCCTGCGTGCCGGCCGAGGTGCCGAACGCGGTCTTCAGGCCGTAGCCGGTCGGCGAATGGCACACCCGCGCGCAGGTGTCGGTGTTGTTGTTGCCGAAGGCGGCGCGGACCAGCTTCTGGACCAGATAGGTCTCCTCGTTGGTGCAGCGCGAGCTGGTGATCCCGCCGACCGCGCCGCGGCCGTGGCGCGCCTGGATGCGCGTGAACTCCGAGGCGACGTGGCCGATCGCCTCCTCCCAGCTCACCTCGCGCCAGGGTTCGTGGATCGAGGCGCGGACCATCGGCTTGGTGACGCGCTCCGGGTGGGTGGCGTAGCCCCAGGCGAAGCGGCCCTTGACGCAGGAGTGGCCGTGATTGGCCTTGCCGTCCTTGTGCGGCGTCATGCGCACGACCCGGTCGCCCTGCAGCTCGGCGACGAAGGAGCAGCCGACGCCGCAATAGGCGCAGGTCGTCGCCACTTCGCGCTCGGGCTGGCCCTGCTCGACGACGCTCTTCTCCATCAGCGTCGCGGTCGGGCAGGCCGCCACGCAGGCGCCGCAGGACACGCATTCCGAGCCCAGAAAGTCCTCGTCCATGCCGGCGGCGACATGGGAGGCGAAGCCGCGCCCGTCGATCGTCAGCGCGAAGGTGCCCTGCTGCTCCTCGCAGGCGCGCACGCAGCGCGAGCAGACGATGCATTTCGACGGGTCGAAGGTGAAATACGGGTTGGACTCGTCCTTTTCAGCCTCCAGGTGGTTGGCGCCGTCGAAGCCGTAGCGCACCTCGCGCAGGCCGACCGCCCCCGCCATGTCCTGCAGCTCGCAGTCGCCGTTGGCCGAGCAGGTCAGGCAGTCGAGCGGGTGGTCGCTGATATAAAGCTCCATCACCCCGCGGCGCAGCTTCGCCAGCCGGTCGGTCTGGGTGGCGACCTTCATGCCGGGCTCGACCGACGTCGTGCAGGAGGCCGGTGTGCCGCGCTTGCCCTCGATCTCGACCAGGCACAGCCGGCACGACCCGAAAGCCTCCAGCGTGTCCGTGGCGCACAGCTTGGGCACCTTCACGCCCGCCAGCGCGGCGGCGCGCATGACCGAGGTGCCCTCGGGCACCCGCACCGCCATGCCGTCGATCTCGAGCTGGACGGTCGCCTCTCCGGGGCGCGCGGGCGTGCCGTAATCGGGGTTCAGGCTCGCGGTCATGACAGGGTCCGTTCGGGTTCGGGCGCGGCCGCCGGGGCGGTCGCGAAGTCCTCGGGGAAGTGGTCGAGCGCGGAGAGCACCGGCATCGGCGTCAGCCCGCCCAGCGCGCAGAGCGAGCCGTCGCGCATGACCTCGCAGAGGTCGCGGACCAGATCGATCGCCTCGCCCGGCCGCTCGCCGCGGATCACTCGGTCGAGCGTCTCGACCCCGCGGGTCGAGCCGAGCCGGCAGGGCGTGCACTTGCCGCAGGACTCGATGGCGCAGAACTCGAGCGCGAAGCGGGCCTGGCGCAGCATGTCCACGCTGTCGTCGAAGACGACGACGCCGCCATGGCCGATCATCCCGCCGCGCGCGGCGAAGGCCTCGTAGTCGAAGGCGGTGTCGAGCCTGTCCACCGGCCAGTAGGCGCCCAGCGGCCCGCCGACCTGGACCGCGCGCACCGGCCGGCCGGTGAGGGTGCCGCCGCCGTACTCCTCGACGATCTCGCGCAGGCTCAGCCCGAAGGCCCGCTCGATCAGCCCGCCCCGCGCGACGTTGCCGGCGAGCTGGATCGGCATCGTGCCGCGCGACCGGCCGGTGCCGTAGTCGCGGTAGAATGCCGCGCCTTCCGCCAGGATGGTCGGCACGGCGGCGAGCGAGAGCACGTTGTTGACCACCGTCGGCCGGCCGAACAGCCCTTCGATCGCGGGCAGCGGCGGCTTCGCGCGGACCTCGCCGCGCCGGCCCTCCAGGCTCTCCAGCAGCGAGGTCTCCTCGCCGCAGATATAGGCGCCCGCGCCCAGCCGAATCTCCATGTCGAAGGCCCGGCCGCTGCCGAGCACGTCGCCGCCCAGCAGGCCGGCCGCGCGCGCCGTCTCGACCGCCGCCGACAGCCGGCGATGGGCGTGCGGGTATTCCGAGCGCAGATAGACGAAGCCCGTCTCCGCCCCGACCGCCAGCCCGGCGATGATCATGCCCTCGATCAGCAGGAAGGGATCGCCCTCCATCAGCATGCGGTCGGCGAAGGTGCCGCTGTCGCCCTCGTCGGCGTTGCAGACGATGTATTTCCGGGCCGCCGGCGCGTCGGCGACCGTGCGCCACTTGACGCCGGTCGGAAAGCCCGCCCCGCCGCGGCCGCGCAGGCCGGATTCGGTCACCTCCGCGACGATGTCGCCCGGCCCCATGGCGAGCGCCCGACGCAGCCCCGCGAGCCCGCCATGGGCCTCGTAGTCGGCCAGGCTCGCCGGATCGACGACGCCGCAGCGCGCGAAGGTCAGGCGCTGCTGGTTCGCCAGATACGGGATGTCCTCGACCAGCCCGACGCAGCGCGGATGCCGCGCGCCCTCCGCCAGGATCCCCGGTACGTCCGCCGGCCCCACCGGGCCGAAGCCCAGGCGCCCTTCGGGCGTGTCGATCTCGACGAGGGGCTCCAGCCAGAACAGCCCGCGCGAGCCGGTGCGCACGAGCGTCGCGTCGACCGCGCCGTCCGCGATCGCCTGGGCGACGGCTTGCGCCACGGCCTCGGCGCCGACCGACAGCGCCGCCGCGTCGCCGGGAACGAAGATGCGTCGCGCGCTCATGAAACCACCCGCTCTCCCGCGCGCTCCACGACCATGTCCGCATCGGCGCGGCCGAGCAGGTCGCCGTCGACCATCGCCGCCGGCGAGAGCGCGCAGTTGCCCAGGCAGTAAACGGCCTCGACCGTGAACCCGGCACCGGCGTCGGCCTGTGCCTTCAAGGTCTCGTAGAGCCGTTCGCCGCCGAGCGACTGACACGCCTCCGCCCGGCACACCTTGACCACCGCGCCTTGCGGCGGGGTCCGGCGGAAGTCGTGGTAGAACGAGACCACGCCGTGCACCTCCGCCCGCGACAGGTTGAGCACGTCGGCGATGACCGGCACCGCGCGCTCGTCGACATGGCCGAAGCGGTCGTTGACCGCGTGCAGGACGGGCAGCAGCGGACCGTCGAGCCGCTTCAGCGACTCCGCGATGCCGCGGACGAGGTCTGGATCGAAGGCGTTCACGGGCGGCATCTCTCGGGCCGATGTCATAACCGGCACTCTCTACCCGCGAAAAAATGCGAGCAAACGACTTTTTGCGAATTCATGATCGATAATACCGATCAAGAAGACGTCGGGATGTAATCCTAAGAAGACGCCTGCATGGCCGACCGAATCCGCTCTTCGATCCCGGCGGCGAGCGCGGTCTTGACGAAGGCGTCGACGAGCGGCGGCATCGGGTCCTGGCGGCGCACGACCATGCCGATGCTCGACGCGCGCTCCGGCTCGACCAGCGGCAGGGCGCGCGTGCCGGGCGGCGTGCCGAAGACCCACAGGAAGTTGTCGGGCAGCACGCTCGACCATTCCCCGGTGCGGATGTGGGAGCACAGGGTCATGACCGAATTGGTCTCGGCATGGGCGTTGGGCGTGCGGTCGACGCTGGCGAAGACGGAATCGAGAATGCGCCGGTTCTGCATGTCGGGCGTCAGCAGGCAGAGCGGCGTGTCCGCTGCCTCGGTCCAGGTCACCGAGCGCCGATCGCGGAACGGCCCCGTCGCCGGCGTCAGCAGGATGTAGCGCTCGGGGTAGAGCGGATACGTGGCCACGCCGTGCAGCGGCTCGTTGTCGAGATAGGTGATCCCGACATCGAGGGCGAATTCGTCGAGCATGCGCTGGATCTCGTTGGAGGTCCGCGACAGGATGCGCAAGGTGACGTTCGGGTGACCACGGGCGAGCGGCGTGGTCAGCAACCCGATCGTCGGCAGCGCGGTGGGGATGACGCCGATCGCGATCTCGCCGGCGAGCTCGCCCCGCAGCATGCCGATCCGCTGGTCGAGCTCCTCGCGCTCGGCGACCACGCGCTTGGCCCAGTCGAGCAGGACGCGCCCCTCCGGCGTGAAGCCCTTGAAGCGCTTGTCCCGCTCGATCAGCGGCGCGCCGATCTCGTGCTCGAGCTGGCGGATCGCCGCCGACAGCGTCGACTGGGTGACGTGGCAGACCTCCGCCGCGCGCCCGAAATGCTCCTCGCGGGCCAGCACGACGAAATATCCCAGATGGCGCAGATGCATGGACCGGGTCTCGCGGCGCCGGCGACGGGCCGGCGGACCCGCCATCGGTACAGCGAACAGGGCGGGCGCGGCAACCGGACTCGCGCGCGTCGCCCAAACCAGTCCGCGACGACTCCTTGCACCGGGCTCGGTACGCTATGGTGTGTCCGCCCGGCATCGGCCGCGGCCAACCACCCAGGAGACGACGCCATGCGTTTCGCGTTGCCTGTCGGTCTTTCCGCGATTCTCGCCGTCCCGGCGCTCCTGGCCGCGCTGGCGCCCGCGCCGGCCGCGGCCCAGCTCGGATTCGATCTGGAGCGCGCCGGCATCGAGCTCGCCACGAGCGACCGCGACCTCTTGCGCCAAAACGTTCTGGCGGCCCTCCAGTCGGGACCGGGCGCACAGCCGACCTCCTGGGCCAACGAGGAAACCGGCCTGTCCGGCCGGGCGCGATCGATCGAGGCCCTGGAGGTCGACGGCCGGGCCTGCCAGCGAGTCGCGCTGGAACTGACACGGCGCGATCGCCAGGCCCGCTACCGCCTCGTACTCTGCCGGCGCGACGATGGCCGGTGGGCCATCGCCGGATAGGCCGGCCGCCTGCCGCGCCAAGGGAGGCGGCCCGTCAGGCGAGCGCGATGGCGTCGATTTCCACCCGGATGCCGTCCAGGCCGGCCTGCACCGTCGTGCGGGTCGGCTTGTGGTCGCCGAAGAAGGCGCGATAGGCCGCGTCGAAGCGGTCGAACTCGGCGATGTCGGCGAGGTAGCAGGTACACCGCGCGATCCGGTCGAGATCGCCGCCCGCCGCCCGGACCAGGACCAGCACGTTGGCCAGCGTCCGGGTGGTCTCCTCCTCGATCGTGCCGGCGACGATCGCGCCGGTCTCGTCGATCGGGCCCTGGCCGGAGACGAAGATCAGCCCGCCGCCGACGAGGGCCGGGGCGTAGCTGCCGGTGGCGGGCGCCGAGCCGGGCGCGGCGACGGGGACGAGGGGCGTCTTGTCGGTCACGGGGCCGGGTCTCCTTGATCCATGTCGCTCAGGCGTCGCCCGTCGGCAGCGTCTCGCCGAGAAAGGCGTCGATGACGTTGGCCGTGATCCGGGCGGTGTCGCTGTCGTAGCCCTCGGCCGACAGGGTCGCCGACCAGGTGATCGAGCCGGCCGAGAATACCGCCCCGCCGTTCGGCCCGGCCAGGTAGAGGATGTCGCCCTGGATGCCGGATCGCGGATCGGATCCGCCGAGCCAGGGCGTCACCTGGTCGAAGGTCTCGACCGCCGCCTGGTAGGCGTCGGTGAACCCCCGGGTCGAGGCGAGGACGACCGCATGGGCCGGCGTGCCGTTGGCCGGGCTCGCCTTGTCGATCTCGAACCCCGCCGCGCCGTGGCCCAGGACCAGCGACCGCCCGGCGCCGACGACGTCTTCGTCGACGCCGGCGAAGATCCAGGCCCACCGCGGATCGCGGCTCTCGGGCGTGCGGTGGAAGGGCTGGCCACGGTCGAAGCCCTGGCCGGTGAAGCCGACGCCCATCCGGATTTCCGGCGCCCGGCCGCGATGCAGCCAGAGCCCACCGCGCTCCCCGGTCAGGCTGATCGTCTCCTCTCCCGGCTCGGCGGTCCAGGTGCGCGTGCCGTGGCAGCGGCGGATCTCGATCAGGTCGGGATCGTCCTCGGCGACGCCGGTCACCCAGTAGAAGCCGTTGCCGCCCAGGTACATCAGCCGCCCGCCGGCATCGAGCCAGGCGTCCCGCGCGTCGAGCATGCGCGTCGTCCAGTATTCCGGGTGGCTGCCCGTGATCACGGCGCGATAGCCGGCCAGCGCCGCCGACCCCTCACGATGCAGCAGGTCGTCGGTCAGGATGTCGAAGGCGTAACCCCTCTCCGTCAGCCAGTCGATCAGGTGCAGGTCGGCCGGGAACTGGTGCGGCGCGTCGAAGGTCCGGCAGCGCGCCTTGGGCCGGAAGTCGATGATCGGCCGCCGGCGCGAGGCATGGACGATGCCGCTGCCGTCGCGATGCTTGTCGTAGGTGCTCTTCAGCCCGTGCTCGGCGACATAGGCATAGGCCTCGGGCCGCAGGTCCATGGCCTGGCGCGGGGCCATCTGAACGCCCTCGCGCACGTCCAGGGATTCGTTGGAATAGGCGAGATAGCTCATCGTCGGCATCAGCACGGCGAGCCGAGCCGTCGCCGCGCCGGGCCGCGGGCAGACGAAGAACGGCAGGTGGTCCTCCGCCGATGGCGTGCGCAAGCGCAAGGCGTAGACGCCCGAGGGCAGGTCCTCGGGAACCGTCAGCGCATGGCTCGCGGGCCAGCCGACATCGGCGACGTCGTCGTCGTGGAAGTGGATGGCGTCGTGGGTCTCCGGCGTCGGGTCGCAGGACTTCGCGTCGCCCGGCCAGCCCGGGCCGGTCGAAAGCCGCGTCGGCCGGTTGAGGGTCTGGCCGTCGCCCGCCCCGTCGAGGCCGACGATCCGGGTCGTCCCGGCGGCGCGGAAGAAGTCCCAGGCCGCGAGCGGCGTCGCCCCGTCCCGGCCCAGCAGGCGCGGGCGGGCGATGCGGCCGTCGAGGACGCCCGCCGGCGCCGGCCCGTCCGGAGTCGGCGACAGCGCGGCGGCGGCGAGCAGCAGCCGGCCGTCGGCCGCGGCGAGGCTGTCGGGCAGCACGCCCTCCGCGCGGTC
>JAVJUS010000010.1:0-3052 GCA_040220455.1 Azospirillaceae bacterium
GGCCGACCTACGTCGGATCGGTGCCCGTCGGCCGGATCGGTGCCCGTAGGTCGGTCGAGCGCCAGCGAGCCCGACGGCACCGCCCCCGCGGCCGGGCGCGGTGTCGGGCTCAGAACCCGCTTTCGCGGATCAGGACGGCGGCGACGGTGCGGGCCAGGCGGCCGGCGGGGCTGGCGGGGTCGGCCTCCAGCCGGGCGGTGGCGCGAATCACCCGCTCCGGCGCCTGCGTGCCGGGCTCCGGCGCCAGCACGACCCGGTAGAGCGCGGTCTCCGGCACCGGGCGGCCTTGCGAATCGGCCCGCGCGGCGATCGGCCCGCCCTCGGTCGAGGCGAGCAGCGGGCGGTCGAGGCGGGCGACGGCGACCCGCTCGATCGAGTCGATCCGCGCCGCGATCGCCGGGCGCGTCGAGTCGGCCGGGGTGAGGCGCGCGCGGCCGCCGACCGCCACCCGGTCGAGCGCCGATTCGGGCAGATAGGCCGTCGCCCGGGCCGCGCGCGAATCGACGACGCGGCCCAGCGGCCGATCGGCGGCGACCCACAGGCCCGGGCGCAGCGCGGGATCGCGCTCGACCAGGCGGCCGTCGATCGGGGCGCGGACGACCAGCCGGGCGGCCCGGGCCTCCAGCCCCTCCAGCGTCGCGCGCTCGGCGGCCAGCTCGCTCTCCAGCACGCCCACGGTGTCCGGCGCCTGCGCGCCGGCGGCCCGACGCTCGATCAGCCGGGCGAGCAGCAGGGCCCGCCGGCGGGCGAGCGCGATCTCCGCCACCAGGTCGGGCGACTCGAGCACGACGACCGGCGCGCCCGCGGCCACCCGCTCCCCGCGGGCCACCGGCAGCGCCGCGATCCGGCCCGGCACCGGGGCGTAGAGCGCAGAGGCGCCCGCCGCCTCCACCACCGCGGGCACGGCGATCCGGTCCTGCCAGGGCACCACCAGCACGGCGAGGCCGCCGGCGAGGACGAGAAGGGTGAGCGCCAGGTTGCGGGTCGGCCGGATCCGGTCGCGCCGGGCCCACCACTGCGCCAATTCGTCGCGGACCGGGCGGGCGACGAACCAGGCGAGCTCCACCACCGCGAGCAGGATCCCCACAACCTTGACGACGAAGTGGTAGACCAGCAGCGCGATCGTCACGAACAGGACGAGCCGCCAGAGCCAGGCCGACCAGGCATAGACGACCAGGATGCGGCGCAGCCGCGGGCTCATCGGCTCGGGCGGCGGCTCGCCGAAGCCGAACAGCGCCTCGCGCAGGCGCCAGCGGCCGACGGCGAAGCCCCGGGCCTGGAGATTGTCGACGCCCAGAAGATCGGCCAGCAGGTAGTAGCCGTCGAACTTCATCAGCGGGTTGAGATTGACCGCCAGGGTCATCACCCAGGTCACCGTGGCGATCAGGAAGGCGGCCGAACGGGCCGGCCCGTCGGGCAGGAAGCTCCAGGCCAGCGTGGCGAGCGCCGCCAGCCCCAGCTCCGCGATCATGCCGGCCGCGCCGATTGCCAGGCGCCGGCGCCGGTCGGCCAGCTTCCAGGCATCCGTGACGTCGGTGTAGAGCACCGGCCAGAGCACCAGGAACGCCACGCCCATGCCGTGCACCCGGCAGCCGTAGCGCTTGGCCGTGTAGGCGTGGGCGAGCTCGTGCAGCACCTTCGCGCCGATCAGGCCGAGCGCGAACCAGGCGATTCCGGCGGGCGAGTGGAAATAGGCGAAGGTCGCGAAGAAGGCGTCGATCTGGCGCGAGGCCAGGAGCACGCCGACCACCCCGGCCAGGACGACCGCGATCGCGACGGCGCGGGAATAGAGCGGCCGGACCAGCGGCTCGGTCGCGTCGAGGAAGGCGTCGGGACGGACGAGCGGGATGCGCGCAAAGAGGTAGCGCGTCATCGCCCGCTTCCAGAACGGCGGATGCTCGGCCGCGGCGCGCCGCGCGAGTCGGGCCCGGTGCTCCGGCCCCGACTCGGCGACCAGCTCGTTCAGCCGCAGGAAGGCGACGAAATCGGCCAGTTGGCGGCCGTCCGGCGCGGCGCCGGTCTCCGCCGCCACGGCGCGGGCCATGGCGCCGGGGTCGCGCGGGTTCCAGGCGGCCATCAGCGCGCGCGCCACCCGGCCGATCCGGAAGTAGCGGTTGCGCACCGGGTCCCAGATCGTCCAGGCGGGCGCGCCGTCTGCGTCGTGCGGCGCCGGCAGGAGGGCGAGATCGTCGCGCAGCGCCGGCAGGGCAGCCGACTCGCCGCCGCCGGCGGCGCCGGAGCCGACCGCCGCGCTCACAGCCCCAGGGTCCCGCGCGCCCAGGCGATCGGCCGGCGGAACAGGTAGAAGGCGAGCGGCACGGTCGATCCGGTGATTCGCGCCGTGCCGCGCAGGCCGAGTCGCGGTGGCGCGCCGGCATCGGCGAATCGGGCCTCGACCCGATAGGCGAGCGTGCCCTCGGCCGTCGGCGCCGCCTCGTAGGCGGCCGCGGTCACCACCGCCTCCCTCGGGGCCAGCGGCGCGGCGTCCAGGAAGAAAGTCACATCCGCGCCCTCGGCCAGCACGATCGACTCGGTGGCCGGGAGATCGGCGCGCAGGCGGACCGAGTCGGGGTCGGCGATGGTCATCACTCGCTCGCCGACCGAGACCGGACGCCCGGTCCACTCCCGCGAATCGGCGAAGACGGCGACGCCGGCGCGGTCCGCCGTCACCCGTACGCGGGCGAGCCGGGCCTCGGCGGTGTCGAGCTCGGCGGCGCGCAGGGCGCGGCGGGCCTCCAGCACGGCCAGGCGGGCGCCCTGCTCCCGGTCGTCGAAGGCACCCTGGCGGGCGCGCTGCAGCTCGGCCTCGGCGATCGCCAGGGTGCGCTCGGCCACCGCGCGGGCGCTGCGCAGCTCGGTGTCGTCATAGACGAAGAGCAGGTCGCCCGGCGCGACGCTCTCGTTGGGCTCGACCACCACTTCCGAGATGACGCCGGCGAGCGGGGCGGCGACCACCGCGGGCTCGTGCGGCACGACCCCCGCCGGGGCGCGCGCGGATGGCGGCCCCGGCCTGGCGCGCGCGGCGAGCGCGAGCACGGCCGCCGCCCCGGCG
>JAVJUS010000011.1:0-3009 GCA_040220455.1 Azospirillaceae bacterium
GCCGGCACGGCGCCGGGCGGCGGCGGTGGGGCCGGCGGGTCGGCCACCCAGCCGGGCGGCGCACTCGCCGTCGCGGTGTCGGTCGGCGAGCCTTCCGACCGCGCCGACTGATCCGGGGACGGGTCGGGCGCGGCGGGCTCGGGCGCCGGCGGCGCCTCGGAGGCACGCGCCATCCCGCCGCGCGCGGTGTCGAGCGACTCCACCCCGGCGAGGTCCCAGGCCGCCTCCGCCATCCGGCAGCCGACCCCGGTCTCGACCGCCCCTTCCCGGCGCAGGGAGAACCAGCGGCAGATGCGGGGGCTCGTCGCGGTGCGCAGGATCGTGAAGACGGCGCCGCTGTCCGGGAGCCGGTTGCGGACATTGGTCCGCTCGGTCTCGAGCAGGGTCTGGATCACCGCGCGGTCGCCGGCGCTCAGATCCGCGGCGTCGAAGGGCTCCGCCGCCGCCGGTGCGGCCGTGACGGCGAACACCACGGCGAACGCGGCGCCGGCGCGGCGTACGACTGTGGCGAGGGGCGCGGGGCTCATCGTCAGCATTAAAGCGCCCTCCGCGAGGCAGGCACAAGCCGGGCGGCCCCGACGGTCGGTTTGCGTTAGCGGCGGCGCCGGTCTACATCCGGGCCATGGCCTATCTCGATCACGTCCGCGCCTGCACCGACTGGCGGCGCGAGGAATACCGTCCTTTCCACCTGGGCGAGCGGCGAATCGGCTGGGTTCGCCACGCGCTGGCCCGCCGGCTGGCCGACTGGCCCACCCTGTTCACGGTCGAGGGCGACGCCGTCGTGCTGGCCGACAATCTCGCCACCGCGGACGCCCGGACCACTGCCATGCAGGAGGTCGCCGAGCGCCTGGCGGAGAGCGGCGACGGCCCGCGCCTGCGGGGCGAGCGCTATGCGGTGGTCGAGCGGCCCGGCGGCGAGACGCTGTTCACTCTCGACCGCGGCGCGGTGCCGGCCTTCGGCGTCCTCGCCTTCGGCCAGCACGTCAATGGCGTGGTCGAGACCGCCGACGGCCCCTCGCTGTGGATCGGCCGGCGAGCCTCCGACCGCCGGGTCGCGCCTGACAAGCTCGACAACCTGATCGGCGGCGGGGTTCCCGACGGGCTCGGGCTCGAGGAGAACCTGGTCAAGGAGTCGGCCGAGGAGGCGGGCCTGTCGCCGGACCTCGCCCGCACCGCCCGGCCGGTCGGCGCCATCACCTACGCGATGACCGTGCCGGAGGGGCTGCGCCGCGACGTGCTCTACCTCTACGACCTGGCGCTGGAGGCCGATTTCCGGCCGTCCAACACCGATGGCGAGGTCGTCGAGTTCACCCTGATGTCCGCCGCCGAGGCGGCCCGGATCGTGCGGGAGACCGCGGATTTCAAGTTCAACGTCAACCTGGTGATCATCGACTTCCTGGCCCGCCGCGGCCTGCTCGACCCGACCGAGCCCGACTATGTCGAGATCCTGCGCGGCCTGCGGTCGGATCCGGGATGCTGAGGGGGGCGGCTTTCCTTTATAGTTTATAATCGACTATAAAGGTTTTATGCGTATCCCGACTCCTCCCCCGAGGCCGCAAGAGGCGATCGCGGCGATCAATCGCTCGCAGGATTTCGAGCGATTGACCCGACTGCTGTCCCTGCCCCCGGTCGACACACGCGGCAGATACCTGTCCTGGGACGAAGCACGCCGTCGCCGGCCGCCCGACGGTCTGACCGCCGAGGAATGGTGGGCCGGCATGCGCATGAGCCGCAGGGCCGCATCGATCGCCTTGCCGCTCTTCGACAAGTCGGGCAGCCCCTTCGCGGTTTGCGAGCCGGAACCGGTCCGCCGGCTGCTGCATTGGCTCGACCTCCGTGCCGGCGGCTCGATCGGTGCGCCGAGCCTCGTCACGACGGAGGAGACGCGCAAGCGCTACCTGATCTCTTCCCTGATAGAGGAGGCCTTTTCCAGTTCGGTTCTGGAAGGCGCGGCAACGACGCGCAGGGCGGCCAAGGAGATGATTCGCGAGGGCCGCAAGCCGCGAAGCCGGGACGAAATCATGGTGCTGAACAATTACCACGCCATGGAGTTCGTCCGCGGCCTGCGCGATGACCCTTTGAGCGTACCGGCAATCCTCCGGCTCCACGAGATCGTCACTCGGGATACCTTGGACGATCCGGCCAAGGCCGGACGGCTCAGACATGACGACGACGACGTCAAGATCGTCGATGATCGCGACGGAACCGTCCTCCATGTTCCGCCCGCGTCGGAGGAGCTGGAGGAGCGGCTGGACGCTCTTTGCATCTTCGCGAACGCCGAAGCGGATTCCGCTCCCTTCATCCATCCGATCGTCCGGGCGATCCTGATCCACTTCATGATCGGCTACGATCACCCGTTCGTCGACGGCAACGGGCGCATGGCACGCGCGCTGTTCTACTGGTCGATGGCGCGCAGCGGCTATTGGCTGGCCGAATACCTGTCGATCTCCAGAGTGATCAAGAAGCACCCCGCCCGATACGGTACGGCCTACCTGAACACCGAGACCGACGGCGGCGATACGACCTACTTCGTCATCAACCAACTCGACGTGGTCGCCGAGGCGCTATCGGGCCTCTATGCCTATCTGGAGGAGAAATCTCGGGAGTCTCAGGATATCGAGGCCCTGCTCCAGCGTTCGGAGTACCGTGACAGCTTCAATCATCGCCAGGCGCGACTGCTCCACTTCGGCGTGACGCACCCGGGGGCACAGGTCACGATCAAGGAGCACGCGGCCTATCACGGCGTGAGCTACCTCACCGCGCGCAGCGATCTCGACGCACTGGCAGCGGCCGGCTTGCTGGAAAAGCGCCGGCTGGGCCGCACCAACATCTTCCGCGCCCCGACCGACCTGGCGGACCGGATTGTCGCCGGACGACGTTTATAGCTTATGCACGACTATAAAGGTTTCATAATGGTCGGCCCGGCAGGGGCCGTGGCGGGCGGGGCGGGGGGGGGGGCGGCCCCCCGGGGGGGGGGGGGGGGGGGGGCGGCGGCGGGGGGGTGGGCCC
>JAVJUS010000012.1:0-13502 GCA_040220455.1 Azospirillaceae bacterium
TCCCCCGCCCCCGCCGCCCGGGCCCACGCCCCGCGCTGTTGGGCCTCCCCGCCCTCGACCGACCTACCGCCCGGCCACCTCGCGCCAAAGCCGGTCCGGGTCGGGGGACAGGCGGTCTCGCGGGAAGGCGTAGAGGCGCTCACGGCCCAGGAGCACGGCGGCGAAGCGGCGGTCGAGCAGCCCGGCGATCGCCGGGTCGGTGACGTTCAGGCCGCCGGTGAAGGCGCCGAAGGCCGGCAGGATCAACCGCCGGCCATCCGTCGCGAAGCAGGGCGCGGTGATCCGGTGGGTGCGCACGCGCACCGCGGCCTTGGGGTGAAAATGGCCCGAGACTTCGCCCGCCACGGCGCCCGGCCGGCCGGGTCGCGCCTCGTGCCGGAAGACCAGCGGGCCGTCGACCAGCTCCACCGTCACGCGGCCGCCCCAGGTCGCCGGCGGCGCCGGGTCGTGGTTGCCGGTGATCCAGACCCAGTCGCGCCCGTCGGCGAGCTGGGCGAGCCGCGTGCCGTCCCGCGCCGACAGCCGCGCCGCCGCGCCCCGGTCGTGGAAGCTGTCGCCCAACGCGATTACCCGCCGAGGCTCCAGTCGCCGGATCACCGCGGCCAGGCGCTCCAGCGTCGCCGCAGTGTCGTAGGGCGGCAGCAGCCGGCCCTTCGCGGCGTAGCCCGAGCCCTTCTCGAAATGCAGGTCGGCGACCACCAGCGTCGCGCGCGCCGGCCACCACAGCACGCCCGCCAGATCGGCGATCAGGTCGGCGCCGTTGACTGTCAGGGGAAGCTGGTGAGGCCCGCGAGTCGTCATGGCACCCACCGGGATAGGCCCGCCCGCCCGGTCGGGCAAGCCCGCCGTCGGGTCGCACGGGCGCGGGCGGTCAGGTCGTCGCGGGCGCGGCGAGCGGGGCGCCGGCCGTCTGGCGGGCGAGCGCCCCGGCCAGCCGGGCCCCGGCCGTGGCGTTGGCCTCCACCAGCGCCACATTGGCGTCGAGCGAGCGCCCGCCGGTGATCTCCACGAGCCGGTCGAGCAGATAGGGCGTCACCTCGCGCCCCGCGATGCCGGCGGCCGCGGCCTCCTCGAGCGCGCGGCCGATCGCCGCCTCGACCTCGTCCTCGGGCAGGGCGGCGGCCTCCGGGATCGGATGGGCGACGACGATGCCCGCCCCGCCGATCGCCCGGTGCGCGCGGATCAGCGCCGCCCCGTCCTCCGCCCCCTCGATCCGGTGCGCCACCGGCAGGCCGGAGGTGCGGCAGTAGAAGGCGGGGAAGCTGTCGGTCGCCCAGCCCACGACCGGGACGCCGCGCGTCTCCAGCACCTCCAGCGTCTTGGGCAGGTCGAGGATCGCCTTCGCCCCGGCCGAGACGACGGTGACCGGTGTGCGCGCCAGCTCCTCCAGGTCGGCGGAGATGTCGAAGGTCTCCTCCGCCCGGCGATGGACGCCGCCCAGGCCGCCCGTCACGAACACCTCGATCCCGGCCATATGCGCGCAGAGCATCGTGCCCGCGACCGTCGTCGCGCCGTCGCCGCCGGCGGCGATGACGGCGCCCAGGTCGCGCCGGCTGACCTTGGCGATGCCGTCGGCCCGGGCCAGGTGCTCGAGACCCGCCTCGTCGACACCGACCAGGATGCGCCCGCCCAGCACGGCGATCGTCGCCGGCACCGCGCCTTCCGCCCGGATGCGCGATTCGACCGAGCGCGCGGTCTCCAAGTTCCGGGGCCAGGGCATGCCATGGGACAGGATGGTCGATTCCAGCGCGACGACCGGCCGGCCGGCGGCGAGCGCCACCGCCACCTCCGGCGCCACGTCGAGCAGGTCCGGCACCGGCGCGCGGGCGCCCGGCATGCTCGTGTCTGTCGTCATCGGCAGGCGTTTCCGGTCAGTCAGGCATCGAGTCGGTCAGGCATCGAGGACGAGATTCGCCTCCGACAGGCGCTCGGCCCGGTCGGCCAGCGCGCCCGGCGTCAGCGATTCCGGCACCGTCGCCTCGGATTCCACGGTCAGCGCGGCGGCGGCGAGCCCGGCGGCGAGCGCCGCGATCCCGTCGCCGCCGCCGGCGATGGCGTGGAGCAGCCCCGCCACCAGCGCGTCGCCGGCGCCGGTCGTATCGACCATTGTGGCCGGGGCGGCGGGCAGGAACCGCTCCGCCCCCGCGCTCGCCACATAGGCGCCGCGCGCGCCGAGCCCGATCACAACGGTGCCCACCCCGGCGCCGCGCAGCGTGGCCGCGGCCTCGCACACCTCCAGCGGATGGCGCACCGGCCGGCCGGTCAGCGCCGCCGCTTCGTCGGCATTGCAGACCAGCACCGCCAGCCGATCGAGCACGCCCAGTAGGCGGGGCGCCTTGGCGACGGAGACCGCGTCGGCGGCGAGCCGCCCGCTCTCCGGCCGCGCGTCGGCGATGGCGTCGAGGGTGTCCACCGGCAGGTTGGCGTCGACCATCCACAAGCGCCGATCGGTTACATCCGCCAGGGCGGGGGCGATCAGGGCCGGCGTCATCTCGTCGTAGATCGCCATGTCGGCGAGCGCGACCACCATCTCCCCGTCCGGGCCGACCAGGGCGGTGTAGGTCGCCGTCGGCTGGTCCGTCGAGCGGGTCACGCCCTCGGCATCGACGCCGGCGGCCGCCAGCGCGGCGAGGACGCGGTCGCCCTCGCTGTCCATGCCGATACGGGAGATAAGGCGCACGTCGTGGCCGAGCAGGGCAAGGCCGGTCGCCACGTTGCGTGCCACGCCGCCGACGCCACGCCGCGGCGTCACCGGGTTGGAACTGCCCAGCGCCACCGGGCCGAGCGCCCGGGCGCGGATATCCACATGCGCGGCGCCGATGCAGGCGATCGACGTCATGGCGCCCCTCCCGTCCCGGCGCGGCGTCCGCGCGCCGGTCCCGCGGCGGGTCGACTCGGCGAAGTCGACCATTCCGACAGTGGAAGGATGCCTGCTCGCCCCGACCGGTGCAAGGCCTTCAACCCCGGCGCGAAGTCGGCCAGTCGCCGGAAGGCCGGACTGGCCGAGCCGGGCCGGCGGACCGATATTGGCGCCATGACCGTCCCCGCCACACCCGCCGCACCCCGCCCGGCCGGCGCCGTGCCCCCGCCGGAGCGCTGGATCCGCGTGCGGCCCGAGGGCCTGTATGTCGAGCCGGGCGACTTCTTCGTCGATCCGGTCCGCCCGGTCGACCGCGCGGTCGTGACGCACGGCCACGCCGACCACGCGCGGCCGAACAATGCCCGCGTCCTGGCCACCGAGGAGACGCTCGCCATCATGCGCCAGCGCTACGGCGAGGCCGCGGGCGGCACGCTCCAGGCGGCAGCCTATGGCGAGACGGTGACGATCGGCGAGGTCTCGGTCACCCTGGTGCCGGCCGGCCATGTCCTGGGCAGCGCCCAGGCGGTGCTGGAGTGGCGCGGCAGCCGCGTCGTCGTCTCCGGCGACTACAAGCGCCGCGCCGACCCGACCTGCGCGCCGTTCGAGCCGGTGGCCTGCGACGTCTTCGTGACCGAGGCGACCTTCGGCCTGCCGGTCTTCCGCCACCCGCCGGCCGAGGCGGAGGTGGTGCGGCTGCTCGACTCCCTGCGCCTGTTTCCCGAGCGCGCCCATGTCGTTGGCGTCTACGCGCTGGGCAAGTGCCAGCGCGTGATCCGGCTGCTGCGCGAGGCCGGCTACGATCGGCCGATCCATCTGCATGGCGCCTTGGTCGGGCTGTCGGATCTCTACGAATCGCTCGGCGTCGATCTCGGCCCGTGCCGGCCGGCGACGGGGCTGAAGAAGGGCGACCTGGCCGGGGAGATCGTGCTGGCCCCGCCCTCGGCCATCGCCGATCGCTGGTCGCGCCGGCTGCCCGATCCGGTGGTCGCCGCGGCGTCGGGCTGGATGCGCGTGCGCCAGCGGGCCAAGCAGCGCGGGGTCGAGCTGCCGCTGATCGTCTCCGACCACGCCGACTGGGACGAGCTGACGGCGACCATGGCCGAGGTCGGCGCGCCGGAGATCTGGGTCACCCACGGCCGGGAGGAGGCGCTGTGCCACTGGGCGGCGCTGAACGGCCTGCGCGGCCGGGCGCTGCGCCTCGTCGGCTACGAGGAGGACGACGCGGAATGAGGGCCTTCGCCCGGCTGATGGACGGGCTCGTCTTCATGCCGTCGAGGAACGGCAAGCTGCGCCTGATGGCCGACTACTTCGCCACGACGCCCGACCCGGATCGCGGCTGGGCGCTGGCGGCGCTGACCGGCGGGCTCGACTTCCCCGGCGCCAAGGCCGGCATGATCCGAGGGCTGGCGGCCGAGCGCACGGACCCGGAGCTCTTCGCCTGGTCCTACGACTATGTCGGCGACCTGGCCGAGACCGTCTCCCTGATCTGGCCGGCGCGGCCCGGCGCCAACCGCGAGCCGGCGCTGGGCGAGGTGGTCGAGGCCCTGCGCGCGGCCGGCCGGAGCGAGGCGCCGGCGCTGGTCGAGCGCTGGCTCGACGCACTCGACCCGGCCGGGCGCTACGCGCTGCTCAAGCTCGTCACCGGCGGCATGCGGGTCGGCGTCTCCGCGCGGCTCGCCAAGACGGCGCTGGCCCGGATGGGCGGGCGCGAGGTCGACGAGATCGAACAGCTCTGGCACGGCCTGTCGCCGCCCTTCACCGACCTGTTCGCCTGGCTGGAGGGGCGCGCCGGTCCGCCGGAGATCGACGACCGCGCCACCTTCCGACCGACCATGCTGGCCAACCCGCTCGACGACGCCGAGGTCGGCGGCTTCGACATCTCCGGCTACCGGGCGGAATGGAAGTGGGACGGCGTCCGCGTCCAGCTCGTCGCGCGCGGCGGGGAGCGGGTGATCTACACGCGCACCGGCGACGACATCTCCGGCGCCTTTCCCGACATCGTCGAGGCGATGACCTTCGACGCCGTGCTCGACGGCGAATTGCTCGTCGCCCGGCCGGACGGCGAGGGCGGCGCGGTGGCGATCGCGCCGTTCAACGCGCTCCAGCAGCGCCTCAACCGCAAGACCGTCGGCCAGAAGCTGCTGCGCGAGAACCCGGCCTGGGTGCGCCTGTACGACATCCTGTTCGACGGCGCGGAGGATCTGCGCCGGCTGCCCTTCGACGAGCGCCGGGCCCGGCTCCAGGCCTTCCACGACCGCGAGCGGCCCGCGCGCATGGACCTCTCGGAGCTCCTGGACTTCGAGGGTTGGGAGGACCTGGCCGACAAGCGCGCCGGGGCGCGGGCGGCGGCGATCGAGGGGCTGATGCTCAAGCGTGGCGACTCGGTCTACGAGACGGGGCGCCCCAAGGGCCCCTGGTACAAGTGGAAGCGCGACCCGCTGACCGTCGACGCCGTGCTGATGTACGCCCAGCGCGGCCACGGCAAGCGCTCCTCCTTCTATTCGGACTTCACCTTCGGCACCTGGCGCCCGGCGAAGGACGAGGACGGCAACCGCTCGGCGACGAACGGGTGGGAGCTGGTGCCGGTCGGCAAGGCCTATTTCGGCTTCACCGACCAGGAGCTCGCCTGGCTCGACTGCTGGGTGCGCAACAATACGGTCGAGCGCTATGGCCCCGTGCGCGCGGTCTCGCCGGAGCTGGTGCTGGAGATCGCCTTCGACAGCGTCCACCGCTCCCCCCGCCACAAATCCGGCGTCGCCATGCGCTTCCCGCGCATCCACCGCATCCGCGCCGACAAGCCCGCCGCCGAGGCCGACCTGCTGGAGACGCTGGAGACGCTGATCGTGGAGTAGGGGGGCGTGCCGTTTCCATGCGCCTGTGTCGTAGGTTGCCCAGCGCCGAAGGTGCTGCGCAACGGCACGGCCGGTGCCGTCGCGCACGGCCTGACGGCCGTGGGCGACCTACGGGTCGCGCGTCCCTGGCGTCGTAGGTCGGTTGAGCGAAGCGAACGCGACGGGCGGGGGTGGTTCGCGCCGCGGGGGATGTCGGGCTCGCTGACGCTCGACCGACCTACGGGCCGGTACTCGTAGGTCGGCTGAGCGAAGCGAACCCGACGCGGGGCGCTGGTGTCCGGGGATGTCGGCATCGCTTCGCTCTGCCGACCTACGCGATCACCGGGGCGGTTTCTCGTACCGGAGCCGCACGCCGATATCGGCCGACTCGTCGGCGTCGACGAAGAGGACGCCGCCGGCCTCCAGGGCGCGGCGCAGGTCGCGCAGGGTGCGGGGCTGGGGCGCGGTGGCGCCACGCTCGAAATCCGCCAGCGCCTTCTTGCCGACCAGCGATTCCGCGCTCAGCCGCTCCTGAGACCAGCCGAGCAGCGCCCGCCCGGCACGGCACTGCTCCCGAGTGAGCGATATATCGGAGTCTTTCGACATCATTGATGTTGATAAACTTCACATCACCGGGTATGAAGCTGGCGGAACGACACGATCGGGCGGCAGGTCGGCGAGCGACCGAAGTGGGCGCAGTATGGACGAGTCGTATCTTCGGGCACGGCTGGCCGAGTGGCAACGGGCCATCCGGGAAGAGGGCGATGCCATGAACGACGGCGCCGTCCCGCCGGTCGCCGATCGGGAGGCGGTTGCGGCCGAACGGGCGGATCGCGCCTTCGCCCGGTTTCTCGCCGCCGAAGCCTCGACGGCCGCCGGCGCCGCGATGAAGCTCCGCGCCGCCCTGGCGATCGACGGCGCCGGCGTCGACCGCGCCCTCGACCGTCGTTCCCGCGACGTGCCGACCCGAATCCTGGTCTCGCTGCTGCGCGACCTGGAGGCGATGGCGCTGGAGGAGGCGGGCCGGCTCGATTCCGGTGGCAGGTTCGGCCAGTAGCGCCGATATCCGCCGGGGTTTGTAGATCGTGTGAGCGCAGCGAACCCGACTCGGCCGAACCCGGGCTCCGGAGCAGGTAAAGGCCAATCTATGATCGAAGGCTCCCTTATAGCGAGACGGAGCGAGAGGGAAGGCGGTCAATTATGATTGCGGCACTATCCAGCTTCTAATAAACGAAAATTATACTGCTTTTGACAAACTTTAAGGTCGAACGGCTTGGCCACAGGAGACCGGATATGAGCCTCACCGAAAAACTTCGCGCGCTCGCCGGGCGTGTAGAGCAGCATCGCGATGCCATTCTGACCGAGGAGGCGACGAAGAACGCCCTCGTCATGCCGTTCCTTCAAGCTCTCGGCTATGACGTTTTCAACCCTGCTGTCGTCGTGCCCGAATTCGTCGCCGACGTCGGAGTCAAGAAGGGGGAGAAAGTCGACTATGCCCTGATGAATGGCGGGTCGGTCGTGGCCGTGGTCGAGTGCAAGGGGTTTGGCTCCGACCTGGCCAACGAACAATTCAGTCAGCTCTACCGATATTTCGCTGTAACGTCGGCGCGAGTCGGTATCCTGACCAACGGTGTCCAATACTGGTTCTATACGGATATCGATGACCGAAACAAAATGGATTCCCTGCCATTTTTTAGATTTGATCTCAACGATATAAAAAATCCTCACGTGCAACAGCTCGAAAAGTTCAAGTTTGATACGTTCAATCTTGATAATGTTCTAAGTACAGCGAGCTTCCTTAAGTATAGCACACTGGTTCAGGCAGAGATTATCCGCGAAATGGAAGAGCCATCCGAGGAGATCGTACGATTCTTCGCCTCCAAGGTGCACAAGGGCCGGTTCACCAAGGGCGTTCGCGACCAGTTCGAGCCCATCGTGGCCGCGGCGTTCCGCGAAGTCGTCCGGGACCAGGTCAACCATCGCCTGACATCGGCCCTGGAGGCATCGTCGAGCCGTACCGGTCCCGATACGGTCGCGGAGGCTCCGGAGCCGGAGCCGGAGATTGTCACCACCGAGGAGGAGATCGAGGCCTACAACATCATCCGCGCCGTCGTGCGGGAGGTGATCGATGTGGGCCGAGTCCATATGCGCGACGCCAAGAGCTATTGCGCCATTCTGGTCGATGACAACAATCGGAAGCCGTTGGCACGGCTGCATTTCAATCGAAAGACGAAGTATGTCGGTCTTTTCGATGCCGGTAGTGAAGACCGGATCGGTGTCGAATGCCTGGAGGATCTCTTCGGCTTGGCGGATCGCCTCAAGGCGACCGCGTCAACCTACGCGGAGGCATGACCGAGCGGCGCGATGTCCGGGAGCCGGCACTCCGATCGACCGACGCAACCCGCCGGCTCCATGGGCCGGTGCCGTCGCGCACGGCCTGACGGCCGTGGGCGACCTACAGGTCGCGCGGGCGGTCGGCTGCGGCGCCGGCGCCCGGGGGTGTCGGGCTCACTGACGCTCGACCGACCTACGGGCCGGTAATCGTAGGTCGGCTGAGCGAAGCGAACCCGACGCGGGCGCCAGTGCCCGGGGATGTCGGGCTCGCTTCGCTCGACCGACCTACCGAACCGAATGAGCCGATCCGGTGGCCTAAAGCCACTCCCCGGCCGTGCCTTCGCGGTCGGTGGCGTCGCCGGTGTTCATGGTGCCGGCGCGCTCGATCATGATGATCCGGCACTCGGCGTCGGCGACGGGCCGGTGCTCGACGCCGCGCGGCACGACGAAGACGTCGCCGGCGGCGAGCGCGACCGTGCGGTCGCGCAGCTCCATGCGCATCGCGCCGTCGACGATCATGAACAGCTCGTCGGCGTCGTCGTGCTTGTGCCAGGAGAACGCGCCCTCGATCTTGGCCAGCCGGACGTCGTGGTCGTCGACGCGGGCGACGATCTTGGGCGACCACTGCTCGGTGATCAGCGCGAACTTGTCGGCGAGCCGGACCGGGTCCGGCGCGGTGCGGGGCGGGGTCGAGTCGGGCATGGCGCGAGGCCTCCGGGACGGGCAGCTCGATGACGGGGTGGCGATCTGGCCGCCACCGACGGCCGCGACCGCTTCAACCGGAGTTCAGTCTGCCGCGCTTCGGGGCGATTTTCCAGGGTGCGCGACGGGGGCGGCCGGCCGGCACGGCCAGGCACGGATTGTCGCACGACGGGCGTTGCGCCCGGCCGCCAACCATGCGAGCGTCGCTCACGATGAAGGTGCCCGGCGGTCCCGCTGCCGGGAGAATAGGGAACGCGGTCCAGGGGCTCCCTCGCCGGGGCGCCGATGCCGCGGCTGCCCCCGCAACTGTAGGCGGCGAGTCGGGATCGACGAGGCGCCACCGGCACCGGCCCCTCGGCCGGCGATCGGGAAGGCCGGTCCCCGACGCGGAGCCGCGAGCCAGAAGACCTGCCTTCGTCGCGCGCCCCGATGGGCCGTCGGGTGAGACGGTCGCCAAGGAGAAGACGTTGATGTCCCGCACCCACCAGGCCACCCTCGACGCCGCCGCGCCCGCCGCCGCGGGACCGCGCGCCGGGGCCCCGGAGCGCCCGGTCGCCGCCGCGCTGCTCGCCGCGGGATTCGGCCTCGCGCTGATCTTCGGCGCCGGTTTCGCCGGCTCGGCGACGATCCACAACGCCGCTCACGACAGCCGGCACGCCGTCTCCTTCCCCTGCCACTGAGGGGCGGCCATGATCCAGCGGATCTTCCTCGCGGCGATCGCCGCGGGCGTACTCGCCGGTGTCCTGATCTCCGGCGTGCAGGCCGTCACCACCACCCCGATCATCCTCCAGGCCGAAGCCTACGAGAGCGCGGCGCCGGCGGACCATGCCGCGGGCGGCGCCGCCCTCCCGGCGGTCTTCGCGAGCCCGCAGACGGGCCTTGGTCCGAATGCCGCGACGCCCGTCCACGAGGGCCATGCCCATGACGGGGAGGCCGCGGCCTGGGCGCCGGCCGACGGGATCGAGCGCGCGCTCTTCACCACGCTCGCCAACCTGCTTGTCGGCACGGGCTTCGCCCTTCTCGTCGTCGCCGGTTTCGCGCTGCACGGCCGGCCGGTGACGGTGGCGACCGGGCTGCACTGGGGCGCGGCCGGTTTCGCCGTCTTCACCCTGGCGCCGGCGCTGGGCCTGCCGCCCGAGGTGCCCGGCACGCTGGCCGGCGACCTCACCGCGCGCCAGCTCTGGTGGGCGAGCGCGGTCGGCTGCGCGGCGATCGGGCTCGGGCTCCTCGCCTTCCTGCGCCATCCGGCCGCCCGCGTGGCCGGTGTGGTCGTCGCCGCCCTGCCGCATGTCGTCGGCGCGCCGCATCCCACCGCGATCGGCGGCGCCGTCCCGCCGGAGCTGGCGGGGCAGTTCGCCGCCAGCTCGATCGTCGTCAACGCGGTGTTCTGGGCTTTGATCGGCTGGCTCGCGGCCGTGTTCTGGCGCCGCCTGTCCGCTTGAGGCTTCCCGCAGCGCGCCAGGGTCGCGCGGCGGCGCACCGCGCGCCGCCCCGCCTCGCCTCGCCGCAAGAACCGGGAGCGCTGGTCGGTCGTCGAATATTCGCGGCGGCCTTTGAGAATGATTTGCAATACCGATTCGGTGGCGTGACTTCTCTTTCTCTCGCTCCGCCTCACATATCGAGGCATGGGCATTTCGGTCGACTCCCCGTCGTTGACGCTCGTCTTCCTCGCGGCCCTCGTCACCGCGCTCGCGACCGGTCTGGGGGCGTTGCCCTTCGCCGTGCGCTGGCGCGTCGACCGCCGGCGGGTCGCCTATGGCACGGCGCTGGCGGCCGGGCTGATGCTCGCGGCGTCGGGCATGCTGCTGGCGGAGACGGGACCGGCGGAGGCCTGGCGCACCGGGCTGGGCTTCGCGACCGGCGCGCTCGCCGTATGGGGCGCCCATCGCGGGCTCGACGGGCTGCAGGAGATCTCGGTCGCCGATCTCCACGGCGCGGACGCCCGCAAGGCGCTGCTGATCATGGGCGTCATGACCGCCCATTCGGCGGCCGAGGGCATCGGCGTCGGTGTCAGTTTCGCGGGTGCCGAGCGCCTGGGCCTGACCATGACGGCCGTGATCGCCGTGCACAACATCCCGGAGGGCCTGGCGATCGCGCTGGTGCTGGTACCGCGCGGCATCGGCTGGCTGCCCGTCGCCGGCTGGGCCGTCGTGTCGAGCCTGCCCCAGCCGCTCCTGGCCGTGCCCGCCTTCCTCGCGACGGCCGCCGCCGCGGCGCTGCTGCCAGCCGGCCTCGGCTTTGCCGCCGGCGCGATGGCTTGGCTCGCCTTGCGCGACATGCTGCCCGAGGCCGCGGAGGACCTGGGCCGGGCCGCCTCGACCGGCGTGCTGG
This sequence comes from Azospirillaceae bacterium, assembly GCA_040220455.1. GTDB lineage: Bacteria > Pseudomonadota > Alphaproteobacteria > DSM-16000 > Inquilinaceae > JAVJUS01. The sequence continues at coordinate 11,059 of JAVJUS010000012.1, forward strand.
GCCTCGGCGTCGTGCTGATGGGTGCGGTGGCGTGGATCGGGTAGGCGGGGCCGCGAGGGCGACGGGCCTTGCCGGCCTTCAGGCCCCGCCCGTCGGTCGTGCCTTCGCCGCCCGCCGGCACCGTTCGGAGCAATAGCGCACCGACTCCCAGTCCTTCGCCCATTTCCTGCGCCAGGCGAAGGGGCGGGCGCAGATCGGGCAGGTCTTGGTCGGCAGGTCCGGTTTGGCGACGCCGCGGGGCATGGCGGGCTCAGAGGTCCAGGCGGGCCTGCGCGTCGGCCGGGGCGGGGGCTGGCGACGGGGCCGGTGCCTTGCGCGCGCCACGCCTCCGGGCCGGGTTCGACGGCGGCAGGCCGCTCTTGCGGCTGCCATGCTTGTCCTGGATCCGGTCCGCCTCGGCCTTGAAATCGGGGCTCCGGCGCACCGCCCAGATCGCCTCGCGCGCCGCCCGGGCGGCGACGACCGGGTCGACCACGGGCTCCGGATAGTCGGCGCCGAGACGGCAGCCCGCCGCGTCCTGCGCCGCCCGGTCCATCCGCCACGGCTCGTGCAGGAAGCGGGGATCGCCGACGCCCGCCAGTTCCGGCACCCAGCGGCGGATGAAGGCGCCGTCGGCGTCGTGGTCGCGGCCCTGCTTGACGGGGTTGTAGATCCGGATCGTGTTGATGCCGGTGGTGCCCGACTGCATCTGGGCCTGGTTCCAGTGGATGCCGGGCTCGTAGTCGGTGAAGACCCGGGCCAGGTGCAGCCCGCTCTCCCGCCACGGCAGCCAGAGGTGATAGCTCGCCACCGCCTGGAGCATCGCGCGCATGCGGAAGTTGATCCAGCCCGTGGCGACCAGCGCGCGCATGCAGGCGTCGACGAAGGGCAGCCCCGTCTCGCCCTTCGCCCACGCGGCCAGCACCTCCGGATCCTCGACCTCCCGGCGCAGATGGTCGTAGCCGGGGTGGACGTTGCGCCACTCGTGCTCGGGCGCGTCCTCCAGCTTCTGGATGAAGTGGCAGTGCCAGTGCAGGCGGCCGATGAAGGCGTCGATCGCGCCGGCCCAGCCCGCCTTGTCCTCCCGCGCCCAGGAGCGGACCTCGCGCTGGCGGGCCCAGGCGGCCTGCGCCGCCTCGCGCATCGACACCGCCCCGGTCGCGAGCGGCACCGACAGGCGCGAGCAGGCGTCGTAGGCCGTGTTGGGCGAGGACATGCGCTTGTGGTACCAGCGCCCGCGCTCCTCCAGAAAACCGTGCAGGGCGGCCAGCCCCGCCGTCCGGCCGCCGTTCTGCCGGCCGGGGCAGGGATCGGGGGCGAGGCCGACGGCCCGCGCGTCGGGCGCCGCGCCGGGGTCGAGGCCGTGGGGTGGCAGGGCCTCCGGGGTCGGCGCCATGGGCTCGGCCATGAACCGGTCCCAGGCGCGCGCCCAGCCGTCCCGGCCCTTCAGGCCGCGGATCACGCCGTTCTGTCGCAACTCCGTGAAGGGCACGCCGCGGCGCCGGGCCCAGGCGCGCACGGCCTCGTCGCGCGCGTAGGTCCAGGCGTTGCCCGTCTCCTCGTGCGCCCAGAGCCCGGCGATGCCGGGGCCCTCGGCGAGCCCGTCGAGAACCGACACGACGTCGCCGACTCGCACGACAAGCGGCGCGCCGAGAGCGTCCAACTCGCGGGCGAGGTCGTCGCGCACCTCGGCCAGGGCGTCGAACTGGCGCCCGGAGGTATCGGGCAGCGCCCAGTAGTCGGGCTCGACGACCAGGAGGGGCAGGACGGCGCCGCCCGTCTCCCGCGCGCGGGCCGCGGCGGCGGCGAGCGGGGCGTGGTCGGCGGTCCGGAGGTCGCGCTTGAACCAGACGACCTCCAGGCTCATGGCAGGCTCATGGCGCGTCGGCGGTGGTCCGGCGACAGACGACAGCGTCCGGGTCGCGGCCCGTCAGCTTCGGACGCAGCTTCAAGAATACCCGGTAACCGGCCTCCAGCACGGGCATCGCGCCCGGCAGGCGGGATAGCCGGGCCATCCAGCCGAAGCCGGAAACCCGGGCCCAGATCTCGACGAAGGCGGCGGCGCCGTCGACCAGCGCGCCGTCGGGCCGGCGGACATGGAAGCGGGCCAGGGCGTCGCGGTTCAGGCGATCCCCGGCGACCGAGACGCGCGCCTCGTCCTCGAGGATGGCCGGCACCTGGTAGAAGCCGGGCTCGATCGTCACGGCCATGCCCGCCTCGAGGTCGCGGTCGAGCCGCAGGTACGCGAGCCCGAACTGCTCGCTCCGGCTCCGGCCCGGGGCGTAGCCCGCGCGGTCGCCCAGGTCCTCCATGTCGTGCACGTCGAGCCCGATCAGGTGGCCGACGCCGTGCGGGAAGAAGAGCGCGTGCACGCCGTCCGCGACCAGCTCGTCCGGATCGCCGCGCAGGACGCCGAGCTCCACCAGGCCGCTCGCGAGCGCGCGCGCCGCCGCGAGGTGCACGTC
>JAVJUS010000013.1:0-25811 GCA_040220455.1 Azospirillaceae bacterium
TGCCGGGGCGGCCGGCCGGGCTGGAGATCAGCGTCGGCACCGGCGGCGGGGCGGCCCCGCCGGGCGCGGGCGCCACCCTGCGCCAGGCGGGCGCGGCGCTGGACGCCGGCGCCTACGACTCCGCCTCCGAGCTCTATCTCGATGTCCTCCTGGCCGCGCCGGACCATGTGGAGGCGCTGTTCGGCCTGGCCGCTTCGCTTCAGGGCATGGGCCAGACGGCCGAGGCGCGGGCGACCTATCGCGAGGTCCTGGCCCTGGCGCCCGACCACCGCGGCGCGCGGATCAACCTTGCCGGGCTGCTCGCCGATGGCGGGCCGGGCGGCGATCCGGGCGAGGCGGTGGCGCTGGTCGAATCGATGCTTGCCGGCGCGCCGGACGACCCGGCGCTGTGGAGCCAGCTCGCCCGCGTCCGCTTCGCCGCCGGCCGGACGGACGCCGCGCTCGCGGCCGCCGAGCGGGCGGTCTCCCTGGCGCCCGACCGGCTGGGCCCGCGCTACAACCTGGCTGTCCTTCTCGACCGGGCCGGCCGGCACGGTGCGGCGGCGCGCGCCTACTCGGCCGTCCTGCGCCAGGCCGAGGCGGGCGCGGCGGAGGCGGCAGGCCTGCCGATCCCGGCGCTGCGCCGGCGCCTCGCCGCCCTGGTCGCCCTGGCCGAGACCGGCGGGTCGGACTCCGGCCTCGCCGAGGCGGGCGTCGCGGGGGCGGGGCGATGAGCTATCTCGCCCATTTCGGGCTGGCGCGGCCGCCCTTCGCGCTGACGCCGGACAGCGATCTCGTCTTCGGCGACACGCCGGCGCGGCTGCTCGCCGCCCTGGACTATTCGCTCGACCGGGGCGACGGGCTGCTCGCCGTCGTCGGGGAAGTGGGCACCGGCAAGACGCTGCTCGCCCGCCTGCTGGCCCGCCGGGTCGCCGACCGGGCGGAGCCGGCGATGCTGGTCGCCCCGGCGACCGACCTGCGCGGGCTGATGCGCCTGCTCTGCCGCGAGCTCGGCCTGTCCGGCCAGGGCGCGCGGGACGAGCTGGCGCTGGCGCTCCAGGACCGGCTGCTCGAACTCCACGCATCCGGCCGGCCGGCGGTGCTGATCGTCGACGAGGCCCAGGCGCTCGGGCCGGAGGGGCTGGAGGCGATCCGGCTGCTGAGCAATCTCGAGACCGACCGGGCCAAGCTGCTGCGCATCGTGCTGTTCGGCCAGCCGGAGCTCGACCGCCTGCTCGCCCGCCACGGCCTGCGCCAGATCCGCGACCGCCTGGCCTTCCGGCTGGAGACCGCGCCCTTCGACCCGGCCGCGGCGCGCGCCTATATCGCCCATCGCGTCGACCGGTGCTCGCCAGGCGGCGGGCCGAACCGGGTCTTCGCCGACCGCGCGGCCGCGCGCATCGCCCGGGTCTCGCGCGGCTTTCCCCGCCGCATCAACGTGCTGGCCGACCGCGCCCTGCTCGCCGCCTATGCCGAGGGCGCCCGGCGGGTCGAGCGGGCGCATGTCGCCGCGGCGGAGGCGGAGGACGGCGCGCGTCTCACCGGCGCCGGGCGATGGCTGCGCCGCGCCGCGCGGCCGGTCGGCTGATCGCCCGGCGGGCGGATCGCGGCGCGCGGGCGACCGGCATGGCGGCCGAAACGGCGATCGGGGACCCGGAGACGCGGCGCCTGCTCGACACGGTGGTGGAGACCGGCGCCACGGACCTGCATCTCGCCACCGGCCGGCCGCCGATCCTGCGGCGGGACGGCGCGCTCGCCGCCCTGCCGGGCGCGCCGCCGCTCGATGCCGAGGCGATCGAGACGGTGCTGGCGGCCATCGCCGACGAGGGCGCGCGGGCGCGATTCGAGGCGTCGGGCGAGGCCGATTTCGCCTTCGCTTTGGCCGATCGGGCGCGGTTCCGGGCCAACGCCTTCCGCACCGTGGCGGGGCCGTCGCTGGCCCTGCGCCGGATTCCGCCGACGCCGCCGGCGATCGAGGATCTGGGCGCGCCGCCGGCGGTGGCCGGCCTCGCCGATCTGTCGGACGGGCTCGTCCTGGTCACCGGGCCGACCGGCTCGGGCAAGTCGACCACGCTGGCCGCCCTGGTCGCGCGCATCGACGCCCGGCGGCCCTGCCATGTGCTGACCATCGAGGACCCGATCGAATACGTCCATCGCGGCGACCGGGCGCTGATCCAGCAGCGCGAGGTCGGCCGGCACACCGGCAGCTTCGCCGCCGCGCTGCGCGCCGCGCTGCGCGAGGACCCGGACGTCCTGCTGGTCGGGGAAATGCGCGACCTGGAGACCGTGTCGCTGGCCCTGACGGCGGCGGAAACCGGGCAGCTCGTGCTGGCCACGCTGCACACGCCCTCGGCGGCCAAGAGCATCGACCGCATCATCGACGTCTTTCCCGGCGCCGATCAGGCGCGTGTGCGCGCCCAGCTCGCCACCGCCCTGCGCGCGGTGGTCGCCCAGACGCTGCTGCCCGTGCCGGATCCGCCCGGCGGCCGGGTGGCGGCGTTCGAGGTGATGATCGCGACCGGCGCCATCCGCAACCTGATCCGCGAGGCCAAGGTTCCGCAAATCGACACCATGATGCAGATGGGCGCGCGCCACGGCATGCGCACCATGGCCGACGCGGTCGACGCGCTGCTGGCCGACGGGCGCGTGGCGCGCGAGCCGGCCGAGCGCCTGCTCGCCGGCCTGCGCGCCGAGCAGGAGGGCGGTGCCGGGCCGAGCAGCGCCGGGCCGGATGGCGAAGGCGAAGGCGCGGCCAGCGCACCTCCACACGCCCGCCGCGCCCGTCTGCGCTATTGACCGGTTCCTCGGCTACGAACCCGAGGAGGGCGAGGGCTCGCCCGATCCGCCGCGGGACGGGCCGCGCCCGGCCGACCCCTTCTCCATGTCTTCGAACTCGCGCCGCAGGGCGTACTCGTCGGAGGTAACATGGCGCTCCAGCCGGGCGAGACGGGAATCGAGCGCCCGGAAGCGATGGCGGATGTCGTGGAAGGTGGCGTCCGGCTTGCCGGAGACCGAGCGCCAGAACCGCTCCTCGTCGGGGCTCGAATAAAGCGGCCGGCGCGGCCTGCGCCGGACGAAGACGCCCATCGCGAGATAGACGAGCACCGTCTGCGGCAGGAAGAACAGGGCCAGCACCACGGCGCCGACCCGGACCTGCCAGACCGGGATGCCCAGATAGTCCGCGATGCCGGCGCAGACCCCCAGGAAGACCCCGTCGTCCGGGTTGCGGTAGAGGCGGTGCGGGTTGGGCGAGCGGCCGAGATCGTCCCGGCTGCCCCTGTCTTCGTCGTGCCAGGCGTCGTCGTGCCGGGCCTCGTGGCGTTGACGGCGATGCTGTCCGTGGCGGGTCACGTCTCGCGCCTCCGCCATCCCGGCGCGTCGGCGTCCAGGATGGTCTCCAGGGTCTCGATGCGCGCTTCCATGCGCTGGGCGCTCTGCCAGAGCTCGAGCAGCATCTTCTCGTCCTCCGAGGAGAGCGTCTTGGACTGCCGCCACCGGGTCACGTAATGCAGCACCAGCCACAGCGGCGCGACGATGGTGACGAACAGGATCAGGGGTACGAAGAGCAGGGCGCTCATGGGCTCACGCGGCTCCCTCGATCAGCGCTCGCCGCCGGCGGCTCCGGACTTGCCCGACCCGCCGGAGAGCTTGGCCTTGAGCGCGGCCAGCTCGTCCTCGACCCGGGTCTCGGATTCGAGGTCGGCGAATTCCTGGTCGAGCGAGCGCGCGGGACGCCCGCCCTGGTCGCCGCCGCCGGGCGCGCCGAGGTCGTAGCTCTCGACCCGGCCTTCCAGGTCGTCGAGCTTGCGCTCGATCATCTCGTAGCGCGACAGCGCGTCGTCGATCCGGCCGTCGTGCAGATTGCGGCGCACCTTGAGCCGGTCGGTCGCCGACTGGCGGCGGATGTCGATCGCCTTCTGCTTGTTCTTCGCCTCTGCCAGCTTGGCCTGCAGCTTGGCAAGATCGTCGTTGGTCTTGGCCAGCGCCTCGTCGACGGCGGCGAGTTCGCGCCGCATCTCCTCGGCCGCTTCCTCGGCCCGGGCCTTGGCGACCAGCGCGCCGCGGGCCAGCTCGTCGCGGCCCTTGGAGACCGCGAGCTCGGCCTTGGCCCGCCAGTCGGCCCGGGCGGCCTCCAGGTGCTCGATCTTGCGGTTGATCTCCTTCTTCTCGGCCAGCGACTTGGCGGCCGAGGCGCGCACCTCGACCAGCGTGTCCTCCATCTCCTGGACGATCAGGCGGACGATCTTCTCGGGATCCTCCGCGCGGTCGAGCAGCGCGTTGAGATTGGCGTTCACGATGTCGCCCATGCGGGAAAAGATGCCCATGGCGGGTGTCTCCGTCAGCGGGGTTCGGCGGCGCGGGGCGCGCGCGGACCCGAGGGAAAGCGGAAGCGAAAGGGGGCCGGCGCGGATCAGGCGACCACGACGCCGATCAGCAGCCCGGCGGCGAAGAACAGCCAGCACTCGGTCGGCCGGCTCTTCAGGTAGGCGCGCAGGCGCCGGAACGTGTCGTCCCAGTCGCCGCCATGGCGCCGGGCTCGGAAGGGCTCGTCTCGGTCGGTCATCACGGGTTTCGGTCCTCGTCTCGATCCTGGTCTCGGCCTCGGGGCCGTGTTCGACGCCCGCCATGTCGGCGCCGGCTCGCCCTCTGAGGAGCACATGGCGTGCCAACGCCCCCACACGCCGGAAAGCCGCGGATTTCCGGGGTTCGATCGTCGCCATGTCAGGATGTTTCTTGATTCTTGGTGGGTTCCCCGCCAACTATTGGTCAAATTGACCAACCAAAGGCCGGCCATGGACACGCTTCCCGACCTCCCGGCGCCGGCCGGGGAATCCCCCACCTTCTCGGCCATGCTGGCGCAGGTCAGCGCCGTCGCGCCGCTCGACCGCCCGGTGCTGCTGATCGGCGAGCGGGGCACCGGCAAGGAGCTGGTGGCCGCCCGGCTGCACTACTTGTCGCGCCGCTGGGACCGGGCCTTCGTCAAGGTCAACTGCGCCGCGCTGAGCCAGGAGCTGTTGGAGAGCGAGCTCTTCGGCCACGAGGCGGGAGCCTTCACCGGCGCCGGGCGCCGGCATGTCGGCCGGTTCGAGCGCGCCGACGGCGGCACCCTCTTCCTCGACGAGATCGCGGCGGCCTCGGGCCGCGTGCAGGAGAAGATCCTGCGCGCCATCGAGTACGGCGAGTTCGAGCGGCTGGGCGGCGGGCGGACCCTGCAATGCGATGTCCGGGTGGTCGCCGCGACCAATGTCGACCTGCCGGGCGAGGTGGCGGCCGGGCGTTTCCGCGCCGACCTGCTCGACCGGCTGGCCTTCGACGTGGTCACCCTGCCGCCCCTGCGCGCCCGGCCGGAGGACGTGTCCGTCCTGGCCGAGCTGTTCGGCCGGGCCATGGCGCGCGAGATGGGGATGGCGGATTTCCCGGGCTTCGCGCCGGCGGCGCTGGCCACGCTGGCCGGGCATGGCTGGCCCGGCAATGTCCGCGAGCTCAAGAACGCGGTCGAGCGCGCCGTCGCCCGGGCGGCGCCGGAGGCCGGGCCGATCGGCGAGGTCGTGCTCGACCCCTTCGAGTCGCCCTGGCGGCCGGGCGGGGCGGCGGCCGGCAACGGTGCCACGGCCGCCACCGCCGCATCGACCGACGCGCTGCCGTCGGAAGGCTTCGATGCCGCCGTCGCCGCGCTCGAGCGCGGCCTGCTCTCCCGCGCGCTCACCGGGGCGCGGCACAACCAGCGCGCCGCCGCCGAGGCGTTGGGGCTGAGCTACGATCGGCTGCGCGGGCTCCTGCGCAAGCACGACCTGCTGCCGCGTCGGCGCGGCGCGGCCGGTCCGGAAGCGGGGATCAGTTCAGCGGGATCGACAGATTGACGGTCGCCGTCTCGATGCCCGGGTTCTCGTCTGACAGGCTGGCATTGGAGAGATGGTGGACCGCCGCGGTCAGCCGCCAGCCGTTGTCGAAGCCCCAGCCGGCCTCGATGCCGGTGCGGAACTCCACCGGATGGCCGAGATCGCGGCCGTCGCCCTCGTGATAGAGGCCGACCGCGGCATTGGGCGAGACGACGATGTTGTCGGTGAACCAGAGGTCCATCATCAGCCCGCCATAGCCGTAGAATGACGCATCGGTCGTGCCCTCGATGCCGATGAAGGGCCGCACGCGCCAGAACTCCTGCTTGAAGCGCAGCTCGACCCGGCCGAGCCCGGCGCGGTCGGTGCCCAGCTCGTCGTCCTCCAGGCCGTAGACGCCCGCGCCGATCACGGCGTCCGTGGTCGCCGTCCGGCCGCCGTTGCCGAGCACCGTGCGGTCGGTCCAGATCTCCAGCGCCGCCGCGCCCGCGAACAGGGCCGCCGCCGCCAGCCCGATCTCCACCGCCTCCGAGCCGCCGCCGGCGGCGGCCGGGCGCGGCGCGGCCGTGCCGACGACGCTCGCGGCCAGCAGCGCGGCGCCGAGGGACAGGGCGGCGACGGATCGGCGGGCGGGCTGTGGCATGGGTCTGGGCCTCCTCGCTGCGCCGGGTCGCGATCGCTCGCGCGCGGCGTCGTCGGGTCCCGGCGTCACTCGCCGGGCTGGGGATGCGCCCGGCCGGGAGCGGCCGCGCGGGTAGGATCGGCGGTGTCGCCTGTGCCGGGGGCGATGCCGATCGCCCGCCTCCAGGCCCGATTCGTCGACGCGACCGCCGTGGCCGTGGCGCCGGCCAGGCGTTCCAGCCCGGCGACGAAGGCGCGATCGATCCGGTCGAGGCCGAGACGGCGGCGCCGCGCCACGGCGGCCGGTCCCGGCTCCAGCAGCAGCTTGAACAGCGCGATGGTCACCAGCGCGGTGAACAGCAAGGCGAAGACGCCGTCGCTCGTGAAATGGGCGCCGGCGATGACGCGAAAGGCGCTGATCACCAGGCCGAAGATCATCGCCACGACCAGCCAGGCCTTGCGGGCCCGGCGGGCGAGCAGGACCAGGGCGATCATGCCGAAGGCGAAGCCCATGTCGCCGCCGACGAAGGAGCAGTTCGACGCGCAGGCGTCGCTGGGCACCAGCGGCGGCACGAAGGGGTCGGCGCCGCCGAACGGCTCGGTCTGGTGCGGACGGGCGCGGCCCCATTGTTCCTTGAAAATGGCGTTGACCACCAGGCCGTTGGAGACCAGCAGCGCCAGCAGCACGAAGGCCGTCTCGCGCAGGGCCGTCGTCAGGCGCGCGACCGGCCGGCGGTCGAGGACCAGGCGCCAGGCGATGTAGGCCACCGGCGGCGCCATCAGGACCCAGTTCCGGATGTCGTCATAGATCGCGCCGGTCGTCGAGGTGCGGAACCAGAACCGCTCCTCGGCGGTGTGGAACAGGCCCGACAGCCAGAGGTCGATCTCCGGCGCGATCAGGAAGACCGCCGCGCTCGCCACCGTGGCCCAGACCAGCATCCACACGACCCGCATGGGCACCGGCAAGGGCGGCTGCGGGTCGGCCGATATGGCGCCCGGCACGGGCGATCGAGTGGGGTCGTCCGGCGGCACGGACGTTCGCCCGGCGCTCGGCGTGCCGGCGTCGCCGCCCCTCGGCGGCGAGCCCGGCGAAGCGCCTCGCGCCCCGGCTCCGGCGACGGCCACCCCGCCGTCGGCCGGCGGCTGCGAGTCGGTGTCCGACCGGGTCGTGTCCTCGGCGAGATCCCTCATGACGCCCGTCAGGCTGCTTCGCGGCTGGTGTGGGTTTGAGCGGGAAACGCCGCGCCTGTCAACCGTAGCGGGCCCGTCGGGGCTCAGGCGGGGGCCGGAACCTCCTCGCCGGCGCGCGGCGAGCGACGGGTCCGGGCGGGCAGGATCATGGCGGCGAGCCCGCCGACGATCGCCAGCCCCGGCGCGGCGTAGAGCCCGGCCGCGGCGACCGAGGCCTCCGCTGCCAGGCTGAAGAACAGGATCATCGCCGCCTGCAGCGTGATCATGCCGCCCACCGCGACGATCATGCGCCCGGTCTGGCCGCGCCGGTTGGTCTGGCCGAAGAACAGGGCGCCGACGACCAACGAGACGAAGGCGAGCGAGAGCAGCGGCGTCGACAGGCGCTGGTGGCCCCAGGCCTGGAGATGGCGGATCGCATCGGCGTCCAGCTGGTCGGCGTCGCTGGGCGACAGCAGGTCGCCGATGAAGCGCTCGTCGGGCTCGCGCCAGGTCCGCAGCGGGTTGCCGCCGAGGTCGAGGGCGAAGGTGTAGCTGTCGTAGTAGAGGATGTCCGGCGTCTCGGCCCCGGTCTCGCGCGTCTGCAGGCTGCCTTCGGAGAGCAGGATCTCCGGCCCGCCCTCGCCCGAGACCAGCTCGCCCCGCTCGGCCAGGATCGAGACGTCCTGTTCGGGGTCGCGGGTGTCGTGGACGAGGATCCCGCCCATCGTCCCGTCCTGGCGGCGCTCGCGGACATAGACGGTCAGCCCGTCCTCGATGTCGTTGAACGTGCCCTCGCGCAGGACGGCAGCGGCGAACTCGGTCTCGATTCGCAGGCGCAGGTCGCGGAATTCCCCGCGCGCCACGGGGATGGCGAGGAGGTTGAGCGCCATGTGCGCGACGAGCACGACGAGCGCCAGCACGATGGCGGGCCGGGCCAGTGCGAAGGGGCCGCGCCCGGCCGCGCGCATGACCACGATCTCGGCGTTGCCGGCGAGCAATGCGTAGACGAACAGTGCCGCGCCGCCCACGGCGTAGGGCAGGACGCTGCCGATCAGCTCCGGCATCGCCAGGAAGACGAGCATGAACAGCGCGCCGGCGCCGGCCTGGCTCTTGGTCAGGACCTCGATGAAGCGCAGCGACTGGGTCAGCCAGATCGCGAAGATCAGGAGCGCCAGCCCGATCGCGGCGGCGACGAGGAGCTGGCGCAGGATGTAGCGATCGATCACGAGGCGGCGGCGTTCCCGGAGCAGGCCATGAGATGTCCTACCTAGCGCGGTCGTGGCTCGGATGCAAAGAGCGGGTCGCGGGCCGTCTCGCGTCGGCCTCGCTCACGTGGTAGGGTCGGCAACCGTGCGGGGAAGCGGCCTGGCGCTTTTCCCGCGCGTCCCGGCATCGCCGGGCGCCCGCCGGGCGGCCCGCGATGACCCTTCCCATGGCGAACGGCATTCGAGCGGAAAGGACATCCGCAATGGTTTTGCAGATCGGTGACACGGCGCCCGATTTCGAGGCGAACACGACGGAAGGCCGCATCCGGTTCCACGACTGGATCGGCGATGGCTGGGCGGTGATCTTCTCCCATCCCAAGGACTTCACGCCCGTCTGCACGACCGAGCTGGGCGCGATGGCGCGCCTCAAGCCCGAGTTCGACAAGCGCGGCTGCAAGATCATCGGGCTGAGCATCGACAGCGTCGACGACCACGTGGCCTGGTCGAAGGATATCGCGGAGACGCAGGGCACCGCCCCGAACTACCCGATGATCGCCGACGAGGACCTGTCGGTGGCCAAGGCCTTCGGCATGCTGCCGGCCGACGAGGGCGGCGGCGCGGAAGGGCGGACCGCGGCGAACAACGCGACGGTGCGCACCGTCTTCATCGTCGGGCCGGACAAGAAGATCAAGCTGATGATCTCCTACCCGATGAGCACCGGCCGCAACTTCGCGGAGATCCTGCGCGCGCTCGATTCGCTCCAGCTCACCGCCAAGCATCAGGTCGCGACGCCGGTCAACTGGCAGCACGGCGACGACGTCATCATCGTGCCCGCCGTCTCCGACGAGCAGGCCAAGGCGAAGTTCCCGGACGGCTGGAAGACGATCAAGCCGTACATGCGCGTCGTGCCGCAGCCCAAGGGCTGAGGCGCCGGGGGGGGGCGCCGGCCGGTTCACGCGCCCGCCGGCGGGCGCCTCTGCATGCGTTGCTTCAGGCGCGACCGTCCGAGCCGCCGACCCGTCCGGCCGCCCTGTCGGGGCGGGCCGGGTCCGCTCGTCACGGCTGCCCCGAAAACACGGCTGCCCCGAAATCGTCACGCCGGGGCGTGACGGTGCGGATTCCGACGGGTGCGCCGGCGTGACGACCGGTGTCGCCGCGCGCCCGACCGAAGTCCCGAACGGCCGCCAGGCCGCAAGGAGTTCTTATGCTCGAAACGTTTCTCCGCCGCCTCGCGCGGCCGCTCGCCGCTGTCGCGCTGATCGCCGGCGGCGCCGGCATGGCCGTGCCCGCCCCCGCGGGAGCCCAGGATGCCGAGGGCCAGGGCGGCCAGGCGATCGAGGTGCCCGAGCTGAGCGACGCCAAGCTCGAATCCTACGTGGTCGCGGCGATCGACGTGACCCGGCTGATCGAGCAGTGGCAGCCGCGGCTGCAGTCCGCGCGCGAGGCCGGCGACACCGAGGCGTTCACCAGCCTGCGCGACCAGGCCAATGATCAGCTGACGACGGCCGTCGAGGATGCCGAGGGCATCTCGATCGAGGAGTACCAGGCGATCACCGCGGCCGCCCGACAGGATCGCGAGCTGCTCGACCGCATCCGCTCGATGATGGCCGAGGTCGCGCCGCAGGAGGGCTGAGCGCCCCGTCCTCCGGCCGACCCCGCTGCGGGTCGCGTGGCCGGCCGGGCCCGGCGCTGTCCGGGCCCGGCGCCGCCGGCCCGTCCCCACCGGCCCGCCCCCGCCGGCCCGTCCCCTTCCTCGCTCCGGGCGCGCGCGGACCGCGGCTTTCTTCGCGCGACCGATCGTCGTAGAACCGGGGGCCGGTGTCGGCCCGTTCCCGGGCCGAGGCCGCGAGACGGGGGGAGGCGCCGCGCGCGGCGCCGCATCGCGGGGATAGCTGTTCATGAGCGAGACGGTTCCAGACCTGGTCCGGCCGCATCCGGATGCCGCGCCGGCGATCGGCGCGCCCGGCCGGCCCTGGCTCGACTATGCGGGCCTGCGCCGACTGACGGCGGAGATCGGGGAGACGCTGGCCGCGGCCGGCATCGGCCCGGGCGATCGGGTGGCGATCGTCCTGCCCAACGGGCCGGAGATGGCGGCCGCCTTCGTCGCGATCGCGGCCCGCGCGGTCACGGCGCCGCTCAACCCCGCGTATCGGGAAGACGAGTACGACTTCTATCTCTCCGACCTGGGTGCCCGGGCGCTGGTGGTCGGCGACGGAGACGACGGCCCGGCGGTCGCCGTCGCGCGCCGCCACGGCATTCCCATCCTGCGCCTGGCGGTCGCCGAAGGCGCGCCCGCCGGCGCCTTCTCCCTGACGGGCGAGAACGGCGCGGCCGCCGGCCCGGCTTCGACCGCCGGTCCGGCCGGGCCCGATGACGGCGCCCTGGTGCTCCATACCTCGGGCACGACGTCGCGGCCCAAGATCGTGCCGCTGACCCAGCGCAACCTCGCCGCCTCGGCCCGCCACATCGGCACGACGCTGGCGCTGGGGCCGGCGGATCGATGCCTCAACGTCATGCCGCTGTTCCATATCCACGGGCTGATCGCGGCGGTGACGTCGTCGCTCGCCGCCGGCGGGTCGATCTGGTGCTCGCCCGGCTTCAACGCCCTGTCGTTCTTCGGCTGGCTCGGCGAGGCGAAGCCGACCTGGTACACCGCCGTGCCGACCATGCACCAGGCGATCCTGGCCCGTGCCGCGCGCAACGCGGAGGCCGGCGCCGCCTCCGGCCTGCGCTTCATCCGCTCCTCCTCCGCCTCCCTGCCGCCCCAGGTCATGGCGGCGCTGGAGGAGACGTTCGGCGCGCCGGTGATCGAGAGCTACGGCATGACCGAGGCGACCCACCAGATGACCTCCAACCCGCTGCCGCCGGCGCCGCGCAAGCCGGGCTCGGTCGGCGTCGCGGCGGGACCGGCGGTGCGCCTGGCCGACGAGGCCGAGCCCGCGCTGTTGCCGGCCGGCGATCCGGCGGCGATCGGCGAGGTCGTGATCTCCGGCCCGAACGTCACGCCGGGCTACGACGCCAATCCGGAGGCCAACGCCAAGTCCTTCTTCGAGGCCGAGGGCAAGCGCTGGTTCCGCACCGGCGACCAGGGCGTCCTCGACGCCGAGGGCTATCTGCGCATCACCGGCCGTCTGAAGGAGATCATCAACCGTGGTGGGGAGAAGGTCAGCCCGCTCGAGGTCGACGAGGTGCTGATGGACCACCCGGCCGTCCAGCAGGTCGTCACCTTCGCCGTGCCTCACCCGAAGCTGGGCGAGGAGGTCGCCGCCGCCGTCGTCCTGCGCGAGGGCGAGAGCGTCACCGAGCACGCGCTGCGCGACTTCGCCGCCGAACGGCTCGCCGACTTCAAGGTGCCGCGCAAGGTCGTCGTGCTCGACGAGATCCCCAAGGGCGCCACCGGCAAGATGCAGCGCATCGGGCTGGCCGAGAAGCTGGGGCTCGTCTGATGCGCATCTGTGTCTTCGGCGCCGGGGCGATCGGCGGCTACATGGGGGCCAAGCTGGCCGCGGCCGGCACGGCGGAGGTCTCGCTCGTCGCGCGCGGACCGCATCTGGCCGCGATGCGGGAGAAGGGCCTGACCCTGATCGAGGGCGGCGAGGAGACCACGGTTGCCGTCAACGCCGCCCAGGATCCGGCCGAACTGGGCGTCCAGGACTACGTGATCATCACGCTGAAGGCCCATTCCGTTCCGGGCGTGGTCGACACGATGCAGCCGCTGCTGGGTCCGGAGACGACGGTCGTCATGGGCGTCAACGGCGTGCCCTGGTGGTACTTCCACGGCCTGGGCGGCCCGAACGAGGGCCGGCGGATGGAGGCGGTCGATCCCGGCGGGCGCATCTGGGACGGCATCGGGCCGGAGCGGGTGCTGGGCTGTGTCGTCTACCCGGCCGCCGAGGTGCCGGAACCGGGGGTGATCCGTCACCTTGAGGGCAACCGCTTCACCCTGGGCGAGCCCTCGGGCGAGAAGACCGAGCGCGCCGAGGCCCTGTCCAAGGCGCTGGGCGCGGCGGGGCTGAAAGCGCCGGTGCGCCCGAAGATCCGCGACGAAATCTGGGTCAAGCTCTGGGGAAACCTCTCCTTCAACCCGATCAGCGCGCTGACCGGCGCCACCCTCGATGTGCTGTGCACCGAGCCGGGGACCCGCGCCGTCGCCCGCGCGATGATGGTCGAGGCCCAGGCGATCGCCGAGGATCTTGGGGTCAAGTTCCCGATCGACGTGGACCGCCGGATCGACGGCGGCGCGGCGGTCGGCGCGCACAAGACCTCCATGCTCCAGGACCTGGAGCGCGGCCGGCCGATGGAGATCGACGCCCTGGTCACCGCCGTGCAGGAACTCGGCCGCGCCACCGGCCATCCGACGCCGACCATCGACACCGTGCTGGCGCTGGTCCAGCAGCGCGCCCGCCTGGCCGGCTGCTACGGCGGGTGAGGGCGGACCAGGCCAGGGCCGGACTCACGGTCCGGCCCCACCCTTGTACCCCCTACTCGACAAGAGCGATGTAGGGCGCGCCCTCCGGCCCCACCTGGAAGACCACGAATTCCAGCCGCTCGTCGTCGCTGGGATTCTGCATGACCATGGCCTCGCCGGCGTCCGCCTCGAGCAGCGAGCCGGCGGTTGCCGTGACGGTTTCGCCGTCGAGCGCGAGTTCGGCGGTGCCGCGGACCACGTAGAGCATGACATGGCCGGAATGGGCATGGGCCGGCGTGGTCCATCCCGGGGGAACGTCGTAGTGCTTGGCCAGCGCCTCGCCGCCGGGCGCGTCGGGTAGAGCCGACTTCGCCAGATCGCTGACGACCGCGTCCTGAGCGGCGACCGGCGCCGCGACGAGCAGGGCGGCGACCACGCCGGCTCCCAGGGCTGTTCGGCGATGTGTCATGGGGCAGTTTCTCCCGTTGTTCTGTTGTTCGCGCTCTTGGAGCCTCCCCGTCGGTCGCGGCGGCTTCCGTGTCCGCGACCGGGACGCGGGCCATGGGCCCGGACCCCACGCGATGATAGGCATGGCCGCGACACCGAAGCGAGCGATCGGCAATCACGCCTTCGCGAGGGCCCGAGGGGGGCATGACCCGGCCGTATCTATCGCAGGGCCCAGGCCGGCAGCGTCGTCGCGAGGCCCGGCGCGAGGGCGAGCAGGGCGACCAGCCCGAGCAGGATCGCCCAGTAGGGCATGGCGGCGCGGGCGGCCTCGCCCAGGCCCACCTCCTCCTCGGTCAGCGCGGTCAGGACCGAGAGGTTGAGGCCGACCGGCGGCGTGATCATGCCGACCTCGATCATGATCGTGACCAGCACGCCGACCCAGACCGGGTCGTAGCCGAGCCCCGTCAGCAGCGGGAAGACGATCGGCAGGGTCATGATCATCAGCGACAGACCCTCGAACAGCAGGCCCAGCACCAGGTAGACCACGACGACGAGGACCAGCACGGCGACCGGTCCGAGGCCGCTGTCGCGCACCACCGCCAGCAGGTCCTGGGGCACGGCCAGGATGCTGACCGACTGGGCCAGGATCACCGCGCCGACGATGACGAAGCCGATCGCCCCGAAGGTCCGCACGCCGCGCAGGAAGGCCGTGACCAGCCGCCGGGGCGTCAGGTCGCCGACCACCGCGCCGATGACGATCGACGCGGCCAGCCCCAGCCCGGCGGCCTCCGTCGGCGTGGCGAGCCCGGCGACGATGCTGCCCATGACCGCGCCGATCAGCACGGCCACCGGCCACAGATCGGCGAGGCCCCGCAGGATCCGGCCCAGCGGCACGGCGCGGGTGTCCGGCGGCGCCAGGTGCGGCGCCCGGCGGCAGCGCGCCCAGAGATAGATCATGAAGGCGACCGCGCCGATCAGCCCCGGCACCAGCCCGGCGAGGAAGAGCTGGCCGATCGAGGTCTCGGTCAGCGCGCCGAAGATCAGCAGCGACAGGCTGGGCGGGATCAGCAGGCCCAGCGTGCCGCCGCCGGCCAGGCTGCCGACCACCAGCCGCCGGTCGTAGCCGCGCGCCGCCATCTCCGGATAGGCGACGGAGCCGACCGCCGCGGCGGTCGACAGGCTCGACCCGCTGACCGCGCCGAAGACCGTGCACACGGCGATGTTGGTGTGCAGCAGCCCGCCCGGCAGCCGTCGGAACACCGGCGCCATGGCGTCGTATACCCGGCGGCTGACGCCGCTCTCCAGCAGCACCTCGCCCATCAGGATGAAGACCGGGATGGCGCTGAGGGTGAAGGAGGTCAGGGTGTTCCAGATCCGGTCGAGCGCCAGCCCGGTGGCGCCGCCGGCGAAGAGCTCCAGGATCACGAAGCCCGTCAGCCCCAATGCGGCGCCGAGCGGCGCGCCGCTGGCCGCGGCGACGACCAGCAGCCCGATCAGGACGGCCCAGAAGCTCATTCCGGCGAGGCCGGCGGCGGGGTTGGCGGTCGCCTCAGGAGCTGCCACGCCGCGATGGCGGCGAGCACGGCGGCGCTCGCCGGGACCAGCGCCACCCAGGGCGTCAGCGGCAGCCGGGCGACCACGGATTTCAGGTCCCGCTCGTAGGTGAAGACGAACCAGGGCCAGGCCGCGACGGCCCACCAGCCGCAGAACACGACCATGACCAGCCGGCCGACGGCCTCGGCGATCGCGCGTGGCCGGCCCGACAGCCGGTCGACGACGACGCGTACGGCCACGTGCCGGCCTTCCAGGCTGACCCGGGGAAGGACCAGGAACAGCATGGCGGCGACCAGCAGGCCCGCCGCCTCCTCGGTGAAGCGCAGGGGCCGCCCCTCGACATAGCGCAGCACCACGCTGGTAACGATCAATGCCAGGATCGCGGCGGCCGCGGCCATGGCCAGCACCGACAGGGCGCCGGCGGCCCGGCCGGCCCACACCGCCGTCGGGCCCGTACGCGTCCCGGCGCTCATCGCCGTACGCGATCCTTCCTGCGTAGGCGTACGTCGCCGGTCGGGCCCGCTTCCCGGCTCATTCCCGGCCGATGGCGGACAGCACGCGCTCCCGGTAGGACGGCGCCGGAGGGCCGGCTTCCTCCGCGATGGCGGCCCAGGTCTCCGCCGCGGCGTCGAGGAAGGCGCGCCGGTCCTCGGCGGAGAAGTCGTCGTGCCAGGTCACCCCGGCCTCTTCCAAGGCCGCGCGGGCCTCGCGCTCCGCCTCCGCGCCGGTGTCGCCCTCGACGCTCGTCTGCCACAAGGCCTCGCCCGCCGCCGTGACCTCGGCCTGGAGCTCGGGGCTCAGCTCGGCCCATACGTCCTCGGCGGCGCCGACGACATAGGGCAGGGCGGCGACCGGGTAGAGATAGGCGGCGTGGTCGGTGACCTCCTGCAGCGAGACCGACTGGGCGTAGCGCGCCGGATAGAGCGCGCAGTCGACGACGCCGGTCTGCAGCGCGACGTACATCTCCGTCTGGGCGACGATCTGGGCCGCGACGCCCAGCCGCTCGAAGGTCTCGACCTGGTCGCGGGTCCACACGCGCAGCTTCTTGTCGCGCAGGTCCTCCAGCGAATTGACCGGCTCGTCGGCGCAGAAGACCGAGACCGCGAGCATCGGCAGGTTCATGAAGGCGACCGTCTCGATGTCGGATTCGGCCAGCGCCTCGCGATAGATGTCCTGGAGCACGGGCAGGGCGGCGGCGTGCTCTTCCTCGGTGCCGACCGAGCCCTGGATGTAGACGGCGTTGAGCGCCGGGGCGTCGCGGCCCAGATAGCCGGCCCAGATCAGGCCGAGCTCGGCCGTGCCGGTGGGCAGCCAGCGCAGCACGTCGGCGTCCTCGAGCCCGAGCGAGCCGCCGTGGTAGACGGTGATCTCGACCGCGCCGTCGGTGCGCGCGGCCACATCCTCGGCGAAGGCCTCCAGATAGGCCGACTCCTGTCGCCCCTCGGGCAGGCCGTTGGAGAGCTTCCAGTCGTGGTCCTGGGCGGCGGCGGGCGAGGGGCCGAACGCCGCGGCGAGCATCGCCCCGGCGCTCGCCATCACGGTGGCCGTCGCGCCTCCTCGCCGAATGCGGATCGTCTTCGCCATGGCGGTTTCCCCTCTCGCTTGGCCGGCCCATGGGCCGACGGTTCGCGGTCACTCCTATCGGGCACGCCGGGGGATGTCAAAGCGCGTGGGCGGCCGGATACCGTGATCTCCCGGAGTTGCGCGACCCCCGGCAAGAAAAGAACAAAGTTTCATAAGATCGCATTCAGTTGTAACGTATGGGATGAACAGGGAGGCTGCAATGGCTCACCATGACCGTTTCGACCCTGACAGGTTCGTCGAGGACTGCCGTCGCGCGCTCGCCGACGACTCGCCTCGTCATGCAGTGCACGAGGTCGTGGCCCGGGCCGTGGCCGACCCGGCCGGCATCGACGCCGCGCTGGGCGTGCCGGAGCGCCCGGGCCTCCATCCGCTGCACGCCGCGCCCGACCTGACGGTAATCCGCGTGGTCTGGGGTCCGCGCATGGTCCTGCGGCCCCATGATCACACGATGTGGGCGGCGATCGGGATCTATTCCGGTCGCGAAGACAATACCCTCTGGCGGCCGATGCCCGACGACCCGCAGGGCCGGATCGAGGCGGCGGGGGCGCTGTCCCTGGGGCCGGGCCGGGCGACGGTGTTCGGCGTCGACGCCGTGCACTCGGTCGTCAACCCGCTGGACCGGATGACCGGCGCGCTGCACGTCTATGGCGGCGACTTCTTCCACCGCGACGGCAGCGAGTGGTCGCCCGAGGATCTGAGCCGCCTGCCCCTGGACATCGATCGCGTCCGCGCGGAGTTCGATCGCTCGGCCCGGCTGATGGACCTCATGGCGGCCGCGCCGGCGGCTTAGGCCTCCGGGTTTCCCGGCTCGCGCGGGCGCTCAGCCCCCGACCTCGCCGAACAGCCGGCCGAGCGCCGCGCGGTCGCGGCGCAGGACGGCGGCGGCCAGCGAGATGGCGAAGCGCACGATCGGCCGGGCGACCACCGCCAGCGCCAGGGCGTAGACGGCGATGCCGACACCGATCGCCAGCGCGAGCAGCGCCGGCTCCCCCATGGCGTCGCGCGTGAAGGCGATCACACCCGTCACCGCCGCGACCATGACCGCCGCGGCAGCCAGCGCCGGCAGGGCCGGTGCGATCTGATCGCGCACCGGTATGCCGCCGGTCCGCGCGACGAAGTGCGCGCCGAGCGGCCAGACGAGGAGGCCCGAGGCAACGAGCGCGCCGGCTATGCCGACCGATCCGAGGCTGGATCCAAGGGGAGCAAGTATCAGGGTTATCGCGAATCCGGTTCCAACGACGGCGAATGCCTCGAAGGGCTTACCGAAGCCTCTTAGGCTGTCCCCTTGGATAGCACTCAGCGCCCGCACGGCCCCGAAACAGGCGAGGACGCTGACAACCGGGGCGGCCGGGCCCCAGGATTCGCCGAACAGCACGGGCACTGCCACAGCCGCGACGGCGGCTAATCCGCCATAGACCGGAAAGGCGATAGTCGTGGCCAAGGCGATCGCGTTGCGGAAGAGCCGCACTAGATCACCCGATCGCTCTCGTGCTCGTGAGACGGTAGGCAACACGATCTGAATTATCGGATCGAGTATCGTTGTCGCCAAGGTTTCGAAAAGACGCCATCCCAAAGTGTATAGCCCAAGAGTGGTTTCTCCAAATAGAGATGAAATTAGAATTCGCGGTATCGCCCTTTCCCCGACGGTCAGGAGACGTGCGCCGATGACAAATGTGTTAAATTTGCCAAGATCGGTGAAATGCCGTTTCCGGCACGAAATACCTGGCGTCCATCTGGTCGCGATGGCCGCGCCCGCTAGTTTGACGAGTGCGGTGATCAAAGCAATAGAGACGAGACTCCAGACGCCGAAGCCTAAAACGGCAAGAATAATTCCCGTCAGGTTTCCGAGCGCCGCTGCTATGTTGTTAATGATTGCCACTTCTCGGAATCGAAGATTTCTAAGTAAAATCGCTTCGGGAACACCTTGAGCAGCAACTATAGGTAGCACAAAAACAGAAATACTAATTACGTCAGACGCAGCCGGGATGGATAGTGCTTGCGAGATCGTCGTCCTAGTTGCCAATATCGCCGCCGCGAGCCCGATCCCAAGGGCAAGATTTGCCCATAACGTGGCGTCGAAATGGCCAGGCTCGACTGTCTGTCTTTGGACGAGTACTTGGGCCAAGGCTCCAGCGACGACCGCTTGACCAAATCCAATTACGATCCAAGCGGCAGCGTTCACACCAAAAGGGCCGGGGCCGAGTAGTCGCGCCATTATGACGAGCGCCCCGGCAGTTATCGCGAACTGACCCCAGGTGCCGATGGAGGACCATGCGAGAGCGCCCGCGATACGGCGTCCGATGTCGGGCTTCACGTCGTCCGACTGCATGTAGGCAATGCCTCCGTAGCGCGGCGCCCCTCGATCGATTGTGCGTCATCCGGGGTGTCGTCGATGGTTGGGTGCTTGCATGCCACATGACCTCTCGCTTGCCTATCGACGTGTTTCGATGTAGGCGCGTTGATGGAGGGTTGCCCAGCACGCTCGGTCGGCGATCACTGCGGCTCACTCAGCGAGAGGGCGGTCGCGGCAGTCCGCTGACCGGTTTCTGCGACGGAGGTCAAAAGGTGCGTCGTGTAACGTTCGATCTAATAGCTAGATGTATTCAAACGTCCAAGCGCAATGGATATAGTATCTTGCTATTCAAAGGGCCGAGCTAAATAGATAGCGCAAGTTCGGAATGAGAGAGTTTTGAATAATGGCATCAGTAAAAAATTGGGCGGACATCAATGAGAAAGAGTGACAAGAAGACGGTGAAAGTACGTTTCGAAGGTTTCTGGGATGGGTTCGAGCCAAAAATCTTTTTGCAGCAATTTCCACAAGTTGGCGAATCATATAACCTTGTGCCATCAAGAGAATATGAGATCTTGATTTTCGGACCGTTTCAGCGCCGGAAAATCCGCGGTCCACTTGGCCGGGACAGGAATGCCGTCCATCTTCGCGACGGAAGAATTCTTCGTTCGATGCCCACGCCGCATCCGCGTCGTGGAGCACGCACGCTCTTTGTGACGGGAGAGAACGTCGAGCCCGATCTAGAGCGGACCGATTTCGCGATCGGATTTTCGAGAATCGTGGATAATCCCCGCTTTCTGCGGGTTCCGATTTGGGCGAAGCGGTTGACCCGGCATGGTATCGATCCTCGATCGTTTGTCGGTCGACGCGAGCCAGACATGGCTTGGAAGCTGCGTCCGCATTTCGCCAACTACATTTACAGTCATCATGTCGCGCATCGTGACGCGCTCTTCGAAATGCTGTCAGCGATTGATGCTGTTCGAGCGCCAGCGGCGTGCCGTTCGAATGTGCAACCTATCGGCGCCTCGTTGAAAGACAAACTAGATTTTCAAAAAGAAACACGCCTTACGATTGCGTGTGAAAACGAGTTTTGGCCAGGTTATACTACTGAAAAACTATTGGAAGCGCACGTCACGGGAACAGTGCCAATTTATTGGGGAGATCCGATGGTTAATATTGATTTTAATCCCTATTCTTTCATCAATATATCAAATTTTGGTTCTTTAAGAGATGCAAAAGAATATATATCCGATCTTATTCACAATGAAGAAGGTATTTTCGATATATTGTCCCAACCTATATTCTCTAATGACAAGCTTCCCCCTTGTTTGGAATCCAATGTCGTCGCCCGATTTTTTTCTCAAGTCTTTGATGATATTGCATGTTAATCTTGATATAATCCTCATAATTCATGGACCAGAAAACAACTCTTAACCGAGGAAAGCAAGATAGAATCGGAGCTAACTGGCGTCCCCGGCAGGACTCGAACCTGCGACCCTCAGATTAGGAATCTGATGCTCTATCCGAACTGAGCTACGGGGACCCGCGACAACGGGCTACCCGTTAGCATTGTTTTGAGCCATTGCCAAACACATAGCGTGGATAGTGCCTTGCCCGGCTGGTTCATAGTTGGTCGTGGTCATAAGTGATCGGGGTGCGCGCTCCGAGCGGCTAGCAGTTTCGGGCTCCGATATAGCTCGTTGAGTCGATGCTCCTCGCCGGATAATCCATCGTATTAATTGAGAAAGATCGGTCTTGTTGTCAATTTCTGGTGCTCAAGAACAGAGTCTAGCGCCCGACATCAGCATTCACCTAATGATTTTCTGTATAAGGACAAAATTACGAAGAATCTGATAAGTGCATAACAATCTTCGAAAAAACTCACTAGAAATCAATAGTGTTGTTCCGAAATACACAATCTACCTGGAGAACGTGCCCACTCTTCACATCTGTAAATCCAGGTTCGATAGAAATCAGCAAAAAACTAAGTTCGTTCATAATTTTTAGCATATCATAAAACAGTGTTTCTCCTGCGTATAGAGGAGTTAGTGAAAGCTCCATTTGTATAAGTCTGATCTCTCGAATAACACGAGAGGCGCCCTGCAGTATATTATACTCAAATCCCTGAGAATCAATTTTCAAAAAAACACGATCATCGGTACCAACGATATCTCTGAACACAGAGTCCAATGTTGTGATGCTGACAGTTTCTTGTCCCAAATACTTAGAATCTGGCGCCGCCTTGAAATGGGCGGGAAGCATGTCCAGAAAGGAACTGCTAGCCTTGTTCTCCGATACGTTGATACTAGCCACGCCTTCAGTATTGCCGAGCGCGGTATTGAAGACTACCCATCGGTCGTCCTTTTTCGCCACCTTGCTGAGTTCATAAAACGAATCTTTTAGCGGCTCGAAAGAGATTATCCGGCCATCATATCCGATTCGTCGCAGTCGTTTTGCATACCCCCCCGCACTTGCTCCAATGTCAATGCACGTGTCGATATTCTCGCTGTTAACAATCGCGGCGATCCTGGCATCAGGATGCGTCGCCGGCTGAAAAGGCACTAAGTCATATGACGCTGTACTTATCAAGGTGTTCCTTATTTTTCTCTTGACAGAGGTTAGCATTTTCTATTCCCACATTCACCTGACTCGAGTCTCCACCGTGGCAGAAATTCATAAGATGGAGCCTTCCAAAAATCTCAGGCGCTTGGAGGCATATCCTGAAGCCCAATTTCGAGATAGATCCATCACCGCACTACAGGTTCTGCAAATGCCCAATTATATTCCATTTTTGTACTCTGTTTGTATGTCCGCAACGCACAAATGATAGGCTTGTTGAAACGCCCGATCAACGAGAAATCCGACTCCTTGGCACGCGACGAACCGAGGCTTTCGGCGGCTCTTGCTCGGGGACACTGCGAGCCGCCCGATCGTCGGATGCTCCAGGCAGTGTTCCTTAAGCGTCAACGCCACCGCATTTCCGATACGGCTCGAGCGCCGTGCGTATCCTCGTTCGTTCACGTCCCGTGGAGCCGGGTCTTGGTGAAACATGCGGCGGCTCCCGACGCAATGGAACAATGGAAGGATGCCAACCGCCGAAGAACGCGCGAGCTCCGCTTCGGCTAGATGGTACCTACTTGTTCTGCCGGCTCTGTCGCAGCGCGACGTTCGAATAGGGGGCCCGCCGTCTTCCCCCCGCCCCGTCGGTCGTGCCATAACGCAACTTCCCGGCGCGGGTCGGGGCGGGCGGTTCTCGCGTTGTCGGCGCCCGTTTCCCGCATCGCCGCCGTGCCGCCGTGCCTCAGTTCCCGGAGCCGCCATGCCCGCCGACCAAGCCGAAACGCCCGCCGCCACCCCCGCCGAGACGCCCTACGACCCCCAGGGCAAGCCGCTGGCGGGCAAGACGCTCTTCATCACCGGCGCCAGCCGGGGGATCGGGCTGGCGATCGCGCTCCGGGCCGCGCGCGACGGGGCCAACGTCGTCATCGCCGCCAAGACCGACCGGCCGCATCCCAAGCTGCCCGGCACCATCCACGACGCCGCCGAGGCGGTCGGCGCGGCCGGCGGCCGGGCGCTGCCTGTGGTCTGCGACATCCGTGAGGAAGACTCGGTCGACGCCGCCGTCGCCGCCGCGGTCGACGCCTTCGGCGGCATCGACATCTGCGTCAACAATGCCAGCGCGATCTTCCTCGCCGGCGTGCTCGACACGCCGATGAAGCGGGTCGACCTGATGCACGGGGTCAACGCCCGGGGCACCTATCTCACCAGCCGCGCCTGCCTGCCGCACCTGCTGAAGGCCGACAACCCCCACATCCTGTCGCTCTGCCCGCCGATCTCGCTCGAGCCGCGCTGGTTCGCCGGCCACACCGCCTACACCATGGCCAAGTACGGCATGAGCCTCGCCACCATCGGCCTGGCGGCGGAATTCGGTGGCCGCGGCGTCGCCGCCAACGCCCTGTGGCCGCGCACTGCGATCGCCACCGCCGCGCTCGCCATGATCCCGGGCGTCAGGACCGAGGCCTGCCGCAAGCCCGAGATCGTCGCCGACGCCGCCCACCACGTCCTGTCCCGCCCGGCCGGGGAGACGACGGGCCGGTTCTTCCTGGACGAGGACGTGCTGAAGGAGGCCGGCGTCGCGGACTTCGACGCCTACGCCGTCGCCCCGGGCACGCCGCTGCTGCCCGACTTCTTCCTCGACGACCAGCCCCTGCCGCCGGGGATGCAGCCGTGAGCGCGTCCGGCCAGGGCGATGGCTCGGCGCCGGTTCCGGTCCGCGTCGAGCGTGACGGCCCGATCGCCCGTCTGGTGCTCGACCGGCCCCACGCGCTCAACGCGCTCGACCCGCCGATGATCGAGGGCCTGGCCGTCGCCACGGCGGCGCTGGCCGAGGATGCCGAGCTGCGCTGCCTGATCGTCACCGGCGCCGGCGATCACTTCATGGCCGGCGGCGACGTGAAGATGTTCGGCCAGGCTCTGACCGAGGTGCCGCGCGACGACCAGGCCCGGTACTTCGCCGCGCTGATCGACCGGGTGCACGATTCGATCCGCGCGATCCGGGCGATGGAGGTGCCGGTCGTCGCCGCCGTGCGCGGCGCCTGCGCCGGCTTCGGGCTCAGCCTCTCCATGGCCTCGGACCTGACGGTCGCCTCCGAGGACGCGGTCTTCACGCTCGCCTACATCCACATCGCCACCAGCCCCGACGGCGGCTCCACCTGGCACCTGCCGCGGCTGGTCGGCCCGAAGCGGGCGGCGGAGATGGCGCTGCTCGGCGACCGCTTCGACGCCGCGACGGCCGAGCGCCTGGGCCTGGTCAACCGGGTCGTGCCGGCCGACGCCCTCGACCGCGAGGCCGAGGCGCTCGCCCGCCGTCTCGCCGCCGGACCCCGCGCCGCCATGGCCCGGACCAAGGCCCTGCTCCGCCGGTCCGAGGGCGAGGCGTTCGACGCCCATCTGGCCGCCGAGCGTGACTCCTTCGTCGCCTCGACCGCCACGGCCGACTTCGCCGAGGGCGTGGCGGCCTTCGCCGAGAAGCGTCGGCCGCGCTTCGGGGCGTGACCGTCGAATAGCGAAAGCGAACGCAACCCGTCGGACCACCGACTTGCGCATTACCGCCGCTCATCGATCCCGAATCGGCGGCTCGCGCCCGATACGAAGGCCGATAATTCGTAAGAAAGCAAAAGACTTGACAAACTTGTGACGGGCCGGAACACTGTGGTGAACAATCCGGGTTCAACCGGTGGCCGTGGGGCAGGTCCGCTCCTCGGCCGGCACGCACAGCCGGTCCGCCGCCCGGTCGCGGCGGGCTTTGCCAAGGGAGGAGTCGACCGCATGTTCCGTCTCGACAGGACGGCCATCGCCGCCGCGACCGCGATCGCCGGCGTGCTGGCCTTCGGCGCCGGCGCGACCGCCGGCACGCTGGTGATCAACACCGATACCTCCGATCCGGCGCCCAAGCAGGCGTTCGAGATGCTGATCGAGCGCTTCGAGGCCGAGCATCCGGACGTTGTGGTCGAGTGGAACATCTTCGACCACGAGGGCTACAAGACCGCGATCCGCAACTTCCTGACGGCCGAGGCGCCCGACGTGGCCGCCTGGTACGCCGGCAATCGCATGGCACCCTTCGTCGAGGCCGGCCTGTTCGAGGACGTCAGCGACGTCTGGGCCGACAACGGCCTGCACGAGAGCCTGGCCTCGACCCGGTCGTCGATGACCATCGACGACAAGCAGTGGGGCGTGCCCTACACCTACTACCAGTGGGGCGTGTACTACCGTGCGGACATCTTCGCCGAGCACGGGCTGGAGGTGCCGCAGACCTGGGACGAGCTGCTGGCCGTCTGCGCCGCGCTGTCCGACAACGGCGTCAAGCCGTTCACCATCGGCACCAAGTACCTGTGGACCGCCGGGGGCTGGTTCGACTACCTGAACCTGCGGACCAACGGCTACGAGTTCCACATGGACCTCGCCAACGGCGAGGTGCCCTACACCGACGAGCGGGTCCAGGCGGTCTTCGACCACTGGGGCGAGCTGGTCGAGCCCGGCTTTTTCGTCGACAACCACGCCGCCTACAGCTGGCAGGAAGCGCTGAGCTTCATGGTCCAGGGCGACGCGGCGATGTACCTGATGGGCAACTTCGCCGTCGCGCCGCTGCGCGAGGCGGGGCTGACCGACGACCAGCTCGGCTTCTTCCCCTTCCCGACCATCGACCCGGACATTCCCCGGGCCGAGGACGCGCCGACCGACACCCTGCACATCCCGGCCAACGCGTCCAACAAGGAAGACGCGCGCAAGTTCCTGGCCTTTCTGGCGCGTCCGGAGATCCAGGCGGATCTGAACGAGATCCTGGGGCAGCTTCCGACCAACCGGAACGCGGAGGTCCCGCAGGACCAGTTCCTGCAGCAGGGCTTCGAGATGCTCTCGGAGGCCCACGCGCTGGCGCAGTTCTACGATCGCGACGCGCCGCCGCAGATGGCCAAGGCGGGCATGGAGGGCTTCCAGGAGTACATGGTCCGGCCCGAGCGGCGCGACCAGATCCTGGAGCGCCTGGAGCGCGCGCGCCAGAACGTCTACGACTGAGGCCGCCCGCGCGCGGGCGGCGCCGGTCCCGCCGGGCCGCCCGCCCCCCGCGCGCACCGCCACGCTCCCGCCCACCGGTCGCCCTCGTGTGACCCCCCGGACGAAGGGAGGCCGCCGACATGGTCCAGGGGACGGGCGCCGCC
>JAVJUS010000014.1:0-6048 GCA_040220455.1 Azospirillaceae bacterium
GCGCCACGGGCGGCCTCGCCGGCCCGATGGCGGCCCAGGCCGCCGGCCTGTCGGGGATCGCCCGGCCCGGTGCCGGCATCCCGACACCGCTCACGCTCTTCGCCCGCACCGGCGCGGAGGCCGGACAGCCGCGCCTGCCCGCGACGGAGGAGGCGCTGGCCGAGCTGATCCGCCTTGACCCGACGGTGGCGCGCCAGACGCTGCAGAGCGTCCTGCCCCGGGCCGACGGCGCGCTCGCGGGGGCGCTCCTCCTGTTCCTGTCGGCGGCGCGCGGCGGCGACGTGCGCGGCTGGCTGGGCGATCGGGCCCATCGCACGCTGGAGACGGCGGGCCGCGGCGACACGCTGGCCCGGCTCGGCGGGGAGATCGCCCAGCAGGGCCGCATCGTGGCCGACCCGGCGACGGGCGACTGGCGCAGCTACGCCCTGCCCTTCTACGACGACGGCCAGCTCTCGTCCCTGCGCCTGCATGTGCATGGCCGGGGCGGCGACGGCGAGGAGGGAGGCGGGTCGCGCAAGCGGCCAGGCGACGGCGCTCGGTTCCTGATCGACATGGACCTGTCGCGGCTCGGCCCGCTCCAGCTCGACGGGCTGATCCGCCGGGTGCGCTTCGCGCTGACCCTGCGCAGTCGCCGGCCCCTGGAGGCCGAGTTGCGCCGCACCATGGCGGAGGCCTTCTCCGGGTCCTGCGCGGCCTGCGGCTTCGACGGCGCGATGACCTTCGAGACCGATCCCGGCCGCTGGGTCCGGGTGGGGGAGCCCGCGCGGCCATCGGTCGACGCGTGAACGGCGGCCCTACTCGTCGCGCTTGAAGAGCTTCGGCTCCGCCCGCAGCGCGCCCTGGCGCTCCCGGAGCGTGTCGAGGCTCTGCAGGCCATCGGCGTTGAAGTCGATGTCCAGGAAGCCGCGGCATTCCCCGTCCATGACCACCATGCGGCACTGGATCTGCCCGGTGCGGCCCTCCGGAATCTCCTGGCCGGGGGTCCAGACGAAGAAGCACTCGTCGGCATACGCGCCGATCGAATAGCCGTGGATCGGCTTGGTCTCGCCGACATCCAGGACGACGTCCTCGTGAAACGCGCGCTGGACCGTCACGGCCGTGCCGCAGCTGTTGCTCAGGCGATTGTTGTTGAAGTCGGTCACGTCGGCGCGGGCCGGCGCGCCACCGGCGACGACGCCGAGCACGGCGACCACCGCGGCGCCGGCAAGGGCGACGGCGAGCGCGCCACGGCGCGCCGGAACGCGCGCCGGATATGTGTCGGCTGGGCGGGGCATCGCGAGGGTCTCCCGGAACGACGGCTCGAAATGGGACACACCTCACCTATCCCCGCGCCGCACTCCCCTCAAGGTTGCGCTGATGGAAGGAAACCTTCAAGCTTGACGGGCAAACCCGGCCGGACCGGTCAATCGCCGGCGCCGGCCGCCTCCGCCTGACGCCGGCGGAAGCCGCTCAGCGCGATCTCGTCCAGGGAAATCCGCTCCTGGCGCTTGCGCTTCTCCGCGTCGCGCCGGTCGCGCTCGGCCTGGGCCAGCTCGACCTTCTTGAGTTCGCGGAACGCCTCGGCCATCTCGGCCCGCGCGGTCTCCATCTGCTGCTCGACCGAGGCCGTGGACTGGGCCAGGCGGCGCCTGCGCGCGTTGATGCTGTCGAGCCAGCGGGCATAGCCCGGCACCGGCCCGTCCGCGCCGTCGGCCGCCTCGCGCTCACGCTCGTATTCCGCGTCGAGGCGCGCCTTCTCCTCCGCCAGCCGCGCGGCGAACCCCTCGAGCTCGGCGAGCGCGCGGCGCTTTTCGTCCAACTGCCAGCGGTGAAGTTTGATCAGGCCGGCGAGATCCCTCATCGACTACCCTCCACGGCGCCGCGATGCGCCACCATCGCGGGCCGGCACGATCCACCCTGCACCCGATCGGCCGTCAGGCGGCCGCCGGGCTCTCGTATTGGGGCGGCGGCATCTCGAGGATGCGCGCCAGCTCCGCGAAGCCCGCCTCGATGCTCGTCCGCTCGCCCTTGGCCTGGGCCAGGAAGCGCTCGATGGCGGGTTGATACTTGATCGCCTCGTCGACCTTCTGATCCGCGCCCTTCCGGTAGGCGCCCAGGCGGATCATCTCCGCCATGTCCTCGTACGTCGCCAGAAGCTGCTTGGCCCGGGCGACGATCGCGGTCTCCTCCGGCGTGTTGCAGTCCGGCATCAGGCGGGACACCGAACGCAGCACGTTGATCGCCGGATAGCGCCCCCGCTCGGCGATCGCGCGCTCGAGCACGATATGCCCGTCGACGATGCCACGCACCGCGTCAGCGATGGGCTCGTTATGATCGTCGCCCTCCACCAGCACGGTGAACAGCCCGGTGATCGCGCCGCCGTTGTCCCCCGGCCCCGCGCGCTCGAGGAGTCGCGGCAGCTCCGAGAAGACGGTCGGCGGATAGCCCTTGGAGGTCGGCGGCTCGCCGGCGGACAGCCCGATCTCCCGCTGGGCCATGGCGAAGCGCGTGATGCTGTCCATCATGCACAGCACGTGTCGGCCTTCGTCGCGGAACCCCTCGGCGACCGCCATCGTCGTGTAGGCGGCCTGTCGACGCAGCAGCGGCGGCGCGTCGGAGGTGGCGACCACCACCACGCTGCGCGCCAGCCCCTCCTCGCCCAGATTGTCCTCGATGAACTCCTGGACTTCGCGGCCACGCTCGCCGATCAGGCCGATGACATTGACATCGGCCTCGGTATAGCGCGCCAGCATGGACATCATCACCGACTTGCCGACGCCGGAGCCGGCGAAGATGCCCATGCGCTGGCCGCGGCAGCAGGTAACGAAACTGTTGAGCGCCCGGACCCCCAGGTCGATCTTCGCGCCCACCCGTCCCCGTTTGTGCGCCGCGGGCGGCGCCGCGCGCAGCGGACGGGACACGCGGCC
The DNA here is from genome assembly GCA_040220455.1 of Azospirillaceae bacterium. GTDB lineage: Bacteria > Pseudomonadota > Alphaproteobacteria > DSM-16000 > Inquilinaceae > JAVJUS01. Next base: position 2,907 of record JAVJUS010000014.1, read on the forward strand.
GGTCGCGATCGGGCCCTTGCCGTCCATCGGCTCGCCCAGCGCATCGACCACCCTGCCGAGCCACGCCTCGTTGGGGAAGATCGCAGGCTGGGCGTCGAGGACCGTCGCCCGGCATCCGAGCCCGATGCCGTCGACCGGCCCCAGCGGCATGGCGAGCGCCCGACCCTGGCGGAAGCCGACGACCTCGCACGGCAATACCCGGCCGCTTCGTGTGGCGACCTGGCAACGCCCGCCGATCGCCAGCCGCCGCTCGACGCCCGCGATCTCGATCAGCAGGCCCGAAACGCCGGCGACGCGACCGTAGACCGTATAGGGTGGCAGGGTGTCGAGCTCGTCGATCAGGCTGTCGATCGCGGTGCCCAAGGGCGCCCACTCCGGATCACGGGACCATACGGACTCCTCGCCCGGTTACGAGACCCGTACCGGCGATCGAATCGCATGCTGGACGAGTCGGGTTAAAAGGGCGTAAAAGGGGGTACGCGACCGAACGATTTTCATAATCCGTTAACCTTCTCGCATTAACCTTGGTTAAAACGGGAAGCGAATTCCGGAGATGGGGACCGACCGATGCGAGTGCTTCTGGTTGAGGACGACAGCGCCACGGCCCGCAGCATCGAGCTGATGCTGCAGTCGGAAGGCTTCGTGGTCGACATGACCGATCTCGGCGAGGACGGTCTGGAGATCGGCAAGCTCTACGATTACGACATCATCGTGCTGGACCTGATGCTGCCGGACATGGACGGTTACGAAGTCCTGCGCCGGCTGCGCGCCTCCCGGGTCGAGACGCCGATCCTGATCCTCTCCGGCCTGTCGGAGCTCGATCACAAGATCAAGGGCCTCGGCTTCGGCGCGGACGATTACCTCACCAAGCCGTTCGACAAGCGCGAGCTGATCGCCCGAATTCACGCGATCGTCCGCCGCTCCAAGGGTCATTCCGACAGCGTGATCCGGACGGGCCGCCTCGCCGTCAACCTGGACACGCGCACGGTCGAGGTCGACGGCCAGCCGCTGCACCTGACCGGCAAGGAATACGGCATCCTCGAGCTCCTCTCCCTGCGCAAGGGCACGACCCTGACCAAGGAGATGTTCCTGAACCATCTCTACGGCGGCATGGACGAGCCGGAGCTCAAGATCATCGACGTCTTCGTCTGCAAGCTTCGCAAGAAGCTGTCCTCGGCCACCGGCGGCGCGAACTACATCGAGACGGTGTGGGGACGCGGTTACGTTCTTCGCGACCCTCAGTCGGAGCGCACCGAGGACGAGGCGCGGGAGTCCGAGGCCGCCGTCGCCTGATCGCGTTCGCGCGCGCCCGGACCGACGGGAACGCGGATCGCCGAACAGTTCGCGTCGTCCTCGCTCGTCGCCAATGGTCCCGTCAGCGCGGGCGTCGGCATGAGCGCCCGCCCGCGTGAGCGGAGGCATGCGCGTGTCGCGGAGCCCTGTCCGGCCATCGCATAGCGGCCGTCGCGATCGCTCGCGCTGCGCTCCTTCGAACGACATCACACTTGGCCTGTCGGCTTGGGCGTGTGCCTTTGGCGGCATGAGGTTACGTTACTTGGTGACGGTTACGTCGGGTTACTAACCGGCCGCTCGAGCCCATCCGGGGCCGGTGCCGGTGGACGACCCCGCCTCCTCGGCCGCGGCGTCGGTCAGGCGATAGATCCCGCGCTGGCCCTCCAGCGGCTGGAAACGGGAGGTCAGGCCCAGCACCGTCTCCGCCCCACCGAGATAGAGGAACCCGTCGCGCGCCAGGCATCGAGAGAGGCCGTCGAGCACGCGCGCCTTGGTCGGCTGGTCGAAATAGATCAGCACGTTGCGACAGAAGATGACGTCGAACCGGCCGAGCGAGGCCATGTCCTCGAGCAGGTTGAAGGCCCGGAACTGGACCATGGCCTTGAGATCCGGGTTGATGTGCCAGCGATCGCCCTGCTGGGCAAAGTGCTTGACCAGGAGCTGGATCGGCAGGCCGCGCTGGACCTCGAACTGGCTGTAGACGCCTTCCTTGGCCTTGGCCAGGATCTCGGTCGACAGGTCCGTACCCAGAATCTCGATCTGCCAGCCGGTCAGCTTCGGCTTCATCTCCGACAGGATCATCGCGAGGGAATACGGCTCCTGCCCGCTCGAACAGGCGGCCGACCAGATGCGCAGGCGCCGCTGGCCCGCGCGATTTTCCAGCAAACGCGGGACGACCACGTCGCGGAACTGGTCGAACGGCCGGACATCCCGGAAGAAGGACGACTCGTTGGTCGTCATCGCTTCCGTCACCTCGCGCAGCAGGCGCTCGTCCCGGCGATTGCGCAGCGCGCCGACAAGCTCGCCCAGCCCGGCGAAGCTCCATCGCCGCGCCACCGGCATGAGTCGGCTTTCGAGCAGATACGCCTTGTCCCGAGTGAGGACCAGGCCGGAGCGCTTGGCCAGAACCTCCTGGAGCAGCGCGAAATCCTTCTCGTCGATCGCCATCGGTCCCGCCCCTTTCAGGCCGCCGCGCGAGACAGGGCCCGGCGCACGGCCGGCCCGATCTCCGCGATCGGGAGGATCGCGCTCGCCAGCCCGGCCTGTGCAACGGCGCCCGGCATGCCCCACACGACACTCGTCGCCTCGTCCTGGGCGATCATCGCCCCGCCCGCCTCCGCCACGGCGCGGCATCCGTCCAGCCCGTCATGGCCCATTCCCGTCAGCATCACCGTCAGTACGCGGCCGCCGCACGCCTGCACCAGGCTTCGCAGCATCGGATCCACCGACGGGCGGCAGAAATTCTCCGGGGGGGTCTGCTCCAGCTTGATGCGCAGGCCGGAGCCCGAGCCGGCGACCGTCATGTGCCAGTCGCCCGGCGCGACATAGATCCGGCCGGGCACGACCGCCTCCCCGTCCGCGGCCTCGGTCGCGTCGACGCGGCAGTGGCGGCTCAGATGCTGGGCCAGGATGGCGGTGAAGGTGGCCGGCATGTGCTGGGTGATAAGGATCGGCCGGTCGATCGGGCCGCCCAGCCCGCCCAGCATGTCGAACAGTGCCTGTGGGCCGCCGGTCGAGCTGCCGATCGCCACCACCTCCGGACGGAAGGCGGCGGGCATCGGCCGCAGCGTGAGCGGCCGCGCGGCGCGCGGGCCGGCGGATGCCGGCGCGCTCGCCGCCGGCCGCGGCG
>JAVJUS010000015.1:0-20549 GCA_040220455.1 Azospirillaceae bacterium
CCTCCACTCGGCCCTCGACTACCGGTCGCCGGACGAGTTCGAGGCGGACCAGCCGCCCCCGCCGCCGGCAGGCCTGCCGGCGGCGGGGGCCTAACCAGACTGTGTCTTTTGCCGCTGTCTCACCGATGGGGTGCAGCTCACACGAAGGGGCCGGGCGCGGTTCGGCGACCATGCCGCCCGGGGCCGAAAGTCATTTGATTACAGGCGCCTGAAGGCGCCGGGCGATGGGGCAGAAAGCGCGCCCCATCCGCCCTTCGAGACAGCTTCGTGACCCTTCGTGCCTTCGTGGTGAAAACCTTCATCGGCCCTGCCGCCGGCCCGTCTTGGTGGCCTTGGTGCCCTTGGTGGTTAGATTGCGGGAGCGCCGACCGATCAGGCGGCGGCGCGGGACTCGGCGCTTTCCGCCTCGGCCTCGAGCGTCACGGCGACGGCATGGACCACGGCGGCGATGCGCGCGGCGGCCTGGATCGCCTCGACCGACAGGCCATGCTGGCGGAGCTGGGCCTCGTGGGACTCCAGGCACATGCCGCAGCCGTTGACGGCGGAGACGGCCAGCGACCACAGCTCGAAATCGACCTTGTCGACCCCGGGATTGGCGATCGCGTTCATGCGCAGCTTGGCCGGCAGGGTCTTGTAGTCCGCCGCGCCGACCAGATGGACGAAGCGGTAGTAGACATTGTTCATCGCCATGACAGCGGCGGCGGTGCGCGCGGCCTTGTGCGCCTCCGGCGACAGGGCCTCGCCGAACTCCGCCTCCAGCGCCTCGGTCACCACCGGGTTGCGCGACGCGATCGCGCTGGCGATGAAGGCGCCCGCCTTCTGCTGGGCGCTCAGCCCCTCCTCGCGCGCGAGGCTGGACAGGTTGAGCTTCAGGTCCTTGGCGTAGTCGGGCAGGGCCTGCTTCAGGCTCTCGAGCGACATGACGGTCTCCGGCGTTTTTCGTTGCGTTGATGGAATGATTGGCGAGGAACCCGCGACGGCGGCGGGCGGGGCCGGATCCGGCCCACGCCCGCGCGGCTGCCGTCGAACAGGAAGGCCGCGCCTCAGGCGGCCTCGAGAGTCGCCTCGCCCTTCTGCCAGTTGCAGGGGCAGAGCTCGTCGGTCTGCAGCGCGTCGAGCACGCGCAGCACCTCGCCCGGATTGCGGCCGACATTCAGGTCGTTGACCGAGGCGAAGCGGATGATGCCGTCGGGATCGACGATGAAGGTCGCCCGCAGGCACACGCCCTCGGTCTTGTCGAGGATGCCGAGGCTCTCCGACAGCTCGCGCTTGAGGTCCGAGAGCATCGGGAAGGTCAGGTCCTTCAGGTCGGGGTGCGTCTGGCGCCAGGCGAGGTGGACGTACTCGCTGTCGGTCGAGGCGCCGTAGAGCACCGCGTCCCGGTCGGTGAACTCCTCGGCCAGGTCGCCGAAGGCCTTGATCTCGGTCGGGCAGACGAAGGTGAAGTCCTTCGGCCAGAAGAAGACGACCTGCCACTTGCCCTCGGCCGTCCTGTCCGTGACCTTCTGGAAGGCGGTCTGCGGGTCGGTCGAGGCGACGGCGGTCAGATCGAATGAGGGGAAACGCTCTCCGACGGTCAGCATGTCCGATTGGCTCCGTTGTTGTCGCGTGGGTGTGTCGTTCCGTGCGTGACGGGGGCGCGGGCTCAGCGGCCCACGTTTTGAACGCTGCAAATGTGCAAACGCGGACCCCATCTTCCCAATCGTTCCTTCCGATGGGGGCTATAGGACGAAGCGATGGATGCCGATCCCGCCGAAACCGCCGGCCCGACGAGCACCGGCGACGAACCGGTCACGGCGACGCCGGACGGCAGCGCCCTCGCCCGGCACGTGACGCTGCGCCAGCTCCGCTACGCCGTGGCGGTGGCCGAGGCGGGCGGTTTCGCCAAGGCGGCCAAGGTCTGCCACGTCGCCCAGCCGAGCCTCAGCGCTCAGGTGCACGCCCTGGAGGGGACGCTGGGCGCGACCCTGTTCGCCCGCGGCGCGCGCGGCGGCACGCCGACCCCGGCGGGCGAGCGGGTGGTCGCCCATGCCCGCCGGGTGCTGCGGGAGGTCGGCGCGCTGGCCGCCGCGGCCCGGGCCGAGGCGCCGCTCGAGGGCGCGTTCCGGCTGGGCGTCATCCCGACCTCCGGGCCCTATACGCTGCCCCGAATCATGCCGGCGCTGCGCCGGGCCTATCCCCGCCTGGCGCTGTGGCTGCGCGAGGACCGCACGGCGGCGCTGGTCGACGCCCTGGTCGACGGCCGGATCGACGCCGCGATCCTCGCCCTGCCGGTGGACAGCCCGGTCGCCTGCCGGCTGACGGTGACGCCGCTCTATGCCGAGCCGTTCCTGCTCGCCGCCCCGCGCGGCCATGCGTTCGCGGCGGGCGCGCCGCCCCGGCCAGGCGATTTGGCCGGCGCGCCCTTGCTGCTGCTGGAGGAGGGGCACTGCCTGCGCGACCAGACCCTCGATGTCTGCCGCCTGGCGGGCGTCGAGGGCGCTGTCGAGGGGTTCGGGCCCGCCGGCGCCTTCGCCGCGACGAGCCTGGAGACCCTGCGCGAGATGGTCGCCGGCGGGCTGGGCGTCACCCTGTTGCCGCGTCTGGCCTGCGCCACGCCGCACCCGGACCTGGTCGTCCGGCCCTTCGCCGACCCGGCCCCGACCCGCACCATGGCGCTCGTCCGCCCCGCCGGCACCGCCCGCGAATCCGACTGCGCCGCCCTGGCCGCCTTCCTCGAGGACAACCTGCCCGACGGGGTCGCGGCGGCGGCTTGAGCGCGCGCCGAGCCGTCGCGCAGCGCCTGCGGCGCTGGGCGACCTACGGGGCCGTCTCGCAACCGTCGGCCGTCCTGGCGGAAGCCCGGGTGCGGCGGCGCCGGGGAGCGGGACGTTGCAACAGCGTCGCTTGACGCGCATATTGCCGTCATGCGACGCGAAATACACCCCGAGCCCGCGAAGCGACACGACATCGCCCGTGCCTACGCCGATCCGGCGCGGCTGCCGGCGAGCGAGCCCGAGCGGATCGCCCTCTGGCTGTCCCTCGATCGCCCCGACGGCATGACCGACGTCGTGCTGGCCAAGGTCGTGGCGCACGGCTTGCCGGTGACCTCCGCAAAGGTCTTCTTCGACGCGCTGAAGGCGGCGTCGCTCTCGGCCCCGCCGATCCCGGAGGCGACGCTGCGCCGCGCCCGCAAGGCGCGCAAGCCGCTGCCCAAGGAACACAGCGAGCGGCTTTACGAACTCAGCCGCGTCCTCGACGCCGTCGGCCGCGCCTATCGCGGCGACACGGAGCGGATGCGGGCCTTCCTGACCCGCCCGCATCCCATGCTCGGGGGCGAGACGCCCTTCGATCTCGCCGGCTCCAGCTCCGCCGGCGCCGACGCGGTCGTGAACCTGATCCGACGGGCGGAGGCCGGCGTGGCGGCGTGACCCGGCCTCGGACTCTGCGAGAGCACCGCACCTGCTACCGGATCGGCGATCCCGAGGGCGCGTTCCCTGTCTTCTCGGCCGAAGGGGCGCGGCAGGTCGAGGGCCGCTGGCACGAGCGCGGCGACGCCGTCATCTACGCCGCTGAACATTACTCCCTGGCGATGCTGGAAAAGCTCGCGCACTGGAACGGCGTGCTGCCGCCGAACCAGCATTTCGTGGAGATCACGCTGCCGGCCGGCCTGTCCTACGAAGTCGTGACGGGCGACCTCCTGCCCGGCTGGCACGCCCCCTCGGGCGACGTCGCCCGGGCCTTCGGGCACGAATGGTACGTCTCGGGCCGCAGCGCCGCGCTGTTCGTGCCCTCGGTCGTCGCCCGGCTGGAGCGCGCCATCCTGCTGAACACCCGCCACCCCGAGTTTCCCGGTGTGACGGTCGGCCTCGAAACCCCCGTCGTGTGGGACGACCGGCTGTTCCGATAGGGTTTTCACGCTCGGCAGGAGAACCGGTGGGCCGATCCGCCGCGACGGCCTACCGCGTCTCGACCGCGCCGCGGGTCGGGGCGAGGCCGTCGCCGATGGCGGCGAGCGCGGCGACGCGGGCGTCGTGGCCTTCGGGCAGGGGGATGCCGTGCTCGACCCTGAAGAGCCGCGCCGGGCTCCGGCCGTCCTCGGCGGCGCGCCCGGCCGGGCCTTCCTGCAGCGCGCCGATGAACACGGCCCGGCCGATGGCGAGCGACCCGACCCGGGCGCCGGGATCGAAGGCCGCGCCCAGCCCGGCGATCGCGAGGCCGGGGCCGGGCGTGTCACGACCCTCGGGCGTCGACTCCGGCGCCAGGTAGCCTTCGACGGACACGCGCGCGAGCGGCCCGGCGTCCAGCAGGGGCCGGCCGATGGCGAGGTCGTCCACCACGAGGCCCGCGCCGGTCCAGCGGCCGGCGACCGCGGCGAAGCGGCCGGACGGGACATCGATGCCGCCGGGCAGCGCGAGCGGGCCGATGCGCGGTCCCGCGGGAGCGCCCGTGCCGCCTCGGGCGACGACACCTTCGACGACTCCCTCCACATGATCGGTCGCGGCGTCCGGCGCCGGGTCCAGGCGCGAGGCGACGACCCCGCCGCCGGTCCACAGCCCGCTGACCGCGACGCGCTCGCCTGGGCGCGGCCGGTCCCCACCAATGGCCGCGAGGCTCACACCGGGCTCCACGCGCACCGGCACGCCCATGACGGCGAAGCCGTCGGCGCCGGCGGCCGTCACTGGCCCGACTAGAGCGAAGCGCAGGACGAGGCGCCGGGCGGCGAGGCCCGGGCCGTCGGCGTCGGGGCCGGCCAGCAGCTCCGCCACATGGCCCGGCCGCGGCGCCAGCGGCCCGATGGGCGACTCGGCCGTGCCGGACGGCGTCGCGACACGCACGCCGTTGACATGGACGCTGCCCAGCGCCGTCACCGTGCCCAGCACGCCGGTCGTCGCGCCGGTGCCCCCGATGCCGCCGCGCGGCTCCTCGGCCAGGTCGCGCGAGCCGCGCGGTGGGGCCAGGTCGCGCGGGCCGCGCGGTAGGGCCACGTCGCGCGGGCCGGGCGCAGGCCGCCCCGGCGCGCAGCCCGCGACGACGAGTGCCCCGCCCGCCGCGAGCCCCGCCAGCGCGGCCCGGCGCGACGGCCCCGGCGATCGGCGATCCCTCATGATCCGCTGTCCCCCCTCGACTCGCCCGGCCCGGCGCCGTCCGCCCCGTCCCCATCCCCGTCCTCTTCGCGGGCGGCGAGCGGCGCGTCCTGGAAATAGATACCGTAGCGGAAGCGCCGCGTCGCCGTCCCGGCGGCGATGTCCCGGCGCTGGAGATCCAGGGCCCGGCGGTTCAGCGCGATGAGCGCGTCCATCCCCATGCGGCGCGCCTCCGCCTCCAGATCGGCGACCGAGTCGGGCGAGAGATGGGTATGGAAGACCGCGCGCTCGAGCCGTCGGGGCGCGCCGGGCGGCGCCTCCAGGTTGCCGACGGCGGCGCCCGCGTGGTCGGCCAGATTGGCGGCGAAGAGAGCCAGGCGCTCGGGCTCGTCCCCGCCGTCGGCGCCGGGAACATGGGCCTCGGCCGCGAGGCGCAGCCGGGCGGTCGCCGAATCGATGTCGCCGTCGACCGCCTCGACGAGGCCGAGGCGGCGCATCTCCTCCAGCACCGCGCGCGGCCGGACGTCCCGGCTGATCCCGGCCACCAGGGCGTCGAAGCCGCCCTCGCCGCTCCGCGCCAGCTCGGGCGGACGGCCGTCGCCATCGCCCGGGCCGAGCGCGAGCCAGCGCGCCATCACGGTCTGGGCGATCGAGGGGCGCGCCGGCTCCCCCGCCGTCGCCCCCTCCGCCAGCAGCGCGCGGACGTCCTTGCGATGGACGCCGGTCATCAGGCTCACGCGGCTCTGGCTCGCCCCGGGGGCCAGCCGGCGCGCGGCGTCGACCAGCGCCGCCTTGAGCAGGCGCTGGAGCGTCGCGTAGCCGATGCCGCGCGCCACCGCCAGCCGGGCGAGCGGGCGCAGCACGGCGGCGAGGGCCGCGGCGACGGGGGAGTCGCCGGAGCCGGTCATACTTGGATGATGTGTGGGAATTTTTCTCCGTCAACGCTTGACCGGTGCGCGCGGTGACGCATTTCCGTCGTCCGTGGGATTTTTTCCCACAATCCGATCCGGAAATCGGGCGGCCGCGACCGATCGGACGCGCGCCGCCGGCCATCGAACAGGAAGAGGACAGACGCCATGACCGACCGCCGCTTCGCCCGTACTGCGCTCGCCCCCGTCGCGCTGGGCGCCGTCGCCCTGCTCGCCGCCGCCTGCGCGCAGCCCACGGCGATGGAGACTGCCGCGGCGCCGGCCCAGCAGGACATCGTCGACACCGCCGTCGCCGCCGGCGACTTCACCACCCTGGTCGCCGCGGTCCAGGCCGCCGGGCTGGTCGACACGCTGAAGGGTCCGGGGCCGTTCACGGTCTTCGCGCCGACCGACGAGGCCTTCGCCGCCCTGCCGGCGGGCACGGTCGAGACGCTGCTGATGCCGGAGAACCGCGACCAGCTCGTCGCGATCCTGACCTACCACGTGCTGCCGGGCGAGGTGATGTCGGCCGACATCGCCGGCCAGACGCTGAGCGCGGCCACGGTCGAGGGCTCGGAGCTGTCGATCGACGCGACCGACGGGGTCATGGTCGACGACGCCACGGTGATCGCCGCCGATGTCGACGCGACCAACGGCGTCATCCACGTCATCGACACCGTTCTGATGCCGTGACGCATCCGGCGCGCCGCCGGCCGGGGCCGCCGCGGGCCCGGGTCGGCGGCGCGCCGCTCAGCCGCTGGTCTCGCCCGTCTCCGGGTCGAGCAGGCGGTGCAGATGGACGATGAAGTAGCGCGTGTGGGCGTCGTCGATCGTCCGGGCCGCCGCCCCGCGCCAGGCCGTGTAGGCCTCGGCGTAGTTCGGATAGATGCCGACGATGTCGAGCTTCGACGTATCGGTGAACGCGACCGAATCGGGGCTCGTCAGCTCGCCGCCGAAGACAAGGTGGAGGAGCTGGCGGTTCGGCTTGTCGGGCTCTCCGGCCATGTCGGGGCTCCCTTGCCGGCGGGTCGGGCGGATACACGGCGGTATGGCCGTGGAGATACGCGCCCCGGCCGCGCGGCGCAACCCGGGGGCGCGCGAGGTCGGCGATGCGCTCCCCGATCCGGGAGGTACCGCCGATGGTTTCAGCGCTTCCGTCCGCCCGGCGGGTCGCTGGCGTCGGCGCGCCAGCGCGGGCCGCCCAGCACGGCTCGCGCCCAGTCGCGCAGGGGGGCCGAATCGCGCGCGAAGGCGACGACGTCGTCGATCACCTCCGGCGTCAGGAAGGCGAGCTCGCTGACCGGCCGGCGGACCAGGAAGCTCTTCCAGGCGAGATAGGGACCGATCGGCGTCTCGGCCCGGTGGGCGAAGCCGCGCGGCGCGGACTTGAGCGCGTCGTCGGTCTCCAGGGTCAGGCCCGCGGCGTCCAAGTCCGCGACCATGCCCAGGAAAGCGTCGGGATCGGCGTCCATCGCCCCGCGCAGAGCCTTCAGCGCCGGGGCGTCGGGATGGTAGACGCCCGCGCCGATGAACGAGCGGCCGGGCTGGAGATGGACATAGACGCCGCCATCCTCCTTCTTCGAGCCGGTCGCGGAGAAGTAGCACGACGCGTGCGGCTTGTAGGGCGTCTTGTCCTTCGAAAACCGGATGTCGCGGTGGATGCGGAAGACCGAGGTCTTCGGCGTCCCCGTCAGCCCGAGTGCCTCGGCCTCCAGCCGGCGCGCCGCGGCCTGGACGAGGCGGGCGAGCGGGCGCTTGATCTCGCGCTCGTAGACGTCCTGGCGGGCCTTGAACCAGTCCCGGTCGTTGTTGACGGCGAGATCCTCCAGGAAGGCCAGCGCGTCCGGCGAGAACCCGTCGAAGGCGGCGCCGTCGACCGTCCGCGTATCGGTTCCGCCCATCGCGCGCTCCTCCCCTGTGGCGGCCCTGGCCGCCCCTTTCCGACCCGTCACCCGACAGAGTAGGGGCACGGCCGCGCGCGTCCAGAGGGCCGGTGATCGATGTGATTGACTATACATCCGAGATCGGATGTATTCCCAAGACGGATGGCTCTACCGGGAAGATCGGTCGTCCGCCCCACGGAGGTCCCACCATGCCCACCCTGTTCGACCGGCCGCTGTGGCGGCCGCTGGCGCTGCTGTTCGCCCCGCTGACCGGAAGCCGGCGGCGGCGCGCCCCGCGCATCGACACGCTGCCCGAGCATATCCGCCGGGACATCGGGCTGCCGCCCGGTTCGGGCTCGGCTTGACAACAAGCATCCGATATCGGAACTATTGCCCTGGCGCACGCATCGGGCCGCCCGGCCCGGTGCGTCCGTCACCAGCCCGATCCCCCGCGGGATCGGACGCGACACCCACCCCCGATGCGGGAGGCCATCATGATTCGACAGACGCGCGCCACCGAGCGCCTCGACACGCGCTTCGACCGCCGCGCCGGCTTCCCGCTCGATCCGGCGAGCCGCCCGAGCACGACGCCCCGCCTTCGCGGGCCGTCGTATCCGATTATCGGCGGCGACCAGTGGCGAAAGCCCGTGCGTTGCGGAGACCGTTCCGCATTCGCAATGAAACGGCAACACCGACACATCCGGATATCGGGGGCGCGTCATGGGTGTCCTGATCAGATTATGGGGCGGCCGTCAGGCCTATCTTGAATATGCCGGCTGGGCCGCGCGCCCGGACCGGTTCATCGAACGTCGCCACGAACAGGGAGAGACGATCCTGTGGCTCGGACGCCTCCAGGTCATCTACACCCCGGCGAACTGGCGAGGCCGGCATGACCGCCGCCTCGCGCCGCAGCGCGCCTGCCGCGGCTGAGCCGGAAGGCGCCCCGGATGGCGCGCCGGAACCCGCCCCGGAGGGCGAGGACGATGTCGCGCTCGACCGCCTGATCGAGGTGCTGGAGACCTTCCGCGCGCTCGACCCGGACATGCCGATCCAGTACGCCCTGTCCTTCCTGACGCTGGCCCGGCACGAGGGCCTGTCCATGCGCGAGCTGTCGGACCGGCTGGGCATCGCCCAGTCCTCGGCCTCGCGGAATGTCGCCGCCCTGTCCGAATGGCAGAGCTTCCGCCGGCCGGGCCACGACCTGGTCCGGGCCGAGGAGGACCCGCGCGAGCGCCGGCGCAAGATCGTCCGGCTGACCGCCAAGGGGCGGGCGCTGGCCGATCGGCTCGCCGCGCTGATCGCCGGTCGGCCCGCCGTCCGGCTCACCGACGCCGGGCCCGCGCGCGAGAAGCGCTCGGCGGCCCCTGCCACCGGCCATCCGGCGACCGCGCCGCGCCGCCGCAAGGCCTGAGGCAGCCCCTCGGGGCCGTCGCGCCGCTGGCCGATCTCGCTTCGACGCTTGGCGCGGCGCGCCGTCTCGCCTACCTATGCGGACGATCCGTTCCGGGCCGGCACCGGCCCGACGACCCCCGTCCGCATCGGAGGCCGCCGGTGGCCGCTCCCGTCCCCGACACCGACCCCGATTCCGACCCCGATTCGGCGACCGGACCCGGCGGCATGCGCGTGACCGGCCGGCGGGCCCGGGTCGGCACCTTCGTCGAATCGCGCCGGATCCAGTCCGTCATCATCGCTGCGATCATCGTCAACGCCGTGACCCTGGGGCTCGAGACCTCGGAGGCCGCGATGGCCGCCGCCGGGCCGATCCTGATCGCCATCGACCGGGCGGTGCTGGCGCTGTTCGTGGTGGAGATCACGCTCAAGCTCTACGCCTGGCGGCTCGGCTTCTTCCGCAGCGGCTGGAACCTGTTCGACTTCGTCATCGTCGCGATCGCGCTGGTCCCGGCGACCGGGCCGCTGACGATCCTGCGCGCCTTCCGCATACTGCGCGTGCTGCGCCTGATGTCGATGGTGCCGGAGATGCGCCGGGTGATCGGCGCGCTGCTGCGCGCGATCCCGGGCATGACCTCGATCGTCGCGGTGCTGGTGATGGTCTTCTATGTCGCCGCCGTGCTGGCCACCAAGCTGTTCGGCGACCATCCGGACCCGTCGATGCAGGAATGGTTCGGCACGGTCTGGGCCTCGATGTACACGCTGTTCCAGATCATGACGCTGGAGAGCTGGTCGATGGGCATCGTGCGCCCGACCATGGATGTGTTCCCCTGGTCGTGGCTGTTCTTCGTGCCGTTCATCATCGTCACCAGCTTCGCGGTGCTGAACCTGTTCATCGCGATCATCGTCAACGCGATGCAGAGCCAGCACGAGGCCGAGCAGGCCGAGCAGCAGGCCCATATCCGCGAGGCCGCCCACGAGGAGGCCACCGCCCTGCAGCACGAGCTGGCCGCCCTGCGCGCCGAGATCGCCCGGCTCGCCGACCGGTTGGACGGCGCGAGCTCCGCGGAGTCCGCCGCCGGGACGGAGCGCGTGTGACCGGCGCCCTCGCCCTGCCCCGCGTGGTCGGCCACCGGGGCGCGGCCGCCCACGCGCCGGAGAACACGCTGGCGGGGCTGCGGGCGGCGCGCGATCTCGGCTGCACCTGGGTCGAGGTCGACGTCAAGCTGAGCCGCGACGGCGTGCCGATCCTGATGCACGACGACACGCTGGAGCGCACGACCGACGGCCGCGGCCGGGTGCGCGACCACGACATCGACGCGCTGCGCCGCCTGGACGCCGGATCGCGCTTCGGCCCCGCCTTCGCCCCCGACTTCGCCCCCGACTTCGCCGGAGAGCGCATCCCGCTCCTGGCCGAGATGCTGGAGACGGCCGCCGATCTCGGCCTTTCGGTCGATCTGGAGATCAAGCCCTGCCCGGGCCGCGAGGCCGAGACGGCGGAGCGCGCGATCGCCGTGGCCAGCGCGGTCTGGCCGGCCGACCGGCCGGCGCCGCTGATCACGTCCTTCGCCGGCGCCGCGCTGGACACCGCCCGGCGGCTCGCCGGGGACTGGCCGCGAGGCGTCCTGGTCCGCCGCCCGCCCCGCGATCCGGGCGCGGCGGTCGATCGTTACGCACCAGCAATGATCGGCTTCGACCGGCGCTATGCCACGGATCGAGGGATCGCGGACGCCCACGCGGCCGGCCTGGTCGTCTGCGCCTACACGGTCAACGAGCCGGGCGAGGCGGCCCGGCTCGCGGATCTCGGGATCGACTGCGTGTTTTCCGACCGGCCGGACGCGGTGGCGCCGGTTCTGGAGGAATGACCCGCCTCACGCCTCGCGAACGGCGCGGCCTTCCTCCTCGGGGCGGGGCATGGCGATCGAGTGGAAGCCGCAATCGACGTGATGGACCTCGCCGGTCACGCCGCCCGCCATGTCGCTGAGCAGGTAGAGCCCGGCATTGCCCACGTCGTCGAGGCCCGCGTTGCGGCGCATCGGCGCGTTGAGCTGGCTGAACTTGTAGACATAGCGCGCCGAACCGATGGCCGAGCCCGCCAGGGTGCGCATCGGCCCGGCGGAGATCGCGTTGACCCGGATCGCGTGCTCGCCCAGATCGGCGGCGAGGTAGCGCACGCTCGCCTCCAGCGCCGCCTTGGCCACGCCCATGACGTTGTAGTTCGGCACCACACGCTCGGCGCCGAGATAGGTCAGCGTCAGCAGGCTCCCGCCGTCGTTCATCAGCGCCGCCGCGCGCCGGGCCACCGCCGTGAAGGAATAGCAGGAGATCAGCATCGTGCGGGTGAAGTTCTCGGGCGAGGTGTCGACGTAGCGGCCCTTGAGCTCGTCCCGGTCCGAATAGGCGATGCAGTGGACGACGAAATCGAGGCCGCCCCAGCGCTCGCCCAGCGTGTCGAAGACCCGGTCGAGCTGGTCGGGCTCGGCGACGTCGCATTCCATCACCAGGTCGCTGCCGACCGACGCGGCCAGCGGCTCGACCCGGCGGCGGAAGGCGTCGCCCTGGAAGGTGAAGGCGAGATCCGCCCCGGCGCCGGCCAGCTTGTCGGCGATTCCCCAGGCGATGGAATGATTGTTCGCGACCCCCATCACCAGGCCGCGCCGCCCCGCCATAAGACCGTTGTCGCTTGTCATGTCGAATCCCGAATGGGTGGCGTCTTTCGGGCGCGGCGGCCCGTCCCCCTTCTCGCCCGCGACCGGACCGGCCGTCCCCTTACGGCCGGTTCCGACGGTCGCGCCGTCAGCCGTGATAGCGCCCGAAGACGAGCGTCGCGTTCGTCCCGCCGAAGCCGAAGCTGTTCGACATGACGCAGTCCAGCTCCACGCCGTCGACCCGCTGGCGAGCGATGCGATCGCCCTCCGCCGCCGGGTCGAGCGTCTCGATATTGGCCGAGGCGGCGACGAAGCCGTGATGCATCATCAGGATCGAATAGATCGCCTCCTGCACGCCGGCCGCCCCCAGCGAATGCCCGGTCAGCGACTTGGTCGAGCTGATCCACGGCCCCGATTCGTCCCCCGAACCGTCCGACACGTCGCCGAAGGTCTCCCGCATCGCCTCGAGCTCGCGGATGTCGCCGACGGGCGTCGAGGTGCCGTGGGCGTTGATGTAGTCGATCGGCCGGTCGACCGTCGCCATCGCCTGGCGCATGCAGCGAACGGCGCCCTCGCCCGAGGGCTGGACCATGTCGTAGCCGTCCGAGGTCGCGCCGTAGCCGATCAGCTCGCCGTAGATCTTGGCGCCGCGCGCCTTGGCCATTTCCAGCTCCTCGAGCACGACCACGCCGCCGCCGCCGGCGATGACGAAGCCGTCCCGGTCCTTGTCGAAGGCCCGGCTCGCCCGCTCCGGCGTGTCGTTGAACCCCGAGCTGAGCGCGCCCATGGCGTCGAACAGCACCGACATCGTCCAGTGCAGCTCCTCGCCGCCGCCTGCGAAGACGCGGTCCTGCTTGCCGAACTGGATGAGCTCGGCCGCGTTGCCGATGCAGTGCGCGCTGGTCGAGCAGGCCGAAGAGATCGAGTAGCTCGGCCCCTTGATGCCGAAATGGGTCGACAGCACCGCCGAGTTGGTCGAGGACATGGTCCGCGGCACCATGTAGGGGCCCACCTTGCGCGGCCCCTTCTCGCGCGCGATGTCGGCGGCCAGGACCTGGTTGGAGGTCGACGGCCCGCCGGAGCCCACGATCAGGCCCGTACGCTCGTTCGAGACCTCCGCGTCGGTCAGGCCCGCGTCCTCGATCGCCTGACGCATGGCGATGTAGTTGTAGGCCGCCCCCTCGCCCATGAACCGCTTGAGCTTGCGGTCCACGTGCTCGGCGGTGTCGAGCTTGACGTTGCCGTGGACGTGGCTGCGGAAGCCGAGCTCCTTGTATTCCTCGGCGAAGACGATCCCCGGCTTCGCCTCGCGCAGGCTTTCCGTGACCTCGGCCTGATCGTTGCCGATGCTGCTGACGATGCCGATGCCGGTGACGACGACGCGGCGCATGATTCGCTCCGTGGTCAGGCGCTCGAAGATGCGATCCGCCCCGGCCGGGGGCGGTCGAGCCGGCCCCCGATCGGGGTCGGCCCCGATCGGGATTGGCCCCTATCGGAGTTGGCTCGGGTCAGAACTGGTCCGTCGAGGTGAACAGGCCGACCCGCAGATCCTGGGCCTCGTAGATGGGCTTGTCGTCGACCGACATCACCCCGTCGGCGATTCCGAGCACGAGCTTGCGATTGATGACGCGCTTGATGTGCAGCTGGTAGCGCACCATCGACGCGCTCGGCAGCACCTGTCCGGAGAACTTGACCTCGCCCACCGACAGCGCCCGGCCGCGACCCGGCGCGCCGGTCCAACCCAGATAGAATCCCAGCAGTTGCCACAACGCGTCGAGGCCGAGGCAGCCGGGCATGACCGGGTCGCCCTCGAAATGGCATTCGAAGAACCACAGGTCCGGCTTGATGTCGAACTCGGCGATCGCCTCGCCCTTGCCGTGATCGCCGCCGGTATCCGCGATCCGCGGGATCCGGTCGAACATCAGCATGGGTGGCAGGGGCAGACGGGCGTTGCCCGGCCCGAAAAGATCGCCGTGCGCGCAGGCGATCAGGTCGTCGTAGGTATAGCTCGATTTGCCGACCACCGCGGGAAACCGCCTCCGTGCCCTTCGATACGGTGGGCGACTGTACCGGATTTGCCGGGTGGTACAAGGCGCGATTGGCCGGATTGGAGAGAAAAGTTGTCTTCCTTGCTATTCATCGCGCGGAAATTATGGCGACGATCCGCCGCGGAGCGCCGATACCTCGCCGTGGCGCCGAATACCGCGCGGCGGCGACAGCCTAGTTCATGCCGGCCCGACCGGCGGGCGGTGTCTCGTCGAGCGCGGCATCGGCGGCGGCCGCGATCAGCGTCGCGGTCAGCGGCATGCCGGAGCCCTCCGCCTCCCTGCGCAGGAAATCCAGGCACGCCCGCAGACTCGTGAGCCGCAGCGTCGCGCCGTCATGGCCGGCGGCCGGAAGGGCGTCGGCCAGCGCGGAGAACTGCGGGTCTTGCGTTGCGCGACCGGTTCCCCCCCCGGCCGGCCCGCCGCGCCCCGTACCGTCCTTGGCGGCGGGCTCGCCGACGGTCTCCGAGGCCGTCTCACCGGTGCAGCCGTCGACGCCGCGGCATCCCGAATCATCCTTCATCGTCGCTCCGTCCTGGCGATGCGGGCGCGGGGCGCCCCGTCGGTCATGCGGTCGGCCGGTCGCCGGCGGTCCGGCGCGCCGGTCCCGCACCGGACGCGTCCGGTCGACAGGTGTAGATACAACCATCTCCGAGGCGGCTTGTCAGCCTGTCAATTCTTACAGGGGCGTGCTTTCGCGGCGGGCCGCGGCGGGCGATCCGGGCCACCACCTCGGTCCGGCCGCGCGCCCGGCTCACGCCCGGGAATGCCGTGTGGAAGGCGACTGCGCGCTCGGCGATCCCCAGGGCGGCAGTGCCTGGACCCGCCGCGTGCGCACGTATGAGTAGCGCGCGGAACCCGCCTCCTTCGCCCCCCGCGCCATGGCGGAACGCAGGCTGGCGGTGTCGCCCGAGGACCGGCCCTCTTCGACGAAGCGCGGCGTCGCCGACCGGGCCGACCGGGCGATCCCGTCCGAGCCGGTTCCGGCCGCCGGCGCGGCCCTTCTTGCGTGACGGGAGCGAAACGCACGTTTCGGTTCAGTCGATGGACGGCGCCGTTCAACAGAGCGGCGAAGCGGCGCTCGCGCCGTGACCATCGGGCTCTCGACACGGCGCGCCCGAGACCTTATCTACGGGGGCATGAGCCGTTCACGCCCGTATTCCCGCACCCTCGAGCGCCTGCAGGCAGCCGGCCTGCGCCCGACCCGCCAGCGCCTGGCGCTCGGACGGCTGTTGCTGGACGGCCGCGACCGCCACGTCACGGCCGAGCAGCTCCATGCCGAGGCCCGGGCCGAACGGGTGAGCGTTTCGCTCGCGACGGTCTACAACACGCTCAACCAGTTCACCGCGGCCGGCCTGCTGCGCGAGGTGGTCGTGGAGCCGGGGCGCTCCATCTTCGACACCAATGTCGGCGATCACTACCACTTCTACCATGAGCGTACGGGCGAGTTGGAAGACATCGACAGTGACCGCGTCACCGTGGCGAACCTGCCGACGCCGCCACGCGGCTCGAAGGTGGCGCGCGTCGACGTGGTGATCCGGTTGAGCGATGCGGAGGACGACGGCGCCGGTTCGGGCGAGGCTGTGGCCGGCTGATTCCGGCGCGCGCCCGGCCCACCGGGACGCCTCTCCACCGCATGCGCGGGACTTCGGATCGAAACCGCACGAACGCCTGCTCTTCAATGCACAATCGGACACTTTGGAATCATTCCAAAGATTGACTTCCGGGCGCCACGGTGTCATATCCCGTGCCATCGAACTCGAAAGGCCGGAGACGCCGGACGGCCGCCGCTGGGGTGGCGCGAACCGGGTCCCGCCGATCCGATGGGAGTGGAGAGCAATGAGCGACCTCAAGGGCAGCAAGACCGAAAAGAATCTCAAGGACGCCTTCGCGGGCGAGAGCATGGCCAACCGCCGCTACCTCTATTTCGCCCAGAAGGCCGACGTCGAGGGCGAGAACGACGTCGCTTCGGTCTTCCGCTCCACCGCCGAGGGCGAGACCGGCCACGCCCACGGTCATCTGGAGTTCCTGGAAGCGGTCGGCGACCCGGCCACCGGCGAGCCGATCGGCGACACCGGCCTGAACCTGAAGGCCGCCATCGCCGGCGAGACGCACGAGTACACCGACATGTACCCGGGCATGGCCAAGACCGCCCGCGACGAGGGCTTCGACGAGATCGCCGACTGGTTCGAGACGCTCGCCAAGGCCGAGAAGTCGCACGCCGGGCGCTTCCAGAAGGCCCTGGACGCGATGGCCTGAGCGCTTCGGCGCCGGCACGGGGACGGGGATCCGGCACGGATCCCCGTCTTTTCGTTTCCCCCCGGTCGCTCGCGCGGCCGCAATCGACAATCGGGACCGGGCCGATCGGCGCCCGACCGACCGGATCCCCGCGACGGCCGGCCCGACCGGCATGACGCGCCGTCCTCGCGAAGCCGTCCTCGCCGGCGTCGATTGGCGGGACGGGCCGCGGGACGGGCGCGCGCCGGGCATGCGATCCGTCGCGACATTCTCGAGCACGAGGTCGATCGATGAGCGAAGGCAGTCTCGACGCGCCGGTCCGCCACCCGCTGGCCTGGCAGGACCCGGACTTCCATGACGAGGAGAAGCTCGACGCCGAGCTCCGGCGCGTGTTCGACATCTGCCATGGCTGCCGGCGGTGCTTCAACCTGTGCGACAGCTTCCCCCGACTGTTCGACCTGATCGACGAGAGCGAGTCGGGCGAGCTGGACAGCGTCGACAGCAAGGATTTCGAGCCGGTCGTGGAGGCGTGCACGCTCTGCGACATGTGCTTCATGACCAAGTGCCCGTACGTGCCGCCGCACGAGTTCGACCTGGACTTTCCGCACCTGATGCTGCGCGCCCGGGCGGTCGAGGCGAAGAAGAAGGGCGTCGATCGCAAGGCCGACCAGCTCACCCGGACCGACCGCAACGGCGAGCTCGCCAAGTGGGCCGCGCCGATCGCCAACTGGGCGTCGAGCGAGACCAACGGCCTGACCCGGCCGGTCATGGAGAGCGCCGCGGGCGTCCACCGGGAGGCCCGGCTGCCCAAGTACCACGGCCAGACCTTCACCATGCGCGCGGCGCAGACCCCGGTGGCGGTCAACGAGGCGGCGCCGGCCTTCGGACGCAAGGCGGTGCTCTACGCCACCTGCTTCGTCAACTACAACAATCCGGGCCTGGGCGAGGCGGCGCGCTCGGTGCTGGCGCACAACGGCGTCGAGACCGAGGTCGTCTATCCGCGCTGCTGCGGCATGCCCCAGCTCGAGCAGGGGCGCATCGACAAGGTTGCCGAAAGCGCGACCTCGGTGGCGCGCGAGCTCGAGCCCTGGATCGACCAGGGCTACGACATCATCGCGCTGGTGCCGAGCTGCGCCCTGATGCTCAAGTTCGAGTGGCCGCTGATCCTGCCCGACGACGAGCGGGTCAAGAAGCTGTCGGCGGCGACGCGCGACATCTCCGAATACATCGTCAAGCTGGCCAAGGATCCCGGCCTCGCCGACGGGCTGTCGCCGATCGAGGACGGTGTCACGCTGCACATCGCCTGCCACGCCCGGGCGCAGAACATGGGCCAGAAGGCGGCCGAGCTGCTGCGCCTGATCCCGGACACCGAGGTCGCGGTGATCGAGCGCTGCTCGGGCCACGGCGGGTCCTGGGGCGTGATGAAGGAGAATTTCGAGGTCGCCATGAAGGTGGGCAAGCCGGCGATGCGCCGCGCGCTCGACGGCGGCAAGGGCCATGTCGCCTCGGAATGCCCGCTGGCCGGCGACCATATCGTCCAGGGGATGGAGCGCCTGAACGCGGAGAAGGGCGGCGACAAGCCCGTTCCGAAGGCGCCCGACCATCCCGTCGAGCTGTTCGCGCGCGCCTACGGCCTGGCCTGAGCGCCCGGGCCCGCGCCGGATCCGGCGCCAAGCCCGCATCGGAGGATCGGATGACCGTCATGACCGCCAAGACCGAAATCACCCGCGACGACATCCTGGCGATGTCCGAGTACGAAAAGGTGCGGGCCGACCGCCGCCGGTCGATCCTGCCCGTCAAGAAGCTGCGGCGCCTCGCCGTCGGGCCGGACGCGACCTTCTATTTCGAGAACTTCGACACGATGTGGCTGCAGATCCACGAGATGCTCTACATCGAGAAGGGCGGCGAGGAGCAGATCGCCGACGAGCTCGACGCCTACAACCCGCTGATTCCCAAGGGTGGGGAGCTGGTCGCCACCGTCATGTTCGAGATCGACGACCCGGTCCGGCGCCGTCGCGTGCTGGGCGAGCTGGGCGGCGTCGAGGAGACCATGGTGCTGGAGGTCGACGGCGAGCGCATTGCCAGCGAGCCGGAGGCCGATGTCGACCGCACGACCGCGGACGGCAAGGCGTCCTCGGTGCAGTTCGTCCATTTCCGCTTCACGCCCGATCAGGCCGCGAAGTTCAAGACGCCGGGCACCCGCGTCGTCGTCGCCATCGAGCACCCGAAATACCCGCACATGACCATGATCTCGGAGGAGAGCCGCGCGGAACTCGCCAGCGACCTCTGAGCATCGGCACATACCGGCGCCCTCGTCGGGTTCGCTTCGCTCAGCCGACCTACGTTTCTCCACACCCGTAGGTCGGTCGGGCGCCAGCGAGCCCGACATCGCCGGCATCGGAGCGGGGTCGACCGGATCGCGCCGGTTCAAAAGTCGGTGCAGCGGCCCCCGACTTCCCAGTCGCCGTAGCGCGTCGGCTCGGGCCCCTGGGGGCCGCCGATCTCGCCCGGCGGCTGATCGGCCGTCGCGCCCTTGCCGGCTTCGGCGGGCTTGCCCCGGCTCTTCGCGGTCCCCTCCGACGCCGTCTCGGGCGCCGGCTGTTCCTCGCCCGGCGCGCTGCCGTCGAGGGGCAGGCGCGTGATCGTGGATTTCGTGCTCATGGCTCGAATATGGGACGCGAAGGTGCGCCCGTCCACGGCTTGGCGGGCGCGGCGGAGCGCCCCATCTATCGCGGTGTTTCCGTGACTTCTCGGAGCCCCGACCCCGATGATGGGATACGCCCGCACCGCGCTGCTGCTCGCCGGCCTGACCGGCCTG
Source organism: Azospirillaceae bacterium (assembly GCA_040220455.1). GTDB lineage: Bacteria > Pseudomonadota > Alphaproteobacteria > DSM-16000 > Inquilinaceae > JAVJUS01. The sequence continues at coordinate 18,996 of JAVJUS010000015.1, forward strand.
TTCCTCGTCGTCGGCTTCCTGCTGGGCGGCGAGGCGGGCATGGTCATCGCGTTCGTCGCCGCCGCGGGCATGAACCTCTTCGCCTACTGGAACGCCGACAAGGTCGTCCTGCGCATGCATCACGCGCGGGAGGTGGACGACCGGACGGCGCCCGAATTCGTCGGCATGGTCCGGGACCTGGCCCGGCGCGGCGGCCTGCCGATGCCCAAGGTCTATATCATCGACACCGACCAGCCCAACGCCTTCGCCACCGGACGGAACCCGGAAAACGCGGCCGTGGCGGCGACGACGGGCCTGCTGAAGCGGCTGACCCGGGAGGAGGTCGCCGGCGTGATGGCGCACGAGCTGGCCCATGTGAAAAGCCGCGACACGCTGATCATGACGATCACGGCGACGATCGCCGGCGCGATCTCGATGCTCGCCAACTTCGCGATCTTCTTCGGCGGCAATCGCAACAACCCGCTGGGCATCGTCGGCGTGCTCGCCACCATGATCCTGGCGCCGCTGGGCGCGATGATGGTCCAGATGGCGATCAGCCGGTCGCGCGAATACGAGGCCGACCGGATCGGCGCGGAGATCTGCGGCCGGCCGGACTGGCTGGCGGGCGCGCTCGAGAAGATCGAGTCCTTCGCCAAGCGCATCGACTACGACGAGGCCGAGCGCAACCCGGCCACGGCGCACATGTTCATCATCAACCCGCTGCACGCCCGCAAGGTCGACAGCCTGTTCTCGACCCATCCCGCGACGGCGAACCGGGTGGCGCGGCTGCGCGCCATGATGCCGGGCGCGCCGCCCGCCGGGCCGGAGCGCCGCGGCGCCAGACACGCCGGGCCCCGCCCCTCCGGCCCCTCCGCCGGCCAGCGCCCCGCCCGCTCCGCCGGCCCGTGGGGGGCGTGAGCACTCGTAGCAACCATGATGTCGGCGTCGGGAGAGCGCCAGCGATCCCGACACCGCTTCCCATCCGGCCGCCGACTGAAAGCCGTCATCCCCGCGAAAGCGGGGATCCATCAGCGCAGTCTACCGAACGCGGCAAGACTCCGATGGTTCGCGCCGACCAGGCGGCGGGAACCTTGGATCCCCGCTTTCGCGGGGATGACGAATGACCATGAACGTAATCCGACCTACACGACACCCTCCCGCCGGCGCTTGAGCAGCACGTAGAGGGCGCCCGTCCCGCCGTGGCGGGCCTGGGCGGTTTCGATCGCCAGGATCTTGTCGCGCAGGTCCGGCGCATTGAGCCATTCGGGCACCCGGGCGCGCAGGACGCCGCGGCCCTCCGGCGGGCCGCCGTGCCGGCGCGAGCCCGGCGCCTCCGGTCCGCCCTTGCCGGTCACCACCAGAACCATGCGCCGGCCGCGCGCGTGACTGTCGCCGATGAAGCGCCGAAGCGCGCCATGGGCCGCGGCCTGGGTCATGCCGTGGAGGTCCAGCGACGCCTCCACCGCCAGCCGCCCCTTGCGCAGCCGGTCGGCCGTGCGCCTGTCGACGCCGGCCGCGCGGCCGGGCGACAGCGGGGGCGGCGACGCCCGACGCGTCGCGGCGGGCAGGGGCGCC
>JAVJUS010000016.1:0-44958 GCA_040220455.1 Azospirillaceae bacterium
ACCGCGCCGGTCGCGGCCGCGCAGGCCGCCGACGCCCCGGCCGAAGTGGCCGCCGCCGCGCCCCGGGCCGATGCCCGCCAGCCCGGCCGGCTGCTCGTGGAAACCGACGCGCCGCCGGCCGACCTGCCGGGCGCGGCGGTCGAGCGGGTTCCGGCGCTGGGCCTCGCCAACGTCATCCATTGCCGGCGCGAGCCCGGCTCCCCCGGTTCGGGCCCGGCGAACTGCGCGGCGGCGGCCGATCCGCGCGGCGCCGGGCTCGCCGTCTCGCGTGTCTTGATCAACTGAAGCGACGGACACCGGCCTCCGGCCCCTGTCCGGCGGCCGGCTCTCGCCTCACCACGCCCCCTCCCCGACCGGACCGAGCGAGAGCACCCATGTCCTTCCGAGCTTCCGGCCGCGGGGCCATCGCCCCGTTCATCGTGATGGAGATGGTGGCGGCCGCCGCGGCCCGGGCGCGCGCGGGCGGCGACGTCCTGCACCTGGAAGTCGGCCAGCCTTCGACTCCGGCGCCGCAGGGGGTTCTCGCGGCCGCGCGCCGGGCGCTCGACACCGAGCGGCTCGGCTATACCGAGGCGCTCGGCCTGCCGGACCTGCGCGACGCCATCGCCGGGCACTACGAGCGCACCTACGGCGCCCGGGTCCCGATCGAGCGAATCATCGTCACGCCGGGCGCCTCGGGCGCCTTCCAGCTCGCCTTCCTGGCCGCCTTCGATGCCGGAGACCGGGTGGCGCTCGCATCGCCCGGCTACCCGGCCTACCGCAACATCTTGCAGGCACTCGACCTGGAGGTGGTGGAGATCGAGACCGGGCCGGAGACTCGCTACCAGCCGACGCCGGCCCATCTGGACGCGCTCGACCGCCCCGTCAGCGGCCTGATCGTGGCGAGCCCGGCGAACCCGACGGGCACCATGCTCGACGCCGGGGCCATGGACACGCTGGCCGCCTATTGCGAGGGCGCGGGCATCCGCCTGATCTCCGACGAGCTCTACCACGGCATCACCTACGGCGAGCCCGCGGTCACCGCCCTCGACCGGGCGCCGCACGGCTTCGTCGTCAACGGCTTTTCCAAGTACTTCTCGATGACCGGCTGGCGGCTGGGCTGGATGATCGTGCCGGAGGACCTGGCCCGGCCGGTCGAATGCCTGGCGCAGAACCTGTTCATTTCCGCGGCGACCCTGTCCCAGCACGCCGCGATCGCCGCCTTCGACTGCCATGAGGAGCTGCAGGCCAATCTGGCGCGCTACGCCGCCAATCGCGCGCACCTGCTCTCGGCCCTGCCGAAGGCCGGATTCGATCGGCTGGCCCCGGCCGACGGGGCCTTCTACATCTATGCGGAGATCCCGCACCTGACCAACGACAGCGTTGCGTTCTGCAAGCGCATGCTGGACGAGACCGGAGTCGCGGCGACGCCGGGGCTCGACTTCGATTCCCGGCGCGGCCACGCCACGATCCGCTTCTCTTTCGCCGGCGCGACGGAGGACATGGAGGCGGCGACCGAGCGGCTGGCCCGCTGGCTCGCCTGAGCCGGCGCGGTCGGCGGAGCACGCGGATGGCTTCGAGAGGCAGGCGCCGCCGGGACGGCACCGCCAAGCCCGCCCCGGCCCGACGGTCCGGCTGGCGGCGCTGGCGGCGCCGGGTGCTGATAGCGGCGCTCGTGCTTCTGGTCGGCTTGCCGGCCGGGTTGACCGTGATCTATCGGTTCGTGCCGGTGCCGGCGACGCCGCTGATGGTGATCCGGCTGTTCGAGGGCGAGGGCTGGCGCCGCGACCGGATCGCCCTCGACGACCTGCCCCGCCACGTGCCACTGGCCGTGATCGCGGGGGAAGACAACCGCTTCTGCGCCCATCACGGCTTCGATCTCGAGCAGATCCGGGCCGCCTGGGAGGAGTGGCGCGCCGGCGGCCGGCTGCGCGGGGCGTCGACCCTCTCGATGCAGACGGCCAAGAACCTTTTCCTCTGGCCCGGCCGGGACTTCCTGCGCAAGGGGCTCGAGGCCTACCTGGTGATCTATCTGGAAGCGCTCTGGCCCAAGCGGCGGATCATCGAGGTCTATCTGAACATCGCCGAGACGGGCCCCGGGGTCTATGGCGTCGGGGCGGCGGCCGAGGCCCATTTCGGTCGGCCGGCGGCCGAGCTGACGCCCCGCCAGGCCGCCCTCATCGCCGCCGTCCTGCCCAACCCGCGGCGCTGGTCGGCCGGGCAGCCGACCGGCTACATCGCCGGGCGCGCCACGACCCTGACCACCCGCATGAACCAGATCGATCCCATCGTCGACTGCCTGGAGCCGTGACCGCCGCCGGGGGAAGGCGGCGCGGTGTCGGGTTTCGCTTCGCTCTTCCCGAGCTACGATTGCGGAACCGTGGAGGACGGAAGCCGAGATCCGGCGTCACGACCGTGCCGTCGCGCACCGCTACGTGGGGCCCGACCTACACGGGCCGTCACGTGGGTCGCCCACGGCCAAAGGCCGTGCGCGACGGCATCGACCGGGCCGTTGCGCACCGCTACGCGGTGGGCAACCTACGCCGCTGCCGAACGCCGAGATTGGGCCGAAGTTGGTCGGTCGCCCACGGCCGACAGACCGCGCACCGGCACCGGCCGTCGGGTTTCGCTCCGCTCTTCCCGACCCACAATTCCGGCGGTGAAGAGGCCGAAGGCCCCAATCCGACGCCACCGGTCGCTGCCTACCGGTCGAGGACTCGGCGCCACCAGCCGCGGCGCGGCTGCTCCGGCGGCTGGTTGACACCCTCCGCCTCCGAGCCGTCGTCGCCACCCGCGCCGCCGCCGTTCCGGGCGGGGGCGGGGGCGGGGGACGGCGCGCCCCCGCCGTTCGGAGCTTCGCCGCCAGCCGCCGGCTCGGACGCTGCGGCGGGCGAAGCCTCCGAGGCGGCGGACTCGCCATCGGCATTCCCGTCGGCAGCCTTCTCCTCGTCGACCTTCTGCTCGCCGCCCTTCTTGGCCGTCCTGGCGGGCGCCTTGGCCGGCGCCTTGCGCGTGCGCGTCGCGCGCTTGCGCGGCGCGGGCGCCTTGGCCGCCCCCTCTTCGGAGGCTTCGTCCGCCGGAGAGGCCGTGGCGGCGTGCTCCGCCGACTCGCCCTCGGCCGGCGCCTTCTTGCGGCTGCGCGCCGGCGCCTTGCGAGAGCGCTTCGGCTTCTCCGCGGGCGCCTCCTCGGTCGTCACCGCCTCGGTCGGACCGGAGGTTTCCGCCGTCTCGGCCGATGCCGCCTCCGCGGCAGCCGCCGGCGCCTTCTTGCGCGAGCGGGCCGGTGCCTTGCGGGTGCGCTTCGGCTTTTCGGCCGGGGCCGGCGCGGCCTCGGCCGGACCGCTGTCGCCGGTGGCCGGTGCTTCGGCCGGCGCCGACGCCGTCTCGGAGACCGTCTCGTCCGCCGTATCGGCCGCGGCACCGACGGCCGCGACCGGCTCGGAGGACGCGGGGGCCGGCGCCGCCGCGGGCTCGCGCTCGGCCAGATCGCGGACGTCGTCGTCGCGCTCGTCCTCGCGGGTATCGGCGGTCGCGTAGGTCTCCTCCGGCGCGGGGGCAGCGCCCTCGTCGCTGCCGGGCTCGCCCGTCGCGGCGAAATCGGCGCCCTCGACGCCCTCGTCCTCCGGGCGCTGGCCGCTGCGCCGGCGACCGCCGCGCTTGCCGCGTCGGCGCTTCTTGCGCGGCTTGTCCTCGCCGGCGGCATCGGCCGCGACGACGGTGCCGTCGCCCTCCTCATCCTCGCCACCGGAGGCTTCGGCGACCTCCGCCGGCGTCTCCGGACGGTCGGCGGCCTCGACGGTCTCGCCGGTCTCCGCGCCGTCGTCGCGGCGGCGGCGGCGTCCGCGCCGGCGGCCGCCGCGCCCGCCGCTCTCGGGAGCCCGGGCCCGGCTATCCTCGCCGTCCGCGGCCTCGCTCTCCTCCTCCTCGTCCTCCTCGGCCGCGGCGATGGCGGCGTCTGTGGCGGCCATGACGCGCGCGGTGTCGATCGCGGGTTCCGCCGCCTCGTCGCCGCGCGACCGGATCCGCTCCAGCCGGTAGTCGGGGGAGACCAGCGTGTCGTCGGCCTCGACCATCACGTGGAAGCCGTAGCGCTCCTCGATCTGGGCCAGCGCGTCGCGCTTCTGGTTGAGGACGGTCAGCGCCACGTCGGACGGCGTGTGGACCAGGATCTCGCGCGAGCGCTTGCGGATCCCCTCCTCCTCGACCGCGCGCAGCACATGCAGCGCCGCCGAGCCGACGGCCCGCGTCAGGCCCGTGCCCTTGCACAGGCGGCAGGTCTCGAAATTGGTCTCCACCAGACTCGGGCGCAGGCGCTGTCGCGACAGCTCCAGCAGGCCGAACGGGCTGATCCGGCCGATCTGGATGCGCGCCCGGTCCGAGCGCATCGCCTCCTTGAGCCGGCGCTCCACCGCGGCGTTGTGCCGGTCGTCCTCCATGTCGATGAAGTCGATGACGATCAGCCCGGCAAGGTCGCGCAGGCGCAGCTGCCGCGCCACCTCCTCCGCCGCCTCGAGGTTGGTCTTGTAGGCCGTCTCCTCGATGTTGCGCTCACGCGTCGAGCGGCCCGAGTTGACGTCGATGGCGACCAGCGCCTCGGTCGGGTTGATGACGATGTAGCCGCCCGAGCGGAGCTGGACCGTCGGGCTGTGCATCGAGTCGATCTGGCTTTCCACCTGATAGCGGTGGAACAGCGGGATCGCCTCGTCCTTGTAGAGCTGGACCTTCTTGGCATGCGACGGCATCAGCATGCGCATGAAGTCCTTGGCGGTGCGATACCCCTCCTCGCCGGAGACCAGGATCTCGTCGATGTCCTTGGTGTAGAGGTCGCGGATCGCCCGCTTGATCAGGTTCGCTTCCTCGTGGATCAGCGTCGGCGCGACCGATTCGAGGGTCAGCGTCCGGATCTGGTCCCACAGCCGCAGCAGGTAGTCGAGATCGCGCTTGATCTCCGCCTTGGTGCGCTCCAGCCCGGCCGTACGCAGGATGACGGCCATGCCGTCCGGCACGTACAGATCCTCCAGGATCGCCTTCATCTTCTTGCGATCCTTCGGATTGGCGATCTTGCGACTGACCCCGCCGCCGCGCGGCGTGTTCGGCATCAGGACGCAATAGCGCCCGGCCAGCGACAGGTAGGTGGTCAGCGCCGCGCCCTTGGTGCCGCGCTCCTCCTTGGTGACCTGGACCAGCATGACCTGCCGGCGCTTGATCACCTCCTGGATCTTGTAGGAGCGCAGCGGCCGGCTCCGCCGGCGCGAGGCGGCCTCCTCGACCTCGTCGCCGCCGACGGTCTCGACGCTCTCGCCATCCTCGCCATCGGCGTCGCCACGGCTGTCGGCGGCGTCCACGACGTCCCCGTCGACCGCGGCCTCGCCGCCATTGGCCTCCGACCGGCCCGCCGCCTCCTCGGCGACCAGGGCCTCCCGGTCGGCGATCGGGATGCGGTAGTAGTCGGGGTGGATTTCCGAGAAGGCCAGGAAGCCGTGGCGATTGCCCCCGTACTCGACGAAGGCTGCCTGCAGCGACGGCTCGACGCGCGTCACCTTGGCGAGATAGATGTTGCCCTTGAGCTGCTTCTTGGCGGCTGTCTCGAAATCTAGTTCTTCCAACCGGTTGCCGTTGACCACCACCACCCGGGTTTCTTCCGGATGGGTGGCGTCGACAAGCATTCTCTTCGCCATGAATATATCCCCGCGGCGCCGCCCGCCGACGCGCGCGACATACGCGTCGCGGACCGGGCCGCTCGATCTCGGCAAGGCACGCGGAACCCGATGACGCGCATGGCCGATCGGCGCTTCCTCAGCGGGCCTGATCGATCGTCATCGGGGCTCCGGGCCCGGCCCTGGACGCATGCAGGACCGAACCGGCCTCGGGTTTCGTTCATACGTCTTCGCACCTGACGGCCGTCAGGCCGCCTTCCGGGCATCGAACGCCGGGTCGAGTCACGGCCGCGGTCCTGGGCCCGGTCCGACGCGCGCCGGGCGGCATCGCCGCTCCGACCGCCGGGATACGGAGCGCGCGGCACGATGGCCGGCACGCCGCCGTGGCGGACCCGTCCGTCGACCCTCGACGCGACGTCAGACGCCACGCATTCAGTCGCGCCGATACCATAACGATGCCGCCGCCCTACGACAATGGTCGGATGAACGGCTACTGCGGATCATCCGACCCGACCCGCGCGGCGGCGAGGCCGGAATGAGACGTTACATCGAGATTGGTCTTGAAGTCCCTGATTTTCAGGGCTTATAAATCTCGTCACCTGATCCGACCTTGTCCCGGGCCTTTTTGCCGGGCGGGGTCCCGTGCGGAAAGGATGGCGCGTCTCTTGACCCCGCTTCGCACCCTGGGCCGGCGCATGAGCCGATTCGCCGTCGCCGCGACGCTTCTCGTCGTCGCGGCCGCGACGGTCGGTGCGACGGGGGCCGGGTCGCCGGCCGCCCGGGCCGCGCCCGGCGACCGCGCCGCGGTGGTCGAGGTGCGCGTGGGCGAGCATCCCGACAAGACTCGCTTCGTCCTGGAGGTCACGGCGGCGCCCGACTTCGACCTGATGCTGCGCGACGACCCGCGCCGCGTGGTCATCGACTTCCCCAACGTGGACTGGCATGCCTCCGACGGGGCGGGGCCGGGGCTCGGGCTGATCGCGGCGCACCGCCACGGCCTGTTCGAGGGCGACGTGATGCGCGTCGTCCTGGACCTGGCGCGGCCGGCTGCGGTGCGCGACGTCTTCTGGCTGCCCGCCACGGCCGACATGCCCTTCCGCTTCGTCCTCGACCTGGAAGCGACCGACGCCGCGACCTATGCCGGCCTGGCGGCCCGCTCCGCGGCGCGCGCCGGCGCCCCCGCGTCCCGCCCGGCCGAGCGCGACGGCGACTCGAGGGACCTGACCGCGGGCGGCCTAGCGGAAGCGATCGCGCCGCAATCCGGGGCTCGGGCCCTGCCCGCCGCGATGGCGGCGCCGGTGATTCCGCGCCGCCCGCCCGACCGGCGGGTCGTCGTGCTCGATCCCGGCCATGGCGGCATCGACCCCGGCGCCACCGGCGTCAACGGCGTCCAGGAAAAAGCGATCACGCTCGACATGGCGCGCCGCGTCGCCCGGCTGCTGGAGGAGCGCGGCGGCTACCGCGTCGTCCTGACCCGCGAGCGCGACGCCTTCCTGCGCCTGCGCGAGCGCGTCCGCCTGGCGCGCCGAGCGGGCGGCGACCTGTTCGTCTCGCTGCACGCCGACAGCAACCCGGTGCCGGGGGTGCGCGGCGCCTCGGTCTACACCTTGTCCGACACGGCCAGCGACCGGGAGGCGGCCCTGCTCGCCGCCCAGGAGAACCGGGCCGACGCGCTGGCGGGGGTCGAGCTCGACCCGGAGGACGACGTCATGGCGAGCATCCTGATCGATCTCGCCCAGCGCCAGACCAAGAACGACTCGACCCGGCTCGCCCGCCTCATGGTCGATTCGCTGGGCGAGCGCACGCGGCTCGTCAACAACACCCACCGCCATGCCGGCTTCGCCGTCCTCAAGGCCCCTGACGTGCCCTCGGTGCTGGTCGAACTGGGCTACCTCTCGAACGACCAGGACGCGCGGGAACTGGTCCGCGAGGAACACCTGGACGAACTGGCGCGCGCCATCGCCCAGGCGATCGAGCGCTATTTCCACCAGCAGGCCGAATTGAGCGGCTGACCGGCGAGCCGGCCCCGGTCGCCCCGCCGGCCGGGGGCCGAGGGCGACGCCGTCACTCGGGATCGGGCTTGCGGAACAGCGCCTCGACCGAGTCGCGATGCGTCTGCTTGTCCGCGATCGCGCCGCGCGCGCGCCCGATCTCCGCCTGGAGCTCGCCGATATAGGCCTCGAGCTCGTCGATCGACAGGCTCGCCAGATCCGTCGGCCGGGGCCGGGGCGCCGGCGGCGGCGCCAGGTCGTCGGTATCGGCCATGCTGGACATCCCCCGTGCTTGCGGGCCCGCCCCGACAGCACCGCGACGGATTGCCAGTCTGGCGGCGGATGCCTACACCTTCAACCCTCGCGCGCCGTCGGCCGCCTCGCGTCCGTCGCGCGCGTCCGCATCCGAACCGGGAGAGCGCCATGGCCGAGAGCCTGCCGAGGTCGATGACCGCCATCGCCATTTCCGAGCCCGGCGGCCCCGAGGTGCTCGTCCCCGTCGAGCTGCCGCTGCCGGCGCCCGGGCCCGAGGACGTGCTGATCCATGTCGCCGCGGCCGGGGTCAATCGCCCGGACGTCTTCCAGCGCATGGGCCGCTACGATCCGCCGCCCGGCGCCAGCCCCCTGCCCGGCCTGGAGGTGGCGGGCACGGTGGTGGCGGCGGGCGACGCGGTCACCTGGCCGCGGGAGGGGGAGATCGTCTGCGCCCTCACGCCGGGCGGCGGCTATGCCGAATACTGCGTGACGCCGGCGGTCCAGTGCCTGCCCCTGCCGCTGGGCCTGTCGGCGGCGGAGGCGGCGGCCCTGCCGGAGACCCATTTCACCGTCTGGACCAACCTGTTCGAGCGCGGTCGCCTGGCCAAGGGCGAGAGCGTGCTGATCCACGGCGGCACCAGCGGCATCGGGACAACGGCGATCCAGCTCGCCTACCAGTCCGGCACGCGGGTGTTCGCCACCGCGGGCGGCGCGGAGAAGGCCGCCGCCTGCGAGGAGCTGGGCGCCGAGCGCGGCATCGACTATCGATCTGAAGACTTCGTCGCCGTCGTCAAGAAGGCGACCGACGGGCGCGGCGTCGACGTCGTCCTGGACATGGTCGGCGGCGACTATGTCGAGCGCAACCTCGACGCCCTGGCGATCGAGGGCCGGCACGTCTCCATCGCCTTCCTGAAGGGGGGCAAGGTCACGCTCGACATGCAGCGCATGATGGTCAAGCGGCTGACGCTGACCGGCTCGACGCTGAGGCCCCAGCCGGTGGAGAACAAGGCGCGCATCGCCCGTGGCCTGCGCGAGACCGTGTGGCCGATGCTGGAGGCGGGCACGGTGCGCCCGATCATCCATCGCCGCTTCCCCCTGCGCGAGGCGGCGGCCGCCCATGCGCTCATGGAATCGAGCGCCCATGTCGGCAAGATCGTCCTCGATGTCTCGTGAAGGGATCTCACGTCGAAACGCGCGCGAAGTCTTTACCGTTCGGCCATCGAAACCCTATATACGACGCGAAGCTGTCAATGACCGGCCTCGCCGCCTCGTCGCGGCATCCCGTGGCTGCCCCGCCGGGGCGCCCGCGGGCGGGCCGGCCTTTTGCCGTTGCGCCACCGAGGAGGACCGATGGCCAAGCCGTTGATGCCGAAGGCCACAGCCGTCTGGCTGGTCGAGAACACCGCGCTGACCTTCGGGCAGATCGCCGAATTCTGCGAGCTGCACGAGCTGGAGGTCCAGGCGATCGCGGACGAGGAGGTGGCGCCCGGCATGGTCGGCATGGACCCGGTCGCCGCCGGCCAGCTGACCAAGGAAGAGATCGCGCGCTGCGAGGCGGATTCCTCGGCGTCGCTCCAGATGCACCAGCCGGACATCCCGATGCCGCAGGTGCGCTCCAAGGGCCCGCGCTACACGCCGGTGACCAAGCGGGCGGAGAAGCCCGACGGTGTCGCCTGGCTGCTCAAGACCCATCCGGAGCTCAGCGACGCGGCCATCGCCCGGCTGATCGGCACGACCAAGCCGACGATCAACTCGGTGCGCGACCGCACGCACTGGAACACGCCGAACATCAAGCCGCGCAGCCCCGTGCTGCTCGGCCTGTGCAAGCAGGCCGACCTGGACGCCGAGATCGCCAAGGCGCGCCGGCGCATGACCGTCCAGGAGCGCGAGGCCGTGGAGGCCGCCGAGACGGCGGCCAGGGCCCAGGCGGCGTACGACTATGCCGCCAGCTCCGGAGACGCGGACGACGACATGCCCCCGCCCTACGACCCCTTCGGCAAGGCCGGCGGCGACGACTGAGGCTCGCGACCCGACACCTTGTCGGGTTTCGCCTCGCATTGCCGACCCGGGCCCGGGCGTCGTAGCAACCATGATGCTGGGGTCGGGAGAGCGAGAGCGATCCCGACGTCGCGGGCGCCAAGCATCGGCGGTGTCGGCATCGCTTCGCTCTGCCGACCTACGCCGGACCGGTCGTCTCGGGCGTAGAGGTCGCACAGAGGCCGAAATCCGACATCCCCCGCGAACTCGACCTTACGCTCGAAAACGAAACGGCGCGCCGTCGGTCGAGGGCGCGCCGTTCGAATCGGGACCGCGTGGCCGGCTCAGGCGGCCGTGCCGGCCGGCACGGTCAATCGTGCCAGCTCGTCCTTCAATTTCAGCTTCTCTCGCTTCAGGCGTCCGATCGCGTCGTGGTCGGGGAAGGGCCGGTTCAACTCCTCATGCAGCCTCGCTTCGAGGTCGGCATGCCGTGAGCGCAACGAGGTGATCCGGTCTGCCATCGACATGTCTCGGCTCCCTTCCGTTAGTCGCGAAATAATCTAAGCGATTATCACCCTACGACTATACACATATTCACGACGTCACGTCGATTCAACAGGGATCGGGACCGCGCGAAACTTGTGGAAGACGAGCGACATCAACGCCCCACGGCCGAGGTCGAAGGCCGCGGACTCGCTCGACGAGATGACGTGTGGCGGGCCGGTTCGCGGCCGGCCCGGCCTCTCAGTCGCCCAGGCAGATCCCGAGGCCACGGGCGGTGCGCACCAGCGCGCCGTCGGTCTCGACCGCCTGGTAGTGGGCGATCGCCTCCTCGATCGGGACGTCGACGACCTGCCGGTTCTGCCAGGCGACCATGCGGTCGTACTTGCCCTCGGCGATGAGGTCGACGGCGTGGACGCCGAACGCCGAGGCGACGAGCCGGTCGCGCCAGCTCGGCATGGAGCCGCGCTGGACATGGCCCAGAACCGTTACCCGGGTCTCGGCACCCGTCTCCTCCGCGATCTTGACGGCGAGATAGTCGCCGATGCCGCCGAACCGCCGCTCGCCGCCGACGTATTCCTTCTGGATCGGCGTGCCGTCGAGGGTCTTGACCGCCTCGGAGACGACGACGAGCGCGAAGTTTCGACCGCGCGCGCGGACTTGGCGGATCTTCCGGCCGATCGCCTCGATCGTGTACTCCATCTCCGGAATCAGGATCACGTCGGCGCCACCCGCGATGCCGGCGTTGAGCGCGATATGGCCGGCGTCGCGGCCCATCACCTCGAGGATCATGACCCGGGCATGGCTGGCCGCGGTCGGCTGGAGCCGGTCGAGCGCCTCGGTCGCCACCGCGACCGCGGTGTCGAAGCCGACGGAGATCTCGGTCAGGCCGACATCGTTGTCGATCGTCTTCGGAATGCCGACCAGTTTGAGGCCGCCCTGCTGGGCGAGCTTGCGCAGGATCGCGAAGCTGCCATCGCCGCCGATGCCGATCAGGGCGTCGAGGCCCAGCTCCCGGCAGCCGCCGATGATCTCCTCCGAGCGGTCCTTGGTCGTGCCGTCGGCCATCGGGAAGGCGAAGGGATTGCCGCGATTGGTGGTTCCCAGGATCGTGCCGCCCTGGCGCATGGTGGTGCCCGTGAATTCCTCGGCGTTGAGCACGTCGTAGCGCAGGGGCCGGGTCAACAGACCCTGGGTGCCCTCCTTGATGCCGATCGTGGTCCAGCCGAGTTCAGTCGCCCGGGCGACGGCCGCCCGGATCACGGCGTTGAGTCCCGCGCAGTCGCCGCCGCTCGTGAGAATGCCGATGCGCTTCTCGCCAGACATGGGTGCCGCCGTCTCTTTTTCGGGAGGGGATTGAAGAGGCGGGCGTAGTCTTAACAGATGCCGATGCGGGCGCAACCGCAGGGTTGGGCACGGACGTACCGGCCGGGACCGGGCCGTCGGCGGGACATGGCGCGGCCCCCCCGCGTCTTGGTATAAGCGTCGCCGATGTCGGACAACCTCGAGGGCGCAGGCGCCATGGACGAAACCGAGCGGATCAAGCGTCAGCTCGCCGAGCTCCGGATCGAGCACCGGGACCTGGACGACGTGATCGCGCGGCTGAGCGAGACCGCGCCGTTCGACGCGCTCCGGCTCCAGCGGCTCAAGAAGCGCAAGCTCGTCATCAAGGACGAGATCCTTCGCCTGGAAAGCAAGCTCCTGCCCGACATCATCGCCTGACGCGTCACGACGCGCCGGCCGGGCCGCCGGATCAGCGCACCCCGCGCTTGCGCCGGTACATCGCCCGGTCGGCCCGGTCGAGCACGGCCTGGGCCTCCTCCCGCCCGTCGAAGGCGAAGCTGCCAACCGAGGCGGAGATCGTCAGCGTGGCCTCGCGCCAGGTGACGGGCGTGCTGGCGACGAGTTCGGCCAGGTCGGTGGCCTTGCGCAACGCCGAGGCCTCGTCCGCCTGGACCAGCAGCACGCCGAACTCGTCCCCGCCCAGGCGACCGACGATGTCCGAGCCGCGGGTATTGCGCACCAGGATGTCGGCCGTATGGGCCAGCGCCGCGTCGCCGGCGCCGTGGCCGTGGGCGTCGTTGATCGCCTTCAGGCCGTCCAGGTCGAAATAGAGCACGCTGGAGACGGTGCCGTAGCGCTCGGCATGGGCGACCATGCGCGTCAGTTCGCGCACGAAGGCCCGGCGGTTGAGCACCGGGGCCAATGGATCCTCGTCGGCCAGGCGCTCCAGATAGGCGATCCGCAGTTCCTTCGACTCGGCATCTCGGCGCAGACGGTCGACCTCGTCGAGCAGCCGGGCGATGCCCTCGCGGACCTTCGGCGTCAGGTCGTCTTCCGGAATGCCGAGGAACGTCGCCACGTCCTGCACGCTGCGGGTACTCGCGGCGGGACGCACCTCTTCGGCGGGGTCGGCCCCGCCGACGGCCTCGGTGCCCTCGGCCCGCCGCGTGTCGCGTGCACGCGCCGGCCCGCGGACCGGGCGATCGCCCGTCACCTTCATGTCGTCGCCCCGACGTCCCGCATGCTCGCGCCGCCCGCACGGTGCCCTCCCGACAGGCCGTGTAGCCTTTTCGCGGCCCGGAATCAACGAGATCCCTACGTAGTACCCGCCACGACTTGCCCTCGGCGGGCCGCGTCCTATAATCCGCGCCCCTTCGCCGACCACCCGTACGCCGCCCCGGGAGCCGACCCGATGCCGCGCCCGCCCGTCATCGGAATCATCATGGGCAGCCGGTCCGACTGGCCGACCCTGCGCCACGCGGCGGAGACGCTGGACCGCCTGGGCATCGCCCACGAGGCCCGCGTCGTCTCCGCCCACCGCACGCCCGATCGCATGGCACACTATGCCCGAACGGCGCGGGAGCGGGGCCTGCGCGCCATCATCGCCGGGGCCGGCGGGGCGGCCCATCTGCCGGGCATGACGGCGGCGATGACGCCGGTGCCGGTGCTGGGCGTGCCGGTCGAGAGCAAGGCGCTCGACGGCATGGACAGCCTGCTGTCGATCGTCCAGATGCCGGGCGGCGTGCCGGTCGCGACCTTCGCCATCGGCAAGCCGGGCGCGATCAACGCCGCCCTGTTCGCCGCCGCCCTGCTGGCCCCGACCGATCCGGCCGTGGCCGACGCGCTCGACCGCTTCCGCGCCGAGCAGACCGCCGCCGTGCCCGAGACGCCCGAAGACGATGGCTGACACCGCGCCCGACCGACCCGACGCCCACGCCGGCGAGCGCCCCGACCCGGCACCCGCCACCGCCGCGTCCGCGGGACGGCTCCCGCCCGGCGCGACGATCGGCATCCTGGGCGGCGGCCAGCTCGGCCGCATGACGGCGATCGCGGCGGCCCGGCTCGGCCTGCGGGCCCATGTCTTCTGCCCCGATGCCGACAGCCCGGCCGGCCAGGTCTGCGACCGGTCGACAACAAGCTCCTTCGACGACGACGCGGCGCTCGCCGCCTTCGCCGGGCGGGTCGATGTCGTGACCTACGAGTTCGAGAACGTGCCCCTTTCGGCGGTCGAGTTTCTCGCCGCCCGGGTCCCGGTGCGCCCCGGGGCCGCGGCGCTCGCTGCCTGCCAGGATCGGGTGGCGGAGAAGACGCTGTGCGCGGAGTTGGCCCTGCCCACGGCCGAGTGGCGTGCCGTGCCCGACCGCGCCGCGCTCGACTCGGCGTTGGCGGCGATCGGCCGGCCCGCCGTGCTCAAGGCCGCGCGGCTCGGCTATGACGGCAAGGGCCAGGCGATGCTGGAGACCGACGGCCTGTCCGCCGACGAGGCCTGGGCGCGCATCGGCGCCTGCCCCGCGGTGCTGGAGCGCAAGGTCCCGTTCGCCTTCGAATGCTCGGTGATCGCCGCGCGCGGCCTCGACGGCGAGACCGTCGCCTATCCGGTGGTGCGCAACGACCATCGCGACCACATCCTGGCGCACACGACGGCGCCGGCGGCGCTGGCGGCCGACGCCGTCGCCGCGGCCGAGGCGGCCGCCCTGTCGCTGATGACCCGGCTCGACATCGTCGGCCTGCTGGCGGTGGAGATGTTCTTGACGCCGGAGGGCGGCGTGCTGGTCAACGAGCTGGCGCCGCGGCCCCACAACTCCGGCCACTGGACGATCGAGGGCTGCCCGACCGACCAGTTCGAACAGCTCGTCCGCGCGATCACCGGCCGGCCCCTGGGAGCCGTCCGCCCGTTCCGCCCGGCGGTGATGGACAACCTGATCGGCGCCGAGGTCGAGCGCTGGCCCGAGATCCTGGCCGAACCCGGCGCCCACCTCCACCTCTACGGCAAGGCGGAAGCCCGCCCGGGCCGCAAGATGGGTCACGTGACGCGGTTGGTGGACGGCTGATCGGGACGAGGCCTACCGCCCCGCGCTCCGCCCGGTCGTGCCCTGGGCCGAGTTCGCGGCGCGTCCGGCCGCCGGGGTCGTCAGGGCGACGGCGATGCCGGTCGCGATGAGGACCGCGCCGGCGAGATGGAAGAACCGGATCGGCTCGTCCAGGAAGACGAAGGCCAGGGCGCCGACCAGCACGGGCATGAGATGGATGGCGAGGCCGGTGCGCGTCGGCCCGATCAGCCCGACCGTGCGGTTCCAGCACAGATAGGCGAGCACCGAGGCGAAGACGGCGACATAGGCGACGACGCCGACCGACACGGCCGTCAGCGGCATGGACCGGCCGCCCGCCACCTCCAGCGCCAGGAACGGGATCAGCATCACCAGGCCGACGGTCATGGTCGCGGCCATGAAGACCCAAGGGCTCATCGCCGCCGGCTTGAGCCGCACGACCGCGGAGTAGATCGCCCAGCTCGCCACCGCCGCCAGCATCCAGAGGTCGCCGGGGGTGACCTCGAAGGCGGCCAGGGTGCGCGGATCGCCGCGCGCGACGATCCAGACCACGCCGAGGAACGAGATCACGATGCCGGCAATCTGGCGCGGCGCGATCCGGTCGCCCAGGATCAGTCGCGCGGCGAGCGGGATCGCCAGCGGCATCAGCGACCCGATCAGCGTGGCGTTTAGGGCCGGTGTCGTCTGCAGGGCCTGGTAGACCAGCGTGTTGTAGGCCGCGATGCCGAACAGGCCCGCGACCAGGATCACGCCGGCATGAGCGCGCAGGAGCGCGCGCTGGGCGATCAGGCGCGGCAGGACGAACGGCGCCAGCACCGCCACCGCGCCGACCCAGCGCCAGAAGGCGAGGCCGACCGGGGGCAGCGTCTCCGCCAGCCCGCGCGACAGCAGGATGTTGCCCGACCACATCAGCGGCGGCACGAGGACGAGCAGGTAGGGCGCCGACCAGATCCGGCCGACGAGCCCCGAGGCTCCCGTGCTTTCCGCCCCGGCCGGGTCGTCGCGCCCGCGTCGCCCCATGTCGCTCCAACCTTGCGTCCGGATTCGTCCCGAGGGCCACCTGTCTCACCCGGCCGACGCCGCCCGCAAGCCCGCCGCCGCATGGCTGCCATGCGCCGAGCAGCCGCGGACGGGTCCGATCATGACGGCTCGGGCGCGACGGAAGGGTCGAGAGGCGTCGTTTAAAACCTTCATTAACCCTTTTATCATCAGACTCTAGACAGCGACTCTGGCGTTCCACTAGAATTTCGATTGTCAACGATCAGCGGTGCGGAGGGCGCTGTGGCGGGATCCCCAGTCCCCTGTAAAGACGGCGAATTCGGCGCCGGCGCGGCACCGCGCCGGGCCTTACGCCTGCCGCGACTCGGGGCGCTCGCCGCCCTGGGGGTGGTGCTCGTGGTCGCCCTCGCCGTCGCGCTGCCGACGCGCCCGGCCCGGGCGGACGACCCGCGCGACGCCGCGATCGTCATGGACGCGGTCACCGGGGAGGTGTTCCACCAGTTCCGGGCGGATGTCCGGCTCTACCCCGCCTCCCTGACCAAGATGATGACGCTGTACATGACGTTCCAGGCGCTGGACGACGGGCGCCTGACGCTGGGCCAGCGCATCCCCGTGTCGCGCGCCGCCGATGCCCAGCCGCCGTCCCATCTCGGGCTCGCCGCCGGCTCCTCGATCCGGGTCGAGGACGCGATCTACGCGCTCGTGACCAAGTCGGCCAACGACGTCGCCGTCGTCCTGGCGGAGGCGATCGGCGGCACGGAATCCGGGTTCGCCGAGATGATGACGGCCCAGGCCCGGCGCCTCGGCATGGCGAGCACGACCTTCCGCAACGCCTCGGGGCTGCCGGATTCCGGGCAGAAGTCGACGGCGCGCGACATGGCGCGGCTGGCCCGCGCGCTGATCTGGAACTTCCCGGACCGCTATCGCTACTTCTCGACCGAGCGCTGGTCCTACGCCGGCGCGACCTACCGCAATCACAACCGCCTGCTCGGCCAGTACGACGGCATGGACGGGCTGAAGACCGGCTATATCCGGGCTTCCGGCTTCAATCTCGCGGCCTCGGTGGTGCGCGGGAACCTGCGCGTCGTCGCCGTCGTCTTCGGCGGCGACACGTCGGACACGCGCAACCGCTGGATGACCCGCATCCTGGACGAGGCCTTCGCCACCGGCCGGGCGCGCCAGCTCATGGCCTCGGGCGAGTTGCCCTTCCGCCCGCCGCGGCCGGGCCGACCCTCCGCCTCGGCGCTGCTGCTCGCCGGCGTGACGAGCGGCCCCGCGGCCGCCGACCCGATCGGGGAGAAGATCGCCCGCACAGTGCCCGGCGTCGCCGCCTCGGGCACGCCGGCGCCGGCCTGGGCCGCTTATCTGCCGACTCCGCCGCGCCGCCCGGGCACCGGGCCGCGCGCGAAGGTGGAGCTGTCGGCCGCCGGCGGGACGGCGACCGGCGTGCCGCTCGACCTCGTGCCCGAGCCCCCGGCCCCGCCGGCGGAGCTCGCCTCCGCGGTCATTCCGCCCGAGGCCGGCGGCGACATTCCGGATTCCGGCACCGGCGGCGCCTGGGGCATCCAGGTCGGCGCCTATGCCACGCCGGAGGACGGCCGCGCCGTCCTCGACCTGGCGCGCGGCCAGGCGCCCGACCTGCTGGCGGGTGCGAAAACCGTGGTGATGGCGGTGGAGACCGCGGACGGCCCGCTCTATCGGGCCCGCCTCACCGGCCTTGGCCCGGACAGCGCCGTGCTCGCCTGCCGGCGCCTGACCGAGGCCGGCACGGCCTGCATTCCACTGGCGCCCGACGCGGGCTTCTGAGAGATCCCGAGGCTCCGGGCTCTTGGCTGACTGACCCGCCGGCCCGCCGGGAAACGCCCCACGACCCTCAGGCTGCCGCCTCGCTCAAGCCGCCTGGGGCGAAGGCCCGCTCCAGCGCTCGCCGGCCCGGCAGGTCGAGCGGCGGCGCCTCCAGCGCCTCCAGGTTCGCGGCCAGGTGGCGCTCGTCATACATGGAACAGACGATCGGGCCGGTGCGCGGCAGCGACAGGGCATACCGCATGAGCAGCCGCGCCATGGCCGTGCGATCGGCCGGGTCGGCGCCGAAGCGGTCGAGGAAGGACCGGCGCAGGGCGACATCGCCGGCGATCGCGTCGACCGTCTCCCACCCCAGCCGGCCGCCGAAGGGCGAATGGCCGATCAGGTCGAAGGCGCCGCCGCCCGGCCCGCCCCCCAATTCGTCGAGCCCCGGCTCGAACGGATTGGCGGCGATCTGGGCCAGGGCCAGGCGGTCGCCCAGGCGCTCGCGCCAGCGCCGCGTCTCCTCGATGCCGGTCGAGACGCCCCAGGCCCGGATCTTGCCGGCCTCGACCAGCCGCTCCAGGGTCTCCGGCACGTCGTCGCGCCCGGCGCTCTCCGGCGTCGCCTCGTGCAGGAGCAGGAGGTCGAGCCGGTCGGTGCGCAGCGCCGTCAGGCTCGCCTCGACCGAGCGCCGGATGGTCTCGCCGTCGAGCTCGACCCGCTCCAGCAGGCTCCCGCCCCGTCCCGCCAGACGGGCGCGCAGGGCCGGAACAGCGGCCAGCACCGGGCGGGCGACACCCAGCACGACCCGCCGCTTGAGCGAAGGCGGCGGCGGGGCGATGCCGACCTTGCTGGCCAGCACGACCGACTCGCGCCGGCCCTTGAGGAACCCGGCCAGGGCCGCCTCCGCCTCGCCGTAGCCGTAGGAGCGCGCCACGTCGATATGGCGCACCCCCGCCTCGTGCGCGGCGGCGAGCGCGCGCAGGCCCTTGGCCTTGCCCACGCGCCCCATCAGCGGCGCGCAGCCGAAGCCGAGCTTGGAGGTGGTGATCCCCGAACGGGCGAGGGTGACGCTTCGCATGGGCATGCCTCCGGCACGGGCCGACGGCCCGGTCATCGCCCGAGTGTGGCGCCGACGCCGCCGTTGGGGAACGGCGCTTCGGCGTTATGCGGCGACGCGACCGGCGGCGTGCGTCTCCCGGACGATGCGATGGCGTCTCGAACGGCGTAGCGCCGCGCCCCTGGGGTGGGGCTACGGAGCCTGGTAAGGATCCTTACCACCAAGAACACCAAGATCACCAAGTGGCGTCGGGTGCCGTGGCCGGAGTTCCGCGAAGCGAAGGATTGAACCACGAAGGCACGAAGGTCACGAATTTCTCCTTAAGCCGTCTGTCGGCGCTTCGTAATCGAATGTTATACATGACAGATCGTAATACGCCTGGAATTCCTTGAAAACTATACCTTGCAATCTGCGCCGTGAAACTTGGTGAACTTGGTGCCCTTGGTGGTGAAATCCCCACTTCGGGCCCCTCTTCCGACGCCGCCGTCTTGTCGCCCGCCCTTCGTGCCCCTTCGTGACTTTCGTGGTCAAACCGCAAGCGAAGCACGGCACGAGAAACGCCCCGATCCGGCGGGGCGGATCGGGGCGCGAGATGTCGGACCGGTGCCCGCCCGCCGGGCCCGGCTCGAGGCCGGGGCAACGGGATCGGGTCGGGGCGCCGCGGTCAGTGGACGCTGACGGGCTCCAGCTCGTTCTGGCGCACGACGGCGAAGGCCTGGTCGCGGTCGCCGACGACGGCGAGCTGGGTGCCGTCGGCGCCGTGGATGGCCCAGGCGGCCGTGCCCTCGTCGGTGGTGGTGGCCTTGACGAAGGCGATCTCGTTGACGCCCCACTGGGCGAAGTCCGCCTGGCTCAGGTCGCGCGCCTGATGGATCAGATCGGGTCTCATGAAGTCACCTTTCTCGGGCTACGGCCGTCTGGGGGGTCGGCCGCGGTCACCCCTGGACGATTCGGGAGGCCGGTGTCACGCCCGTCCCGACGCCCGGTCGGTTCCGGTTGTCTCGCCGGCGTCGGCGGTCTCGGCGGCGTCGGCTGTCTCCGCGGCGGTCCCGGCCTCCGGCGCCTCGACGTCGATGCGCGTGTCGCCGCGGCGCGCGGCGCCGTTGCCGCGGCCGATCTCGATGGTGCGGGCGCGGCTGGCGGGCTTGGGCCGGTGCAGCTCGATGTCGAGCAGGCCGTTGTCGAGCGAGGCGCCGACCACCTCGATCCCGTCGGCGAGGACGAAGGAGCGCTGGAACTGCCGCGCGGCAATGCCGCGATGGAGATAGACCCGCTCGGTGTCGTCGGTCTGCTTGCCGCGGATGGTGAGCTGGTTGTCCTCGACCTGGATCGACAGGTCGTCCTCGGTGAAGCCGGCGACGGCGAGCGTGATGCGCAGCCGGTCGGTGCCGAGCTTCTCGATGTTGTAGGGCGGATAGCCGTCGGTCGAGGCCTTGGCGGCCCGGTCCAACGTGCGCTCGAACTGCTCGAAGCCGAGCAGGAGCGGGCTGTTCATCAGCGAAAGACGGGTCACGACGCGGGTCTCCTCCTCGAAGCGAGCGCGCGGCCGACACCCTCGGCCAAAAGGGCCCGGCCCGGCCGGCACCCCCAACTCCCTGGGCGACCCTGCACGAAGGCGCCGCCCACATCAAAGCAGGTGGGAGGGCGAACGGGGGGAGTCAAGCGCCGGGGTCGGGCACCCCACATGCCGCGGCGCCTTGATCCACATCATCCCGCCCGGCCGCGCGTTCGATTATGCGGGGCCCGGGCTCTCGCGACAGGGGATGGTCTCGATGTTGGCGACACGGGTTCTGGCGCGGCCGCGCGGGGCCGCGGGCGGTGGGGCGGCGGCGGAGGTCGAGGTGGCGGGGCATGTGGCCCACGCGCTCGGCGCGATCGGCTGGGCGACGCGCCATGAGGTGCCCTGGCGGCATTGGCGGCTCGACGGCCTGCTGCCGGAGGCGACCGGCGACGCGCTGGCCGCCCTGCCGATGGAGCGCCCGGATGCGACGGGGGCGCCGGCCTTCGACGGCACGCGCGAGGGCGACAACGCCCGGCGCGTCTTCTTCGATCCCGACCGGCGGCGGCGCGACGCGGCGGTCGACGCGGTCGCCTCCGCGCTCGATTCCCCGGCCCTGCGCGCGGCGCTGGGCGGGCTGGTCGGCGTCGACCTGACGCCGCACCATCTGCGCGTCGAGCTGTGCCGCGACACCGACGGCTTCTGGCTGGCGCCGCATACGGATATCCGGGTCAAGCGCTTCACCATGCTGATCGGGCTGAACCGGGAGCCGGAGCTGGCCGACGCCGGCACCGACCTCTACGACGGCCCCGACCGGCACTGGGGCACGGCCCCCTTCGGCTTCGGCACCGGGCTCGTCTTCGTGCCCGGCGACGACACCTGGCACGGCTTCCGCCAGCGGCCGATCCGCGGCGTCCGCCAGTGCCTGATCGCCAACTATGTCGACGACACCTGGCGCGCCCGTCACGAGCTGGCTTCGGGTCCCTGATCCTCGGCCGCGCCGCCGCGGACCGGCACCGGCCACGGAACGATCCGCCGCGCGGAGCCGTTGATGACCATCGCCCGGCCCGCGCCCGCGAGCCGGCCCGTGCATCAACGAGCGGAGGCAATCATGACCAAGGCCCGCACCCTCGCCACCTGGCTGCTCATCGCGCTGGGCACGGCGACCGCCCTGACCGCCTGCGAGAACACCATCCGCGGCGTCGGCCAGGACGTCGAGGAGACCGGCGACGCCGTCGAAGATTCCGTGGAGTGAGGCCACGCCCGGCACGGCGGCGCGGGGCGGTCCGGGGCTGCAAGTATGGACGCGCCCCGTCGCGTCGCGTTCGCTCAACGACCTACGGACCTACTCGAAGCCAAGTTATCGTCATTCCCGCGAACGCGGGAATCCATTGGCCTCCAATCAACGAGCTGCAAAAAAAAGAATCCCCGCTTACGCGGGGATGACGATACTTTTTACCTTGAAAATAGAATACTCGGCCATTTCCGGAATCCCGAATGGCTTCGCTCACCCGACCTACCCGCCTACCAGGCGATCGGGCGGTGCTGGTGGAGCCAGGTTTCGGTGAGCACGCCGTCCGGGTCCTTCAGGAAGCAGCGCAGGTCGACCACCGGCGCATCGCCATAGACGTCGAAGATGACGCGCCAGTAGGGCGTGCCGACCACGCGGATGGCGTAGGGGTTGTCGATCCGCGCACCGGCGGCGTCACCGGCGACGGAGATCATCGGCTCCACCGGATCGGTCGATTCCAGCGTGTCGAGCCGGCCGCCGGCGAAGTCGACGGCGATCTTGACCCCGTCCTCGGGCCGCGGCTGGCCCGGCACGCCGGCGCGGCCGAGTCGGGTCGCCACCACCCGCCCCAGGGAGTCCGGCACCTGGACGCTTGCCGTCCACGTCAGTCGGTAGTCGAAGGACAGGGCGTCGCCCGCCGCGATCGCGCGCGCGGGCGTCCAGAAGGCGACGATGTTGTCGTGGATCTCGTCGTCGGTCGGAAGCTCCACCAGCATGACCGACCCCGCGCCCCAGGCGCCGCGGGGCTCGACCCAGGCGGACGGCCGACGGTCGTAGAAGACCGAATCGTCCTCGTAGTTGGCAAAGGACCGGTCGCGCTGCATCAGCCCGAAGCCGCGCGGATCGGTGTCGACGAAGGACGAGGTGGAGACCGCGGGCGGGTTGGCGAGCGGTCGCCAAAGC
The DNA here is from genome assembly GCA_040220455.1 of Azospirillaceae bacterium. Classification (GTDB taxonomy): domain Bacteria; phylum Pseudomonadota; class Alphaproteobacteria; order DSM-16000; family Inquilinaceae; genus JAVJUS01. The sequence goes on from JAVJUS010000016.1 coordinate 22,228, forward strand.
CGCTCCCCCGCCCCCGTCCACAGGGCGAGGCCGTCGCTGTCGTGAATCTCCGGGCGCCAGTCGGTGGCCGTGTGGCGGTTGGTCTCGGAATACCAGTACATGCTGGTCAGCGGCGCGATGCCCAGCCGCTCGATGCGCGTGCGCGCGAACAGCCGGCAGGTGACGTCCATCGGCGTCGCCGTCTCGTCGCGCGCGACCACCATGCGATAGGCGCCGGTGACGCTCGGCCCGTCGAGCAGGGCGTCGATGACCAGCCGCCCCTCGCCCCGTCCCTCGCTGTCGAGGCCGAGCCAGAAATCGGTGAAGCGCGGGAACTCCTCGTCGCGGCCCGGCGCCGCGGTATCGATCGCGATGCCCCGGGCCGAGAGCCCGTACTGCCCGGTCGGATCGGAGGACCGGAAATAGGAGGCACCCATGAAGGCGAGCCAGTCGCCGGGCCCCTCCCGCTCGGCCGCCCGGAACCCGGCCCAGCCGAGATCGGCGGGCAGGTCCGAAGGCCCCAGATTGCCGGTATAGTCGAAGGCCCCGGCGTCATAGGCGAGCCGCCGCGCCTGCCCGCCCGAGACCAGGAACAGCCCGACCGGATGGGGCGCGTAGCGGTGCAGGTGGAACGGCTCGATCGGCGGCCCCTGCCCGCTCTCGCCGCCCGCCGGCACGCCGGGGTTCGACCGGATCGCCTGATAGGCGTCGTAGTCGATGCCGGCCAGCGCGTCGGGCGCCGGGCTCGGCGGCGGGGTGTGGGGCTCGGCAGCGAGGCGCCGGGCGCGCTCGACCAGCCGCTCGAAGGAATAGGGCCGCGCCGGGCCGAGCCGGGGCCAGCCGGGCAGGCTGTTCGCGGTGCCGCCGGCCGGCTCGGCGCCGCGCCCCGGCACGGGCCAGAAGCCCGCGAGACCGGCGAGGCCGGCCAGCGCCAGGATCGACCGGCGGGACGGCCCGGCCACGCGCGCCGCGTCGGCGGCGGGGCGCGGGGACGGTCGGGCGATCGGATCGTGCGGGTCGCGCATGGCTCACACCGGTCGCGCGGCTGGGGAATTGGCGAAGAGCACGTGGCCGACCATGGCCCGCACGGCGTCTTCCAGGAACGGCTTGGTGATCAGGTAGGCGGGCTCGACCCGCTCGCCGGTCAGGAGCTCCTCGGGATAGGCGGTGATGAAGATCACCGGCACGCGCATCCGCGCCGTGATCTCGCGCACCGCGTCGATGCCGGAGCTGCCGTCGGCGAGCCGGATATCGGCCAGGATCAGGTCCGGGCGGTGCCGCTCGGCCTGAGTCTCGGCCTCGGCCGCCGTTCTGGCGATGCTCAGCACGGTGTGGCGCATGCCCTCGACGATCGCCTTGAGATCGAGCGCGATGATCGGCTCGTCCTCGATAATCAGGATCGAGGCCGCCATCAGGCTCTCGAAGGCGCTGCGCGCCGCGGCGATCAGGGCTTCGGCGTCGTCGCGGTCGCGCCGTAGGATCGCCGCGACGTCGTCGAGCGGAAACCCCTCCATCGTGGCGAGCAGGAGCGCTTCGCGATGGGTCGGCGTCAGGGCGTGCAGGCTGTCCTCCACGCCCGGCTCGTGCCCGCGGGGCCCCGCTCCGTCGCCGGCCTCGCCGGCCGCCATCAGGTCGTGGAGCGCGCGGAACAGCACGACGCGGGGCCCCGGTCCTTCCGCCAGACGGGCGGGATCGGCGACCAGCGCCTCCAGGCACCGGCGCACGAGCCCGTCGCCGCTGTCCTGGTCGCCGGTGAGCGCGCGGGCGTAGCGGCGCAGATAGGGCAGGTGGGGCGCCAGCTGCCGGCTGGGTGTCACGGTCGACAACGTCTCCTCCTCTGGCGGCCCGGTACGGGCGGAACCGTCCGCTTGACCGCCCGCTTGAACGTGCGACTGGCGCGCACGGTTCCCCGGCGGGCGCGGGACGGCTCTCCGCCGGACGCCGCCATCGACCCACCGATGGCACGGAACCCGATCCCCGCCTGGTGCATTGGGCTCCCGAATGTCACAAGATGGCCCGTGCGGCGACAGGATCGACCCGGGGGCCCGGTTGGACCCATGACGATTTCGAGCCACAGACGAGACGGCGGCACACCGCCCGCGTCCGAAGAGCCCCGCCCCGCCGGGGCCGATCCCTCGGTCACGCGCCCGGCGCCGGCCGACGCCGGCGGCGAGCCGGAGGCCGACGACAGCGACTGGCTGGGCGGCGAGCTGCGCCGGCTGTACCGCACCGTCGCGTCGGAACCCGTGCCGGAGCAGCTCCTCGGTCTTCTCGATCGCCTGGATACGAGCGCGAGGCAGCAATCGGACGCCGGCACGGGCGGCGGCGCCGACGAGCAGCCAACGGACCGGGACGACGGGGGCAAGGCATGACCGCGACCCCGAGCGACGACTTCAAGCGCGAACTGCTGGGCTGGATTCCGGATCTGCGCGCCTTCGCCCGCGCGCTCGCGGGCAGCGCCGACCAGGCGGACGATCTGGTGCAGGAGACGATGCTGCGCGCGTGGGCCAAGTCGGACAGCTTCCGACCCGGCACGAACATGCGCGCCTGGCTGTGCACGATCCTGCGCAACGAGTTCTACGGCCGGCGCCGCAAGAAGACCGAGGCCGAGGATCCCGAGGGCACACTGGTCGCCGCCATGGCCGTGCCCGCGAGTCAGGAGCACCGGATTTCCCTGACCGAGTTGCAGCGCGCGCTCGGCCGGCTGCCCGACGACCAGCGCGAGGCGCTGATCCTGGTGGGCGCCAGCGGCTTCAGCTACGAGGAAGCCGCCCAGATCGCCGGCTGCGCCGTCGGCACGATGAAGAGCCGCGCCTCCCGCGGCCGGGCGGAGCTGACCCGCCATCTCGAGTCGTCGAGCCAGACCGGGGCCGCCGCCCGACGCGCGGACGACGACGCCGGCGAACCCGACCGGCCCGCGGTCGTGCCCGCGACGGGCTGACCGCCCGGTGCCCGGGGCGCGGCGGATCGCCGATTCCCTTCGCCTGCGGCTGGTCCTGCTGCTGGCGCTGTGCCTTGCGCCGATCGCGCTGGTCTCCGGGCTCCAGGCCATCAACAGCTATCGTAGCCAGCAGGCCCAGATGCGCGAGGCCCTGCTGCAGAGCGCCCGGCTCGCCGTCGAGGAGGAAGGCGCGCTCTTCGCCAGCACCGAGCGGCTGCTAAAGGCCCTCGGATCGTCCGAGGCGGTGGCCCGCCAGCGCGCGCCGGCCTGCGGCGAGGAGATCGACCTCGCCATCCGCAGCTTCGCCGAATACGCCGAGGCCGGCGTCGTCACGCCGGACGGCTTCCTGCACTGCACGGGCGACGGCGTGCCGCGCCGTGTGCCCTCGGTCATCTCGAGCGGCTGGTACGAGCGGGTGGCCAGCGGGCGCAGCTTCGTCATCTCCGGGCCGACGGTCGGCGACCTGTCGGAAATCCCGGTCCTGGTGACCGCCACCCCGATCCGGCGCGACACGGCGTTCCTGGGCGCCGTCGTCGTCGGGATCCGACTTTCCTGGTTCGACCGCTGGACGCGCTACTACGGGCTGCCGGCCGACGCGGTGGTCCACCTGATCGACGCGCGCGGCCGGCCGCTGACCCGCAGCCCCGAGGCCGCGGCCTCGAAGCTGCCGGTGGGCGGGCTGCCGGTCGACGCCCTGGGGGCAGAGACCCATACCTTCCGCGCCGAGGCCGCCGACGGCCAGCGGCGCTTCTATGCCCTGGCCCCCGTCTATGGCGACGAGATCTCGGTCCTCTTCGGCGTGCCGTCGGGCAACCTCATCGGCTGGATGCAGGTCGACCTGCTCAACCGCCTGGTCGCGCCGGCGGCCATGTGGCTGGCGGCGCTGATCGCCGCCTGGTTCGCCGTCGACCGGTTCGTGCTGCGCTGGATCCGCCAGCTCGGCCGCGCCACCCGGGCCTACGCGCTCGGGCGCTACGACGCGCCGCGCGACTTCTCCGCCGCGCCGGGCGAGCTGCGCGACCTGGGCGAGCGGTTCAACGTCATGGCCGACGTCATCCGGGCGCGGACCCACGAGCTCGAGGCCTCGCTTACCGAGAAGGAGACGCTGATCACGGAGATCCACCATCGCGTGAAGAACAATCTCCAGACGATCACCAGCCTTCTCTCGCTGCAGAGCCGGCGGCTGGCTCGTGACCAGGACCGGCGGGTGCTGGCCGACGCCCAGGGACGGATCAACGCGCTGGCCCTCATCCACCGCTCGATCTACGAGACCGACGACCTCGATTCGGTCCGCCTGTCGGATTTCCTGGGCGAGCTCTGCCGCCAGGTGCAGGAGATCACCGGCCGCCCCGGTGGACGGGTCAGCGTGACCGTCGACGTCCCGGACATCACGATCACCCAGGAAAAGGCCGTGCCGCTCGCCCTGCTGGTCAACGAGGCGGTGACCAACGCGCTCAAGCACGCCTTCGTCGACGGACGCAGGGGCCGTGTCCGCGTCGCCGTCGCGCGGGCGTCGGACCGGATGGCGCGTCCCGCCCGGGTCGCCGCCGGGGGCGACGCCGCAGGGGACCATGCCGACCAGCCGCCGGCCGACCCGCTGCCCGACGGCGCCACGGGCGACCCGTGGATCCTGAGCATCACCGACGACGGCATCGGCTTCGACAGCGAGGCGTCGACCGGCGATTCGGGCATCGGGCGCTCGCTGCTCGACGCCTTCGCCGTTCAGCTCGGCGGCACGCTCGACGTCGAGAGCGGCCCGGGCGGGACGCGGACGACCGTCATCATCCCCTCGCTCTGAAGACGGGGCCGCCGAACCGGATCAGTCGCCGTCGGCCGGCTGCCCGGCGAGTGCGCGCGGCGCCGGGCTGCGCAGCATGACGAGGAGCATCCAGGCCACCGCCGCCACCTGGAGGCCGACGACCAGGGCGAAGGCCGTGCGGTGCGCGGCCGCCGGATAGGTGCCATCCACGCCGGGCTGCCAGAACTCGACGACGACGCCGACGCCGTACTGGATGACGAAGGCGGCCAGCGTGGCGAACAGGTTCAACAGGCTGACGGCCCGCCCCGACAGGCTCGTCGGCAGCGCGCGGGAGAGCAGGGCGTAGGAGAAGATGGGGCCGGCCAGCAGCAGGCCGAACAGGCTCCACAGCACCACCGAGCCATGCAGCGGCGTCGTCAGGATGACGAGCTGCACCACGACATAGGCCGAGGACAGAACGGCCGTCACCGACATCAGCGAGATGCCGCGCCGCTGCGCGAAATCGGCGAGGATGCCGATCACGACGTTGCCGATGATGATCGAGGCGGCGAAGACGAACAGGATGGAGGCGGCGGCCACCGGGCTGGCGCCGCTCACCTCGCGCAGCCAGACGCCCGACCAGAGCCCCTGGTACGACAGCCAGACCCCCTGGCACAGGATCGACGCCGGACCGACGACCAGGAAGACCGGCGCCTTCATGACGGTCCCGAACCCCCGGAACTCGCTGTAGAGGCTACGACCGTCGCGGCGCTTGCCGATCTCGTCGGGGTGGTCGGGCGCGACGAACATCACCGCCAGGGCGACCAGGAAGGTCATCACGCCGGCCCCGGCGAAGATGGCGTTCCAATCCACGCGCTCCAGCAGGAATTGGGCAGGCAGCGTCGCGGCCAGCGCGCCCAGCCCGGCGAAGCCGAGGGTGGCGCCGTTGGCGAGCGCCAGGCGCTCGTGCGGCCACCATTGCGCGTTGACCTTGAACGCCGCCGTCCAGCACCCCGACATGCCGAGCCCGATCAGGCACCGGCCGACCAGCATCGCCTCGTAGATCCCGAGGGAGAACAGGATCGAGCCGGCGGCGCCGATCGTCAGCAGCGCGGCGACCGTCCGGCGCGCGCCGTAGCGGTCGAGGAAGATGCCCACGATGACCTGGACCGACGCCACCGTGACCAGGAACATGCTGGTCAGGAAGCCCAGCTCCTCGGGGCTCAGATCCAGGTCGCGCCGAATCGCCGGACCGACGACCGCGTTGATGTTGCGGAATATCTCCGAGACGAAATACGCGAGCATGAAGGGCAGGAAGACCCGCGCCACGATGAAGCGCGCCGACGCGATCACGGCGCCCTCCAGCCTGTTCCACGGCGCCCCGCCACGCGCCGCCTCGCCCTTGCCCCGGCGCACGGCCGGGTCGGCCGGGCGCGCGTGTCGCGTTCGCGCGCCCGGTCCGCGGCGAGGCCGAAAGCCCGGATCAGACGATCTCCCCGCAGTACCGCGACTCCCGGATCTCGTCGCCGTCGGCGATGTCGACGAACCGCGAGGCGTAGGTGGTCTGCTTCTGGAGGCCGTAGTCCGCCCCCTGCCCGAGGCCGCCGCCGGTCTCGTCCTCCGCCTTGTCACGGCTCATATCCAGGCGCGAGCGCCAGTCGATGAAACGCATGTTGACGGCGAGCCGGCTCTTCAGCGGCCCTTCGCGCAGGGGCGAGCTCCGATGCCAGATGTTCTTGTTGAAGATCAGGCAGTCGCCGGCGCGGAAGGAATCCTGGACGGCGTACTTCTCGAACACGGAATCGATGAAATGGCCCTGGAATCCGTAGATCTTGTCGAGCGCGGCGGACACTTCGGAGTGGTCGACGCCCTCCTCACGCATGCGGGCGAGCAGCGACGACATGCGATAGTGATAGTCGCACGACGCGATCTCCTGGGAGACATAGGCCATGCCGCCGCCCTGCCCCTCGGGGTCGACGTCGTCGAGCGGGAACCAGAGGCTCCAGCCCATGTCCTCCGGCCGGATGAACTTGAAGCTGATCGAGCCGTAGTGCCACGGAAAGCCGATCCGGCCCGGGGTCAGTTCGAAGCCGTTGCATTCGGTCGCGATGAGCCGCGTTCGCAGGAGCTCGCCCACCAGCTTCTTGAACAGCGGATGGGTGTAGATCGCCTTGAAGGTGTCGACCGAGCCGAGGCCGTAGGTCAGCCGGGCGAAGGTGTCGCCGTAGGAGCCCCCGCTGGTCTCGGCGGTCGAGACTTTGTTCTCCGCGGCCTCGCGCAGGGCGGCGATCGCCGGGTCGGTAAGCAACCCCTCGATCTTGAGGAAGCCGTGACGGTCGTAGTGGCGGATTTGGTCGTCGGTCACGTCGACAGGGTTGACCAGGTCGACCTCGGCATCTTCCGAGGCGGGCGGTGCGGCGGTGATCGTGGCGCTCATCGGTGTCACTCCGGATCGGCGGCGGACGGCGACGGCATGCCGCCCCCGATTCGAGGGGGCGAATGCATTCTAGCCCAGCGCGGGCAACGTCTGTGAAACACACTTTATCTGGCTTCATTGACCGTAAAGAGGGAAAAATTGACCGAAATAAGCATTTTGAAATAGCAAATACAATCGCAGGCTCCTTCTCGGATCGAACCGCCCGCCCGAACGAGGTCGGCGCCGGCCGGCGGCCGACACGACCAGGAACGCCGGACGGCGCCGGGATCTCGGCCGGGTCGCCAAGGGCGACATTCGAACTGGTGGACTCGTCGGTTCGGAGAAAATCCCCGACATCGGCAATCCGGAGCACCCGCCCGTGCCCGCCGGGGCAAGGGCCGCCCTAATCGCTGGCTCCGGAGTACTCCAGCGAATTGCGCACCTTGCCGCCCATGGTCGCGAGCATCCAGGCGGCGGCGAGGAGCTGTACGCCGACGACGATGCCGAAGGCCGTCTGGTGGGCGGCGACCGGATAGATGCCGGCGGCATCGGGCTGCCACAGCTCGATGACCGCGCCGGCACCGTACTGGATGAAAAAACCCGCCAGCGTGGCGAAGAGGTTCAGCAGACTGACCGCACGGCCGGAAAGGCCCGGCGCCACCGCGCGGGAAATCAGGGCATAGGCGAAGATCGGCCCGGCCACCAGCAGGCCGAACGCGACCCACAGCGCGAGCGCGCCGCCGAACAGGTTCAGGAGAATGACGATCTGCACCCCGACGAACAGGGACGTCACCAACACCATGGTCGACAGGAGCGAGACACCCTTGCGCTGGGCCAGATCGGTCAGGAAGCCGATCACCAGATTGCCGACGATGACCGAGGCGGCGAAAACGAACAGGAAGGTGGCGGCGACCACCGAACTCAGGCCGTTGACCTCGCGCAGCCACACCCCGGCCCACAGCCCCTGATTGGACAGCCAGACGCCCTGACACACGATCGATGCCGGGCCCACGACCAGGAAGACCGGGTTGCGCATGATCGTGCCGAATTCCTTGAACTCCCGGAAGAGGCTCTGGCGTTCGCCGCCGGCCATGTCGTCGGGATGTTCCGGCGCCACGATCCAGAGCAGAACCGCCGTCGCCAGCGTCAGCAGGGCGACGGCCAGGAAGACCTCGTTCCAGGTCATCCACTCCAGGAGGATCTGGGTCGGCAGTGTCGACGCCAGCGCCCCGAGCCCGGCGAATCCGATGATCGCGCCGTTGGCAAGCGCCAGCCTCTCGAGCGGCCACCATTGGGCGTTGACCTTGAAGGCCGCGGTCCAGCAGCCCGCCATCCCGAGCCCGATCAGGAACCGGCCAACCAGCATGGCCTCCAGCACGCCCACCGAAAAGAGCGCCGACCCGGCGGCACCGATCACGAGCAGGCAGGCCACCGTCCGCCGGGGACCGTGGCGGTCGAGGAAGATGCCCACGAAGACCTGAACGGACGCGACCGTGATCAGGAAGATGCTCGTCAGAAAGCCCAGCTCCTCCGGGCTCAAGTCCAGGTCGCGGCGGATTTCGGGCCCGACGATCGCGTTGACGGTGCGGAACAGCTCCGAAATGAAATACGCCAGCATGAACGGGATGAAGACCCGAAGAATGATGAACGCCGCCGATCTGCCCATTCGGCCCTCTCCGCTCCTACGCCGCATCGTTCGGGGGGCCGTGCGATCGCAGCCGGCTCGCCTCCCTCAACAGCGGTCGGACCAGACAGGCGTGTTTGCCACGCGAGCTGGCGCTTCGATCCGTCCGTGCATGCTGCCGATATCGCTCGATCACGCGGTGACGGACATCAAAATCGGTGATGACTTATTCTTCTAATATCACGGATACAGATAAGTCAAAGCCCGACTGCGCCGTCGAATCGTACCCCCGTCGAGCGCAGAAATTCTCGTTTTCCGCATCGCCCATGATTGGACACGACAAGCCGGGCCGCGCCGGGAGCGAAAATATCGAGATGTCCGCCACGATTATGCCGACCCATGAGACATCTCGGTCTGCCCGGTCGATGTGAACGGGATCGAATCAACGGGCCGTCGCGAGTGCCCCGTCCAGAACGGCATCGAAGTCTCAGGCCGCCAAAGCCCGACAGACCTGAGAAAGGTCGGTCTCTTGAATGCCGGTCCGCGGTATGGCGAGATACCGACGCGAAAACGCGAAAAGGCCCGATCGCGCTGTCGCGATCGGGCCTCCGGGGCCGTCTGACGGCCCTTGAAACCTGGTGGAGCCAGCCGGGATCGAACCGGCGACCTCTACAATGCCATTGTAGCGCTCTCCCAGCTGAGCTATGGCCCCATGGGATGGCCGTCGGCGACGGCGAGGCGGGATATAATGCCCCGGTCCCTACCGGTTCAAGGGAAAAATCCCGACCGGCCGGAGACGGCCCCGCCCGCTCACCGGACCGACGCCCACCGCCCCGGAGAACAGGCGCCGCCGCGGGCGGCGCCCGCCCCGTAGCGGCGGCTCACCTGTTCTCGTCGTCGTCGTCGAGATCCACCACGTCGTCGACGTCGTCGTCGCCGAGCTCCGAGGCATCCTCGAGCACCGAGTCGTCCTCGTCCTCTTCGTCGCTGTCGACATCCTCGGTGTAGGTTTCCGACCCGCTGTCCGAGTCCGACCCGCTCTCGTCGACCTCGACCTCGGCCTCGGCCGCGTCGTCCTTGGTCGCGAGCGTCGCGCCGTCGTCGCTCTCGACCTCCGGCGCGGCTTCGAGGGCGGCGTCCTCGTCCTCGACGGGCTCGGCCACCTCCGGCTTCGGCGCCGCCTTGGGCCGCGGCTCTTCCGCCGCGACCGCGCGCGTGCGACGGGATTTCAGGAAGGCCTCGGGATCGAACTTCGTGCCGCAACTCGGGCAGACGATCGGGTCACGGCGCATGTCGTAGTACCGCGTCCCGCAGTGATGGCAGATCCGCTTGGCGCCCCATTCGGGTTTGGCCACGGGCAGTCCTCCGTCCGTACTCGCCGGCCGCCGCCCCGCATCCCCGGCCCGGCCCCGGCGAGCCTTCGCCCGGGCATGGTTCCACCGACCCCGGATCGGGCGACAGCACTTGCGCGCGGGCTTAGAACGATGCCCGGGGCGTGTCAAAGCGAAATCGGCGCCGGCGCGCGCGACGGTCGCGTCACGACCTCGTCGCACAGGCAACGCGCCTGCCCGGCCGGGCGACCGGCATCGGCTTCGCAAGCCCGGCCGGGTTGTGCTATGAGCCGCCCCGAGGCCGTCGGGCCAGCCCTTTCGCAACCGCCCCTTTCGCAACCGTCGAGCGACCTTCCGTGCAGCCGCTGTTCTCCCACCCCGCCGACGCCCTCGCCGGTCGCGCGGCCGTGCCCGGTGACAAGTCCATTTCCCACCGTGCCCTCATGTTGGGCGCGCTGGCCGTCGGCGAAACCGCGATCACCGGCCTTCTGGAGGCGGCCGACGTGCTGGCGACCGCGGCGGCGATGCGGGCGCTCGGGGCCGAGGTGGAGCGCGGCGCCGACGGCATCTGGCGGGTCCACGGTGTCGGGGTCGGCGGCCTGACCGAGCCGGCGGGCGTGCTCGACATGGGCAACAGCGGCACCTCGACGCGGCTCATCGCCGGCCTGCTGGCGAGCCACCGCCTGGTCGCCTTCGTCACCGGCGACGCGTCGCTGGTCAAGCGGCCCATGGCGCGGATCACCCGCCCGCTCTCGGCGATCGGGGCGCGCTTCGTCTGCCGTTCGGGCGAACGCCTGCCGATGGCGGTCCTCGGCACCGACGAGGGCGTGCCGATCCGCTACGAGCCGGAGGTCGCCTCGGCCCAGGTGAAGTCGGCGATCCTGCTCGCCGGGCTCAACGTCCCGGGCGAGACCACCGTGATCGAGCGCACGCCGACACGCGCCTATACCGAGACCATGCTCGCTCATTTCGGCGCCTCGGTTCGGGTCGAGCCGGCCGAGGGCGGGGGCGAGGCAATCACCGTCGCCGGCCAGCCCGAGCTGACGGCCGGCCCGGTCGGCGTGCCCGCGGATCCCAGCGCGGCGGCGTTCCCCATGGTCGCCGCGGCGATCCGGCCCGGCTCCGACGTCGTGCTGCCGGGCGTCGGCCTCAACGAGCGGCGCGCCGGCCTGATCACCACGCTGCGCGAGATGGGCGCGTCGATCGAGGCGCTGGCGCCGCGCGTCGAGGCGGGCGAGCCGCTGGCCGACCTGCGGGTGCGCGGCGGGGCCCTGTCGGGTGTCGACGTGCCGGCAGAGCGCGCCGCCTCGATGATCGACGAGTACCCCGCCCTGGCGATCGCCGCGGCCTGCGCCGAGGGGCCGACCCGCATGACCGGCATCGGCGAATTGCGCGTCAAGGAGAGCGATCGCCTCGCGGTGACCGCGGACGGGCTGGCGGCCTGCGGCGTCACGGTGGAGACCGGCGAGGACTGGATGGTCGTCCATGGCGCGGGCGCCGAGCGCCGACCGCGCGGCGGCGCGACGGTGGCCACGGCGCTCGACCACCGCATCGCCATGAGCTTCCTGGTCCTGGGCCTGGCCGCCGAGGCCCCTGTGGGCATCGACGACGCCGAGCCGATCGGCACGAGCTTCCCGGGCTTCGTCGCGCTGATGAACGGTCTGGGCGCGCGCATCGCCGAGGCGGGCAAGGCGCCGGCCGCCGCAGGCGGGGCGGCATGAGCGGGCCGGTCATCGCGATCGACGGCACGGCCGCCTCCGGCAAGGGCACGCTGGCCCGCCGACTGGCCGATCATTACGGCCTGCCGCACATGGATACCGGCGCGATCTATCGGGCCTGCGCAAAGCGCCTGCTCGACGCCGGCGGCGACCCGGACGACCCGGACGACGCCGAGCGCGCGGCCGGGGCGGTGACGCCCGCCGATCTCGACGACCCGGGCCTGCGCACCGACGCGGTCGCCCAGGCGGCCTCCAAGGTCTCGGCGGTGCCGGGCGTGCGCGCCGCCCTGCTCGCCCTGCAGCAGGACTTCGCCGCGCGGCCCGGCGGGGCCGTGCTCGACGGCCGCGACATCGGCACGGTGGTCTGCCCCGGGGCCGACGCCAAGATCTTCGTGACCGCGGAGACCGCCGTAAGGGCCCGGCGGCGGTTCGAAGAGTTGCGGGCGCGCGGCGAGACCGTTATATACGACGCCGTCCTGCAGGACATGGAAGCCCGCGACGCGCGGGACAGTCGGCGATCGGTCGCTCCGTTGCGGCCCGCCGACGACGCGCTGGTGCTCGATACGAGCACGCTGTCGCCGGACGCGGTCTTCGAGCGGGCGCGTGCGTTCGTGGAAGGCAAGACGGGTCGGCTGTAGCGCGGACGGGCGCTCCGGCGCCGGGATCGGGCGCCGCGCGCGGCCTTTTCCATATCCTGCCCGGGACGACGAGACGATCAGGGTGGTGTCGCGGACGCGGCGCCGCCTGTCGGCGTACGGGCCTTCCAGGCGGGACGACCCGCAGCCCCGCGCCGGCGACACGAGGAGACGGAATGGCAACGCAGACCGCTACCGCCGAGGGTGGCAAGGAGAGCTTCGCGGCTCTTCTCGAAGAATCCCTGGAGCGCACGGACAGTTTCGAGGGCACGGTCGTCAAGGGCCGGGTCATCGCGATCGACAACGACATGGCGCTGATCGACGTCGGCCTGAAGTCCGAAGGCCGCGTCGCGGTCAAGGAGTTCGGCGTCCCCGGCCAGCCCTCGAGCCTCGACGTGGGCGACGAGGTCGAAGTCTATGTCGACCGCATGGAGGACAAGAACGGCGAGGCCGTCCTGTCCCGCGAGAAGGCCAAGCGCGAGGAGTCCTGGTCCCAGCTCGAGAAGGCGTTCAACGACAACAAGCGTGTCACGGGCGTCATCTTCGGCAAGGTCAAGGGCGGCTTCACCGTCGATCTGTCGGGCGCGGTGGCGTTCCTTCCGGGCAGCCAGGTCGACATCCGGCCGGTGCGGGACATCTCACCGCTGATCGGCACGCCGCAGCCCTTCCAGATCCTCAAGATGGACCGCTCGCGCGGCAACATCGTGGTGTCGCGCCGCGCGGTCCTGGAAGAGAGCCGAGCCGAGGCGCGCTCGGAGCTGGTGGCCAACCTCAAGGAGGGCCAGGTCCTCCAGGGCGTGGTCAAGAACATCACCGACTACGGCGCCTTCGTCGATCTGGGCGGCGTCGACGGGCTGCTGCACGTCACAGATATCGCGTGGCGGCGCATCAACCACCCGTCGGAGGCCCTGCAGATCGGCCAGAACGTCACGGTGCAGGTCATCCGCTTCAACCCGGAGACCCAGCGCATCAGCCTCGGCATGAAGCAGCTCGAGGCCGATCCGTGGGAGGGCGTCGAGGCCAAGTATCCGGTGAACGCCAAGTTCAAGGGCCGGGTGACGAACATCACCGACTACGGCGCCTTCGTCGAGCTGGAGCCGGGCATCGAGGGCCTGGTCCACGTCTCGGAGATGTCCTGGACCAAGAAGAACGTCCATCCGGGCAAGATCGTCTCCACCTCCCAGGAGGTCGAGGTGATGATCCTGGACGTGGACCCGGTCAAGCGGCGCATCTCGCTGGGCCTCAAGCAGTGCCTGGAGAATCCCTGGGACGTCTTCTCCGACAAGTACCCGCCGGGCACCGAGCTCGAGGGCGAGGTCAAGAACATCACCGAGTTCGGAATGTTCGTCGGCCTGCCCGGGGATATCGACGGCATGGTCCACATGTCCGACATCTCCTGGGAGATCCCGGGCGAGCAGGCGATCCAGACCTACAAGAAGGGCGACCACGTCAAGGTCAAGGTGCTCGACGTCGACACGGACAAGGAGCGCATCTCTCTCGGCATGAAGCAGCTCGAGAGCGATCCGTTCGAGTCCGCGACGGCGGAGGTGCGCAAGGGCGCGGTCGTCACGACCACCGTGACGGCGGTCCAGGACAACGGCCTGGAGGTCGAGGTGGCGGAAGGCCTGACCGGCTTCATCCGCAAGGCCGACCTGGCGCGCGACCGCTCGGAGCAGCGCCCGGACCGCTTCGCCGTGGGCGAGAAGGTGGATGCCAAGGTCACCCAGATCGACCGGCAGACCCGCCGCCTGACCCTGTCCATCAAGGCCCGCGAGGTGGCCGAGGAGAAGGAGGCCATGGCCGAGTTCGGCTCCTCCGACTCCGGCGCCAGCCTCGGCGACATCCTGGGTGCCGCGCTCAAGAGGGCCCAGGAAGGCGGCAAGAAGGAAGACGACGAGAACGGCTGACGGCTCCGCACCCGAAGCCGGGCGCCGCCCGCCGCGGCGCCCGTCATGGACAAGGCCGCCTCCGCGATCGGAGGCGGCCTTTTTCGTGTGATGCGCCGGAGAACGCGCAAAGGTTATCGTGGATTCGGTTGATCATCCTCGGGTAGTGTCATTTCCGACCCTTCAGCCACGCCGATGCGATCCCGCAATGCAGCTTTCCCGTCTGGCCCTCTACCAGAAGCTCTTCGAACTGGAACGGGAGAGCCGGGAGAACATCCAGTCCGGCGTCGCTGTCCCGGTGGCCACACTATCCTTCACGATGTTCGGGCTCGGTGTCGTCGCGCAGCGCATCGGAGAGGTGTGGCCAGCCGATGAGGGCCGGGCCGTGCTGCCCGTGGCTGCGGCCGTCTTTGCCGCAATCGCCCTGGCGTTCCTGATCATCGGCGTCTATCGCGTTCTGAGCCTCGAGCACGGCGGCCGGGCTTCGGGGGACGGCGTGTACCGCTCGCTCGCGAATGTGAGCATCCCCACGCCCGAGGCCCTCGATTCCATGGCGAAGCACCTGAGAGACAAGCTTGCCCATCTGGACGACGATCACCGAGCCGAGCGGGTGTCTCGCGAACTCGAAGAAGACTTGGCAGGGCGCTTCTACAAGGCCCATCTCGGCCTCGCCGCGATGAACGAGCGCAATCGGTCGCTGCGTGGCAAGGCCCTGTCGTCGATTCTCTTCGCCCTGGCGGCCTTGGCCGCCAGCTTGACCACTATCGGTCTCGAGGCCATTCTCATGAAGCAGGAAGATCGTCCGGCAACCGCATCGGTCGCCGGACCTTCGGAGACGCTCGCTCGATGACCATGCTCTGGCGCGCCTTCCTGTCCACCATCGGCCTGGACGGCAAACCGACGCCGCCGCCGACCACCGGATGGCCGGGCCGCCCGCTCGACACCGTCGCCGACGAGCGGACCGGCACGGTCTGGGTCGATGACGGGACGGGCCACTACATCACGGCCGAGCAGTATCTCCGGTCGCATCGCCGATAGCACCCGGACCGGTTTCCCGGCGCCGCCGATTATCCTTTTTGCAGAACGCCTTAGGCTTTACTTCCCCGGCGGGCTCTGGCACCGTTGATTGTCCGGATGCGCGCGGCGGCCGTCGTGAGGCCCCTCGCACGTGCCCGGAGCCAACGGACCGACAAGGCCGCGGGCCGACCGACGCACCGTCGGGCGGTGCCGGCCGCATCCGATCCCGGACAACCGGGACGACGGGCATACGGGGGGCTCGAAAGGCGTCATGACCAAGTCGGAACTCATCGCGCGCCTGGCGCGCAAGCATCCGCATCTCTACCAGCGCGACATAGAGCGGATCGTCTCCACCATCTTCGAGGAGATCACGACCGCGCTGGAGGAAGGCCGCCGCGTCGAGCTGCGCGGCTTCGGCGCCTTCTCCGTCAAGCGCCGGGACGCGCGCACCGGGCGCAACCCGCGCACCGGCGAGGCGGTGGAGGTCGACGCCAAGTACATCCCCTTCTTCAAGACCGGCAAGCAGCTTCGCGAGCGGATCAACACGGACTGAGACGCTGACGGAGAGGAAGAGGGGCGGATCCGTCCGGGCCGGTGAACCGGCGGGGGAGACGCGCGGGGCCGGCGCGGTTAGACTGGCGGCCCGGACATCGATCATGGGTGCGTGCGCCGTGCGGTATCTCTCCTGGATCATCACCTTGCCGCTGACTGTCGTCGTGGCGTCGTTCGCGATCACGAACCGGCATCCGGTCAGCCTCGGATTGTGGCCGTTCCCGGCGACGGTCGAGGTGCCGCTCTTCGTCGTGGCCCTGGTGCCGCTGCTCATCGGCCTGATCGTCGGCGGACTGGTCGACTGGCTCGCCCAGGGCCGGCACCGGCGCAACGAGCGGCGGCTCGACGCGCGGGTCCGCTCGCTGCAGGACGAGGTGCGCAAGACCCGGGTGAAGTCGAGCGCCGAGGCGCGCGAAGCCGCCCGCCAGGCCGAGGCGGCGCGCGTGTCCGGCGCCAAGAGCGCGGCGAGCGAGGCCGCCCGGCGGGAGCTGGACGACCGCCTGGCCCTGCCCGCCAGCGGATCGGCCGGCGCCTCCGGGGACGGGCGATGACGCTCGCGCCCCCGGACGCGCGCCGTCCATGCGGGTAATCGGCGCGGCGGACATCGAGGGCGCGCTCGACTACGGCTCCCTGGTCGAACGGCTGCGCCAGGCATTCAGAGGGGGAATCGCCACGCCCCTGCCCCAGTCCCACACCATCCCGACCTTCACCGACCATCCGGGCGCCCTGTGCCTGGCGACGGCGTGGCAGGCGGGCCGCCGCCTGGGCGTGCGGATCGAGACGGATTTCCCGGACAACACGGCGCAGAAGCTGCCCGCGACGATGAGCACCTACATGCTCATGGACGCGCGGACCGGACGCCCCCTGGCGCTGATCGACGGCCCGGCCCTGACCGCGCGGCGCACCGCGGCCGCCTCGGCGCTCGCGGCCTCCTACCTCGCCCGCTCGGATGCCGAGCGGCTGCTGGTCCTGGGCACCGGCGCCCTGGTGCCGCACCTGATCCTCGCCCACGCCGCCGTGCGCCCGATCGGAACGGTGCTGATCTGGGGCCGGGACGCGGACAAGGCCAGCCGCCTGGCCAAGCGGCTGAACCGGCGCGGCCTCAAGGTCGGCGCGACGGACGACCTGGCCGCGGCGGCCGCGGGCGCGGATATCGTGTGCTGCGCGACCCGGTCGAGGGAGCCGGTGCTTCGCGGCGCCTGGCTGTCGCCGGGCGTGCATGTCGACCTGGTCGGCGCGGTCACGCCCGAGGCGCGGGAGGCCGACGACGACACGATCCTGGCCGCCCGCCTCTTCGTCGACACCCGCGAGGGCGTTCTCGCCGTCGGCGGCGACATCCGGCTGCCGGTGGCCGCCGGCCTGCTGCGCGAGGACGACATCGCCGGCGACCTCTACGAATTGACCGGCGGTCACAGGGCCGGCCGGCGCTTCTACGAGCAGATCACCCTGTTCAAGTCCGTCGGGACGCCGCTGGAAGACCTGGCCGCCGCGCAACTCGCCCTCGAGCGGGTCTGAGGGCGGGCGGACGGCCGCCAAGGCGAACAACAAGAAGTCGAAGGAGACGAGGACGATGGCCGCCGAAGCCCCCACCCCGCAGGGTCCCGTTCCGGACCTGCGCCGCTACCTGTTCGAGACGGTGCTCCCGTTCTGGGCGGAGACCGGCATCGACAAGGAGAAGGGCGGCTTCGTCGAGCGGCTGACCCGCGACCGCAAGCCGGCGCCCGACGACTACAAGCGGCTGCGTGTCCAGGCGCGGCAGGTCTATTCCTACTGCCACGCCCATCTGCTGGGCGCCGGCGACTGGACCCTGGGCCCTGCGCGCGAGGGCTACCGCTTCATGACGCGGCGCGGGCAGGCGGCGGAGGGCGGCTGGTACCACCTGCTGACCCGCGCCGGGAAGCCGCTGGACGAGAAGCGCGACGCCTACGACCACGCCTTCGTGCTCTTCGCGCTGGCCTGGATGCACAAGGCGACCGGCGACCAGGAGCCACTCGCCCTGGCGCGGCGCACGATCGCCTTCATGGACGAGCAAATGGCCGACCCGCACGGCCGCGACGGGCTGTGGGGCGGCTATCACGAGCATGTCGTCGAGGGGATGATGTCGATCCCCCTGCCCCGCCGTCAGAACCCGCACATGCACCTGCTGGAGGCGCTGCTGGCGCTGCACGACGCGACGGGCGAGGAAGAGTGGGCCGAGCGCGCGGCGCGGATCGTGGACCTGTTCAAGGCCGCCTTCTACGACGCGGAGACGGGCTCGCTGGGCGAGTACTTCACCGCCGACTGGCACCCGGCCCCCGGCGACGAGGGCAGCCTGCGCGAGCCCGGTCACCATTTCGAATGGGTCTGGCTGCTCCACCGCTACCGGGCGCAGACGGGCGACGACAGCGTACTGGAACCCGCGGAGCGGCTCTACCGCTTCGGCCTCGCCGGCGTCGACGGCGAGCCGGGCATGGTCCTGGCGCCGTTCGACGAGACCGGGCGGGACGGCGCTGTCCGGTCGTCGTCGAAGCGCCTGTGGGTCCAGACCGAGGCGATCAAGGCCTTCGTCGCGCGGGCGGAGTTCCATGACGACGCCGACGCCGCCGCGCGGGCCCGCGCGCACCTGGCCTCGTTCTTCTCCAGCCACCTGGACCCGGAAAGCCCGGTCTGGCGCGACCAGCTCGACCGCGGCGGCGAGGAGATCTCCCGCCACATCCCGGCGTCGAGCCTCTATCATCTCTTCCTCTGCCTCGCCGAGGTGATGCGCGTCCTCGGCGACCGCGCCGAGGGCGGACCGGCCGGGCCGGGCGCCTGAGGCCGCCCCGGAGGCTGCCGGAGCCTTCCCCAACCGCCCTCTTCCACGACCGCCACGGGAGCGAGAGGTCATGCGCATCACCATCGTCGGCGCCGGCATCATGGGGCTCTCCGCCGCCCGGGCGCTCTCGGCGCGCGGCCACGCGGTCACGGTGGTCGAGCAGGGGCCGGTGCCGAACACCGACGGCTCCTCGGTCGACCGCAACCGGCTGATCCGCTACCCCTACGGCCCGATGGCCGGCTACACGGCCCTGGTCGGCCCGGCCTACGAGGCCTGGGAGCGGATCTGGGAGGCGCTGGGCGAGCGGCTCTACGTGCCCACCGGCACACTCGTGCTCGCCGGCGGCGGGGAGCGCTGGGCGGCCGACAGCGTCGACGTGCTGGCCGACCAGGGCATCGCCCACGAGGTCGTGGCGCCGGCCGAGGTCGCCGCGCGCTTTCCCCTGCTCGACCCGGCCGGGATCGAGGACGCCGTCTACCTGCCGTCGGGCGGGGTGCTGCTCGCGGGCCGGATCGTCGAGACGCTGGCCCACCGGCTGGCGAGCGACGGCGTGACCGTCCTGCCGCGCCTGGCCGCCCGCGCCGTCGACCCCGACGCCGGCACCGTGGATCTCGCCGACGGGCGCCGGCTGGAGGGCGATGGCGTCGTCGTCGCCGCCGGGCCGTGGACGCGCCGGCTGCTGCCCGCGATCGCGGACCGGGTCACGCCGTCCCGCCAGATCGTGGTCTATCTCTCCCCGCCGCGCGACGCGGCGGCCGGGTGGCTCGGCATGCCGATGCTGGTCGACCTCTCGCCCGACCGGATCTTCTACGCCGTGCCGCCGGTGGCGGGCGCGCCGCTGAAGATCGGCGACCACATGCCCGGCAATGGCGGCGAGCCCGACCGCGACCGCGAGGCGGGGCCGGAGGAGGCGCGCGCCGTCGCCGCGCACGCCGAGGGCCGCATCCGCGACTTCGCCGCCTATCACCTGGACGAGGCGCGGACCTGCTTCTACACCAACGAAACCGACAGCCGCTTCATCGTCGAGCCGGTCGGCGCGGCCGGCTGGGTGATGGCCGGCTTCTCCGGCCACGGCTTCAAGTTCGGTCCGCTGATGGGCGAGTTCGTCGCCGACGCGCTCGAGGGCCGGCGGCCGGCCTCCGCCGTGTCGGCGCTCGCCGCCGGCCGGCGCGACCGGGACGCGGCGGAATGACCCGCGCCGACGGACCCCGCCGGCCGTGACGGTCGCGGTCGTCGGCGCCGGCATCACCGGCCTCGCCACCGCCTGGGCGCTCGCCCGGCGCGGGCGGCGCGTGGCCGTCTACGACCGCGGCCCGATCCCGAACCCGCAGGCCGCCTCGGTCGACGAACACCGGTTGATCCGCTTCTTCTACCCCGACGAGCCCGGCTATTGCCTGATGGTCGCCCAGGCCTACGAGGCCTGGGAGGAGCTGTGGGCCGATCTCGACTTCGACGGCCACGTCCCGTGCGGCAGCCTGGCCCTGTCGCGGGCGTCGGGCGACTGGGCCGACCGCGCCCGGGCGACGCTGGACGAGCTGGGCTTCGGCTACGACCGGCTGCCGGTGCCGGTCCTGGCGGAGAACTATCCGTTCCTGAACCTGGACGGCGTGCGCTACGGCCTGTTCAAGCGGCACGGCGGCGTGCTGCTGGCCGGCGCCATCCTCGAGGCCCTGGTCGACCGGCTGCGCGCGGCGGGCGTCAAGCTGCACGCGCACACGGAAGTCACCGGGATCGAGCCGTCGAGCGGGCGGCTGACCCTGGCCGACGGCCGGTCGCGCGCCGCCTCCCGCGTCGTTCTCGCGGCCGGAGCCTGGATCGACCGGCTGCGCCCGGACATGCTGGGCAGGCTCGACCCGCAGCGCGCGCTGACGGTCTATGTCGCGCCGCCCGAGCCGACGGCCGCCGCCTGGGCCGACGCCCCGGGGCTGATCGACTACGGCCTGCCGGAGAACCAGTGGTCGGTCCCGCCGGTCGCCGGCACCCGGCTAAAGCTCGCCGCCGCCGGGCTGACGCGCCCCGGCGACCCCGACCGCAACGGGCCGCTGAGCGAGGCGGAGCAGGCCGCGCTGCTGGGCGCCTACGAGACCGCGCTGGTCGACATCGCGCGCTATCGGGTGCTCGACAGCCATGCCTGCTGCTATACACGGGCGCCGGACGACCGGTTCGTGATCGAGCGGCAGGATCGGGTCTGGCTGGTCAGCGCCTGCTCGGGCCACGGCTTCAAGTTCGGCGCGCTGATCGGGCGCGAGGTCGCCGCCGCGGTCGCCGGCAACGGCGACGCGGAGGCGCTGTCCCGCTGGGCCGCCGGGCTCGAGGTCTGACCGGCCGGCCGATCCGCGCGTTCGCACCCACTCGCGAGACCAGATCGAGACCGCCATGCGCCTGCCCGCCGACAACCCCGTCTTCTGCGCCGTCGACACGAACTCGGTGGAAGCGGCCGACCACCTGGCCCACCGGCTGGCCGGCCGGGTCGGCGGGCTGAAGCTGGGGCTGGAGTTCTTCGCCGCCGCCGGGCCGGACGGTATCCGCCGGGTGGCGACCCACGGCGTGCCGATCTTCCTCGACCTCAAGCTGCACGACATTCCGAACACCGTGGCCGGGGCGGTGCGTGCCGTCGTGCCGCTGGGCCCGGCCTTCGTCACCCTGCACGCGGCGGGCGGCCGGGCGATGATGCAGGCGGCGGCCGAGGCCGCGCGCAGCGAGGCGGCGCGCCTGCACCGGCCCCGCCCGCGCCTGCTGGGCGTCACGGTGCTGACCAGCCTCGACGATGACGACCTGCGCGCCATGGGCCGGGACGAGCCGGTGGCCCAGCAGGTCGACCGGCTGGCCCATCTGGCGCTCGACGCGGGTCTCGACGGGCTGGTCTGCGCGGCGACGGAGATCGCGCATCTGCGCCGCCGCTTCGGGCGGGAGCCGACGCTGATGGTCCCCGGCATCCGCCCGGCCTGGTCCGGCGCCGACGACCAGAAGCGAGTGACGACGCCGGCCGAGGCGATGGCGGCGGGCGCGGACTTCCTGGTCATCGGCCGGCCGATCACCCGGGCCACCGATCCGGCCGACGCCGCCCGGCGGGTGCGCGAGGAACTCGTTGCGAACTAGGCCCCCGGGTCCCATTCTCCGGTCATGAGCGTCGCCGTGAAGATCTGCGGGCTGACCACGCCGGAGGGCGTGGACGCCGCCACCGCCGGCGGGGCGCGGTATCTGGGGCTGGTCTTCTACCCGCCCAGCCCGCGCGCCGTGGGGCCGGAACTCGCCAAGCAGCTGGCCCGGCGCGCGCCGACGGGCGTGCGCGTCGTCGGGCTGTTCGTGGAGCCGGACGACCAGTTCCTCGACGACGTGGTCAGCCAGGTGCCGCTCGACGTCATCCAGCTCCATGGCGACGAGATGCCGGGCCGGGTGGCCGAAGTCCGCGCCGCCTTCGCGATCCCGGTGATGAAGGCGATCCGCGTCGCCGAGGCGGCGGATCTCGACGGCGTCGACGCCTATCAGGACGTGGCCGACCGGCTGCTGTTCGACGCCAAGCCGCCGAAGAACGTCGCCTCCCTGCCCGGCGGCAACGGCATCCCCTTCGACTGGACCCTGCTCGCCGGCCGGCACTGGCGCCGGCCCTGGATGCTGTCGGGCGGCCTGACGCTCGACAACCTGGCCGAGGCGGTGGACGCCACGGGCGCGGAGGCGGTCGACGTTTCCTCCGGAGTCGAGGACCGCCCCGGCCACAAGGATCCCGCCCTGATCCAGGCCTTCCTCGCCCGCGCGGCCGAGGTGGGCACCGCGACGGTGGGGTGAGCGACTGTCTGTCGGGTCAAGCGGTTTGGGCGATTTGAGCGCGGGCCTCTCGGGCTTTGGCATTGAGCCGGACGAGGAGTTTACGGGCCAGGGCGACGCGGATGACCTTGCTGGGCTTGCCGGCGGCGCGCAACCGTTGATAGAAGTCGATGAAGTCTGGGTCGTGGCGGCGTACGACGCCGGCGACGACGTAGAGGAGGGCGCGGACGGATCGCCGGCCGCCGCGCACCGATCTTCGGCCGGAGCGTCGTCCGCTGTCTTGGGCGATCGGGGCGAGGCCGGCGAGTTTGCCGGCGGCCTTGTTGGAGAGGGTG
>JAVJUS010000017.1:0-2372 GCA_040220455.1 Azospirillaceae bacterium
CCGGGCCCCGGCCCCGTAGGTCGCCCACGGCCGCGAGGCCGTGCGCGACGGCAGCGGACGAGCCGCCCACGCACCGCTCCGCGGTGGGCAACCTACGACGATCCCGGGCGGCCGGCTCGATCGGACCGCACGCCGCCGATCGCCCGCCACACCGTCTCCGGCGTCAGCGGCATGTCGAGATGGATCGGCCCGGTCAGCGGCGCCAGCGCGTCGATGACGGCGTTGACGAAGGCCGCCGGCGCGCCGGTCGCCGCCGCCTCCCCGACGCCGCGCACGCCCAGCGGATTGCCGGCCTCCGCGCTCGGCGCCAGGGTGACGTCGAAGGCCGGCAGGTCGGCCGCGCGCGGCAGGGCGTAGTCCATCAGGCTGCCCGAGACGAGCTGGCCGTCGGCGTCGTGGCGCACCGCCTCCATCCAGGCTTGGCCCAGCCCCTGCGCCGCGCCGCCATGGAGCTGGCCCGCGACCAGCGCCGGATTCACCGCATCGCCCGAGTCCTGGACCATGACATGGGCCAGCAGCGCGATCGCCCCGGTCTCCGGATCGACCGCGACCTCGCAGGCGTGGCAGCCGGCGGGCGTCGTCTCCGCCGGCCCGTCATAGACCCCGTCGGCGCGGAAGTCGGGCACGCGGGCGAGGATGTCGGGCCAGCGGCGCACCAGGTCGGTGCCGCGCACGCGGAAGCCGTCGGCGTCGTGCTCGATATCCGCCGGATCGGCCTCCAGCTCGCCGGCGACCAGGGCCCGCGCCCGCTCGACCGCCGCCCGCGCCGCCAGCAGGACCGAGCCGCCGCCCAGCGTCAGCGACCACGACGCCGCGGTGCCGAGGCCGTCGCTCATGACGCCGGTATCGCCCTGGCGGAAGCCGAGCGTCGCGGGGTCGACCTTCAGGATGTCGGCGGCGATCTGGCGGAACGCCGTGGCGTGGCCGTGGCCGGTGGAGACGGTGCCCGCATCGACGGTCAGCACGCCGTCTACCGCCGCCAGCGCGGCCGGGGCCGGCCGGCCCGCGCCGTGCAGCGCCTCGGCGAACAGCGCGACGCCGATGCCGCGCAGCCGCCCCGCGGCCCGGCCGCCCGCCCGCCGCGCCTCGAACCCCTCGTGGTCGATCCGCGCCAGCGCCCGGTCGAGCAGCCCGGCGAAGTCCGGCCCGTCATAGACCGCGCCCAGCGGCGTCTCCAGCCGCGCGCCCGGCTCGGGCAGATGACGCCGGCGGAAGGCGATCGGATCCTCGCCGAGGGTGCGGGCCGCATGATCCACGAAGCGCTCGCAGGCATGGACGTGCTCGGGCCGGCCGGCGCCGCGATAGGCGCTGGTGCAGGCGGTATCGGTCAGATGCGCGGTGACCGTGGCCGCCGCGGCCGGGATCGCGTAGACGCCGGTCAGATGCGCCAGGCCGTTGGCCACCGGCACCATCGCGCGGGGTGCCGCGTAGGCGCCCAGGCTCACCCGGCGATGCGCGCGGATCGCGGCGATCCGGCCGGCCGCGTCCAGCGCCGCCTCCAGGGTGAAGAGATTGTCCCGGCCGTGGACGTCGGCGACGAAGCCCTCGGTCCGGCTCGACACCCACTTGACCGGCCGGCCCAGGCGCTCGGCGGCATGCAGCGCCATGACGTATTCCGGGTAGACCGGGTTCTTCATGCCGAAGCCGCCGCCGGTGTCCGGCACGCGCACCCGCAGCCGCGCGGCCGGCCAGCCGAACAGCCCGGCCAGCAGGTCGCGCAGGCCATGGGGCCGCTGGGTCGGGACCCACAGCTCGACCGTATCGGCCCCGGCGTCGGGAATCGCGACGCAGCCGCGCGGCTCCAGCGGCTGGGCGTGGACGCGGTTGGCCCGCACCTCGAGCGCGACGGTCCGGCTCGCTGCCGCGAACGCCGCCTCGGTCGTGGTCGTGTCGCCTCGCCGCAGGGAGAGGACGGTGCGCGCCGGCGTGTCGGCCTCGGCCAGGTCGACGACCGCCGGCTCGGGCTCGATGTCCGGGATCACGGCCTCGGCCGCCTCGACGGCCCGCGCCGCGGTGTCGGCGACGACGAAGGCGACCGCCTCGCCGACGAAGCGGACGGCCTCGGCCGCCAGCACGGGCTGGAGCGCCAGCGCCGCCGGCCCCGCCACGGCGCCCGCCGGGGCCGCGACGTCGAGCGGCAGGATTCCGATGCCGGCCGCGGCCAGATCGGCGGCGGTGACGACGGCCGCGACCCCGGGCATCGCCGCCGCCGCCCCGCTCTCGAGCCCGGCGATCCGCCCGCGCGCGACGGGCGAACGCACGACCGCCAGGAACAGCGTCGCCGCCGGCGCCAGGTCGTCGAGATAGGCGCCGGCGCCCGTCAGATAGGCCGCGTCCTCCAGCCGCGCCAGCGACCGGCCGGTCCAGGGGGC
>JAVJUS010000018.1:0-71327 GCA_040220455.1 Azospirillaceae bacterium
GCGGCGGCGCGCCCGGTCCGTCGAACGCCAGCTCCGCGCCTTCCTCGAGCGCCGCGCCGGTCAGGGCGAAGACGGTGCTGCCGGTGACCGCGTCGGCCTCCACGATCCGGATCGTGACCCGCGCGCCCAGCCGGTAGATCAGCCCCCAGCGCCGGCCGACCAGCGCATGCGCGTGCTCGTCATGGACATAGAAGTCGTCCGGCAGGCTGGAAATCGGCACGAGCCCGTCGGCGCCGGTCTCGTCCAGCTTGACGAACAGCCCGAAGCGCGTGACGCCGGAGATCCGACCCGCCGCTGCCTCGCCGATCCGCGCGGCGAGGAAGGAGGCGAGGTAGCGGTCCGACGCGTCGCGCTCGGCCGCCGAGGCGCGCCGCTCGGTCGTGGAGACGTGCTCGCCGATCTCCTCGAGCCGGGCCAGTTCCTCGTCCGGGCTGCCGTCCTCGCCCAGCCCCAGCCCGCGCACCAGTCCGCGATGCACGGTCAGGTCGGCGTAGCGCCGGATCGGCGAGGTGAAATGGGCGTAGCGCGGCAGGGCGAGCCCAAAATGGCCGATATTGTCCGGGCTGTAGATCGCCTGGGCCTGGGCGCGCAGCACCATCTCGGCGACGAGCTGGGCCTCGGGCCGGCCGTGCGCGCTCGCCACCAGATGGGAGAAGTTCCGCGGCAGGGCGAGCCCGGTGCGCGCCAGGCGGTAGCCCAGCGGCTCCAGGAATTCCCGGAGCGCCTCGACCTTGGCGTCGTCGGGCGAGTCGTGGACCCGGAACAGGCAGGGTAGGCGGCGCTCCTCCAGCGTCTGCGCGGCGGCGACGTTGGCCAGGATCATGAACTCCTCGATCAGCCGGTGGCTGTCGAGGCGCGCCCGCTCGCCGATCGCGCGAACCCGTCCGGCCTCGTCGAGCTCGATCCGCCGCTCGGGCAGGTCGAGCTCCAGCGTCCCGCGCTCCCGCCGCGCCTCGGCCAGCGCCGCGAAGGCGCCGTAGAGCGGCTCGATCACCGTGTCGACCAGGGGCGCCGTCGCCTCGTCCAGCGCGCCGTTGCGCGCGCTCTGCACCTGCTCGTAGGTCAGCCGGGCATCCGAGCGCATCAGCCCGCGCACGAAGCGCTTGCGATGCAAGGTGCCGTCCGGACCGATCCACATATGCGCCGCGAGGCAGCCGCGATCCTCCTCCGGCCTCAGCGAGCAGAGGCCGTTGGACAGCGCCTCGGGCAGCATCGGCACGACGCGATCCGGGAAGTAGCAGCTGTTGCCGCGCTTGAGCGCCTCCCGGTCCAGCGCCGAGCCGGACGGGACGTAGTGGGCGACGTCGGCGATGGCGACGACGATGTGCCAGCCGCCCTCCCGCTCGGGGTCCGGCTCGGCGAAGACGGCGTCGTCGAAGTCCTTGGCATCGGCGCCGTCGATGGTGACCAGAGGCAGGTGGCGCAGGTCCTCGCGGCCGGAAAGCGATGGCAGCGTCGCCGCCTCGGCCTCTTCGACAGCCGCCTTCGGGAATTCGGTCGGGATGCCCTGGGCGTGGATGGCGATCAGGCTGATCGAGCGCGGGTGCTCCGGATCGCCCAGGCGATCGATCACCGTGGCCGGGCGCCGGCCCTGCCGGCCCGCGCCGGGCGGCAGGTCGACGACGACGAGTTCGCCGCTCTCGGCGCCGCCCAGGTCCTCGGCGCGGACGAACAGGTCGTCGCTGCGCCGCTTGTCGGCGGGCGAGACGAGCCCGCCGGAGGCGGTCAGGCTGATCACGCCGACCACGCGCTCGGCCGGACGCTGGTCGAGCCGGCGGATCGTCCGGCCCTCGTAGGTCTCCTGGTCCAGGCGGCGCAGCCGGACGAGCGCCCGGTCGCCGACATCCAGCGCCGGATGGCCGCGCTTCTCGGGCTGCATGAAGATGCGCGGGGGCGGGCCCTCGCCGCGCCAGGAGGTCGGGGTGGCGATGGTCTCGCCATCCTCGTCGATCTCGGCGACCTGGACGACGGTGACTTCCGGCAGGCCCTCGGGTGGCGTCACCTTGCGCGACCGGCCGGGCTTGCGCTCGACCAAGCCGTCGCGCTCGAGGTCCTTGATCAGGCCCTTGAGCGCGACCCGGCGATCGCCGCGGATGTCGAAGGCCCGCGCGATCTCGCGCTTGCCTACCGGGGTCGGGCTGGATCGGATGAACTCGGCCACTTCCTCGCGCGTCGGGAAGGGGGATTCTTTCTTCTGGTGCCCGGACTTACGGGCGGTTTTCGATGTATCGGTCAAATAAATCTCTTCCAATGCGGCCGGGCGTCAGGCGCTGTCGCCGGGCCCGGCTCTCGTGGCCGCCTTGGTGCCGGAGCCGCCGGGGGCCTTGCCCGCGGCGGGTGTCTTTCCGGTCTTGGCGTTGCCCGCCTTCTTGGCGGTGCCGGCGGCCTTCTTCGTGGTTCCGGAGGCCGTCTTGGCCGTGCCGGTCTTCTTGGCGGCGGCGGGCGCCTTCTTCGCGGCGCCCCCGTTCTTGCCGGCGGCGTCCTTGCCGATTCCGGCGGACGCCTTCCTGGCCGGCGCCTTCTTGGCGGGGGCCTTGGCGCCGCCCTTGCCGCCCCCTGTCTTCGAGCCCTTGCCGCCGTCTCGGGCACGCTTGGCCTCGACGATCTCGACGGCGCGCTCGAGCGTGAGCGCCTCGGGATCCTCGGATTTCGGCAGGGTGGCGTTCGTCTTGCCGGCCTTCACATAGGGGCCGAAGCGCCCCGAGTGAAGGGTGTAGGATTCGCCCGCCTTCTCGCCGAGCTCGCGCAGCGGCGTCGCGGCCGCGCCCCGGCCCTTGGCCTTGGTCGTGGAGATCAGCTCCATCGCCCGGTTGAGCCCGACGGTCAGCACGTCGTCGTCGTCGGTCAGGCTCGTGTACCGGCCCTCGTGGCGCAGATAGGGGCCGTAGCGGCCGATGCCGGCGACGATCTCGGCATTGGTGTTCGGGTTCGTGCCGACGGCGCGCGGCAGGGCGAGCAGGGCGAGCGCGGTCGGGAGCTCGACGCCCAGCGGCTCGTAGCCCTTGGGCAGGGAGACCCGCTTGGGCTTCTCCCCGTCGCCGCCCTCGCCGAGCTGGACATAGAAGCCGAACGGCCCCTTGCGCACGGTGACCGTCAGCCCCGTCTCCGGATCGGTGCCGAGCTCGCGCGGGAAGGCGGCCTCCTGGTCGTCGTCCTCCTCCCCGGACGGCACCTCCAGCGGTCGGGTATAGGTGCAGTCCGGATAGTTCGAGCAGCCGATGAAGGCGCCGCTCTGGCGCGCCAGCTTCAGGCCCAGCCGGCCCTGGCCGCAGCGCGGGCACTGGCGCGGGTCGCGCCCGTCCGACCGCTCCCGGAAGAAATGCGGGCCCAGATCGGCGTCGAGCGCGTCGATCACGTTCGAGATGGTCAGGTCGCGCGTGCCCTCGATCGCCGAGGAGAAGGCGTCCCAGAAGTCGCGCAGCACCGACTTCCAGTCGGCGCGGCCGGCGCTGACCTCGTCGAGCTGCTCCTCCAGCCGGGCGGTGAAGTCGTATTCCACGTAGCGCCGGAAGAAGCTGGTCAGGAAGCTGGTGACCAGCCGGCCGCGATCCTCCGGGACGAAGCGCTTCTTCTCCAGCCGGACATACTCCCGGTCCTGGAGCACCTGGAGGATCGAGGCATAGGTCGAGGGCCGGCCGATGCCCAGCTCCTCCAGCCGCTTGACCAGGCTCGCCTCGGTGTAGCGCGGCGGCGGCTGGGTGAAGTGCTGCTCCGGCGTCACCGGGCCGCGGTCCAGGCGCTGCCCGCTCTCCACCGCCGGCAGGCGCTTGCCGGCGTCGTCGTCCTCGCCGGCGTCGTCGCGCCCCTCCTCGTAGACCTTGAGGAAGCCGTCGAAGCGCACGATCGAGCCGGTGGCGCGCACCACGGCGCTGCGCCCGGCCGCCGCCGACCCCTCGGGGCTGCCCGCGATGTCGATGCCGACCTGGTCGATCAGCGCCGACTGCATCTGCGAGGCGACGGTGCGCTTCCAGATCAGGTCGTAGAGCCGGAGCTCATCCCGGTTCAGCACTTTGGCCAGGCTCTCCGGCCGGCGCGACAGGTCGGTCGGGCGGATCGCCTCGTGCGCTTCCTGGGCATTCTTGGCGGTCGTCTTGTACAGCCGCGGCTTGTCCGGGACGTAGCGATCGCCGAACCCCTTGGCGATGACGTCGCGCGCCTGGTCGATCGCCTCGGCGGCGAGCTGCTGGCCGTCGGTGCGCATGTAGGTGATCAGGCCCACCGTCTCCCCGCCCAGATCGACGCCTTCGTAGAGGCGCTGGGCCGTGCGCATGGTCGCGCTGGCGCCCATGCCGAGCTTGCGCGACGCCTCCTGCTGCAGGGTCGAGGTGGTGAAGGGCGGCGCCGGGTTGCGGCGGACCTGTTTGGTCTCGACATCCTCGACGGTATAGGACAGCGCTTCGAGCACCGCCTTGGCCGCCTCCGCCGCGTCCTTGTCGGCGATGTCGAACTTGCCGAGCTTCTTGCCGTCCAGGCGCGTCAGCCGGGCGGCGATCGTCTCCCCGCCCGCGGTCTTCAGCTCGACGAACAGCGACCAGTATTCCTGGGGGCGGAAATTCTCGATCTCCGACTCGCGCTCGCAGACCAGCCGCAGCGCCACCGACTGCACCCGCCCCGCCGAGCGCGAGCCCGGCAGCTTGCGCCAGAGCACCGGCGACAGGGTGAAGCCGACCAGGTAGTCGAGCGCGCGGCGCGCCAGATAGGCCTGGATCAGCGCATCGTCCAGGTCGCGCGGCCGGGCGATCGCCTCGTTGACGGCCGAGCGCGTAATCTCGTTGAAGGTGATGCGCTGGAAGTCGACGCCCTTGAGCCCCTTCTTGGCGCGCAGGGCCTCCATGACGTGCCAGGAGATCGCCTCGCCCTCCCGGTCCGGGTCGGTGGCGAGATAGACGCGGTCGGCCTGCTTGGCGGCGCTGACGATGGCGTCGAGATGCTTCTTGGACCGGTCGCCCAGCTCCCAGTCCATGGCGAAATCCTCGTCCGGGCGGACCGAGCCGTCCCGGGCGGGCAGGTCGCGGATATGGCCGTAGCTCGCCAGGACGGTGTAGTCGCTGCCGAGGTACTTGTTGATGGTCTTGGCCTTCGCCGGCGATTCGACGATGACGAGGTTGGAGCCGGGCAAGGTACCACCATTCCTGTGACGGACGACCGCCGGAGGGCGGCGCGGCGGCGGCCGGGCCGTCGGGCCGACACCGGAGGGTTCCCGACGCTCGGGCCGGCGGCCGGCCGCTAGAGGAGGCTGATGGAATTGCCGGGTTGGCGTTCGATACGCCCGGCGAGCTCCAGCTCCAGCAGCACCGTGAGCACCACCGGAAGCGACAATTGGCAGTCCCGTATGAGTTCGTCAACCGGCGTGGGTGTCGGCGAGAGCCTTTCCTCCACCAGCCGGCGGGCCTCCGCGAGCGTCGCCGCGTCCGGCTCCGGGCCCGCTTCGGGGCCGCCGTAATCGCCGTGGACCGGCTCCGCGACCGGCGGCGGAGCGGCGGGCAGACCCTCCAGGATGTCGCTCGCCGACTGCACCAGTGTCGCGCCCGACCGGATCAGCTCGTTGCAGCCCCGGGTGCGCGGATCGAGCGGGGAGCCGGGCACGGCGAAGACCTCCCGGCCGTACTCGCCCGCCATGCGCGCCGTGATCAGCGAGCCGGAGCGGGGCGCGGCCTCGACCACCACGACGCCGAGCGACAGCCCGGCGATCAGGCGGTTGCGCCTGGGGAAGTGCCGGGCCGTCGGCCGGGTGCCGAGGGGAGATTCCGCGATCAGGGCGCCCGCCTCCGCGATCGAGTCCTGAAGCGCGGCGTTCTCCGGCGGATAGGCGATGTCGACGCCGCCGGCGAGCGCGGCGACGGTGCCGGTGGCCAGCGCCCCCTCGTGCGCCGCCGCGTCGATCCCGCGGGCGAGGCCGGAGGCGACGACGAGGCCTGCCTGGCCGAGCTCGCCCGCCAGCTGGGCCGCGAACCGGCGGCCGTTGGCCGAGGCGTTGCGCGCGCCCACCATCCCGACCACCGGCCGGCCTAGAAGATGGGCATGGCCGCGCACGGACAGGACGGGCGGCGCGTCCTCCGCCGCCGCCAGGGCGTCGGGATAGTCGGGCTCGCACCACGCGATCAGCCGGCCGCCCATCCGGGCCAGGGCGTCGCGCTCCCGCTCCGCCGCGGCGCGCGGCATCGGGCGCAGCGGCTTGGCCCGGCCGCCCCGGCGCGACAGCACCGGCAGCGCGTCGAGCGCCGCCGCCGCGCCGCCGAAGCGCCGCATCAGGTCGCGGAAAGTCACCGGGCCGACATTCTCGGTCCGGATCAGGCGCAGCCAGTCGAGCCGCTCCGTCTCGCCCAAAACGCGCTTGTCGCGAATCATGGCACAACCCTCGGACAAGGGCATGCCATGGTCAACAGGCCCGTTTCGGCGGAGTCGCGCGGACAGACACCGTTTGGCCCGATTCCCGAGCGACAAGGATGTCAAGAACCGACAGCCGGCCCAGCCGACCGGCCAATCGCCGTGCGATGGGCCGCCGTCCCCAGAAACGAGGATTCCATGACGCCACGTCCGCTCGCCCGCTTCGCCGCCGTCGCCGCCGCGACCGGCTTCGTGCTCGCCGCCTGCCAGACGCCGGGCGACCAGACCCGTGACAAGACCGCCGCGGGCGCCGGGCTGGGCGCGCTTGGCGGCGCTGCGGTCGGCGGCGTGATCGACGACGGCGGACTCGCCGGCGTGTTGATCGGCGCGGGCATCGGCGCGCTCGCCGGCGGCGCGGTCGGCACCTACATGGACCAGCAGGAAGCCGCCCTGCGCGACGATCTCGCGGGGTCGGGCGTCCAGGTGTCGCGTCAGGGCGAGGACATCGTGCTCAGCGTGCCGAGCAACGTGACCTTCGATTTCGACAGCGCCGAGATCAAGCCGCAGGCCTATCCGACGCTCAACGAGATCGCGTCGACCTTGCGCAATTACGAGCAGACGACGCTGCGGGTGATCGGCCACACCGACAGCACCGGCTCGGACGACTACAACGTCGATCTCTCGCTGCGCCGGGCCCAGTCGGTGTCGCGCTACCTCCAGGGCCAGGGCGTGATCGCGCCGCGCATCGCCGCCTTCGGCGCGGGCGAGGCCCAGCCAGTGGCGTCGAACGCGACCGATGCGGGCCGCGCCGCCAACCGGCGCGTCGAGATGGTCATCCAGCCCTTCACCGGATAGCGGGCGGGCCCCTGGCCGGGACGGGGAGGGCGTGCTACCTGACCGGGCATGAGCCCGTCCGTCCCGCCCGAGGGCGCCCCCGATCCCGCCTCGACCGCCGGCGCGCCGCCGAAATCCGCGCCGCTGCGCAGTCTGGTCGCGGTGCTGCTCAGCGCGTTCGGCGTCGGGCTGATGATGGGCGTGAGCCTGCCGCTCATCTCCCTGTTGCTGGAATCGCGCGGCTACGCGGATTCGGTCATCGGCCTCAACGCGGCGGCCTACAGCCTGGCGATCCTGGTGACCTGCCCGTTCGTGCCGGGCGTGGCGGCGCGGATCGGCACGGTGGGGACGCTGGTGGTCGGCACCGTGGCCGTGGCCGGCGCGCTGCTCGCCTTCCCCTCGGCCGAGGGCCTCGTCGCACTGTTCGGCCTGCGCCTCGTCATCGGCGTGGGCACCGCGCTGATCTGGATCGCGAGCGAGACCTGGGTGACGCGGCTGCCTGCGGAAAGCCGGCGGGGCCGGATCATCGCGATCTACGCCACCCTGTGGGGCAGCGGCATGGCCGCGGGTCCGGCCCTGCTGAGCCTGGTCGGCACCGAGGGCCGCGCGCCCTTCGTGGTTGCCGCCTTGATGATCGCGCTGGCCTACGCGCCCGCCGTCGCCGTCCGGCGCACCGTGCCGGCGGTCGCCGAGCGGGGTCGGCCGCTGCGCCTGATCGCGGCGCTGGGGGTGGCGCCGGTCGGGCTGCTGGCCGGGTTCCTGTCCGGATTCGGGGAGGGGGCGCTGTTTTCGCTCTTCGCCGTCTACGGGCTGGCCGCCGGGCTGACGGCGACGACGGCGGTCCTGCTCACCACGGTCTTCGCCGCCGGGGGCATCGCGCTCCAGCCGCCCACGGGCTGGCTCGCCGACCGGGTCGACCGCTTCGGGCTGCTGATCGCGACGGTCGTCGTGGCGATGCTGGCCGCCGTCGCGATGCCGGCGGCGGTGGGCCACCCGGTCGCGGTCTGGCCGGTGCTTTTCCTGTTCGGCGGCGCGGTCGCCGGGTTCTACACTCTGGGCCTGATTCTGATCGGCGAGGCGTTCTCCGGCGGCGACGTCGCGGCGGGCAACACGGCCTTCATCATGACCTACACTCTGGGCGGCATCGCCGGCCCGGCGGCCGGCGGCGGGGCGATGGACCTGTGGCCGCCGCACGGGCTGATGGCCGTGCTGGCGCTGGCGGCGGCGGCCTTCCTGCCGGTCGCCTTCGCGCTTCGCCGGCGGGCCAGGCCTGCCGCGCCGGCGGAGTAGGCGGGCACGCAGCCCGGCGGGGCCCGCACCCGCGTTTGTCGGATCGAGCGCCATGGAATGGCACGACAGAGGCATCGTCCTGTCCGGCCGGCCGCACGGCGAGACCGGCGTGATCGTCCAGCTGATGACGGCGGAGCACGGCCGCCACGCCGGCATGGTGCGCGGCCATCGCCGGGCGGCGCATCTGCAGCCCGGCACCGGGGTCGACGCCGTCTGGCGCGCGCGGCTGGCCGAGCATCTGGGCACCTTCACCCTGGAGGCGCAGGATGCCGGGCCGGCCGCCTATCTGGGCGATCCGCTCAAGCTCGCCGCGCTCGCCTCGGCCTGCGCCCTGGTCGAGACGGCCCTGCCGGAGCGTCAGGCCTACCCGGCGGTGCATGCCGGGCTCGAGGCCTTGATCGAGGCGCTGGCCGGGCCGTATTGGGACGCGGTCTATGTCCGCTGGGAGATCGGGCTGCTGGGCGCGCTCGGCTTCGGGCTCGACCTGGAGCGCTGCGCGGCGACCGGGGCGAACGACGACCTGGTCTATGTCAGCCCGCGCAGCGGACGGGCGGTCTCGGCCTCGGCCGGGGAGCCCTATCGCGATCGCCTGCTGTCGCTGCCGGGCTTCCTAGTCGGCCGGGGCGATGCGCCGCCGGAGGACGTCCATGCCGGTCTCGGGATGACGGGTCATTTTCTCGACCGGCTGCTGTTCGGCCAGTCGCACCAGCCGGTCCCGGCCGCGCGCACCCGCTATGTCGAAGCCTATCGGCGCTTTGCCGCAAGATCTGGTAGATTACCCGAATCATGAGCCGGAAACCGACGACACCCGCCGCGCCGCGCGAGCCGCAGCCCGTCGCCTTCGTGGAGGCGCTGGGCACGCGGTATCTGAGCTATGCGCTCTCGACCATCACGGCGCGCTCGCTGCCCGACGTGCGCGACGGGCTGAAGCCGGTCCATCGCCGGCTTCTCTTTGCCATGCGCGCCCTGCGCCTGGCGCCCAACCAGGCGCCGAAGAAGTCGGCGCGCGTGGTCGGCGACGTGATCGGCCGGTTCCACCCCCATGGCGACCAGGCGGTCTATGACGCGCTGGTCCGCCTGGCGCAGGATTTCGCCGCGCGCTATCCGCTGGTCGACGGGCAGGGCAACTTCGGCAATATCGACGGCGATAACGCCGCCGCCATGCGCTACACCGAGGCCCGGCTGACCGCGGTCGCCGAAGCGCTGCTCGACGGCATCGACGAGGACGCGGTCGATTTCCGCCCGACCTATGACGGCGAGGGGCTGGAGCCGGTGGTCCTGCCGGCGGCCTTCCCGAACCTGCTGGCCAACGGCGCCCAGGGCATCGCGGTCGGCATGGCGACGGCGATCCCGCCGCACAATGTGGGCGAGCTGTGCGGCGCGCTGCGCCTGCTGATCGAGGATCCCTCGGCCGACGACGACGCGCTGCTGGCCCATGTGAAGGGCCCGGACTTTCCGACCGGCGGGCTGCTCGTCGAATCGGCCGAGGCGATGGCCGAGGCATACCGAACCGGCCGGGGCAGCTTCCGCCTGCGTGCCCGCTGGGACAAGGTGGAGACCGGCCGCGGCCAGTACGAGATCGTGATCACCGAGATCCCGTACCAGGTCGCCAAGGCCAAGCTGGTCGAGAAGATCGCCGACCTCATTCATGCCCGCAAGCTGCCGCTGCTGGCCGATGTCCGGGACGAGTCGACCGACGACGTGCGCCTGGTGCTGGAGCCGAAGAGCCGGAACGTCGATGCCGACCAGCTCATGGAGCACATGTTCCGGCTGACCGAGCTGGAAGTCCGGGTGCCGCTGAACCTCAACGTCCTCGACGCCGACGGCGTGCCCGGCGTCATGAACCTGCGCGAGGCGCTCAGGGCCTTCCTGGATCATCGCCACGTCGTCCTCGTCCGCCGGTCGCGCCACCGGTTGGGCAAGATCGATCACCGGCTGGAGGTCCTCGACGGCTACCTGATCGCCTTCCTCGACCTGGACGAGGTCATCCGCATCATCCGTGAGGAGGACGAGCCCAAGCAGGAGCTGATGCGGACCTTCGAGCTGACCGAGGTCCAGGCCGACGCCATCCTCGACATGCGCCTGCGCAACCTGCGCAAGCTCGAGGAGATGGAGCTCAAGCGCGAGCACGAGCGCCTGACGGCGGAGAAGGTGGATCTGGAGGATCTGCTGGGCGACGAGGGGCGGCGCTGGGCGAAGATCGACGAGGAGATCGCGGACATCGACCGCCAGTTCGGCGGCGCGACGGAGCTCGGCCGCCGGCGCACGGCGCTGGGCGCCGCGCCGAGCGCGGTCGTCGTGCCGATCGACTCCCTGATCGAGCGCGAGCCGGTCACCGTCTTCCTGTCGGCCAAGGGCTGGATCCGCACGGTCAAGGGCCATCAGACCGACACCGCGGATGTACGCTACAAGGAGGGCGATTCCGAGCGCTTCGTCCTGCATGCGGAGACGACGGACAAGCTGATCCTGTTCGCCTCCGACGGCCGGGCCTACACGCTGGGCGTCGACAAGCTGCCCCGCGGCCGCGGCTTCGGAGAGCCGGTGCGCCTGCTGATCGATCTGGGCGCGGAGGTCGAGCCGATCGCCCTGCTGCGCCACGACCCGGCCGGCCGGCTGCTGGTGGCGGCGAGCGACGGGCGCGGCTTCCTGGTCCGAGAGACCGAGATGATCGGCCAGACCCGGGCGGGCAAGCAGGTTCTGACGCCCGGCAAGGGCGCGCGGGCGGCCCATTGCGTGGCGGCGGCGGCGGGCGACGGCGTCGCCGCGCTCTCCGCCGGGCTGAGCCGCCGGATGCTGGTCTTCGCGCTCGACGAGGTGCCGGAGATGACCCGCGGTCGCGGCGTGATCCTGCAGCGCCTGCGCGACGGGGAGCTGGCCGATATCGCGGTCTTCGAGCGGGCGGCGGGGCTTTCCTGGGGTCGCCGGACCCTGGGCGAGGAGGACCTGATGCCGTATCTGGGCAAGCGGGCCCAGACCGGCCGGGCCGTGCCCAAGGGCCTGCCCAAGGCCAACCGCTTCGCCGGATAGCCAGCGGGGGCTGGCGCAGAGGTCGAAGACCGTCGGCCAACAACCTGTGATGCAAAGAAAAAGGCGGGCCTCAGCCCGCCTTTTCCGTCCTCGCGCCCCGGCGGGGCGGGAAGAGACTCAGCCGAAGATCACGTTCGGCAGCCATGTGGCGATCTGCGGGAACGCCGCCACGATGACCAGTGCGACGAGCTGGATCGCCACGAAGGGGATGGCGCCGCGGTAGATGTCCATCGTGCGCACCTCCGGCGGTGCCACCCCGCGAAGGTAGAACAGGGCGAAGCCGAACGGTGGCGTCAGGAAGGAGGTCTGCAGGTTCATCGCCATCATGACGCCCAGCCAGACCGGATCGACGCCCATCATCAGCAGGATCGGCCCGACGATCGGCACCACGACGAAGGTGATCTCGATGAAGTCGAGGAAGAATCCCAGCAGGAACATCACGGCCATCACGATGACGACGGCGCCCACGACGCCGCCCGGCATGCTCTCCAGGAAGTGCCGCACCGACTCGTCGCCGCCCAGCCCGCGGAAGACCAGGCTGAACAGGGCCGCGCCGATCAGGATGGTGAAGACCATGGAGGAGATCTGTGCGGTCGCGCGCACGACCTCGTGCAGCACCTTGCTGCGGAAGGTCCGCCACAGGCTGATGGCCACGCCGAATCCGACGCCCAGGCAGAGCAGGACGGCGACGACGATGCCGATCATGTCGCCGGTCGGAATCTCCGCGCGCGCGACGCGCAGGTCCATGTTGCCCGTGAGCACCAGGAGGGCGACAAGGCACAGCGCGGCGCCGTAGATCGACCAGCCATGGCGCTCGTCGAGCTTCAGGCCGGCGAGCAGCAGCGCGCCCATCGAGCCGACGGCCGCCGCCTCGGTCGGCGTCGCGATACCCGCCAGGATCGAGCCCAGCACGGCGATGATCAGGATCACCGGCGGCAGCAGCACCTTGAGGATCGAGCGGTAGAGCTGCCACGCGCTCATCTGGTCGCGCGCCGGATCCGCTTCGAGCGCGGGCGAGGTCTCTGGCCGGATGACGGCGATGAAGACCTGGTAGAGAATGTAGAGCCCGACCAGTGCGAAACCCGGCAGGAGCGCGCCGGCGAACAGGTCGCCGACCGATACCGTGTCGGGCGAGAAGATGCCCTGCTCGAGCTGGGATTGCTGATAGGCGGAGCTGATCACGTCGCCCAGGATCACCAGGACGATCGAGGGCGGAATGATCTGCCCGAGCGTCCCGGCCGCGCAGATGGACCCGCAGGCCAGACGCTTGTCATAGCCGTTGCGCAGCATCGTCGGCAGGGACAAGAGCCCCATCGTCACCACGGTCGCGCCGACGATGCCGGTCGACGCGGCCAGGAGCGCGCCGACGATCGACACCGAGATGCCGAGGCCGCCGCGCATGGTGCCGAACAGCCGCCCCATGTTCTCCAGCAGTTCCTCGGCGACCCTGGAGCGCTCGAGCATGACGCCCATGAAGACGAACAACGGCACCGCGATCAGCACCTCGTTCGTCATGGTCCCGAAGATGCGCTGCGGGATGAAGCGCACGAAGCTGAGGTCGAAGACGCCGAAGACCCAGCCGATGATCGCGAAGATCAGCGCCACGCCGGCGAGCGTGAAGGCGACCGGGAAGCCCGCGATCAGAACGCCGCAGACCGCGACGAACATCAGGATGTCGAGGAGTTCGGAGAGGACCATGGATCAATGCCCTCCCGGCACGGCGTCGTAGATCTCGCGCGGGTCGATGCGGTCGGCCAGGACCAGGATCGACTTCAGGACCGTGGCGAGGGCCTGGAGCGCGAGGACGATCACGAAAGCCAGGATGACGCTCTTGAGCAGGAACACGCCGGGCAGGCCCGACGTCTCCTTCGAGCCCTCGAGGACGCGCCAGCTCGCCATCACGTACGGGAAGGCCGCGTACCAGATCAGGTAGCAGAAGGGCAGCAGCAGGAAAACGCTGCCCAGCAGGTCGACCTTAGCTTTCGTCTTCGGCCGGGCCTCGCGGTAGAAGATGTCGACCCGGACATGCCCCCCTTTGAGGAGCGTGTAGCCCGCCGCCATCATGAACAGCGTGCCGTGGGCGTAGATCAGTGATTCCTGGGTCATCACCGAGCCGATGCCGAAGACGTAGCGCATGATGACCAGGACGAACTGCACCAGCACCATGAACAGGGCGAGCCAGGAAACCACGCGGCCGACCCCGTCATTGAGACGATCGATGCCGCGATACACCGCCATCACAGCAGACAAGTCCTGATCCTCCCTGTCCTTGTCGATGATCTTCGGATCGCCGCCACTGTCACTGCCACGATCGCCGCCGCTCGTCGCCTGCGGATGCCGGAACCGGGGCCGGCCCTCCGCGCCTGCTCGGGCGAGCCCCTCCGCCGCCGGCTTCCGGACAGCCAAGGGTCCGACCCGAGACGAGGCAGGGATCGGGACCGGAGCAGTCCGGCGACCCCGATTAGCGCATGGACGGGCTCCGGGGAACCGTCCGGACGTCGAAAGCACGCATCCCGCGGGTGGCCCGACGTCGTGGTGTCGGGGCATCGACTACCCGCAAGGGTTGCCAAGTGCGGCGGGCGGTGGAGCGAACGAAACGCGCGCCGGCCAGGACGGGGCCGGCGCGCGCTCGCTGCCGTCGTCGGTCCGACGGCCTTTGGGCTCAGCCGCCCATGCCCGCCAGGGCCTCGTTACGCTTGTTGACGTAGGCGAGGTCGGCGAGGCTCGTCCATTCCGACACCTTGGAGCGGAAGTCGACGAAGCTCTCGTAGACGCGACCGGTAATCTCGTCGGAGGCGCCGGCCTCGGCCAGGACCTCCTCGGAGTACTGGCCGAACGCCGCGTAGATCTCGTCGGAGAACTGACGCAGCTCGACGCCGTGCTCGTTGATCAGCGAGTTCAGCGACTCGCCGTTCCGGGCGTTGAACTCCGAGAGCATGATGTCGGTCTCGGCGTGGCACGCGGCCTTGACGATTTCCTTGTGCGTGTCCGAGAGGCTGTTCCACAGATCCAGGTTCAGCCCGAATTCCAGCGCCGTGCCCGGCTCGTGGAAGCCCGGATAGTAGTAGTAGTTCGCCACGCGGTAGAACCCGAACGCCAGGTCGTTCCACGGGCCGACCCACTCGGTCGCGTCGATCGCGCCGGACTGGAGCGAGGGGAAGATCTCGCCGCCCGGCAGGGAGACGACCGCCGCGCCCAGGCGCCGCATGACCTCGCCGCCGAGGCCCGGCATGCGCATGGTCAGGCCGTTGAAGTCCTCCGGCGTGTTGACCTCCTGACGGAACCAGCCGCCCATCTGGACGCCGGTATTGCCGCAGGCCATCGACTTCACGCCGAACTGGGCGTTGACCTCGTCCCAGAGCTCCTGGCCGCCGCCATAGTTGACCCACGCCGCGTACTCGGTCGCGGTGAAGCCGAAGGGGACGGCGGAGAAGAAGTTCAGCGCCTGGCTCTTGCCCTGCCAGTAGTAGGCGGCACCGTGCCAGCAATCGGCGTTGCCCGACGACACGGCGTCGAAGCTGTCGAACGCGCCGACCAACTCGCCCGCGGCGTAGAGATTGACCGTCAGCTCGCCGCCGGTCATGGCGGTGATCCGGTCGGCCGTGCGCTGCGCGCCGGTGCCGAGGCCGGGGAAGTTCTTGGGCCACGTGGTGACCATCGTGAGCTCGCGCCGCTCCTGGGCGAGTGCCGGCTTGGGGAAGCTCGAGGCGGCCGCTGCGGCGGCGCCGACACCGCCCAGGGCGGCGGCCTTCATCAGATTACGTCGCTCGATGGCCATGAAGCCAGTCTCCTCCCAGAGTTGCCTCCCGTGACCGGCCCGCTTTCGGGGCTGCCGGCTGCATCGGCCGGGCGTGCCTTCGCCCACGCGGGTGTGCGGGTCACGGCTACGACGTCGGATGCCGGCGGAGGGGCCACCGGCGCCGGCTAAAATACAGTCGTCAGACGGGAACGCAATGCCCGAACCGCTACTTCCCGGGAAAAATCATGATTTGTCCGACAACTAGTCGGACGCTCGACCGTGACTTGCGGGTTCGATGTCGATCCAGGCCCCGTCGACGAGACCCTCCAGCGGCCGGAACTTGGCCTTGTACGCCATCTTCCGGCTCTCGGCGATCCAATAGCCGAGATAGACGTGGTCGAGCCCGCGCCGCCGCGTCTCCTCGATCAGGGCGAGGATCATCCAGGTGCCGAGGCTCGGATACGGACCCTCGGGCTCGAAGAAGCTGTAGACCGCGGAGAGCCCGTCATCGAGGCGGTCGGTCAGGATCGCGGCGACCAGGCGGTCCGGCTCGCCCGCTTCCGTGTCGCCCGGCGCGCGGAACTCGAACATCGAGGCGGCTACCGCGCCTTCCTCGATCATCGAGGCGTAGTCGGAGAAGCTCATCCGCGCCATGTCGCTGTCGCCGTGGCGCCGGCGCTGATAGCGCATGAACAGGCTGTACTGCTCCTCGGTCGCCCGGGCGGCGTGCTCGGACAGCACGAGATCGGCGTTCGCCGCCGCGATCCGGCGCATCGTGCGCCCCGCGGCGAACCGTCCGACGGGGATTCGTACGGGCACGCAGGCGTTGCAGCCGGGGCAGACGGGCCGGTAGACGACGTCGTGGCTGCGCCGGAAGCCGGCCTGGCTGAGGATCGAGTTCAGGCTCGCCGCGTCCGGCCCGGTCATGCGGGTGAACAGCTTGCGCTCGATCCGCCCCGACAGGTACGGGCAGGGCATCGGACCCGACCGGAAGAAATGGTTGAGCCGGGTGGTCTTCGCCCCGATGACCGACATCGCGCTCCCCGTCAGGCGGCCTGGTAGCCGAAGAAACCGCGGCCCAGCATGAAGGCCAAGTCTGCGAGCTGCGCCTGGAGCCAGTCGCAGAACGCGTGAAGTCCGTCGCCGATGATGCCCTCGGCATCGCGCGACTGCAGCACCGCCCGGATCTCGTCGACCCGCTCCATGGCGTCGTTGCCGCCCTTGAGCGTGTATCGGGACTTGAGCTCGGTCAACAGCGCGTCGATCTGCTCGATGTTGGTGGCCACCGCGCGCGGGAAGGAATCGTTGAACAGCAGGAACCGGGCGACCGAGCCCGGGTCCATGCCGCGGCTGTGGATGCGGCGGAAGGCGTGATAGCCGGCCGCCGACCGCAGCACGGCGTTCCATTGGCTCTCGTCGGCGATGCTGGCGACCCCCTCTCCGAGATCGGCCGGGGCGAGGGCGTGGTACTTGATGTCGAGCAGGCGCGAGGTCTGGTCGGCGCGCTCCAGCGCCTTGCCGATCTGGTAGAAGTACCAGCCCTCGTCGCGATAGAAGGTGCCCTCCAGGATGCCGTTATGGGCCTGGCAGGCTTCCTTGACCCGCGCGCAAGCCGCGCTCAGCCGGTGAAGGCCCACATCGCCGGCGGTCAGGCCCATCAGCGTGTTGTGGAAGACGTTGATGTGGTGCCACATCTCCGTGCTGATCAGCGGGCGCAGGGTGCGCGCGTTCTCCCGCGCCGCCCGGACGCAGAACGGTATCGAGGTCGGGTTGCCGGCGTCGAGCAGGTAGAACCGGATCACGCTGGCGTCGTCGGCCCGGTCGTGGCGCTCGCTGAAGCGCTCGAGGTCCGAATTGATCGCCAGGACCGGCGTCCAGTCGTTCGAGCCGCGGACGTCGCGGGCGAAGGTCTCGTTGACCTCCAGCAGCCGGGCCAGGTTCTCCGCGCGCTCCATGTAGCGCGCCATCCAGAAGCAGCTCTCGGCCGAGCGGGCGAGCAGGCGGGCCATCGGTCGGCTACTCCAGCACCCAGGTGTCCTTGGACCCGCCGCCCTGCGACGAGTTGACGACGAGCGAGCCCTTGCGCAGCGCCACCCGGGTCAGCCCGCCGGGCAGCACCCAGGTGCTCTCCCCCGTCACCGCGAAGGGGCGCAAGTCGACATGGCGTGGCTCGATCGACCCGTCGGTCAGGGTGGGGCAGACCGACAGCGGGATCGTGGGCTGGCTGATGTAGTTGGCAGGATCGGCGAGCAGCGCCTTGCGGCAGGCCTCCAACTGCTCGGCCGTCGCGCGCGGTCCGATCGTGATGCCGTAGCCGCCCGCCTCGCCGACCGGCTTGACCACCAGCTCGTCCAGATGATCGAGGGTGTAGGCCAGCCCCTCGCGCTCGCGACAGATGTTGGTCGGCACGTTCGGCAGGATCGGATCCTGATCCAGGTAGTACTTCACGATCCGGGGCATGTACGCGTACACCGCCTTGTCGTCGGCAACGCCGGTTCCGACGGCGTTCGCCAGGACGACGTGGCCCGCGCGATAGGCCCGCATCAGCCCCGGCACGCCGATCATGCTGTCGGAGCGGAAGACCTCAGGATCGAGGAAATCGTCGCCCAGCCGGCGATAGATCGCGTCGACCGGCGCCGGGCCGTCGACCGTTTTCATGAAGACGCGGTCGTCGGCGTCGACGAACAGGTCGCCGCCCTCGACCAGGGGCACGCCCATCTCCCGGGCCAGGAAGACGTGCTCGAAATAGGCGGAATTGTAGGAGCCCGGCGACAGCACCACCGCCTGCGGCTCGCCCGCCCGCTTCGGCGCGACGGCGGCCAGCGCCGCGGCCAGGCGCGGGCCGTAGGCGTCGACCGGCCGGACGCCGATATCGTCCATGAGGTCGGAGAACGCCCGCTGCATCATGTGGCGGTTCTCGACGACATAGCTGACGCCGGACGGCACCCGGGCGTTGTCCTCCAGCACACGGAAGACACCTTCCCCGTCGCGCACCAGATCGACGCCGAGGATGTGGACATAGGTGTCGAACGGCACGTCGACGCCGACCATCGCCGCGGCGAATTGAGGGTGCCCCTCGATCATGTCGCGCGGCACCACGCCATCGGCCAGGATCTTCTGGTCATGGTAGAGGTCGTGCAGGAAGAGGTTGAGCGTCGCCACCCGCTGCTTGATTCCCGCTTCCAGCCGCGCCCATTCCGGCGCCGTGATGACCCGCG
The DNA here is from genome assembly GCA_040220455.1 of Azospirillaceae bacterium. GTDB lineage: Bacteria > Pseudomonadota > Alphaproteobacteria > DSM-16000 > Inquilinaceae > JAVJUS01. The sequence continues at coordinate 18,436 of JAVJUS010000018.1, forward strand.
GGACCACGTCGAAGGGCAGGATGCGATCGACGGCCGTGCTTTCCGACAGGATCAGGAAAGTGATGCCGAGATTGAACAGCTCGCGCTCGGCGTCCTTGGCCCGGCGTTGCAGTTCCTCGAACGGGATCTCGCCCAGGCGTTGACGGATGCGCGCCATCTCCGGCGTGTCGTCGTCGCGGCGACGGAACAGCTCGTCGTAGTAGCCGGCCGGATCGTAGGCCGAGAGCAGCGGTTCGGCTTCGGTGGCTCGGGCGGTCAAGGGGGCGCGTCCTCGCCGGTTCGACGGGCAGGGCGCCGCCGACCGGAACGGGCGGCGACATCGGTGTTAACCCTCAGTATAGCGTGACGGACCGCTGTCGGCTCAACCACTTAAGTGCGACGCAGCACGATCGGCCGGCTCGGCCGCCTCCGCCGACCATGTCCGCGCGCCGATCCGGCGTCGGGTGCGAGCAGGCCGCGGTGCTCAGTTCGTGGCGGTTTCGCGGGCCAGGGCGGCCGGCGGCGGCTGCTCGCGCAGCAGGGTGATGGAGATGCGGCGGTTGCGCGGGCTCGCCGGGTCGTCGGCGAGCAGCGGATCCGTATCGGCCTGGCCCTCGACCCGGGCGATCCGGTTCGACGACAGGCCGGCCTCGATCAGCACCCGGCGCGAGGCGTTGGCCCGGTCGGCCGAAAGCTCCCAGTTGCCGTAGCGTGTTTCCGCCGGGAAGGGGATGCTGTCTGTATGGCCGGCGATGGTCACGTCGTTGGGCAGGCGCGCGACGACCCGCGCGACGAGCCCCAGCAGGCGCCGCGTGTGCTCGAGCGGCAGGGCGCTGCCGCTGGGGAACATGGATGCCCGGTCCTGGTCGACGATCTGGATTCGCAGCCCTTCCGGCGTCATGTCGACCATCAGGCTCTGCTCCAGGCCCTCGAGCGCCGGCTCCGCCTCGACGGCCCGGCGCAGCTCGGCCTCGGCCCGCTCGAAGCGCTCCTGCTCGGCTTCGGCGGCCTCCCGGGCGAGGCGCTCGGCCTCGCTCGGGCCGCCGGTCTCCGGGCCATCCAGGCTGAACCCGCCGGCGCCCTCGTCGCTGTCGGCACCGCCCGTGCCGCCGCGCTCGGTATCGGCCACGGCGTCGGGCGTCGCCTCGTCGGAGGCCGATTCGTCGATCGCGTCGGAGTCCTCCACCGGCTCGGACCGTCCGGGCCTGGCCTGATGGATGCTGGCCCGGGCGCTGGGGCTGGTCTGGGCGCCGGGGGAGGTGATCGTCGTTCCGCCGAGCACGCCGCCCGATCCGCTCGTGGACCGCGCGACGCTCGCCGGATCGAAATAGTCCGCGATGCCGGCGCGCTGCTCGTCCGTCGTGACGTTGAGCAGCCAGAGCAGCAGGAAGAAGGCCATCATGGCCGTCACGAAATCGGCATAGGCCACCTTCCACGCGCCGCCGTGATGGGCGTCGTGGTGGCCGCCTTTCTTCTTCTTCTTGATGATGATCGGGCGATCGGTGTCGGCCATGGCGCGCTCGGGCTGCGGGGCGTTGGCGCGGGATCAGGCCGCGGGCGGGAGAGCCTGGGTCGTCTCCTCGACCTCGTAGAAATCCGGGCGCACGTTGCTGTAGAGCGCCTTGCGAGCGAACTCGACCGACACGGCCGGGGCGTAGCCGTGCAGATGCGCCAGGATGCCGGCGCGGATGCACTGGAAGTACTTCTGCTCGGCGTCGTTGATGCTCTTGAGCTGGCTCGCCAGCGGGCCGATGAAGCCGTAGGACAGCCACACGCCCAGGAAGGTGCCGACCAGCGCGCCGCCGATCAGCTTGCCCAGCACCTCCGGCGGCTCGGTGATCGAGCCCATGGTCTTGATGACGCCCAGCACGGCGGCGACGATGCCCAGCGCCGGCAGCCCGTCGGCGACGGTCTGGATGGCGTTGGCCACGGCGCTGTGTTCGCCGTGTTGGGTCTCGATCTCCTCGTCCATCAGGTCCTCGAGCGTGTGCGGCTCCTCCGTGCCCAGCGTGATCAGGCGCAGGTAGTCGCACAGGAAGGTCATCGCCGCCTTGTTGGCGAGGATGCTCGGGTATTGCTGGAAGAGGGAGCTGTTCTGCGGGTCCTCGATATGCGGCTCGACCGCCAGCATGCCCTTGGTCTTGGCGAGCTTGAAGATCTGGTACTGCAGCGACAGCAGATCGAGATAGGCCTTCTTCGTGTAGGGCGAGCCCTTGGCCGCGATGCCGACCGCCTTGGCCGTCCCCTTGAGCACCGTGGTCGAGTTCGCGATGACGAAGCCGCCTAGCGCCGCGCCGCAGATGATCACGACCTCGAAGGGCTGCCACAGGACGCCCAGCTTGCCGCCCATGGCGGCGTATCCGCCCAGTGTGCAGATGACGACGAGGATCGCGCCGACGGCGAGCAGCATCGAGGAGCTCCGAACGGTGACCAGCCCGTCGGGCGCCGGCCGCGGCCGGCCGTCGGGGCCTGGGAAAGGAGGCGGGGCCGTGGCGCACGACCGTCCCGCTACCGGTTCGAAGAGTGGCCCGTCATCGTTAAAGAACGGTTGACCGTCTGCCGGTCCGGGACGCGTGGGGCGTGCTCGGGGGTTGCCGTGGCGCCGCGCCGCCCGCATCTTCCGACGGTCCGACCGGGACGCCCGGCTGGCCCGCGCCGGCCCGGCCCGCCGCCCTCAGACCGATCCAGAGCGCCATGACCGCCGTCCGGCCCGAAAGCTCCGAGCCCGCCGCCATCGACCCGGACAGCTTCCGGGCCGCCATGGGGCAGTTCGTCACGGGTGTCACTGTCGCGACGGCCGACGGACCGGACGGGCCGGTCGGGATCACCGTCAACTCGCTGACCTCGGTGTCCCTGTCGCCGCCGCTGATCCTGTTCTGCCTGGACCGGGGCGCGCGGACGCGGCCGGTCTTCGAAGCCGCGCCGGGTTTCGCGGTCAACATGCTCACCGCCGACCAGCAGTCGGTCTCCCGGCGATTCGCCCGCAACCCCGCCGACTGGGACGGGCTGGAGGTGCGCACCGGGACGAGCGGCGCGCCGATCATCGCCGGAGCGCTCGCCGCGATGGACTGCCTGACCGAGGCGATCCACGACGGCGGCGACCACATCATCCTGGTCGGCCGCGTCGTGGGCGTGGAGCGGGCCGACGGCGATCCGGCGCCGCTGGTCTATCACCGCGGCGGTTATCGCCGGCTGGCGGAGTAGGGTAGTGGCGCCAGCTTCGCCGTCCGGGTGTGGGTCGGATGGAGAGCAGCGAAATCCGACGGTGCCCCGGCCGGGACGATGCCCGGACCGCTCTCGGCGCCTTTATCGGCCGAGCAGGCGAGCCGCCTCGACGGCGCCGTAGGTCAGCACGCCGTCGGCGCCGGCGCGCTTGAAGGCGCTCAGGGATTCGAGCAGCACCCGCTCCCAGTCGAGCCAACCATTGTCGGCGGCGGCGCGCAGCATCGCGTATTCGCCGGAGACGTTGTAGGCGAAGGTCGGCACGCCGAAGGCGTCCTTCACCCGGCGCACGATGTCGAGATAGGGCAGGCCCGGCTTGACCATCACCATGTCCGCGCCCTCGGCGAGATCGAGGGCGACCTCCCTCAGCGCCTCCTCCGAATTGGCCGGGTCCATCTGGTAGGTCTTCTTGTCGCCCTTCAGCGCCGCGGTCGAGCCGATGGCGTCGCGGAACGGGCCGTAGAAGGCCGAGGCGTACTTCGCCGAATAGGCCATCAGCCGGGTGTCCCGGTGGCCCTCGCCGTCGAGCGCCGCGCGAATCGCGCCGATGCGCCCGTCCATCATGTCGGAGGGCGCGATGACGTCCGCGCCGGCAGCGGCCTGGACGAGCGCCTGGTCGATCAGCACCTCGACCGTCTCGTCGTTGAGGATCCGGCCGTCGCGCAGCAGGCCGTCATGGCCATGGCTGGTGAACGGGTCGAGCGCGACATCGGCGACGATGCCGACATCGGGGTGGGCGTCCTTGAGCGCCCGGATGGCCCGGCACATCAGGTTGTCCGGGTTGCGCGCCTCCGCGGCGTCGTCGGACCGCCGCGCCGCGTCGACCTGCGGGAACAGCGCGATCGCCGGAATGCCGAGCCCCTTCGCCTCGCCGACGGCCCTGGCGGCGAGATCTATGCTGAGCCGGTCCACGCCGGGCATGGAGGCGACCGGCTCGCGCACGCCGTCGCCCTCGACCACGAAAATCGGCCAGATCAGGTCGTCCGGCGTCAGCCGCGTCTCGGCGACGAGCCGGCGCGTCCAGGCGTCGGCGCGGTTGCGGCGGGGCCGGGTGGTCGGGAAGCGGCCGGGATGGGGATGCTCTGGGGCGGCCATGGCGCGGTCTCGGCTCCGGGTTCGCGGCGGATTCGCCCGGCAGGATAGGGCGAGCCGGCGGCGGTATCCAGCCGGCCGCCGCACGAATTGACGGCCCCGCGCCGCCCGTTATGATCGCGGCCGCTGTCGATTTCTTGCGCCCGGGGTGTGGCCGGATGGATTTCGAGCTCGACGACGACCAGAAGGCGTTCCGCAATACCGCGCGCGCCTTCGCCGAGGCCGAGATGGCGCCCCACGCCGCGGCCTGGGACGAGGGCTCGGTCTTCCCGGTCGAGGTGCTGCGCGCCGCCGCCGATCTGGGGTTCGCCGCGCTCTATTGCGGGGAGGCGCATGGCGGCGTCGGGCTGGGCCGGCTCGACGCGACGATCGTGTTCGAGGAGCTGGCCGCGGCCTGCCCCTCGACCGCCGCCTACATCTCCATCCACAACATGGCGTCGTGGATGATCGATCGGTACGGCGACGACGAGCAGCGCGCCCGGTTCCTGCCCGATCTCGCCACCATGGCGCGCTTCGCGAGCTACTGCCTGACCGAGCCGGGGGCCGGGTCCGACGCCGCCTCGCTCAAGACCCGGGCGGTGCGCGACGGCGACGACTACGTGCTCGACGGCGCCAAGGCCTTCATCTCCGGCGGATCGACCTCCGACGTCTATGTCGTCATGGCCCGCACCGGCGAGGCCGGGCCCAAGGGCATCTCGACCTTCGTGGTGGAAAAGGACAGCCCCGGGCTGAGCTTCGGGCAGAAGGAGCGCAAGCTCGGCTGGAACAGCCAGCCGACCGCGGCCGTGATCCTCGAGGGCTGCCGCGTGCCGGCGCGCAACCGGCTGTCGGACGAGGGGCAGGGGTTCCGCATCGCGATGAGCGGCCTCGACGGCGGCCGGCTCAACATCGCCGCCTGCTCGATCGGCGGCGCTCGGTTCTGTCTGGAGACGGCCCGCGACTATGCCCGGGAGCGTCGGCAGTTCGACCGGCCAATCGCGGATTTCCAGGCCATCCAGTTCAAGCTGGCCGACATGGCGACCGAGCTCGAGGCCTCCCGGCTGATGGTGCGCCGGGCCGCGGCGGCGCTCGACGCCGGCGATCCGGAGGCGACGATGCACTGCGCCATGGCCAAGCGCTTCGCGACCGACGCCGGCTTCCGGATCGTCGACGAGGCGCTGCAGATCCACGGCGGCTACGGCTATATCAAGGATTATCCGATCGAGCGCTATTTGCGCGATCTCCGGGTCCACCGCATCCTCGAAGGCACCAACGAGATCATGCGCCTGATCGTCTCCCGCCGCCTGCTCGCCGATTGACCGCCCGCCCGCCGCCGCGGGCTTCAGAGACCTCTTGTCGCTCCGCCACCGGGAACCCTCCATGACCGAGGACGTGCTGTTCGAGACCCGTGGCCCGATCGGGCTGATCACGCTCAACCGGCCGAAGGCGCTCAACGCCCTCAACCTGGCGATGATCGACGCGATGTCGGCCAGGCTGGTCGCCTGGGCGGCCGATCCGGCGATCGCCGCGGTCGTCGTGCGCGGGGCGGGCGACCGCGGCTTCTGCGCCGGCGGCGACCTGCGCGCCGTCTACGAGGCGGGCGAGCGCGCGGCCCGCTTTGCGATCGACGAGCCGGAGCGGGACTTCTTCCGCAAGGAGTACGTCTACAACTGGCGCATCCACCACTTTCCCAAGCCCTATGTCGCGCTGATCGACGGCATCACCATGGGCGGCGGGGTCGGCGCCTCGGTCCACGGCTCCCACCGGGTGGCGGGCGAAAAGCTGGTCTTCGCCATGCCGGAGACCGCGATCGGGTTCTTTCCCGACGTCGGCGGCTCGTGGTTCCTCAACCGCTGCCCGGGGGAGACCGGGACCTATGCCGCGCTGACGGGGGCGCGGCTCGGCGTCGCCGATGCCCTTCATCTGGGCATCGCGACGGATCACGTGCCCGGCGAGCGGTTCGAGGCGCTGATCGACGCGCTGGCGGCCGCCGACTACTCGGGCGACGCGAGGGCCGCGGTGGACGGCGTGATCGCCGGGTTCCGCGCGGATGCCGGCGCCGCCACCCTGCCTGAGCACCGCGCGGCGATCGACGCGGCCTTCGGCCATGACAGGATGGAAGCGATCCTGGGCGCGCTGGCCGCCGACGGCTCGCCCTGGGCGGCGGAGACGGCCGAGACCCTTGCGGGCAAGTCGCCGACCTCGCTCAAGGTCTCGCTGGCCCAGCTCCGGCGTGGGCGCGGGCTCGCCTATGACGATTGCGTCACGATGGAATACCGCATGTCCCAGGCGTTCCTGCGCGGCCACGACCTGTTCGAGGGCATCCGCGCGATCGTCGTGGACAAGGACCGCAACGCCGCGTGGGATCCGCCGGACCTCTCCGGCGTCGACGACGCCACGGTCGCCGCCTATTTCGAGCCCGGCGAGGCGGAGGACCTGATTCCCCGGTAGCGCGCCGCGGCCGGGCGTGGCGCGGCGTGCGCCGATCGACCCGGACGCCGTCGCCAACAAGACACGAAGACACCACGGCAGGAGGAGCGCCATGGCCACGATCGCCTTCATCGGACTGGGCAATATGGGCCGGCCCATGGCCCGCAACCTCGCCAAGGCCGGGCATGCCGTTCGCGGCTGGGACCTGGCGCCCGCCAACCGGGAGGCGGCGGCCGGCGACGGGCTGGTGATCGCCGACGACCAGGCCGACGCGCTCGTCGGGGCCGAGGCGGTGATCACCATGCTGCCGGCCGGCGCCCATGTCCGGGCGGTCTATCTGGGCGCGGACGGCGAGGGGGAGGGCGGCGGCGTGCTCGGCCGGGTCGACGGCCGGCCGCTGCTGATCGACTGCTCGACCATCGACGTCGACACGAGCCGCGCGGTCAACGCCGCGGCGGCCGAGTCGGGCCTCGCCATGCTGGACGCGCCGGTCTCCGGCGGGGTCGGCGGCGCCGACGCGGGCACGCTCACCTTCATGGTCGGCGGCGAGGAAGAGGCCTTCGAGTGCGCCCGCCCGATCCTCGAGACGATGGCCAAGACCATCGTCCATGCCGGCCCCGCCGGAGCCGGCCAGGCGGCCAAGGTCTGCAACAACCTGATGCTGGGCATCCAGATGCTGTCGGTCTGCGAGGCCTTCGCCCTGGCCGACCGGCTCGGGCTCGATCGGGAGAAGCTGTTCGAGGTCTCGTCCAAGGCGTCCGGACAGTGCTGGTCGCTGACCACCTACTGCCCGGTTCCGGGACCCGTGCCGACCTCGCCGGCCAACCGGGACTACGCGCCCGGCTTCACCGCCGCCATGATGCTCAAGGACCTGCGCCTGGCGGAGGGCGCGGCGGGCGCCAAGGGTGCGGCTTCGCCGCTGGGCGCCGCCGCGGCCGCGCTCTACCAGCTCCACGTCAATGCCGGCGGCGGCGATCGCGACTTTTCCGGCATCTTCGAGTTGATCGCGCGCGGTAACGGCGGCGACGCGGCCAAGTGACGCCGGCCGGTCGCGGCCGTCTCGTCCCGCAACCCTCGATTAAGCATTTCGCGGCTATTACCGGGGAGGGGCTGGCGTCGTGCGCGTCGCGCGGCCCGGACAGTCCCCGCTGCCGCGACGGAGGTCCTTTTGGCGCACCCGTACTACCGTACGATCTTCCTGATCGAGAGGCTCCACCGCTACTTCCTCGAAGTGGTCAAGGCGGAGCTGGATCGCCGCGGCGTCGAGGACATCAACAATGTCCAGGCGCTCATTCTCTACAATATCGGGGAGAGCGAGCTGACGGTCGGCGAGCTGACCGCCCACGGCTATTATCTGGGCTCGAACGTCTCCTACAACGTCCGCCGGATGACGGAGAACGGCTACCTGGAGCAGCACCGCTCGCCCCACGACCGGCGGTCGGTTCGCGTGCGCGCTTCGGCCAAGGGGCTGGAGACGGCGAAGGTCCTGGGCGCGGTCTTCGACCAGCACGTCACCGCGATGGAGGGCACACGCCTGACCGAAGACGGGCTCGCCGGCGTCAACGAGACGATGGCCTCGCTCGAGCGGTTCTGGGCGGGGCGGCTCGCTCTGCCGGCGACCATGCTGAGCGGCGCGGAATAGGCGGCCATGGCCGCGAGCGTCGATCCCGACGAGGTGCTCCTGGAATTCCGGCGCATCGGCGCCGCCGTCAAGGTGACGGCGGTGGATCCCCGCACGCTCGTGGAGGTGTCGATCGTCGGCCCGGCGGCGGCCGGGGAATCCGTTCTTACCCGCAATGCCATCGCCAAGCTCGACCGCGCGCTCGAGCGACGCCGGCAGGAGGCGGAGACCCACCGTCCGGCGTCCCCGGGTGGCGGAATCGGCGATCGTCCTTCCGGGACGCTGGATCGCCGCGCCTGATCCGGTCACGACCGATATGGTTCCCGGTTCCGCTAGAGCATCCTGCGCCCGAACGGGCGCAGACAAGATGCTCTAGGTTGTTGAAGATAGGGCAATTTTTTCCGAACTGATGATTCCATCAGTTCCGAAATTGCCCTCGACGAATTCGGGCCGTCGGACATCCGGGTGGCCGCATATTCTCTCGCCCACGCATCAGATGATGCCGACCCGGCGATCCTCTCGACCCGGCCCGCGCCGGTCTCTACAGCGCGCACCGCAGCGGGCGCCGCCCGAGATGCGGCCGAGAATCGGGCATAGAAAGCGTAAGACGAAAAGGGCGCAGCGAACGATCCCCGGAGGCCGGAGCGTTCCGGTTCGGCGATCCGGCCGGGGCGCCCGTCGCGGCGGGGGGAGGGGGGCGACGAACGGATGCGGCCGCGCGCGAACCGGTGCTCGCCGGTCGGGTTCAGCTCTTCGAGGCCGTGGTGCGCTTGCGCCGGCCCGTGCCCCGCGCCCGCTTGCCGAGCCCGATCTTCTTGGCGAACTCGGAGCGCTGCGCCGCATAGTTCGGCGCCACCATCGGATAGTCGGGCGGAAGGTTCCACTTCGCCCGATATTCATCAGGGGTCATGTTGTAGGTGGTGCGAAGATGCCGCTTGAGCATCTTCAACTTCTTGCCGTCCTCCAAGCACACGATGTGATCGGGCTGGACGGAACGGCGGATCGGAACGGCCGGCTTTTGCGGCTGCTCCGGCTGGGCCGGCTTCGCCGTTTCGACGGTCTTGAGCGAGTCGTGCACCGACGCGATGAGATCGCCCAACTGGTCGGCCGGTGTGGGGTTGTTGCCTACGTAAGACGCCACGATCTGAGCCGTCATCCGCAACAAATCGGCATTCGTGACCGACGCGGTATCCTCTTGTGCTTCCGTCATCTTGATTTCCTGGAGTGGGCTTACAAGCTACTGGTCGAAGATGCATAATCCGATCTTGCTGTCAATTCGAATTGCAGGCTTCGGAAGAAAAAATTTCATTTTGTCTGAGTATTAGTGCCCGTCGATGGTCGATTGCGGTCATCGATAACGCGAAATACGCCCGTCGGCAAACGATCGACCGGGCCGCTGACAGAATGACCGGATACCCATTACTAGAATGCTGAAGATCGGTGCGGCCCGGCCGGCCGCCGCGCATGGACCCGGCGCGTGGCGGGCCGTGGCGGGTCGGGACACTCCGGCGGGCGGCGCAGGGCGGGCGGCGCAGGGGGGTGGCGAGAGGACGCGCCTTGGTGTAGAAGGAAGCTCCCGCCGCTACATATAGGCAGAGCGTGCGCGGCGCCGGCCCGGCGGGCCCGCGCCGCGCGAACCGTCGACGGACCGCATAGCGCGCATGACAGCCGATACCGATACGGACACCACTACCGATACGGACACTACGCCGGCCGGCGCGGCCGGCGGCGACATCATCGCCCTGGCGAGCGACCATGCCGGCTTTCCGCTCAAGGAGCGTCTCAAGCAGATGCTGGCGGAGGAGGGGCGACAGGTCGTCGACCTGGGCACCGACGGGCCCGAGTCGGTCGACTATCCGGACATCGCCCGCACGCTCGGCATGGCGATCGAGCGCGGCGAGGCGGCCTTCGGGGTCGCGGTCTGCGGCACCGGCGTCGGCATCAGCATCGCGCTGAACCGCTTTCCCGGAGTGCGCGCGGCGGTGTGCGCCGACGCGACGATGGCGCGGCTGGCCCGCCAGCACAACGACGCCAACGTCCTCGCCCTGGGCGCGCGTGTGGTCGGTGAAGAGGTCGCGCGCGACTGCCTGGCGGCGTTCCTGACGAATTCGTTCGAAGGCGGCCGGCACGGCCGCCGTGTCTCGAAACTGAGCAGGGTACTTGATCCGTCATGACCCAGACGTCCACCGCCAGCGTCTTCGAGGGCGCCAACGGCTTCTTCTCCACCGCCCTGGCCGACGCGGATCCGGATCTCCATGCCGCGATCCGCAACGAACTCGGCCGTCAGCAGGACCAGATCGAGCTCATCGCCAGCGAGAACATCGTCTCGCGCGCCGTGCTCGAGGCGCAGGGATCGGTCCTGACCAACAAGTATGCCGAGGGGTATCCGGGCCGGCGCTACTACGGCGGCTGCGAGTTCGTCGACGTCGCCGAGGCGTTGGCCATCGACCGGGCGAAGAAGCTGTTCGACTGCGCCCATGTCAACGTGCAGCCCCATTCGGGCGCCCAGGCCAACCAGGCCGTGATGCTTGCCCTGATCAAGCCGGGCGACACGATCATGGGGCTGTCGCTCGCCGCCGGCGGGCACCTGACCCATGGCGCGGCGCCAAACCTGTCGGGCAAGTGGTTCAACGCCGTCACCTACGGCGTGCGCGAGGAGGACGGCCTTATCGACTATGACGAGGTCGAGCGCATGGCCAGGGAGCACAAGCCCGCGATGATCATCGCCGGCGGCTCGGCCTATCCGCGCACCATCGACTTCGCCCGGTTTCGCCAGATCGCCGACGCCGTCGGCGCCTGGTTCCATGTCGACATGGCCCATTTCGCCGGCCTTGTCGCCGGTGGCGCGCATCCCAATCCGGTCAAGCACGCCCACGTGGTCACCACTACGACCCACAAGACCCTGCGCGGCCCGCGCGGCGGCATGATCCTGACCGACGACCCGGCGCTGGCCAAGAAGATGGACTCGGCGGTGTTCCCGGGCCTGCAAGGCGGGCCGCTGATGCATGTCATCGCCGGCAAGGCCGTCGCCTTCGGCGAGGCGCTGAAGCCCGATTTCCGCGGCTATGCCCGCAGCGTGGTGGACAACGCCAAGACGCTGGGCGCGACCTTGCAGGAATGCGGCCTCGACCTGGTGTCGGGCGGAACCGACACGCATGTCGTCCTGGTCGATCTGCGTCCGAAGGGGCTGACCGGCAACGTGGCCGAGAAGTCGCTGGAACGTGCCAACATCACGTGCAACAAGAACGCCATTCCGTTCGATCCGGAAAAGCCGATGGTGACGTCGGGCATCCGGCTCGGCAGCCCGGCCGCGACGACCCGCGGCTTCGGGCAGGCGGAATTCCGGGAGGTCGGCCGGCTGATCGGGGAGGTTCTCGACGGCCTGGCGGCGAACCGGGAGGACAATTCGGCGGTCGAGACCTCGGTGCGCCAGCGCGTCGAGGCCCTGTGCGGCCGCTTCCCGATCTATGGCGGGCTCTGAGCGGTCCGCCGCGTAAGCCGGACCTGATCGCGAAACCTCGAAAGGGCGCGGGCGACCACGATGCGCTGTCCGTTCTGTGGATCCGACGACACGCAGGTCAAGGACTCGCGCCCGACCGAGGACGGCTCGGCGATCCGCAGGCGGCGCTATTGCCCCGCCTGCGGCGCCCGCTTCACCACCTTCGAGCGGGTCCAGCTCCGCGAGCTGACGGTCGTGAAGTCGAACGGCAAGCGCGAGCCGTTCGACCGCGACAAGCTGGTGCGCTCGATGCAGATCTCCCTGCGCAAGCGCGATGTCGACGTCGAGCGGGTCGAGCGGGTGGTCAATTCCATGGTCCGCCAGCTCGAGAGCTCGGGCGAGACGGAAATCCCGTCCAAGGCGATCGGCGAGATGGCGATGAACGCGCTCGCGGCGCTCGACCAGGTCGCCTACGTCCGCTATGCCTCGGTCTATCGGGATTTCCGAGAGCCTAGCGATTTCAACGAGTTCGTCGGAAAACTTCGACCGGAACCGGAATAGGGCCATGGCGGGTTCGCCGCAGGCCGCCGATGCCCGATACATGGCCGTTGCGCTGTCCCTGGCCCGCCGCGGCGCGGGGCGCGTGCATCCCAACCCGGCGGTCGGCTGCGTCCTCGTGCGCGATGGCCGCATCGTCGGGCGCGGCTGGACGGCGCCCGGCGGCCGGCCGCATGCGGAGACCGAGGCGTTGGCCCGGGCCGGCGCCGCGGCGCGCGGCGCGACGGCCTACGTGACGCTGGAGCCCTGCGCCCATCACGGCCGCACGCCGCCCTGCGCCGACGCGCTGGTCGAAGCCGGCGTCGCCCGCGTGGTCAGCGCGCTGGAGGATCCGGACTCGCGCGTCGCGGGCAAGGGGCACGCCCGCCTGGTGGCGGCCGGCATCACCGTCGAGGTCGGCCTTTGCGCCAGGGAAGCGGCGGCCGTCAATGCCGGCTTCCTGAGCCGGGTGACGACGGGCCGGCCGCTGGTGACGCTCAAGCTCGCCACGACGCTGGACGGCCGGATCGCCGCCCATGGCGGAGCGAGCCGGTGGATCACCGGACCGGCGGCGCGCGAGGCGGCGCATGGCCTGCGCGCGCGCCACGACGCCATCATGGTGGGCAGCGGCACGGCGCTGACCGACGACCCGTCGCTGACCTGCCGCCTGCCGGGCCTGGCCGGGCGCTCGCCGGTCCGGGTCATCGTGGATCGTCGCCTGCGGCTGCCGCTCACCGCCTCGGTCGTCGCGACGGCCGCCGAGGCGCCGACCTGGCTGGTCACGGAAAGCGGCGCGGATCGAGCGCGCTGCGAGGCCTACGAGGCGGCCGGTGTCGAGATCATCCGGGTCGGCGGCGGCCAGGCCGAGTTGCCCGATCCGGCGGAGACCCTCGCCGCCTTGGGCGAGCGCGGGATTACGAGCGTCCTGCTGGAGGGTGGGGCGCATCTGGCGGCCGCCGTGCTGAGGGCCGGCCTCGTGGACCGGGTCGAATGGTTCCACGCGCCGGCTCTGATGGGAGGCGACGGCATTCCTGCGGTGATGGCCTTCGGCGTCGACGACCCGGCCCGCATGCCGCGATTCGAGATCCTGGAGTCCCGGGCGGTCGGCCCGGATCGCTGGACCCGCCTGATCCGCGCGGGAGCGTGAAGACATGTTCACCGGATTGATCACCGATGTCGGCCGCGTCGCCGAGGTCGAGCCCGGCGGCGTGACCCGGATGGTCGTGGAGACCGGCTGGGACACGGCCGAGCTGGAGATCGGCGCCTCGGTCGCGCATAGCGGCTGCTGTCTGACGGTCGTCGCGATCGAGCCCGGGCGCTTCGCGGTCGAGGTCTCGGCCGAGACGCTCGCGCGCACCACGCTCGGCGACTGGCGGCCCGGCACCCGGGTCAACCTGGAGCGCTCGCTCAAGGTCGGCGACGAGATCGGCGGTCATTTCGTCGCCGGGCATGTCGACGCGGTGATCGACGTGGTCGACGCCTGGCCGGACGGGGACAGCACCCGCTTCGTCTTCGAAGTGCCGCCGGCGCTGGCCGGCTTCGTCGCGCCGAAGGGATCGGTTGCCCTCGACGGCGTGTCGCTTACAGTCAACGAGGTCGAAACCGGAGCGGGTGGATCGGCGCGGTTCGGCGTCAACATCATCCCGCATACCCGGGCCTGGACCACCTTCGCCGACATCGAAGCGGGGCATCGCGTGAATTTCGAGGCGGACCTCCTGGCGCGCTACGTCGGGCGCATCGTGGCGACCGGACCGGAGGCAGGGCGGTGAACGCGGAGGATCGCGCCTTCCTCTCGCCCATCGAGGAGATCGTCGAGGAGGCCCGCAAGGGCCGCATGTTCATCCTGGTCGACGACGAGGACCGGGAGAACGAGGGCGATCTGGTCATCCCGGCGGCCATGGCCGACGCCGAGGCGGTCAACTTCATGGCCAAGCACGGCCGCGGGCTGATCTGCCTGGCGCTGGCGCGCGAGCGCATCGAGCAGCTGGGCCTGGAGCTCATGCCCCAGACCAACCAGTCGCGCCATTCGACGGCCTTCACCCTGTCGATCGAGGCGCGCGAGGGGGTGACGACGGGGATCTCGGCGGCCGACCGGGCGCGCACGATCGAGGTCGCCATCGACCCGGCCAAGGGCCGCGGCGACCTGACCACGCCGGGCCACGTCTTCCCGCTTGTCGCCAACGAGGGCGGCGTCCTCGTGCGCGCCGGGCATACGGAGGCCGCGGTCGACCTCGCCCGGCTCGCCGGCGTCAACCCGTCGGGCGTGATCTGCGAGATCATGAACGACGACGGCAGCATGGCGCGGCTGCCGGACCTGATCCAGTTCGCCCAGTTCCACGGCCTGAAGGTCGGCACCATCGCCGACCTGATCGCCTATCGCCGCCGCCGGGAGCGGCTGGTCGAGCGCCAATTCGACGGCCGGCTGACCAGCCGGTTCGGCGGCGACTGGCGCATGCTCGTCTATGTCAACCGGGTGCAATATGCCGAGCACATCGCGCTCGTGAAGGGCGATATCGGCGGCGACGAGCCGGTGCTGGTGCGCATGCACGCGCTCAACGTTCTCGACGACGTGCTGGGCGACAGGGACGGCGGACGGGCCGGCGACCTGCAGAGCGCCATGCGCATGATCGGCGAGGCGGGGCGCGGCGCCGTCGTGCTGATCCGGGAGCCGCGGCCGGACAGCCTGTCGGTCCGCCTGCAGGCCAAGGCCGACGCGGCCGAGGGCCGGACGACCGAGCCGGGGGCGGGCGAGGGCGGCCCGGCCGGCGGAGCCGATGCGGGCCGCGAGCTGCGCGACTACGGCGTCGGCGCCCAGATCCTGCTCGATCTCGGGGTCGGCCGCATGATCCTGCTGTCCAACACGCCGCGCACGATCGTCGGGCTGGAGGGGTATGGCCTGACGGTCGAGGAACAGCGCCCGATCCCGCGCGAGCCCGACGACCCCCGAGACGGATCCTGACCCATGGCCGAGACCGAAACGCGTATCCTCGTCGTCGAGGCGCGCTTCTACCAGGATATCGCCGACGCCCTGGCAGAGGGGGCGCTGAAGGCGCTGTCCGCCGACGGCGTGGCGGCCGAGCGCGTCGAGGTGCCCGGCGCGCTGGAGATCCCGGCCGCCATCGCCATGGCGGAGGAGGCGGGAGCCCGCGACCCGGCCTGGCGCTTCGACGGCTATGTCGCGCTGGGCTGCGTGATCCGGGGCGAGACGACCCATTACGAGATCGTCTGCAACGAGAGCGCCCGGGGCCTCCAGACGCTTGCCGTCGACCGGGGCCTCGCCATCGGCAACGGCATCCTGACGGTCGAGGATTCGGCCCAGGCCTGGGCTCGGGCGCGCATCGACGACAAGGACAAGGGCGGCGACGCGGCGCGCGCCTGCCTCGCCATGATCGCCATCGCCCGGCGCTTCGGCCTGGCGCGGGGATGAGGCGACTCCCCGGCCTCCGTACAGGCCCTTCCACCGGGCGGGGAGGCTGGGCTAGAAGAGGCGCCGTCGGGCGCCCGCCGCGCGGTCGCCGCGCCATCCGCTGAAACCCTCTGGCATTCATGGCCTCAGAAGAATCGCCGAAACCGACCCCGAAGGCCCGGCGCAGCGCCGCGCGCCTGGCCGCGGTCCAGGGCCTCTATCAGATCGCCCAGACCGGCCAGGACGTCGAGCGCGTGCTGGGCGAGTTCGTCAAGTACCGCTTCGGCGGCGACATGGACGGGGAGACCTATGTCACCCCCGACCCGGCGCTGTTCGGCGACATCGTGCGCGGCACCCGCAAGCGCCAGGCGGAGATCGACCGCGTCATCGACGAGGCGCTGCGCCCGCCCTGGTCGGCGACCCGGCTCGAGCTGCTGCTGCGCA
Source organism: Azospirillaceae bacterium (assembly GCA_040220455.1). Classification (GTDB taxonomy): domain Bacteria; phylum Pseudomonadota; class Alphaproteobacteria; order DSM-16000; family Inquilinaceae; genus JAVJUS01. Next base: position 34,585 of record JAVJUS010000018.1, read on the forward strand.
TCGTGCTGCGCGCGGCGGTCTGGGAGCTCCTGGCCAACCCCGACGCGCCGGCGCCGATCGTGATCGACGAATACGTCAACCTGGGCCACGCCTTCTTCTCCGGCTCGGAGCCCGGGATGATCAACGGCGTGCTCGACCGCCTGGCCCATCTTCTCCGGGCGGAAGAGTTCGACCGGCCGGCCGGGGAAAGGTGAGCCCGATGGGCGAGAGGCTGGGCGAGTTCGAGCGCATCGACCGCTACTTCAAGCCGCTGGCCGCGCGCTGGCCGGGCGCGCTGGGGCTGGCCGACGACGCGGCCCTGCTCGACGTGCCGGCGCATCGCCGACTGGTCGTGACCACCGACACGATGGTCGAGTCGGTGCATTACCTCGAGGGCACGCCGGCCGACGCCGTCGCGCGCAAGCTGCTGCGCGTCAATCTCTCCGACCTGGCGGCGATGGGGGCGGAGGCCAAGGCCTATACGCTGTCGCTCGCCCTGCCGCGCACCCTCGACACCGACTGGCTCGCCGCCTTCGCCGAGGGGCTGGCGGCGGACCAGGAGCGCTACGGAATCGGCCTGATCGGCGGCGATTCGGTCTCGACGCCCGGCCCGCCGATCGTGACCGCGACCCTGTTCGGCGAGGTCGACCGGGGCCGGGCGCTGCTGCGCGGCGGCGGACGAGAGGGCGACACGGTCTGGGTCTCCGGCCGGCCGGGCGAGGCGGTCATCGGGCTCGAGGTCGCGCGCGGCGAACTGCCGGGGCTGGCGGCGGAGCATCGCGCGGCGCTCAAGGCCCGCTACGACCTGCCGGAGCCGCGGCTCGCGCTCGGCCAGGGGCTGGTCGGCATCGCCAGCGCGGCGCTCGATGTCTCCGACGGTCTGGTCGCCGATCTCGGTCATCTGTGCCGTGCCTCGCGCCTGGGCGCGATCGTGGAGGCGGCGCGCCTGCCGCGCTCCCCGGCGCTTGCGGCGGCGCTGGAGGCCGCGCCGGAGCTCGAGGCCACGGCCATCGCCGCGGGCGACGACTACGAGCTCGTCTTCACCGCGCCGCCATCCGCCGCCGAAGCGGTGCGCCAGGCGGGCGAGACGGCCGGCGTGCCGGTGACCGCCATCGGCTGCCTGGTGGCGGGCGAGGGCGTGCAGGTGCGCGGCGCCGACGGCCGCCCCCTCGACGGCGTCGGCGGCTGGACCCATTTCTGATCGTCGTCGGGTCCGGTCTCCCGGGGCTTAACGGCTTCTTCAGGGGCACGCGGGCATTCTGGCATCCCCGTAGAAGACGGCGGCCAGTGATGAAGAAACTGATTATCGGGCTCGCGGCCCTGCTGCTGCTCGGCGGCGGCGGCGCGGCGGGCTACATGTTCGTCTACAAGAAGGACGGCGAGGCGCAGGCCGCCCAGCCGGAACCGCCGCCCCCGCCGGCCGAGCCGACCTTCGTCGAGTTCGATCCGATCCGGCTGCCCGTGGTCGGCCAGAACCGGATCGAGCAGATCGTCGACGTCATCGTCGTGCTCGAGGTCCGCGACGAAGCCGCGGGCGACGCGCTGATCCAGATCGCGCCCCGGGTCTACGACGCCATCATGGCCGATCTCTACGGCGAACTGCATCGGGATGCGGTGCGGCCGGACGGCACGCTCGACCTGCGCGCGGTCAAGCGACGCATCCTGGCGGCCGCGCGGGATGAGGCGGGCGACGACGTGGTGATCGACGCCCTGGTCCAGATGGTCAGCCAGCGCCCGGTGTGAGGCCGCGCGGCTAGGCGGGGCGGCCGGCGTGCTTCCCAGGCGGCGAGGCGCGGCCTAGGATATGGCCCGCGCCGGATGGTTCCGGATATCCGGCCGCCCACGAGGAGTTCGTGACCGCCACCGCCGACCGCGCCGATCCGACCAAGCGCAATGTCGTCCTGCTCGCGCTATGCCAGGCGTTCGGCATGTCGGGCAACTCGATCATCATGACCGTGTCGGCGCTGACCGGCGTGATGCTCGCCCAGGACGACTCGCTGGCGACCCTGCCGCTGGCGCTTCAGTTCACCGCGACGATGGCCGGCACCTTCCCGGCGGCCTTCCTGATGCGCCGGTTCGGCCGGCGGGCCGGCTTCTCCGTCGGGGCGCTGCTCGGCGTGGCGGGGGCCGGGCTCGCGGTCCACGCGATCATGATCGGCGACTTCGCGCTGTTCTGCGTGGCCGCGCTGCCGATCGGCGTGTTCAACACCTTCGTCCAGTACTTCCGCTTCGCGGCCGCCGACACGGCGAGCGAGGCCTTCAAGCCGCGCGCGATCAGCCTCGTCCTGGCGGGTGGCGTGGTCGCCGCCATCGCGGGGCCCCAGCTCGCCATCTGGACGCGCGAGCTCCTGGCGCCCGTGCTCTTCGCGGGGTGCTACGTCGCGATCGGCGCCTTGTGCCTGGTCGTCCTCGCGCTGCTGCAGTTCATCGAGATCCCGCGCCTGACCGCCGCCCAGCGCGCCGACAGCGGCCGACCGCTCAAGGAGATCGCGCGCCAGCCCGTCTTCCTGGTCGCCGTGCTCGCCGCGGCGGTGGGTTATGGCTCCATGTCGCTGGTCATGACGGCGACGCCGATCGCCATGGTCGCCTGCGGCTTCGTGTTCGACAGCGCCGCCTCGGTCATCCAGTGGCACGCGCTGGCGATGTTCCTGCCCAGTTTCTTCACCGGCTCGCTGATCGCGCGATTCGGCGCGCCCAACGTGATCCTGGCCGGTGGCGCGCTGATCCTGGCCTGCCTGGGCATCAACATCTCCGGCGTGACATACATCCAGTTCTGGTCGGCGCTGGTGCTGCTGGGCCTCGGCTGGAACTTCATGTTCGTCGGCGGCACGACCCTGGCGACGGAGACCTATACGACGTCGGAGCGGGCGAAGACCCAGGCGCTCAACGACTTCCTCGTGTTCACGACCGTCGCGGCGGCGTCGTTCTCTTCTGCCGCGCTGCACAGCAATCTCGGCTGGATCGCCGTCAACCTGGGTGTCGCGCCGCCGCTCGCGCTCGCGGTGGCGGCCGTTTTCTGGCTCAAGTCCAGGGGGCGCACGGCGTCTGCCTGAGCCGATTGCGGGCCGCGTGGCGGCTTTGTGCATCGCGGAACGGCCGTGCCACCATCTTGTTGCCTCGGTGGTGGGCATCTGGCATTTTCCCGGCGCCTCGCGGGGCGGGGCGGGCGACTCCCGGGGAGGGTGCCGCCCGCCGGTCCCCTTCCGCCGCTCCGCGGACAGGCCCTCGGGAAGCCAGGGGAACAATCAATGACAGCCGTACTCATCTTCGTTCTGGTCAGCGGGTTGCTGGCCGTGGCCTACGGCGTGTGGGCGTCGCGCGCCGTGCTCGCGGCCAGCGCCGGCTCCGCGCGCATGCAGGAAATCGCCGCCGCGATTCAGGAGGGCGCGCGGGCCTACCTCAATCGCCAGTACCGCACGATCGGCATCGTGGGGATCGTGATCGCCGTGATCGTCGGACTGCTGCTGGGCATCCCGGTGGCGATCGGCTTCCTGATCGGCGCCGTTCTGTCCGGCGCGGCCGGCTATATCGGCATGATCATCTCGGTCCGCGCGAATGTTCGCGTCGCCGAGGGAGCCCGGCAGGGTCTCGGCCGCGGCCTGGAGATCGCGTTCCGCTCCGGCGCGGTCACGGGCATGCTGGTCGCGGGCCTCGCCCTGCTGGCGGTCGCCGGCTACTACGTCATCCTGCTGGCCGCGGGCGCCGAGGGCCGGCTGATGATCGACTCGCTGGTCGCGCTGGGCTTCGGCGCGTCGCTGATCTCGATCTTCGCCCGACTGGGCGGCGGCATCTTCACCAAGGGGGCCGATGTCGGCGCCGATCTGGTGGGCAAGGTCGAGGCCGGCATTCCCGAGGACGATCCCCGCAATCCGGCGGTGATCGCCGACAACGTGGGCGACAATGTCGGCGACTGCGCCGGCATGGCCGCCGACCTGTTCGAGACCTACGCCGTGACCGTGGTCGCCACCATGGTCCTGGCCTCTATCTTCTTCGTCGGCGCGGCCGCCGACGTCACGGCCATGATGACCTATCCGCTGGCGATCGGCGGCGTGTGCATCATCGCGTCGATCATCGGCACCTTCTTCGTCAAGCTGGGCGCCTCCAACAACATCATGGGCGCCCTCTACAAGGGCTTCATCGCGGCCGCGGTGCTGTCGCTGGTCGGCATCGGCATCGTCACGGCCTGGGTGCTCGGCTTCGGGCAGGAATACAGCTACGTCATCTCGGACATCACCTACACGGTGACCGGCGGGACGCTGTTCCTGTGCGCCATCACCGGTCTGGTCGTCACAGGCCTGATCATCTGGGTGACCGAGTACTACACCGGCACGGGCTACCGTCCGGTGCGGGTCGTCGCCAAGGCCTCGACCACCGGCCACGGCACGAACGTGATCCAGGGCCTCGCCATCTCCATGGAGGCGACGGCCATCCCGGCGGTCATCATCTGCGCCGCCATCGTGGTCACCTTCCTGCTGGGCGGCCTGCTCGGCATCGCCATCGCCGTGACCAGCATGCTGGCGCTCGCCGGCATGGTCGTCGCGCTCGACGCCTACGGTCCGGTGACCGACAACGCCGGCGGCATCGCGGAAATGGCCGATCTCGAATCGGATGTCCGCGACACCACCGACGCCCTCGACGCGGTCGGCAACACCACCAAGGCGGTGACCAAGGGCTACGCCATCGGCTCCGCCGGCCTCGGCGCGCTGGTGCTGTTCACCGCCTATACGGCCGACCTGAACTTCTTCATCAACAATCCCGAACAGTACGGCTACTTCGCCGGGGTCGAGCTGAACTTCAGCCTGTCGAACCCGTATGTCGTCGTCGGCTTGTTCCTGGGCGGCCTGCTGCCGTTCCTGTTCGGCGCGCTGGGCATGACCGCCGTCGGTCGGGCCGCGGGCTCGGTCGTCGAGGAGGTGCGCCGTCAGTTCCGCGAGAATCCGGGGATCATGGAGGGGACGTCCAAGCCCGACTACGCCCGGACGGTGGACCTGCTGACCAAGTCGGCCATCAAGGAGATGGTGATCCCCTCGATGCTGCCGGTCCTGGCGCCGATCGTCGTCTATCTCGTCATGCTGGCGATCGCCGGGAAGTCGGCCGCCTTTTCCGCGGTGGGCGCGATGCTGCTGGGGGTGATCATCACCGGCCTCTTCGTGGCGATCTCGATGACCGCCGGCGGCGGTGCCTGGGACAACGCCAAGAAGTACATCGAGGACGGCAACTTCGGCGGCAAGGGCTCCGAGGCCCACAAGGCCGCGGTGACCGGCGACACCGTCGGCGACCCGTACAAGGACACGGCGGGTCCGGCCGTCAACCCGATGATCAAGATCACCAACATCGTCGCGCTGCTGCTGCTGGCGGTGCTGGCTCACTGATCCGTGTCGAGGGGCGCCGGGCCCGCGCGGTCCGGCGTCCCGGCGGGCACGATCGCGGAAATCGGCCGCCCCCGGGCACCGATCCCGATACCACAAAGGCGCCGGTCCATGACGGATCGGCGCCTTTCGTCTTCGCTCGGTGCGGGGCAGGGGGCAGCGGCCGACGGCCGCGGCGGCGCGCGGCCGGTGGTTCCCGGATCAGTTGCCCGTCGTGTTGAAGCGCCCGAGATTGCCCAGGAACTGCTCCAGGATGCCGATCTCCCGTCCGCGGGTCGGGGTCTCGCGCTCGACCAGCTCGACGTCGCGGGCGTCCTCGAGATCGAGTTCCTCGAGCTCGGCGACGCGGCCCGTGTCGTCGAAGGCGATGCGCACGACCCGCCGCTCGGTCACCGAGGGGGCGAGGAACGCGCGCTGGCGCGTACGCTGGCCGATGTAGTACCAGACGGTCTCGTCGAAGGTGGCGACGCTGGTCGGCGGGCCCAGGATCGAGCGGACCTCGTCCTGCGTCGACTGGCCGGCGGCGACCTGCTCCAATCGCCGATCCTCGACCAGATTGCCGCGCGTGGCGACCTGCTGCGTGCAGCCGGCAGACAGCGCGATCAGCGCCATGCCCCCGACGACGAGGCCGAAGGACCTCCCGCGCTTGACCACCGTCATGATCGACCCCGCTCCCGCTTCCCGGCTGCGTTCCCCCGTCCCGGCGATCCTTCGCGGTCGATTGACCGCGGGACCGGGCCGTCCCATCTGGACGGGACCACATCATGGTCGCCGCCGGCCGGCTGTCAACGCCCGGCCTGTCGCCGGCGCTTCGAGAGGATGACCGCCCCCGTGTCGCTCTTTTCCCGACTGCGCCGCGGCACCGATCCCGCCCGGACCGCCGCGCCGGAGCTCTACACGGCGCTGGTGGAGCGCGCGCGCGCTCCGGACTTCTACCGGACGCTCGGCGTGCCGGACACGGTCGACGGCCGGTTCGACCTGATCGTGCTGCACGCCCATCTGCTCTTCCGGCGCCTGCGCGGCGGGGGCGAGGCGGCCGAGCGGCTGTCGCAGGCCGTCTTCGACTACATGATGAGCGACATGGACCGGAACCTGCGCGAGATGGGGGTCGGCGACCTGGGCGTGGGCAAGCGGATCAAGGCGATGGCGCGCGCCTACTACGGTCGGGCCCGGGCCTATGACGCCGCGCTCGACGATCCGGCGCCCGGCGCCCTTGCCGGCGCGCTCGCCCGGAACCTGCTTCCCGCCGACGCACCGGCGGATGCCCCGGCGGCCGCCGGCCTCGCCGATTACGTGCGGCGTTCGATCCGTGTGCTGGCCGACTGTCCGACCGAGGGGCTCCTGGCCGGCGAGGTCGCCTTCGCCGAGCCGGTCGCGGCGCCGGAACCGGCCTGAGCGCGAGTCGGAGGGCGGGATCCATGGCGCGCTCGAAGACGATACCGGAGGGGACGGTCGCGCCGGCGCCATCGCCCGAGTTCTCCCGGCCAGTCGCCGTCGCCGCGCTCGGCGGTCGCGACGAGGTGCGCGAACTCTTGGCCACGCCCGCCGAATGCGCGGCGCTCGCGCCGCGCCTCGGCGTCGACCGCCTCGACCGGCTGGTGGCGCGGCTGACCGTGGGATTGCGCCAGGCCGGCCGCGCGGTCGCCGTGCGCGGCACGGTCACGGCGGCGGTGACGCGGACCTGCGTGGTGACGCTGGAGCCCTTCGACTCCGAGGTCGAGGAGGCGATCGAGACCCTGTTCGTCGCCGGTCTGGACGACACCGCCGGTGTCGGGGAGATCGAGGTCGACGCGGTGGAGGCTATCGATACCGAGCCGCTCATGGGTGGTCGGATCGATCTGGGCGAGCTCGTGGTACAGTGCCTTTCACTCGCGCTCGACCCGCATCCGCGGGCGCCCGGCGCGGCCGTCGATCCGGTCTGGACGGCCGATGAAGCGCCGGAGCCGGAGCCCGAGAAACGGGTCCTTGGCGACGTCGCCCGCATCCGGCGGGGGGCGCGGCGGTGAACCCTTGCCCGCCCCGGGGAATTCAGCTAATTAGGGCCTCTGAGAGGCGGCCTCATCGGGGCCGCCTTTTGAAATCGAAGGTTGTTGACGATGGCAGTTCCCAAGAAGAAGACGTCGAAGTCGCGGCGCGACATGCGGCGTGCTCATGATTCCGTCAAGCCCGACGCCTATGTCGAGAGCGCGGATAGCGGCGAGATGGTGCGTCCGCACCACGTCGACCTCAAGACCGGCATGTATCGCGGCCGTCAGGTCCTGGACATCAAGCGTCCGCGCTGAGTCCGGACCGACATCGGCGCGACGTGCCGAGGAAGGGCCGCCGGCGACCCCGAGGTCGATCTCCCGGCGGCCCCGGCGACCGCGAGGGACCGTGCCGAGCGCCGTAGCGAGCGATAGCGACAGGCCGATTGGATGACCGCGCGCCCGGGATCGGAGCGTCTGACCATCGCGCTCGACGCCATGGGGGGCGACAAGGCCCCGGCCATGGTGATCGCGGGCGCGGAAATCGCGCGCAAGCGTCATCCGGATCTGCGCTTCCTGATCTTCGGCGACGAGGCACGCATCCTGCCGCTGCTCAAGCGCCGCAAGAAGCTGGCCGCGCTGGTCGAGATCCGTCACTGCACCGAGGTGGTGACCAACGACATGCGGCCGTCGGTGGCGCTGCGCACCGGGCGGGCGACGAGCATGCGCCTGGCTCTCGACGCCGTCGCGTCGGGGGAGGCGGCGTGTGCGGTGTCGGCCGGCAATACCGGCGCGCTGATGGCGATGGCCAAGTTCGTGCTCAAGACGCTGCCGAACATCGATCGGCCGGCGATCGCGTCGTTCTTTCCGACGCTGCGGGGGGAGAGCGCGATGCTCGACCTCGGCGCCAATGTCGACTGCGATCCGGAAAACCTGGTTCAGTTCGCCATCATGGGCTCGGTCTTCGCCAAGGCGGTGCTGAACCTGGAGCGGCCGAGCGTGGGCGTGCTCAACATCGGCGCGGAGGCCCTGAAGGGCAACGAGACCGTCAAGGAGGCGGCCGCGAGGCTGCGCGGGATCGAGCTGCCGGGCACATTCCACGGATTCGTGGAGGGCAATGACGTGCCGGCCGGCACGGTCGACGTGGTCGTCACCGACGGCTTCACCGGCAATGTCGCGCTCAAGATCGCGGAAGGCACGGCGAAGCTCTATACGGAGTGGCTGCGCCGGACCTTCCGGTCGTCGATCGCGGCGCGGCTGGGCTACCTCCTGGCGCGCAACGCCTTCGCCAAGCTGCGCAAGCGCGCCGATCCGCGCCAATACAACGGCGCCATGTTCCTGGGACTGAGGGGTATCTGCGTGAAGAGCCACGGCGGGACCGACGCGAAGGGATTCGCCAATGCGGTCGACGTCGCGGTCGATCTCGTGCGCCACCGCTTCAACGACACGGTGACGCGGGAGATGGAGCGCTACGCCCGGTCCGCGCCGCAACCGCCGGTCACGGATCTGCCGCCGGCGGGAGCGGCGACGGCATGACGACGCGCCGGTCGATCGTCGCGGGCATCGGCTCCTACCTGCCCCAGCGCGTGGTCACGAACGACGAACTCGCGACCATGGTCGACACGTCGGACGAATGGATCGTCCAGCGTACCGGCATCAAGGAGCGCCATTTCGTCGGCGCGACGGAGAAGACCTCCGACATGGCGCTCGCCGCGGCCCGGCCAGCGCTGGCCATGGCCGGGCTCGACCCTCGCGACCTCGATCTCATCGTCCTGGCGACGACGACGCCGGACCAGACCTTCCCGGCGACGGCCGCGACCGTGCAGGCGGAGCTGGGCATGACGCGCGGCACGGCCTTCGACGTACAGGCCGTATGCACCGGCTTCATCTATGCCCTGTCGGTCGCCGACGCGATGCTTAGATGCGGCCATGGCGCGACCGCCCTGGTGATCGGGGCGGAGAGCTTCTCGCGCATCCTCGACTTCGCGGACCGCTCGACCTGCGTGCTGTTCGGCGACGGGGCCGGCGCGGTCGTCCTGACGGCCGGCGAGGGGGACGGTACTGTCGCCGACCGGGGCGTGCTGTCGACCCATCTGCATACCGACGGGCGTCAGCGCGAGCACCTGTACGTCGATGGAGGCCCGTCGACGACCGGCACGGTCGGCCATGTCCGCATGAACGGCCGGGAGGTCTTCAAGCACGCGGTCGTCAATCTGGCTCAAGTCGTTGACGAGGCGATGGAAGCCAACGGCCTGACCTACGACGCGATCGACTGGCTGATCCCGCACCAGGCCAACCGCCGGATCATCGAGGCGACGGCCCGCAAGCTCGGCCTGTCGCCCGAGCGCGTGGTCATGACGGTCGAGCGCCACGCCAATACCTCGGCCGCTTCGGTGCCGCTCGCCCTGACCGAGGCTGTCGCCGACGGCCGGATCAAGCAGGGTGACCTGCTGCTGCTCGAGGCCATGGGCGGGGGCTTTACCTGGGGCTCGGCGCTGGTGCGCTGGTGATCGTCCGCGATACAGGCTCCGGTATGCGTACGGCCGGATTCGTGACGTAACGGTGGCAAATCCGGCCGACGCATTAAGGACCCCGGTCAAACCTCTGGAATTGACGGGTTATCAAGCGGGCATTAACGTGTCGCTCCAAGGCATTGCGAGGAGGGCGGCATGGGCGACCAAACGGTCACGCGCGCGGAGCTGAGCGAAGCCGTCTACGAAGAGGTGGGGCTGTCTCGTAACGAGTCGGCCGAGCTCGTGGAAACGGTGCTCGACGAGATCGCGGGCGCGCTGGAAGAGGGCGAGGTCGTGAAGATCTCGTCCTTCGGCAGCTTCGCGGTCCGCCAGAAGGGCGAGCGGGTCGGCCGCAACCCGAAGACCGGGGAGGAGGTGCCGATCCTGCCGCGCCGCGTCCTGGTCTTCCGCGCCTCCCACGTTCTCAAGGACCGCATCAACGCGACCCTGTCGCCGCGGCACGAGGGTGCGGCGTGACCGTGTCCGAGACCTCGGACAGCTCGGACGGCGACGCCCGCGGACGGGGCGCGCGCAAGTCGGCGACGGCGTACCGCACGATCAGCGAGGTTTCCGAAGCCCTCGACGTGCCCCAGCACGTCCTGCGGTTCTGGGAGACCAAGTTCACGCAGGTGCGCCCGCTCAAGCGCGGCGGCGGCCGGCGCTACTATCGCCCGGAAGACATCCGCCTTCTCCAGAAGATCCAGAAGCTCCTCTACGAGGACGGCTACACGATCAAGGGCGTCCAGCGGCTGCTGCGCGAGGGCAAGGTCGCGGAAGACCGGCAGACCGCCGTCGAGGAAGTCGCCGATCTGTTCGGTGTCGAGGGGGCGGAGGGGGCCGGCCGGGCGATCCGCCGCGAGCCCGGAGAGCCGGGCGGCGAGGATGGCGACGCGGCTGCGGAAGGTGCGGCTTCAGTGGTCGTCGAGGGTGGCGCCGCGCGCGCCACGGAAGAGGCCGGGTCGCTCTCTCCAGCCTTGCGTTCGGAGCTCGAGGGCCTGCTCGAGGAGCTGCGCGCCCTTCGTGACGAACTCACCGACGACACCGATCGCGCGGACGGCTGATCGTCCCGGACGGATGGCCCGGCGCGTCGTCTCGGCCGGTCGTCGATCCGCGTTGTCGGGCGTTGTCACGGCCAGGGTCGGCGCGTATAGTCCGCCCGCTCGATACGGCAGCGCCCCGGCGCGCCCATCGACCGGTCGGAGCGTAGCGCAGTCTGGTAGCGCACCACACTGGGGGTGTGGGGGTCGTGGGTTCGAATCCCGCCGCTCCGACCATTTTACTCGATGTCGCGAAGCATTTCCGCGTCCGCCGCCTCACCGCGCGAGTGTCAGCCCTGGCGCGGCGCCCGTATCGAAAGATCTACGGCGATCGGGTGATCGGCATGCCGATCCGCGATATCCGACATCGGCCTTTTCGCGATAAGGCGATCTGTCGAATGCGCACCCGACTCCCCTTCGGAACGCTTGGCGCATCGACGGCGTAACTCGCACTGTTCACGACCGTGTGACCTTCCCGTCCACCGTCGAGAAAAGAACAATGGCCGCACGCGTCTTGGAAACGATCGTCGATCTCCTGAAGGGCGGAACGACGGAGCGGATGCTGACCATCGGCGCCGCGATCGCCGGGATCGGAACCGTCGCCGCGGTCATTACCGTGCTGACGCCCATGCTGCTGCCGATGCAGGTCGTGGAGGTCGCGCTCGCGGTGCTGCTGGCCGCGAATGCCCTCGGCGCGGCGGTCGTCGCGATCGCCTCGCTCCAGCTCCGGCGCTACCGGTCCGGCGGACCCTATCGCAAGCCGCTCGGCCCGCTTGCGGCCTTCGGCGCGGCCAAGTCGGTCGCGCTCGGCAACGCGCTGGCGCTGTTCGTCCACGCCGAGACGCCGGTCACCGCCCGGCTCGTGCGCTTCGGCGCGGAGAAGGAAGTCGTTGCCGACCGGGTCCTCGATCTCGCGGCCACGCCCCGGAGCGCGGTCTTCGATCGCCGGCGCGGCTACGACTGGCCGGAGACGGCGCGCGTCGCGACCGACGGGCTGCGGCCGGGCCTTCATGCGGTCGAGCTGGCCTCGACCACGGATCCGGGCCGGCGCTGGGCGGTGCCGATGATCGTCAAGCCGCGGACGGCGCCCGACGTGGCTGTCGTCCTGAGCACGAATACCTGGGAGGCCTACAACACCTATGGCGGCCTCTCGAACTACGAAAACTTCCACCTGTTCCGGGCGCTGCACTGGATCATCCGGCACACGCACGCGCTGCCGCGCTACTACTGGCCGACCCTGACGGACCGCCGGCCGAACGACATCGTCAGCGAGGAGCTGCTGAGCTGCGAGACGCCGGACGCCGACCATCATTCCAGGCTGATCGGCGCCGAGTGGCCTGTGCTCGCCTATCTGGAGCGCCAGGGCGTCGACTACGGCGTCTATTCCGACGACGACCTGGTCCGCGACCCGACGCTGGCGCAGGCCCGGCTCCTGATCCTCGCCGGCCACGCCGAGTACTGGACCGGGGAAATGGCCTATGCCCTGGAGCGCTATGTCGCGTCCGGCGGCCATGTCGTCATCGCCGCGGGCAACCCGCTGTTCCGGCGCGTGGATCGGATCCCGGGCGGGCTGATCGTCGATCCGCTGCCGCCGTCGGAGGAGGCGGTGACCCGCCTGATCGGGACCTTCTACACCGACAATGGCAAGTTCACCTCCGCGCCGCTCACGGTTGACCGGCCGGATCACTGGATCTTCGCGGGCGCGGAGGTCGAGGCCGACCAGGTGATCGGCGCCCGCTCGGGCTTCCGGCCCTGGCAGGACGACCGCCGCCACGAGGACGGCGCCAGCGGTGTATTCACCCAGAAGGTCGGCTTCGGCTCCGGCGCCTTCGAGATCCTGGCCACGGGTCTCAACGAGGAGGGGCCGGCCCATGTGGTCTTCCGCGAGACGGAAGCGGGCGGCTGGATCTTCAATGCGTCGGCCGCGGCCTTCTCCTGCTGCCTGGATCGCGATCCGGTCATCGCCAGGATGATGGACAACCTGCTGGAGTCGGCCCTCCACAGCGAGCGCGCAGCCCCGCGCCCCGCCACGCGCCTGGTCGGCTGAGCGGCCCCCGACCCGGCCGGCTCTCAGGCCGGGGTCGACGAGCCGGCCTCGTGCAGGGCGGGCGCTTCGGGGCCGCGGTAGATGACGCGCAGGGGCCGATCCGGTGGAATGCGGCACGGAATGCCCGCGATCTCCACGTCCAGCGCCTCGCCGGCGCCCTCCGCCGCCACGGTCACCGTCTCCCGGTCGATGCGCACGGTCAGGGCGTGCCGTCGGTAACGCAGCCGCAGCTTCAGACAGGTCAGCGGATTGGGCAGGCTCGGGTCGAGGACCAGGCGGTCGCCGCGGGTCTCGATCCCGGCATAGGCGCGCTGGACCAGGTCCACGGTACCGGCCATGGCGCCCAGATGGATGCCCTCCGCCGTCGTCCCGCCCTGGATGTCGGCGATGTCGCTGGCCAGGGCCACCGCGAACTGCCGCCACGACCCGGCGCGATCGGCGCGCGCCAGCACCCAGGAATGGACAACCCGGCTGAGCGTCGAGCCGTTGGAGGTGCGGGCGATATAGTATTCGACGATGCGCGGAATGCTCGCCGGGTCGAAATCGTAGCCGAGGCGGGTCAGGATCTCCGTCAGCTCGTCCGCTGACAGGAGGTAGAGCAGCATCAGGACGTCGGCCTGCTTGGACACCTTGTAGCGGTTCGGCGTGTCGCCCTCGGCCTCGAGAATGCGGTCCAGGCGATGGATATCGCCGTAGCGCTCCCGGTAGCCCGCCCAGTCGAATTCCTCCAGCCGGTCGTAGCCGTCGAACTGCAGGATGATGCCGTCGGCGTCGAACGGCACATGCATTGCCCGCGTGATCGCCGACCAGCGCCGGATCTCGGCCTCGTCGATGCCCAGGGTCTCGGTCGCGTCGCGCCGCCGGTCGGCCGGCATCGAGTCGAGCGCCTCCAGCGCCCGGCCGACGACCCAGACCGTCATCACGTTGGTGTAGGCGTTGTTGTCGAGTCCCGGCCGCTCGGCATCGGGATAGGCGTCATGGTACTCGTCCGGACCCATGACGCCGCGAATCCCGCAACGGCCGGTCTCCTCGTCCCATTCGGTCATCGAGGCGAGGCAGCGCGCGATCTCCAGCAGGATCTCCGCCCCGCTGTACTGCAGGAAATCCAGGTCGCCGGAGACCTGGTAGTACTGCCAGACATTATAGGCGATCGCGATGTTGACGTGGCGCTGGAGCCAGGAGTTGTCGGACAGCCAGCGTCCGGAGCGCGGGTTGAGGTGGAGCAGCTGGGTCTCCTCCCGCCCGTCGCTGCCGCTCTGCCATGGGAACAGCGCGCCGGCGAGGCCGTTCGCCCGGGCGTTGGCGCGCGCGGCGTCGAGGCGCCGTCGACGATATTCGAGCAGGCTCCGGGTGATGTCCGGCAGGCGCAGGTTCAGGGTCGGGAAGATGAACAGCTCGTCCCAGAAGATGTGCCCGCGATAGGCCTCGCCGTGCAGGCCGCGCGCCGGCACGCCGACATCCAGCTCCATCGTGTGGATCGAGACCGTCTGGAGCAGGTGGAAGAGGTGCAGGCGCAGCGCCAGCACCACACGATCGGGCGCGACGGCGGCCGGCGGCCCGTCGGGCCGCGCCTCGGGCCGTGTGGCGTCGATTTCCAGCCCGATGTCGAATTTCCGCCAGAGATGGCTCCAGGCGAGGCGATGGGCCGCCAGCAGGCTCTCGAAGTCGCCGGCGCGGCGGACCCGTTCCAGCGCGGCCAGCCCGGGCTCGCTGATCGCGCGGTCGCGGCCGGTGTGCAGCGCGACGATCTTCTCCACCGCCACAGTGTCGCCCGCGACGACGTCGAGGAACAGGTCCTGGCCGATCCGGTCGGCCTCGATAACCTCGGTCCGGGTCGGCGCGGGGCGATCGTCGTCCAGGCGCACACGCGTGCGCGCCGCCAGCGCGATCTCCAGCCGGGACTGCACGGTGCGCACGGCGAGGCGCACCGTCTCCGTATCGGGCTCGTCGGCCGACAGGGTCTCCAGATGCCGGTCGGCCAGATCGGAATAGCGCGCGACGCCCGTGTTGCGCACCGCGCCGTCGAGGAGGCTGCGCACCGTCAGGCGCCCCGACCAGTTCTCCGGCGCAAGGACCATCTCCAGGGCCAGAACGTGGGGGTCGTGCATGCTGGCGAAGCGCCGCCAGACGACGCGCGTGCGCCGGCCTTCCGGGTCCTCGAGCCGAAGGTCCTGCGTCAGCGTCCCGGCGGCAAGGTCGAGCGAGGCGCGGTAGTCGGCGACCGTGGCGCTCGCCGTCGTCACCCATGGACCGTCGTCGATTCGGAAGGCCATGGCCAGCCAGTTCGGCAGGTTGACCAGGTCCTCGTTCTCCACCTCCCGGCCGGCGATGGGCGTCACCAGACGGTCGTATCCGCCGGCGAGATAGGTGCCGGGGTAATGTGTGCCGTCGGCCTCGCAGTCGGCGAGCGCGCCGCGCGTGGCGACATAGCCGTTGCCGACGACCGTCAGCGCCTCGCGCACGGCCTGGGATGCGGGCTCGAAGTCGTCGTAGACGAGCGTCCAGCCATCGGTCACGGTTCTGCCTCCTCGCCCGTGAGATCGGCCATCGCGGCCAGCAGCCGCCCGACCGCGCCGACATCCGGCACCGCCAGATCGGCCGCCGTCTCCCGCGGCTCGTCGCCGACGACAATGCCGATCCCCCGGCCGGCCAGCCAGCGGAACGCGTTTTCGTCGGTGACGTCGTCGCCGACGAAGACCGGCAGGACGGCGGTGCCGTCAAGCCCCAGCGCGTCGAGCAGGGCGTCGACCGCCTTGCCCTTGTGCCAATCCACGGCCGGCTGGATCTCGAAGACCTTTTTGCCGCCGAACCGCTTGAGGGAGGGGTGGCGATCCACCGCGCGCCCGACGGCGGCCTCGATCTCCGGAACCGCGCCCGGGTCGACATTGCGGTAGTGCACGGCGCACGAAAATGCCTTGCGTTCGACCAGCACGCCCTCGATGGCGGAGAGCGCCTCACGCAGTTCCGCTTCGGCGGCGTCGAGATCGGGCAGGGCGCCCGACACGTCGGCGGCGTCCACCCGCCGGCCGTCCGAGGTGTGAATGTCGAAGCCGTGGCTGCCGGCATAGGCGATCCCGTCGAGCCGCACCTTGTCGTGCAGGTCGGCGACGTCGCGCCCACTGATGATCGCCACCGGGACCCTGTCGGCGAGGCGGCGCACGGCGGCGCGCATGGGCTCGTCCATGACCGCCAGGTCGGGGCGGGCGACGATCGGCGTCAGGGTGCCGTCATAGTCCAGGAAGACCGCCAGCCGGCGCCCGGTGCGGCGCGGATCGAGCCGATCGAGATGGTCGAGCGCCGGGGGCAGACGGTCGATCGTTGCGGTCACGGGGGACCTCCGGTCGGACAGGGCGAGGGCGGCCAGGTCGTCGACCACGATGTCGGCGCCCGCATCCGCTAGGGTGCGGGGATCGGTATCGCCGCGCGCGACGCCGACGACAAGCCCGAACCCGCCGGCGCGCCCTGCCCGGATGCCGGCCAGCGCGTCCTCCACCATCGCGGCCCGGGCCGGAGCGACGCCAAGGCGGCGCGCAGCCTCCAGATAGGTGTCGGGCGCCGGCTTGCCCGGCAGGCCCAGCTCCGCGGCGAGTCCTCCGTCGACGGTGACGTCGAAGAGATCGCCGAGACCGGTCGTCTCCAGGATCAGCGGCAGGTTCTTACTCGCCGAGACGACGGCGGTGCGAAGCCCCTGCTCCCGCGCGCGGCGGAGCAGGGCGACGGAGCTGTCGAAGATGTCGACGCCGTCACGGGCGATCGCTTCGCGGAAGTAGCTGTTCTTCCGCCGGGCGAGGCCGTGGACGGTCTCGGCTTCCGCGGAATCGTCCTCATCGCCCTCGGGCAGGTCGATGCCGCGGGCCTCCAGGAAGGCCCGGATGCCATCGAGCCGGGGCCGGCCGTCGACATGGCCGCGGTAGTCGGTGGCGATATCGAATGGCGGCTGCGGGCGACCGTTCGCATTCGTCTTGCTCTGGAGAAAGGTGTCGAACAGCCGTTTCCAGGCGGTTGCGTGGACCCGCGCGGTGCGGGTGACCACGCCGTCGAGATCGACGATGAGCGCCTCGAAGCGGGCGAGGTCGGGTCGGTCGCCCCCGGCGGGCCGGGGGCAGGGATCGGATGTCTCGGTCACGCGCAGCCTTTCGCGCGGGCGGCCCCGGGACCATGAGTGGGGCGGCGAGCCAGGGGCGGCCGCGCGCCCGCGCCCGGCAGGTCGCCGATCCTCGCCGTCTATCGCGCGGCGAACATTGATGTCGCGCAATCCGGGCCCGTCCAACCCCCCGCTGGCCGAAGGAATGGCCCCGCGGCCATGACTCCGGGCCGCCGCATCAGTAGACGCAGCGCTTGAGTTCCGGGCACTTGGCCTTGTTGGCGCGATAGCCCTCGACCAGCGAGACCGCGCTGCCGCCGGCGAGCGCCCCGGCGGGCACGGCGAGGATCAGGGGCGTCGTGGTCACGAGGCCGTAGGCCGCGCCGCCGGCCGCGCCGATCGCGGCCCCCTCCGCGGGGTGGAGCGACGAACATCCGCCGCCGGCGAGGCCGAGCGCGGCGAGGAGGAGGAAGGCGCGGGCGCGGGACGGGCGGGGCATCGGTGTCTCCCGACGGGAATGGCGGCGATCCCGATCCGGCAGGGGCGCCGGGCAGGGCCGATCCGCGAAGACTAGCGCGGGCGTCTTAAGTCCGCGTTGACGCTTCCGAGGCCGAAGGCCCGGACGACGGCGTCCGTATCAAGGGTCCCACTGGACGCGCGCATCTCAGGGCTGGCGAAGCGCCGCCCGGGCAGGCCGCCGCATCACGTGGCTCGGCACTGCACGAAGGTCCCCTATCGGGCGAAGAGATCGAGCGCAGCGTCCGATGTCAAGGACGGCCGGGCTTTCGCTTGATCGGGCTCTTCGCCGTCTGCAGACTGGTCACCGAGATCACGATCGGGGACTCCGCGTTTACCGATATCATGAAGAGCGGCTGGTCAGCGTCAAGGGTATGTGGGTTTGTCAAGAATAATTAAAAGTAAAACATAGAAAGTCTGAAATATAATGAAAAGGATACACGTTGTTCAGACATTGATTATATCTCTCTGGTTTATTCTATTGATGAGAATCTATTTATTATCAGTGATGAGCATTCCCGAGATCAATCCAAACATCATAAGGGATCATAGTCTTTTTGATATCGTATCGATCTTCAGCGAAATATGGATGATGCCGGGTAACTATCTGGCATGGCTGCTGTCCGCTGTGAGTGCCTTGCCCGCTACCGATGGCGGCATCCTCTCATTTCTTATTTCGGGGGTTTTGTTCTTACCGTTTTGTGTGTGGCCTTTTATAAATTCTGAAAAATACAAATATTCAAGACGAATATTGCAGGCCGCAACAGTCCTGATGCTTCTCCTGTTCATATCGGCACCGATTTATATCAGGAGCCTGGGGTGAGCGGTCCACGACCAGCGACACGATCCACGCCCGCGCCATGACCGGGACGCCGGGGGCGACCGAAGTCTTCGACAAGGGCGCCACGGCTATGCCTGGTGGCAGGACATCTGGGCTCGGAATGGCCACCGCGGAGCAGCAAAGGGCGGAAAAGAAATCGACCGGCCCCCGTGAAGGAGCCGGTCGAGGAACCGTCGGCGTGGCCGGCGGGGGCAGCGGCCTGGTCACCGGCGCTGCACGGTTTGTCTCGCTCGGCGCTGTCCGGCGGCGCCGTGGCGGATGACCGTCGGGCACGCTGTCGATAGCGGTCCCCTCGGGCGTCTTCGGCGACACGTCCCGCCGTCTCTCCCCGGTCGGGTCGCGGTCGCCCTGGCTTCCTCCCCAGGAACTCAGGCCCGGACAGGTACGGTCATGACGGGTGGCCCGCGGCCTGTCAAGACTCCGTATCGTTTTCGCCGGGTGCGGGCGCATGTTTGTTGCGTGATTTCGTCGGATCGCCCCCGACGGCGCGGCGGCCGGCATCGGTCAGGCGACAGACCAGCCAATCGGGCTTGAGCGGGTTGTCGAACCAGGGCTCGGCCCAGCCGGCGTCCAGGCAGGCCTTGATCGTGCGCCGGCCCATGCGCTGGCCGTTCTCGTCGAACAGGGGCAGCTTGCCGCCCGGCTGGTCGAGCCCGCGGCGCAGCCAGCGGCGCTGCGTTCGCGTCGGCCGGGGCGGCGCCGTCCCCGCGCGGCCGGGCGGCCGGTCGTCATTGGCGGGCGGGGCGAGGCGGGCGGGCATGGACAGGCGGGCGGCGTTCATGGCTCTGCGTTTGCGGGCGGCGGGCATCGGCGGTTGAACCGCCGGCGGCCTCCAGTCTAATCCGGAAGGGGTTGACGAGTCCCGAACCGTCGCGACCGGAGGTCCGTCATGAGCGCCTTGTTCGTCTATGTCACCACGGGCTCCATGGCCGAGGCGCGCGCCGTCGGCCGCGCCCTGATCGAAGCCCGCCTGGCCGCCTGCGTGAACGTTATCCCGGGCATGCGCTCGATGTATCACTGGCAGGGCGCCGTCGAGGAAGACGAGGAAATCGTGGTGATCGCCAAGACCCGCGCCGAGCTTCTCGATCGCGTGACCGAGACGATCAAGGCCGTCCATTCCTACGACTGCCCCTGCGTCGTCGCCCTGCCGATCGAGGGTGGCAAGCCGGCCTTCCTCGACTGGATCGAGGCGGAGACCTCGGGCGCTTCCGGGTAGGGCGGGGCGAGCGGCGGCGACCGGCGCTCCGGGGGCTCGGTTGCCGCGGGACCCGGGTGCGTGCGATAACGTCCGATGAATTCCCGGGAGATCCCGATGACGCCGAACGCCGCCCGGCTGGCGATCGCTTTTTCCTGCGCCGGCCATGCCGCGATGCACATCCTCACGGCGCTCTACCTGACCGTGGTGCTGACGCTCGTGCGCGGCTGGGAGCGGTCCTATGACGAGCTGATCGGCCTGTGGACGCTGGGCGCGCTGATGATCGGCCTGGGCGCGCCGGTCGCCGGCTGGCTCGGCGATCGCTGGGGCGAGGCGCGGATGATGGTCGTCTTCTTCCTGGTGACCGGCGGGGGATGCATGGCGGCCGGGTTCGTCGGCGGGTCGCTCGGCCTCACCCTGGCGCTCGCCGTGCTCGGCCTAGGCGCCTCCATCTACCACCCGGTCGGGCTCGCCTGGATCGTCCGCGCGGCGGTCAACCGGGGCCGCGTGATGGGCATCAACGGCATCTTCGGCGCCGTCGGCGTGGCCTTGGCGGCGACGATCGCCGGCGGGTTGACCACGGTGTCCGGCTGGCGCGCGGCCTTCATCGTGCCCGGCGCGGTGTGCGTCGGCCTCGGGCTGGCGCTGCTTGCCTGCCTGCTCCTGGGCCTCGTGCGCGACGGCCAGGCGGACCGGGCGCCGGATATCACGCCGCCGAGCCGGGGCGACGCGCTGCGCGCCTTCGTCTTCCTGTCGGTCACGATGGCCGGCGCGGCCATGGTCTTCAACGCCATGCAGACGGCCATGCCGCGCCTGTTCGAGCTGCGCATGACCGACCTCCTC
The DNA here is from genome assembly GCA_040220455.1 of Azospirillaceae bacterium. GTDB lineage: Bacteria > Pseudomonadota > Alphaproteobacteria > DSM-16000 > Inquilinaceae > JAVJUS01. The sequence goes on from JAVJUS010000018.1 coordinate 54,973, forward strand.
GGCGCCGACGGGCAGGGGCTCGGCGTGCTCGGCATCGGCGGCCTCGTCACGGTGGTCTATCTGGGCGTGTCGAGCGCCCAGCTCGTCGGCGGCTGGCTCGCCGACCGGGTGCCGGCCAAGCGGCTCTACAGCATCGGGCTGATCGCCATGGCGGCGATCCTCGCCGCCTCGGCCACGCTCTCCGGCGTGCCGCTGCTGCTGGCGGTGACGGCGGCGCTGTTCGTCCACGGCGCCGTGCTGCCGGCGGAGAACCTGCTGCTCGCCCGCTACACCCCGACCGGCCGGCGGGGCCTCGCCTTCGGCGCCAAGTTCGTGCTCGCCTTCGGCGTCGGCCCGATCGCGGTGCAGACCGTGGCGATCACCTATGGCTGGACCGGTGGGTTCGCCATGCTGCTGTTCGTGCTGTCGGGCTGCGGCCTGGTCGCCTGGGCCGCGGCGCGGTTCCTGCCCGGCGAGCGGGCGCCTGCGCCGGCGGTCGCGGCCGTTCCCGCCGAATAGTCGCCGGACCGCGGACTCGAAAAGGCCCGGCCGTCGCTGGCCGGGCCTCGTCTTTCGTCCAAGCCGGAGTGGTGTGCCTACTCGGCCGCCGACCGCGCGGTGCCGGCGACGCGGGACAGCGCGCCGTCCAGGTCGGCGATGACGTCCTCGGCGTCCTCGAGCCCGATCGACAGGCGCACGACCTCCGGCCCGGCGCCGGCGGCGACGAGCTGGTCGGCGTCGAGCTGGCTGTGCGTCGTCGAGGCCGGATGGATGATCAGCGAGCGGGTGTCGCCGATATTGGCGACGTGGCTCAGCATCTCGACCGAATCCACCAGCGCCTTGCCGGCCTCGTAGCCGCCCTTGAGGCCGAAGGTGAAGACCGCGCCCGCGCCTTTTGGCAGGTAGCGCTTGGCCAGCGCGTTGTAGGGCGAGGCGGGCAGGCCGGCGTAATTCACCCATTCGACCGCGTCATGGCCGTCCAGGAACTCCGCCACCTTCTGGGCGTTGGCGCAATGCCGCTCCATGCGCAGCGGCAGGGTCTCGAGGCCCAGCAGCGTCAGCCAGGCGTTCATGGCCTGCTGGTTGACGCCCAGGTCGCGCAGGCCGACCGCGTGGCCGTGGAAGGTGTAGGCGAGGTTGCCGAAGGTCTCGTGGAACTTCAGGCCGTGGTACTCGGGCGACGGATCGACCAGGGCCTTGAACTTCTCGGCCGCCTTCGACCAGTCGAAGGTGCCGCCGTCGATCAGCGCGCCGCCGATCGAGGTGCCGTTGCCGCTGAGGAACTTGGTCGTCGAGTAGACGACCAGATGCGCGCCGTGCTCGAACGGCCGGCAGAGATAGGGCGTCGCCATGGTGTTGTCGACGATCAGCGGCACGCCCGCCTCGTCGGCGATCGCCGCGATCGCGGCGATGTCGTAGACGACGCCGCCCGGGTTGGCGAGGCTCTCGATGAAGATCGCCCGGGTCTCCGCCGTGATCGCCTTGCGGAAGCTCTCGGGGTCGTCGGCGTCCGCCCACTTTGTCTTCCAGCCGAAAGCGCGCGGGAAGCTGTTGCCGAACTGGCTGAAGGTTCCGCCGTAAAGCTTGTTGCCGGCGACGATTTCCGCGCCCGGCTCCATCAGCGGGAAGAGCGCGAGGAGCTGGGCGGCGTGGCCCGAGGAGGTGCAGGTCGTGCCGACGCCGCCTTCGAGCGCCGCCAGCCGCTCCTCCAGCACCGACACGGTCGGGTTTGTCAGCCGCGAATAGATGAAGCCGAGCTGCTGGAGCGCGAACAGCGAAGCCGCGTGCTCCGAGCTTTCGAAGACATAGGACGTCGTCTGGTAGATCGGCGTCTGGCGGGCGCCGGTCGCCGGGTCGGGCGAGGCGCCGGCGTGGATCGCGCGCGTGGCGAAGCCGGGAGTGCGTTGGTCGGTCATGGTGGTCCGTGTCCTCTGACGCCGTTGTATGCTTCGTTGGTTCGTGCCGCCGGTCCGGGCCGGGCCCCGGCCGGCAGGGTGGGCGCCCGTCAGCCGCCCATGGGGCGCAAGGGTCGCTTGCGCGACGAGATGATCCCCGAATTGAAGCCGTGCCAAGTGAATTCGCCGTGGAGCCGCGCCCATTCCTGCTTCGGGCAGCGATCCATGACGACGGTCAGGCCCGCCGCCTCCGCCGCCGCGGCCGCGCCGTCGTGGCGCACGCCCAGCTGCATCCAGATCACCTTGGGCCGCGGCTCCATGGCCAGGGCCTCCTCGACGATCCCCGGCGCGGCGTCGGGCGCGCGGAAGACGTCGACCATGTCCACCGGCTCGGGGATGTCGGCCAGGCTGGCGTGGACCGTCTCCCCCAGGATCGTCCCGCCGGCCACGCCCGGATTGACCGGAATGACCCGGAAGCCCTTGGTCTGCAGATACTTCATGACGAAGTAGCTGGGCCGCACGCTCTTCGGGCTGGCGCCGACCAGGGCGATCGTGCGCACGCCGTCGAGCACGGCCTTCAGATGGGCGTCGTCGTAGGAGTCGTGCGGCGCGGCGGCCTGGGAATCGGGCATCGGGACGGTCGTTCCGTGAGGGAGGGGGCGGGGCGGCTACGGCTCAGCGGCCGGTCCAGACCGGATCGCGCTTTTCCAGGAAGGCGTCGATGCCTTCCTCGGCGTCGCGGGCCAGCATGTTCTCGGTCATGATACGGGCGGTGTAGGCGTAGGCGTCGTCCAGCCCCATCTCGGCCTGGCGGTAGAACGCCTCCTTGCCGATCTTCAGCACCAGCGGCGACTTCGAGGCGATCTGCCGGGCCAGCGCGCCGGTCTCCGCCGTCAGCGCGTCGTCGGCCACGACCCGGTTGACCAGCCCGACCTCCCGCGCGCGGGACGCTTCGACCATGTCGCCGGTCAGCAGCATCTCCATCGCCGCCTTGCGGCCGACCGCCCGGCTCAGCGCCACCATCGGGGTAGAGCAGAACAGGCCGATATTGACGCCCGGGGTGGCGAAGCGCGCGCTCTCCCCGGCGACCGCCAGATCGCAGGTGGCGACGAGCTGGCATCCGGCCGCGGTGGCGATGCCGTGGACCTCCGCGATGACCGGCTTGGGCAGCCGCGTGATCGCGAGCATCAGGCGCGAGCAGGTCTCGAAGACCCGCTCGTAGGCTTCGCGGGAGGGATCGGCGCGCATCTCCTTCAGGTCGTGCCCGGCGCAGAAGCCGGGGCCGGCGCCGGCCAGCACGACCACCTTGACCGCCGGATCCTCGCCCAGCGCGGTCAGCCGCTCGACCAGCGTCTCCATCAGCGCGAGCGACAGGGCGTTGCGCGCCTTGGGCCGGTTGAGCGTCACGCGGGCCACGCCGTCGGCGGTCTCGACGAGGAGGATCTCCTCCGAGCCGGTTGGTACATCGGGGGTTGCGGCGATGGTATCCATAATGGGCGCGTCCTCCTGTCGGGGCTCTTGTTCCGACTGCGCGCGCAGCTTAACGCTGTGTGGCGCGAGGGGAAACGATGGCGTGGGTAGGGCTGCCATGACCGCACCGGGTATGCAGGGAGAGGGCGGAGCCGAGGGCGCGAGCCGCGTGACGGCGGCCGAGTTCGAGGCCCTGGTGCGCGAGCAGGTGCCCCATGTCGGCGGGCTGGGCGTCGAGGTCCTGGCGCTGGGCCCCGGAACGTCGGTGCTCAGGCTGCCGTTCCGCGACGACCTGCTGCGCCCCGGCGGCACGGTCACCGGCCCGGCGCTCTTCGGCCTCGCCGACGTGGCGCTCTACGGCGCGGTGCTGAGCCGCATCGGAAGGGTCGAGCTGGCGGTGACGACCTCCATGACGATCAATTTCCTGCGCCGGCCGCCGCCCGGGCCCGTGACCGCGAGCGCCCGGCTGCTCAAGCTCGGCCGGCGGCTCGCCTATGGCGAGGTGCTGCTGTTCTCCGGCGACCGGGCCGACGCAGCCCCGGATGGCGAGGACGACGGCCCCGTGGCGCATGCGACCGGCACCTACTCGATCCCGCCCGAGCGCGGCTGAGCGGCGTTGCCAGAGAGGCGAGGTATCCTGATACCGTATTGCTAAGAGACTGACAGAAGGCGGAAAAACGCGTTGACGTGCGCGGGACGATGGCGTAGAAGCGCGCCTCGTATCCGGCCGGCGGGCGCGGAGACACTTGGCGTTTCTTCAGCGCGCCGCCGCGACGGACCCGGACCATCGCACGAGACGGGATCGATCGATGAAGACCTATTCGGCCAAGCCGAAAGAGGTCGAGGCGAAGTGGTACGTGGTCGACGCCGAAGACGTCGTCCTCGGCCGGCTTGCGAGCCTCGTCGCCTCTCGGCTTCGCGGCAAGCACAAGCCGCAGTTCACCCCGCATATCGACTGTGGCGACAACATCATCGTGGTCAATGCCGAGAAGGTGAAGCTGACCGGCAACAAGGCCGCTCAGGACTACTTCTACTGGCACACCGGCTATCCGGGCGGGATCAAGGGCAAGTCCAAGGGCGAGATCCTGGGCGGCCGCCATCCCGAGCGGGTGATCCAGAAGGCGGTGGAGCGGATGGTCCCCCGCGGCCCGCTCGGCCGACAGGTCATGCGCAAGCTCAAGGTCTATGCCGGTCCGGAGCATCCGCACGAGGCCCAGTCGCCGGAGACGCTGGACGTCGCCTCCTTCAACCCGAAGAACAAGAGGTAGGCCGTGGCCGAGCAGCAGACCCTTTCCGATCTCAAGGATCTCGGCGGCACGGCCGGTGACGCCGAAGCCCCGTCCGATCGCCCCGTCTACGAGCAGAAGCGCGACGCGCAGGGCCGCAGCTACGGCACCGGCCGGCGCAAGGACGCCGTCGCGCGCGTGTGGATCAAGCCCGGCAGTGGCCGGATGACCGTCAACGGCAGGGAGGTCGAGGTCTATTTCGCCCGGCCGACCCTGCGCATGCTGCTGAACCAGCCCTTCGAGGCGACCAGCCGCGAGCGGCAGTTCGACGTCTATTGCACCGTCTCCGGTGGCGGGCTGTCGGGCCAGGCGGGCGCGGTGCGCCACGGCATCAGCCGGGCGCTCAGCCACTACGAACCCGAGCTGCGCCCGACGCTCAAGAGCGGCGGCTTCCTGACCCGCGACGACCGCAAGGTCGAGCGCAAGAAGTACGGCCGGGCCAAGGCGCGCCGCAGCTTCCAGTTCTCCAAGCGCTGATACGGCCGGGCCGCGGTTCTCGTCGACCGATCGCGCCCGCGCCGCACGCGAGACGAAAAAGCCCGCTCCGGGAGGCCGGGGCGGGCTCTTTCGCGTCCGGCTCGACGGTCAGCCGATCGCCGGTTCCAGGAAGTCCGTGAAGGCGAAGCCGTCGACGGCCCCGTCGCCTTGCCGGTCGACGCGCACCCAGTCGCCGTGGCGTCCCGCGTCGTGGACGATCTCGCCCAGCGCCATGGCGCCGACCACGTCGAAGCCGGTGCCCGGCCCCGCGCGCAGGCGCAGCCCGGAGCGGGCAGTGACGCGCAGCCGGGTGGCGGCTTCGCCCGGGACAGGGCCGGGGCCGGGACGCGGTTCCGCCGGCGCCGCGTCCACGGGCACGGTGAACGCGCCGAAGTCGCGGCCGTCCGGGTGGGCGTTGTTGTGGTCGACGCCGAGGCCGAGAAGCGTGGTCGCCGGCGGCACCTGCTCCAGGTCGTAGCGCCCTTCGTCGAGAGCCTGTCGCGTCTCGCGGAAGCCGCGGGCCATGCCGAGCCAGACGAGGTCGGCGAGCCCGCGCTCGCCCAGCAGCCGGCCGACGAGGCCGGAGCCGTAGACGCCGATCCGATAGGGCGGCTCGCCGGCCGCTTCCTCCCGCATCGCCTCGGCGACGCCCTCGAAATAGGGGGCGATCCGGTCGTCGACCTCCGCCTCGGAGGCGTCGAAATCGACGCCGAAATAGATCGCCGCGCCGTCGGGCTGGCCGATCTCGTCATGCGCCAGCGCGAAGGCCCGCCGCCCGGCACGCCGGCCCTTCGCGCGGTCGAAGTCGTCGATGACGTTCTGGCGCTGCTGGAAGACGACGCCGATCGCGATCCCGGCCGCCGACAGCGCCTCGGCCTCGACGAGCGTCAGGCACTTCTCCGGCAGGGCGCGGGAGTTCGCGAAGTTGTAGTAGCGCATGACCGTCGTCACGCCCGCCGCGGCCAGCGCCCCGGCCTTCGCGGCGGTGTTCCAGGGGGTATCGATGATGCTCGGCGCCATGTCGCCCTCCGTTCCCACGGATCCGCCACGGCCAGTCTAGCCGGCGAACCGTTCCCGGAAGGCTAACGGATGGGAACAGGAAAATAAACCTAATTCATGGATCTTCCTCGCGACGTAGGTCGGCTGAGCGAAGCGAACCCGACACGGGTGCCCGCTCCGGCGTCGGCGCTGTCGGGCTCGCTGGCGCTCGACCGACCTACGGGGCGACGCCTGTCCCGGGTCACGCGGGCGTGCCTTCGCCGGTCGCGGGGTCGAAGACCACCGTGTAGAGCGCCGCGCCCTCCAGGTCCTTCAGGGTGACGGTCAGCGCGCCCGTCGCGCCCTCGATGTCGACCTGGCCGAAGAACTGGAGGCCGGCCGAGGGCGGCAGGTTCACGCCCTCGGGGGCCCGGTCGAACATGACCTGCGGGCCGAAGGTGTCGTCCATGTCGTTCGGCCCGAAGGAACCGCTGTTGAGCGGGCCGGACACGAACTCCCAGAACGGGGCGAAGTCGCCGAACCGGGCCTTGGCCGGGTCGTAGAAATGGGCCGCGGTGTAGTGCACGTCGGCGGTCAGCCACAGGGTGTTGCGCACGTCGTTGTCGCGGATGAAACGCAGGATGTCGGCGATGTCGAACTCCCGCCCGCGGACCGGGCCGTCGCCGTTGGCGCCGTTCTCGAAGGTGCTCTTCGTGCGCCAGTCGTCGTAGACGATCATGCCGATCGGCATGTCGGCCGCGATCACCTTCCAGGTGGCGTCGGAGGCGAGCAGTTCCCGCTTCAGCCAGGCGATCTGCTCGGCCCCCAGGAAGGCGGTGTCCGGGCCGCGCTCGGCCTGGTCGTTGGCGCCGTTGGGCCCGCGGAAGCTGCGCATGTCCAGGAAGAAGACGTCGAGCATCGGGCCGTAGGAGATCTTCCGGTGGATGCGCTCCGGCGTGCCCGGGATCGGCCGGATCGGCATGTACTCATGGAAGGCCCGGTTGGCGCGCGCGGCGAGCAGCGACGCGCTCTTGACCGTGTAGCGGTCGTCTCCGTCGAGCATCTCGCCCGGGTACCAGTTGTTGACCACCTCGTGGTCGTCCCACTGGGCCATCATCGGCACCTCCGCATTGAAGCGCCGGACATTCTCGTCGAGCAGGTTGTATTTGAAGTTGCCGCGGAACTCGGCCAGCGTCTCGGCGACCTTCGCCTTCTCCTCGATCGTCACGTTCTTCCAGACGGTGCCGTCCTCCAGCGCGACCTCGGCCTCGATCGGGTTGTCGCAATAGGCAGTGTCGCCGGAATGGATGAAGAAATCGGGGCCGACGGACCGCATGGTCTCGTAGCAGCGCATGCCGCCCCACTCGGTGTTGATGCCCCAGCCCTGGCCGGCCGTGTCGCCCGACCAGACGAAGCGGATGTCGCGACGCCCGGCCGGCGCGGTGCGCAGGTGCCCGACGACGGGCTCGGAGACGGCCGAAGGGTCGGCCAGGCTTTCGAACCGGACGCGGTAGAAGATCTCCTCGTCCGCCGGCAGGCCGGTGAGGTCAAGCTTGGCGGCGAAGTCGCCCTCGGCCAGCGCCGCCGGGCCTCGCAGGGTGCGGGCGTCGGTGAAGCTCGCCGTCGTCGCGACCTCGACCATCATCCGCGCGGCGCGGTCGGCGCGCGACCAGATCATCGCGGCGCCGGGCGTGACGTCGCCGCTCTGCACCCCGTGGGTGACGACCGGCCGGCCGGCCTGGGCGATGGCCGGGCGCGGGAAGGGTGCGGCGAGCGCAAGCCCGGCGCCGGCGGCGCCGCCGGCGAGCAGCGCGCGGCGGGTCAGGGCGAGGCGGGAGGCGGGGATGCGCAGGCGGGCCATCGTCATGTCTCCACGGGTTCGGTGTTCGGGTCCCGGACACAAGCGTTACGCAAGCGGCGTTGCAGCGTGGTGACGATCGCATGGCGGCGGCATGAACGCTGCTGTTGCGCCCTCCGATACGGCCGGGCCGCCGGCTTGCGCGGCCCCGGGCGATTGTCTACCAATGCCGGCCCCGGGCGCTCCTGCCCGGGTCGAACGGGAGACCGCACCATGGCCGGCGGCGACGCAATCCGGATCGGCATCCTCGGGGCGAGCGGCTACACGGGCGCGGATCTCGTGCGCCTGCTGCTGCGCCACCGACGGGCCCGGATCGTCACGATGACCGCCGACAGGCATGCCGGCAAGCCGATCTCCGCCGTCTTTCCCCATCTGGTCGATCACGGGCTGCCGGACCTGGTGCGCGTCGAGGACGCGGACTGGTCGGCCTGCGGCGTGGTGTTCTGCGCGCTGCCCCATGGCACCACGCAGGAGATCGTCGCCCGCCTGCCGGCCGACCTCAAGGTCGTCGACCTCTCGGCGGATTTCCGGCTGCGCGATCCGGAGACCTATGCCGCGTGGTACGGCCACGAGCACTACGCCCCAAACCTGCAGCCGCAGGCCGTCTACGGCCTGACCGAGCTCCATCGCGAGGCGGTGCGCGACGCCCGGCTGGTGGCCTGTCCGGGCTGCTACCCCACTGCCGCGCTGCTGGCGGTCCAGCCGCTGCTGGACGAGGGGCTCGTGGATCCGGACTCGGTCGTGATGGACGCCAAGTCGGGGGTCAGCGGCGCGGGGCGCTCGCTCAAGGAGAACACGCTGTTCTGCGAGGCGGGGGAGGGCGTGTCGGCCTACGGCGTCGGCAAGCATCGCCACATGCCGGAGATCGAGCAGGAGCTCTCCGCCGCGTCCGGCCGGCCGGTGCTGATCAGCTTCACGCCGCACCTGATCCCGATGAGCCGGGGCGAGCTGATCACCGCCTATCTGAAGCTGGGCGACGGCGTGACGGCGGAGACGCTGAACGCGCGCCTCGCCGCGCGCTACGACGGCGAGCCCTTCGTTCGGGTCCTGCCGATGGGCACGGCCGTGTCGACCGTGCATGTCCGGGGCTCCAACCGCTGCCTGATCTCGGTCTTCCCGGACCGGCGGCCGGGCCATGCGCTGGTGCTCTCGGCGATCGACAACCTGGTCAAGGGCTCGTCCGGCCAGGCGATCCAGAACATGAACCTGATGTGCGGGCTCGACGAGACCGAGGGGCTGGAGCAGGTCGCCCTGTTCCCCTGAGCCACGCCCCTGGGCCGCGCCCGCCGCGCACCCGCGACGACCAAAAAGGAGGGCACCGCCATGGCGGCGCTGATCCTGCCTTACCGCGACATCCGCCCGACCCTGGACGAGACCGTGTGGATCGCCCCGACGGCCGCCGTGATCGGCGATGTCGAGATCGGCGCCGGCTCCGGCATCTGGTTCGGCTGCACCGTGCGTGGCGATGTCAACGAGATCCGCATCGGCGCGCGCACCAACATCCAGGACGCCACGGTGATCCATGTCACCGGCGGCGGCCATGGCACCTATGTCGGCGACGGCGTGACGGTCGGCCACGGGGCGATCCTGCATGCCTGCACGCTCGAGGACGGCTCCTTCGTCGGAATGCAGGCCTGCGTGATGGATGCCGCGGTGGTCGAGAGCGGCGGGATGGTCGCGGCCGGTGCGCTGGTCACGCCGGGCGTGCGCGTGCCTTCGGGCGAGCTCTGGGGCGGCCGGCCGGCCAAGCTCATGCGCGCGCTGAGCGAGCGCGAGCGGGACTCGATCGCCGCCTCGGCGGAGCGCTATGCCGCCCTGGCGGCCGAATATCGCGCCGCCCAGGGTTGAGGTTCCGCCGGGCCCGCCCCGGGATGCTATCGATGCCGGGTCGTCGCTACTCGAGCCAGATCCAGCGGCCGGCGTCGTTGCGGCAGGCCCGGGAGTCGTAGCTCGCGGTCCGTCCGTCGACGGTGAGCCGTTCTTCGTACCGTCGGCAGGGGTAGCCGCCCTCGGTCATCACCGCGTCGATCGGCCGGACGACGCCGGAATTGCCGCTGTCGGCGTTGGTCCAACTCGACGTGCCGCCGTTGGGGCGGGTATCGAGCGCGCGCTGCATCGTGGCCACGGCGAGCTCGACATCCTGATCCGTCATCTCGTCATGCAGGCTGTCGCCGGTGACCCGATCGCCCAGGTTCTGCATGCCGTCGGCGACGGCCGAAAGCGGATTGTCGCCCGATTGCGTGCAACCGACCATCGCGACGCCGAGGATCACCCAGGAAAGCGGCGTCACGACGCACCGGTCCCGGATCCGGGTCTTGCGAAGCTTCACGATGCGCCCTCCTCGTCCTCGGGCAGCAGGGTCGTCTCGTCGCCGGTACCGTCATCTCCTGTGCCGTCGTCCCCAGTGCCGTCGTCCCCAGTGCCGTCGTCACCGGTGCCGTCGTCACCGGTGCCGCCGTCGCCGGTGCCGTCGCCCGCCAGCTCGTCGGAAGGCTCCTCGGGCTCTTCATCGACGACCGGCTCGGGGTAGGGATCGTTGCCGGCGCGCAGCCACTCCAGGTCGGCGGTCGTTACCAGGCCGTCCTCGCTGCCGTCGACGTTGAGGTCGGCCGTGGCCCAGGAGTCCTCCGGCCCTTCGCCCGGCTTGGCCTCGTCGATCGCCGCTTCGAGCTCCTGGCGCAGCGCCTCGGCCAGCGCCTCGTCGCCCGCCTCCTCGGCGTCCTCGATCTCGCGCCGGAGCGCGGTCAGGCCATTTTCCTGCGGCGTTCCGAAGTTGCCCTGCAGCGCGCCGTCGCGCGGCGAGACGTCGTAGCCGAGATCGCGCAGCTCGCGCGCGATCGCCACGAAGGTGCTCACGCGCTCGCCATGATTGCGGAAGCCGTCGCCGGCCGGCGTCGCCGGATCCCAGCCGGACTCGATCAGGGCCTCGGTTTCGGCGTCGTCGAGCTCGACCGCCACGTCGCCGAGACGGCGGGAGAATCCGCGGCCGCGCTCGTGATCGTCGCTGCCGGTCGTCGATGCGCCACCGACAGCCTCGTTGTAGCGCTGGCGGCCGATTGCCCGGCCTCTCGGACCGTCATCGGAGCTTTCGCCGCCGACGCTGTTCCGGCCGCCGGCATTGGCCCAGTCGGGGGGTCCGCCACGGTCGTTGCCGCCGCCCCGATTGTCGTTGCCGCCGCCGCGGTCGTTCCCGCCGCCACGGTTGTCGTTTCCGCCGCCGCGGTCGTTCCCGCCGCCGCGGTTGTCGTTGCCCCCGCCGCGGTTGTCGTTGCCACCACCGCGGTTTTCATTGCCACCGCCGCGGTTGCTGTTGTCGCGACCCGGCGCGTTGCCCGAGTTGCCCTGGGCGAAGGCCGGCTGGCCACCCGGTGCGAACCCGCTGTCGGGGCCGGCGGGCAGCATCAGCAGGGCGGCTGCGGCCGTGGCGACCAGGAGGGACCCCCTCGGTGCCGGGCGGCCCCGTCGGGGCGGTGCGCCGGTCCGGCCGGGACTGGTCTGCGACAGGTCGGACATCGGGAACTCCTCGGCTCGGTATCCGTGGCTCGGCGCGATCGCTGTCGACGGAGCGCCGTTTCGCCGGGTCTACGAGCGGGGTGTCCGATCTATTCCATTCGGAGAACAAAAATGATCGCGCGGGCGACGCTTACGAATGGTTAGCGATGTCGGAATAAAGCTGGGGCATGGCCCGTCCTGATGATGAGCAGCCGCCCGAAGGGACCGAACCGCCACGCGACGCGGGGGCGCCGATGGCCGACAGCGAGCGTGTCGCGCCGGGCGAGGTCCGGCGCGCGCTGGTCGCCTGCCTGCCACGGATCCACCGCTACGCGCGGCGGCTCTCCGGCTCGACATGGGAGGCCGACGATCTGGTCCAGGCCGCCTGCGAGCGGGCGCTGGCCCGGATCGACGGCTTCCGCGCGGACGGCTCGCTAGAGGGCTGGATGTACCGGACGGTACAGAACCTCTGGCTCGACGGCCGCCGCGCAGCGGTGGTCCGCGGCGGCGACGCCGAGCCGGTCGACCCGGACACGCTGGACGGGGTCGGCGACGGGATCGAGGCCCGGTTGATGCTGGAGCGGGTGCGCGCGGATCTCGACCGCCTGCCCGACGACCAGCGGGTGGTGCTGCTCCTCGTCTGTGTCGAGGGGCTGAGCTATTCCGAGGCCGCGGCGACGCTCGACGTGCCGATCGGCACGATCATGAGCCGGCTGTCGCGGGCGCGCCGCGCGCTGCACGCCCGGCTCGAGGGCCCCGCCGACCGGGGCCAGACGCCGGCGCGGCCGCGGGCGCCGGCGCGCGGATAAGGAACGGGGCCGATGACGACCGATACGGCCATGGACGACACGACTCTCCTGATGGCCTATGCCGACGGCGAATTGCCGCGCGAGCAGGCGGCCGAGATCGAGGCCCGCCTCGTCCACGACGCCGAGGCGCGGCGGCTCGTCGCCCTGTTCCTGACCGACCGCCAGCGCCTGACCGGGCTGGTCGACGCGGCGGCGCAGGACCGCGATGGCGGTCGCTCGACGGCTGCGGGCCCGGCACAGGGCGACGGCAGGGGCGCGGCGCCAGTCGACGGGCCGGCTGCCCGCGTCGCTCGGGCTCGCCGACGGCCGGCCCGCGTCCCGGGAGCCGGCCGCCTGATGCCCCGGGCACTGGCCGCCAGCGTCGTCGCCGGGCTGGTCGGGCTCGGAACCGCCGGAGGCTTTCTCGCCGGCCGTCTGGGAGACGGCGGCGGGGGCGGCGGCCCGGCCCATCTGGCCGCCCTTTCGGGCGCGCCGTCGCCGATGCTTATCGACGCGCTGGAGACGCTGCCCAACGGCGCGGTCCGGGACTGGAGCGATCGCGGCGGGGAGGTCGTCGGGACCATCACCCCGACCGTGACGTACGTCGCCGAGGACGGCCGGTTCTGCCGAGAGGTCGAGCAGGTCGTCGACAGCCCGGCGATACCGGCGCCGGTCACCGCCTACGGCATCGCGTGCCGCGAGGGTGACGGTTGGCAGGTGCGCTATTGGATCATCGAGACGTCGGACGCGCCGGATCCGACCCGATCATAGGCACGGTGACGGCGGGGGCCGAGGCGCGGGCGTCGCTGGCTCGCTGCCCGGCCGGACGATCGCGCTCGGTGGACAGCGCCGGCTCGTCGTGCAGCCCGGCCAGGGCCTCGGTCAGCCAACCCGCGAAGGCGGTCGCCGTCACGGCGATGCCCAGCCCGTCGACGCCGCGTATCGCCACCGCTTCCCCGCCGCCGCCGGCTCCCGTGTCGGTGTCGGTATCGGCGTCGGCGGCCGCGCTGCCGATATGAATGCCGGTCAGGCGGATGCCGCCCTCGCGCCCCGGCTCGGGCTCGTCGAAGACCAGCAGCGGCGAGCCGCTCGCCCCCGAGACCGCGTCGCACAGATGCATGATCAGCCGCCCGTCGGCCACTGTGCGGTCGACGCCGCAGCCGGCGTGGACGGAGAGGACCTCGCCGCGATCCTGGCTGTAGCCCGCCTGGGTCAGGCGTCCGTCGGCCGCGGCGTCCTCGAGCTCGCCAGGTGCGGCGGCGACGACCGGAATGGGCAGGATGCCGTCGATCGGATGGGCCAGCTCGACCAGCGCCCAATCGCGCACGGCCTCCTCCGGCGAGCGACCGCGTTCGGGCGCGTAGTCGGGCGACAGGCGATAGCCGGCGGCGGGCACGAGGGCCACCGCCGTGCCCTCGTAGAAGGCCGCGGCGAAGCGCAGATCCTCGGGTGGGCGCAGGGAGGCGGTCTGCGGATCCCAGATGCAGTGCGCGGCCGTGAGCACGTGACGCGGGTCGACCAGGGTCGCGGTGCAGAAGCCGCCCGACAGCCGCTCCAGCCGCCCGATCGCGGTCCAGGGCCAGTCGAGCGGGCGGACCGTGACGCGGTCGTCCGTGCCATGGATGCCGGGCAGGGGACCCGGCGGCGGCGCTTCGGCGGCGTGGGCGGTCGCCGCCGCGGCCGCCAGGGCCAGGGCGGTCAGCGTCGCGCGCACAGGGCGGATGCCGGTCACACCACCCGCGAGGCGACGTAGCGCCCCGGCGCGTCCTCGATCGGCGTCAGCCCGCCGTCGCCCGGCTGTCGGGCGTCGACCTGGCCGCCGGCGAAGCGCGAGACCCATTTCTGCCACTCCGGCCACCACGAGCCCGGCTGCTGCGTGGCCTTCTGCAGCCACGCATCCGGGTTCTTGGGCGTCCGTGTGTGGGTCCAGTAGCAATACTTCTCCTTCGCCGGGGGATTGACCACGCCCGCGATGTGCCCCGAGGCCGCCAGCACGAACCGGATCGGTCCGCCGTAGATCTGAGTGGCCGCGTAGGTCGACTTCCAGGGCGCGATGTGGTCCTCCTTGGTCGACAGGATGAAGGTCGGCTGCTCGATCGTGCGCAGATCGATGTCGACGCCCTTCAGCCTGATCCCTCCCGGCTCGACGAGCTTGTTCTCCTGATACATGCGACGCAGGTAAAAGCTGTGCATCGCTGCAGGCATTCGAGTGGAATCGCTGTTCCAGTACAAGAGGTCGAACGGGAAGGGATCCTTGCCCAAAAGGTAGTTGTTGACCACGAACGACCAGATCAGGTCGTTCGCCCGGAGCATGTTGAAAGTGGTCGCCATGGCCTGGCCTTCGAGGTACCCGCGCTCGTTCATGCGTGCCTCGAGGGCGGCGAGCTGCTCCTCGTCGATGAAGACGCCGAGCTCGCCCGCCTCGGAGAAGTCGACCATGGTCGTGAAATAGGTCGCCGACTTGATCCTGTCGTCGCCCTTCGCCGTCATCCAGGCCAGCGTCGAGGCCAGCAGCGTGCCGCCGAGGCAGTAGCCGATGGCGTTGATCTCCCGCTCGCCCGTCGCTTTCTCGATGGCGTCGAGGGCGGCCAGCGGGCCCTCGGTCATGTAGTCCTCGAAGCTCTTCGCCGCGAGGCTCTCGTCCGGATTGACCCAGGACAGCACGAAGACGGTGTGGCCCTGGTCGACCGCCCATTTGACGAAGCTGTTCTCCGGCCGCAGATCGAGGATGTAGTACTTGTTGATCCAGGGCGGGATGATCATCAGCGGGCGCCGCGCCACTTTGTCCGTGGTCGGCGTGTACTGGATGAGCTGGACCAGGTCGTTCTCGTAGACGACCTTGCCCGGCGTGACCGCGATGTTCCGCCCGACCTGGAAGGCGTCGGTGTCGGTCATCCGGATCTGGAGCCGGCCCTGGCCCCGCTCCAGATCCTCCAACAGGTTGTCGAGGCCGCGCACCAGGTTCTCGCCGCCGCTCTCGACCGTGGCGCGCAGGACCTCGGGATTGGTCATGACGAAGTTCGAGGGCGCCATGGCGTCGACGAACTGGCGCGTATAGAAGTCGACCTTCTTCGCCGTCTTGTCGTCCAGGCCTTCGACCTCGCGCACGGTGGACTGCATCCAGCGCGCGGTGAGCAGGTAGGACTGCTTGACGTAGTCGAACAGGCTGTTCTCGTCCCAGGCCTCGTCCTTGAACCGCCGATCGCCGCGCTCGGGCTCGATGACGGGATCGGTCTCGGCGCCCAGCATCCGCTGGGTGGTACGCTGCCAGAGGGTCATGTAGTCGGCCCACAGGGTCATCTGGGCCTGCATCACCTTGCCGGGATCGGCCATCATCTTGGCCGTCATCTCGTAGAAGGCGCCGCCGATGTTGAGCGGGTCGACCGGGTGCCCCGACGCGTTCTGGCGGGTCAGGAACTCGGTCACGAGGCGCTGGCTGCGCTCGGCGATATCGGTGAGCGCGCGGCTCATGTGCACCGGGTCCGGCAGGCCGACCTCGAGCTCCTCCTGCCCGTCGCCGGCCTTGGCCGATGCAGTGCCCGCCTGCTTGCCGGTATCCTTGCCGGCCGACGTCGCCTGGCCCGATCGCCGGGCCGGCCCGTCGGACTTCGCGTCGGATTTCGCGCCGGATTTCTCCGTCATGCCGTAGACGATCCTTGTCGCGGTCGTGTATTCGGGACGGGTTCGACGGCGGCGCGGCCGCCGGCCCGTGGCCGTCGGTCACAGGCTAGTTCGATACGGTCCGGTCGGGAACACTCGACCACCAACGCGTTGATCGACGTCGACGTTCCCTTGCACCCTGGCCGCGCCCGTGGGGCGCCGAGACCGACGCCCTGCCGCAAATCCATACACGATCGGCCCCGGTCATGCCCAGCCCGACGCGCCATTCCAGCCCTACGGACACGGCTCGCGCCGCTTTCCGCCGCCCGCGCTCGTCGGTCGCGGCCGCCGCCCTGTGCGGCGTCGCGGCCATCGCGCTCGGCGCCTGCGGGCTGCCGAGCCGGGTCGTCGACGGGGCGACCTATGCCGGCGATATCGAGCCGACGGTGCCGCGTCCCGAACGGCCCGCCGCCGGGACGCCGGCGCTGGCGGAGCTCGACGCGGTGGCGGGCGGCGAGGCCGAGCCGGCGCC
>JAVJUS010000019.1:0-14449 GCA_040220455.1 Azospirillaceae bacterium
CGAAGTCCATCCCCGCCGCCGCCCCCGCCGCCGACAGGGCCGCCCGGCCCAGGGCCCGGTAGTCGGGCCGCCCGGCCGCGCCCGCGCCGGCATCGGCCCCGTCGCTCGGGTTCTCGTGCGGCGCGCCGGCGAAGCGCTCCAAGCCGATGGCCGGCAGGTCGAACAGCACGGCCGCCGGCACGATCGGCACGATGGCGCCGCGCACGGGAAGGCCCCGTCCCACCTCGGCCAGCGCGTCGACGACGCCCGCCGCGGCGTCGAGCCCGAAGACCGACCCGCCGCTCAGCACCACCGCGTCGACCCGCTCCACCGTGTTCTCGGGCGCGAGCAGGGCCAGCTCCCGCGATCCCGGCGCCCCGCCCCGCTGATCCACCGCCGCCACGACCCGCCCCGCCGGCACGACCACCGTCGTCCCGGTCCGTCCCGACGAGTCTTGCGCATGCCCGACCGCGAGACCGGGCACGTCGGTGATCAGGTTGCGAGGGGCGGTGGGCATGAGCGAGACCTCAAGCCTCGGGCGGGGCGAACGACTCGATGTCCCGGCAAAGTTTGTCGAACGACGGCGCTTGTCTCGCTTCTGCCAGGTCCATACGGGCAGTCAAGGCCGGTTGATCGACGGCAGGGCGGTAGACAGCTCCCGAAACCATGACCATCCGGCCCAGCGCTTCTTTGGCTCCTCGAATCGACTCGGGGTCGCTCGGCGGTTCCGCATCACTGCGGACTCGCTTGTCGGAACGAAGCGAACGGGCGGCCACCAGGAACCATGACTCGAACTCGCGGTTCGCGAAGACAACGCTGCACGCCACGTCATGGCGCGAGATGCGCGATAGGACTGCAGGTGCCGTGGCGGCCGGGCAAGCGTCGTCAGCATCCATCAAGACGAGGATCAATCCTGCACTATTCCGAGACTTGATCTTCCTGGCGCCGAGCTCGACGGCGCGCTCCAGTTCCCCTGGTGCCTCTAACTTGTTTCGAGGTAGTCGATGAGGCTTGAGGCAATCGAGATCGGTTCGGCCGAGCGTCTCCAAGAAAATGCGTCGGAGCAGGATCGGCACGGCTGTCGCCTCACCATGTCCCTCGACAATGGGAAAGATCACTGTCATCGATCAGCACGGAAAAGATCATTCTCGGAAAGGGGGCGCGCAGTAAAATCATCGGCGGGCGTCAACTGGCCGAGGCGGTGTAGCTCGCCGATCGTGTACAGTGACTGGCGGATCATGCTGATAGCTGATGGATCGGCCGGTCGAATTCGCGTCTCGCCTTCATGGCTTTCGACGGTGAGGATCGACTCTGTTCCGATCTCGCCATGATCGAGAAGATCCGGGCTGTGTGTGGTCGCCAAGACCTGTCCTTGCGCTGACGCCTCTATCAAAGCGTCCATGATCACGGCCGCCGCGCCCGGATGGATGGTCACCTCGGGCTCCTCGATCGCCACGAAGGGAACAGGATCTTTCTCCGCCCGAGGCTGGTGGAAAAGGGCTGTCAATACACCGAGGGATCGCAGTGTGCCGTCCGACATGTTCGCGGCATGGAATCGCCATGGATGAGCCTGACCCTGTACGGTCTGACGGAACTCCAATGTTTCGCGAGGTCCGTACGCCTTGTGATCGACTCCCTCGATACCCGGAACGATGCGAGCAAGGTACTCTTGAATGCGGTCGAGACGGCCGGGCTGTTCCTCGCCCAATCGCTTGATTACAGCCGCAAGATTCCAACCACTGCGGTCGAGATGTTGTCCGCTGTCGTGAACCTGCAGCTCCTTTATCGGCTCCGGATTGATACTGTAGAAGCCCATTCGCGTTAGCGCGTCGTAGAGCGGTCTAAACGGCGGCAGCCCGGAAACTGCGGTCAGGAAAAGCCGATCGGCGCTCATCTGATCGTAGTGTGGGGCCACTCCGTCGCTCGCCGCGACGATCTTCCCATCGCGCACTTCGAAGTGAGCGTGGGACAAGCCCTCGCCCGAGACGCTGGCATGCTCCCGTTGGATGGAGAAGGCGCCCTCGGATTTCGCGCCGACGCGTATCGCGTAGAGGCCGTTTCTCCCACCGCCGAGGTTCAATCTCAAGCTGATGGCGAAATGCGTCGGATGTCCGCCGGAACGTCGACGCACCTCGTTGATGCCGCCTCGCTGGCGGATCGCGTACTCCGGCGTGGTATTCAGCGCGTCGGAGACCAATCTGAGGGCATCGATGAAATTGCTCTTACCAGATCCATTGGGCCCGACCAGCAGGGTCAAGTCTTGTAGGTCAACTTTCGCGTTGGCGATGCTTTTAAAGTTTTTCAGAAATACCCGACGAAGTAGGACCGACATTTCAATTCATGCGTCCGAGTAATTTTCTGTCTGCCATACCCCAGGCCGATATGGCTGAAACCCAGGACCGGCAAAACACTTTCCTGGCATGGATGGCAGAGCGTCCGAAGCCCGATGGAACCGATCGCCGATGCACGGCCACGGTGTTATTGACGATGATACCCTTCCAACGCAAGTGCCGGCCCTCCCGAGGACGTGACAAACGGAGCTCGGACCGGTACCGATAGCACCCGTCGCCGGGGCCTCGCCCGGGCGGTCGACATTCTCGAACGCGGATCGCGATACGGGCGCCATGAAACTCACGCTGGGCTGGCTGAAAGAGCATCTGGAGACCGACGCCGATCTCGACACGATCTGCCGGGCGCTGACGGCGCTCGGGCTCGAGGTCGACGGGGTCGAGGACCGGGGCGCGGCGCTGGCGCCCTTCGTCGTCGCCCGGGTCTTGTCGGCGGAGAAGCACCCCAACGCCGACAAGCTCAAGGTCTGCACGGTCGACCCCGGCACCGGCGGGTCGGTCCAGGTGGTCTGCGGCGCGCCCAACGCGCGCGCCGGCATGACCGGCGTCTTCGCGCCGCCCGGCGCCTATATCCCCGGCACCGGCACGACCCTGTCCAAGGGCGTCATCCGCGGCGTCGAATCCGCCGGCATGCTCGTCTCCGAACGCGAGATGGGGCTGTCCGACGAGCACGAGGGCATCATCGACCTGGAGCGGTTCGACGGCGGGGTCGAGGCCGCGCCCGGCACGCCCTTCGCCGACATCCTGCGCCTGAACGACCCGGTGATCGAGATCGGCCTGACCCCCGACCGGGGCGACTGTGCCGGCGTGCGGGGCATCGCGCGCGACCTGGCCGCGGCCGGGATCGGCACGCTGAAGCCGCTCGACGCCGCCCCCGTGCCGGGCGCCTTCGAGAGCCCGACCAAGGTCCGCTTCGACTTCCCCGCCGGCGAGGAGCATGCCTGCCCGCTCTTCCTCGGCCGGACGATCCGGGGCATCCGGAACGGCCCGAGTCCGCGCTGGCTGCAGGACCGGCTGCGCGCCATCGGCCTGCGCCCGATCTCGACGCTGGTCGACATCACCAACTTCTCCACCTTCGACCGCAACCGACCGCTGCACGTCTTCGACGCCGACACCCTGGCCGGCGATCTGCGCCTGTCCCTGTCGACCGGTGGCGAACGGCTGGAGGCGCTCAACGACAAGGACTACACCCTGCCCGAGGGCGTCTGCGTCATCGCCGACGACGACACTATCGTCAGCCTGGGCGGCGTGATCGGCGGTGTCGGGACCGGGTGCACGGAGGAGACGACGACCGTGTTCCTGGAGGCGGCGCTGTTCGACCCGGTGCGCACGGCGTCGACCGGCCGGCGCCAGCAGATCGACTCCGACGCGCGCTACCGCTTCGAGCGCGGGCTCGACCCGGCCGCGGTGTTCGACGGGATCGAGCAGGCGACCCGCATGATCCTGGAACTCTGCGGCGGGGAGCCGAGCGAGCTCACGGTCGCGGGTGCGCCGCCGGAGGGGCGGCGGACGATCGCGCTCCGGCCGACCCGGGTCGCCCATCTGGGCGGTCTGGAGGTGCCGGTCGCCGAGCAGGCGCGCATCCTCGCGGCGCTGGGCTGCGACGTCGTCGAGGACCGGTCGGGCCACCTCGCCGTCATGACGCCCAGCTGGCGCGGCGACCTGCAGGGCGAGGCCGACCTGGTCGAGGAGGTCTTGCGGGTGCGCGGCTACGACGCGATCGAGGCCGTGCCCCTGCCGCGCCCGGCGGCGATCACCCGGCCCGCCTTCTCGTCGCGCCAGCGCGCCGTCGCCGCGGTCAAGCGCGTGCTCGCCGAGCGCGGGATGGACGAGGCGGTGACCTGGTCCTTCATGGACTCGCCCACCGCCGCGCGCTTCGGCCTGCAGGACGACGGCCTGAAGCTGGTCAACCCGATCGCCAGCGATCTCGACGCCATGCGGCCGTCGATCCTGCCCAACCTGCTGCGCGCCGCCGGGCGCAACACCGATCGCGGCCTGCCCGACGCAGCGCTGTTCGAGGTCGGGCCGGGCTGGACCCATGCCCGGCCGGACGGCCAGCGCAGCGTCGCCGCCGGTGTGCGCGTCGGCGAGACCGGGCCGCGCCACTGGGCCGCCGCGCCGCGCCCGGTCGACGCCTTCGACGCCAAGGCCGACGCGCTCGCGGCGCTCGCCGTCGCCGGGGCGCCGGTCGACCGGCTCCAGGTCACGACCGACGCGCCGGACTGGTACCATCCCGGCCGGTCTGGATGCCTGCGCCTGGGCCCGACCGTTCTCGCCCATTTCGGCGAGGCACATCCGGCGATCCTCGACGCGCTCGACGTGGACGGCCCGGCGGCGGTGTTCGAGGTCTTCCTGGAGACCGTGCCGGAGCCGAAGAAGAAGAAGGGCACGGCGCGCCCGATGCTGACCCTGTCCCCGTTCCAGCCGGTCGAGCGGGACTTCGCCTTCGTCGTCGACGAGTCGGTTCCGGCCGACACGATCGTGCGGGCCGTGCGCGGGGCGGAAAGGGCCCTGATCGCCGACGTCGCGGTCTTCGACGTCTATCGCGGCAAGGGAGTCGAGGAGGGGAGCAAGTCCGTCGCCCTGGCGGTCACGCTCCAGCCGATGGAGGCGACGCTGACCGATCCGGAGATCGAGGCGGTGGCCAAGAAGATCGTGGCGGGCGTCGAGAAGCAGACCGGCGGGCGCCTGCGCGGGTAGCGAAACGCCGCGTTTCCGCAACGGGGGCTGGCGCCGCCGCGCGATCGGGGCCATTGTCCCGGTCGACGTCCAGGGCCGCCGGTGGGCGGCGACCCGGTCGCCTGGCGTGACCGCCCGATCATGACCGTCTCCGACTCCTCTTCCACGGCCGACAGCGGCGAGTCTCCGTCCGGCGGTTCCGCCGACCCGGCCACTAGGGCCGCCGAGGCGGCCGGCCGTTTCGGCGACTTGCGGGTCACGGCGATGGCGGCGATGTTCGTCGCGCTCGGCCCGCTGACCATGTCGATGTACGCGCCGGCCATGCCGGCCCTGGCCCGGTCGCTCGACACCACGCCCGGGCTCGTCCAGCTCACGCTTACGGTCTACCTGGCGGCCTTCGCGATCGCCCAGCTCGTCTACGGGCCGTTGAGCGACCGCTTCGGCCGGCGGCCGGTGCTGATCGCCGGCATGGTGATCTTCGTCGCCGGCAGCGCGCTCGCCGCCTCGGCCCGGTCGATCGAGCTGCTGCTCGCCGCCCGCCTGGTCCAGGCCGTGGGCGCCTGCGCCGGCCCGGCGATCGCCCGGGCGCTGGTGCGCGACCTCTATGCCGGGCCGAAGGCGGCCAAGGTCATGGCGCTGATCGGCATGGCGCTGACGCTCGCCCCGGCGGTCGGCCCGGTACTCGGCGGGCACCTCCAGGGCTGGTTCGGCTGGCGGTCGATCTTCGTCGTGCTGGGCGCGTTCGGCCTTGCGGTGATGGCGGTGGCGCTGTTCGCGCTGACGGAGACCAACCGCCACAAGGACCCCGAGGCGCTCGACCCGAGGCGCATGGCCCGCAACTACGCGACGCTGGCGACCACCGGCCTCTACATGGGCTATGTCGCGATCGTCGCCTGCACGCTGGGCGGGCTGCTCTCCTACGTCGCCGGCTCGCCCTTCGTGATGATCGACATCCTGGGCCTGTCGCCGGAGGTCTATGGCTGGCTGACGCTGTTCACCACCTCGGCCTATTTCGTCGGCGCGACGACCGCCAACCGCCTGGTCGCGCGGCTCGGGATCGAGCGCATGGCCTTGATCGGGGCATCCTGCGTGTTGGCCGGCGGGCTGATCCTGCTGGCCTTCGCCGCCGCCGGCGTCGTCGCCGTGATCACGCTGACCGGTCCGATGATGATCTGGACCGCCGGCATGGGCATCGTCTTCCCGACCGCCATGGCCGGCGCGCTGGGCCCGTTCCCGCGCATGGCCGGCGCCGCCTCGGCGCTGATGGGCTTCTTCCAGATGGGCGCCGGCGCGGCGGGGAGCATCGGCGTCGCGGTGCTGGAGGAGGGGCCCTGGGGCGGCACGGCCCTCCCCGTCGCCCTGATGCCGGCGATCCTGGGCCTCGTCGGCTTCACCACCTTCCTCGCCCTCGTGTGGCGCCGGCGCGGGGCGGGCTGACACGGCGGAGCCGGCGCCTACTCCCTGTCGACGGGGCGCAGGAACCGCTTCGCCTCGCGCCGGCCCTCCGCCGAGAGGCCGCCATCGGCCGCCAGCGCGGCGATCTCGGGATGGAGGCAGCGCGAATACGGCAGCGCCTCGACCGCCGCGTCCAGCGCGGCGTCGACCGAGCGGCCGCCCGCCAGGTCGTCCCGGATCCCGCCGATCCACCGCTCGAAGGCCGGCGGGCGGGTCTCGCGGAAGACGGCGGCCAGCGCCCGGGCGGCGTCGTCGGCGTGGAGCAGGGAGTCGAGGCCGCGCCGGCCCGCGGCCACGGCGATCAGCGGCGCCGCCGCGTCGCGCGCGGCCGGCCCGATCAGGGCGAGACCGTCGGCGCCGTCGAGCAGCACCGCGTCTTCGGGGAAAAGCGGGTCGGCGAAGCCATGGACGATCTTCGCGCCCTCCCGCGACGCGACGGGGCCGCCGATCTCGAACAGCGCCCAGGCGACCACGGCCTGGGCGAAGACCTGGCGCCGGTCGCCCAGCAGGTCCCGGCGGGCATCGTAGAGGCGCGGCAGAAAGCGGTCGGCGAGGCCCGGCTCGTCCAGGCTGGCGAGGAACGCCGCCGCCGCGGCCACGGTGTAGAGCTCGCCGTCCGGGTCTTCGGCCAACGCAGCGCGGACAAGCGCCGCGTCGACGGCGCGGTCGGGGAAGCGCTTGCGCATCGCCCAAAGCGCCGTGTAGCGCAACGGCGGCTGCTCGGCTTCGACGGCCTGCCGGGCGAGGAAGTCGGCCGTGGCCTCCCCACCGCCGCGCCCCGCACCATGGCCGATCGCCTTGATCATCGCGAACCGGTGAAAGGCGTTGTCGCCCGCCGCCCGCGCCTCGGCGATGAAGAACGCGTCCTCGAAGGCCGGATCGGGCGGGCAGGCTGGGGATCCGGCCTGTTCCTGGGCCCGGGCGGCGGTGCCGGTGCCGAGCAGGGCAATGGCGACGGCCATGGCCAAGGCCAAGGCCAAGGCGAGGGCGGCGCTACGGCGTCCGGACTCGGGCCTTCGGCGGTGGTAAAAGGCGGTCGGCCGGTGCATGACCCACCGAGGCTATCCGACCCCCATATCCCCGTCGACCGGCGCCTGCTCCCTAAAGCCGCGAGGCCGTGCCGGCCGCGGCGTAGAGGCCGGCCATGGGCAGGGCGAGCAGGGCCAGCGTCGGGCCCAGGCCGATGACCTCGGCGACCAGGCCGATCAGGGGCGGGCCCAGCAGGAAGCCCAGATAGGCGGTCGAGGCGACGGCGGCGATCGCCGTACCGGGCGCGATGCCCGGCGTCGCCGCGGCGGCGCGGAACAGGATCGGCACGACGCTCGCGATGCCGAATCCGACCCCCAGGAAGCCCAGGACCGCGACGGCGGCGTTGCCCGTCGCCGGCCCGATGACCAGGCCGACCGCCGCCGTGACCGCGCCCAGGCGCAGCAGGCGTACCGCGCCGATCCGCTCGACCAGCGTGTCCCCCTGGAACCGCCCGATCGCCATGGCGAGCGAGAACCCGGTGAAGCCGGCCGCGCCCACCGCCGGGCCGCCGCCCAGCTCCTCGCGCAGATAGACCGCCGTCCAGTCGGCCATGGCGCCCTCGATCAGCAGCGCCCCCATGCCCAACACGCCGAGCCCGAGCAGCCCGCGCGGCGGCAGGGTGAAGGCCGGCTCCGCCTCGGGCGGCTCGTCGGCCAGGCCCTCGCCCATGCGCGCGATGACCCACAGCCCGAACAGGAAGATCAGCGCCGCGAAGGCCGCGACCTGCGGCGTCGGCGCGATCCCGGCGGCAGCGACGAGCCCGGCGAGGCCCGCCCCGATCATGGAGCCCAGGCTGAACCCGCCGTGGCAGGCGCCCATGATGGCCACGCCGCGCCTTCGCTCGATCGCCGCCGCGCCGACATTCATCGTGACGTCCATCGAGGCGTTGCCGAGCCCGACGAAGAACAGGGCGGCCGCCAGCAGCACCGGGCTCGGCGCCAGGGTCGGCAGCACGATCGCGACGGCGTAGAGGACGAGCGTGGCGGCGAGCATGCGCGTGACGCCGAGCCGCGCGACCAGCCAGCCGACCACCGTCATGGCGACGAGAAGGCCCGCCGGCATGCCGAGCAGGGCGAGGCCAAGCGCCGCCTCGCCCATCTCGAGCCGGGCCTTGATCTCCGGAATGCGCGGCACCCAGGCCGCGAAGAGCGCGCCGTTGACGGCGAAGACCGCGACCGCGGCGGCCGAGGGGCCGTGGGCGGCCAGGCGCAGGATGGCGGTGTACATGCGGGTCCGGGCTTTCGGGGACGGCCGGTCCGGCGCGGCGGCGCCGGGGCGTTCCCGGCTCTACGCGGCCCGGCGCCCGGACGCAAGAGGCCGCGACATGCGGGAGAAGGCGCGGGCGCGAGCGTCGGCGCTGCACGTCCCGCCCCGCGCGTGCTAGAATGTAGCACGAAAAGAGTGAGGACACTGCGGCCGGCCCGCGCACCGACGGGGGCCGCGCCATCGGCCCGGGAGGATCGCCGCGCCATGACCGACGCCGTCGCGCTCGCCGCCCGTGACGACCGGCCCGTCGCCTATCCGCCGACGACGGCCGGGCTCAACGCGTTTACGACCGATAGGGGCCTGCGCGCCCGGCTCGCTCTGGTCGCGCCGGATCTCCTCGCCGACCACGGCGCCCGGCTCGACGACTTCGGCGCCTGGGTCGCCGGCCCGCTCGACGAGCAGGCGGCCTACACCGACCGGCACGCCCCGCCGCGGCTGGAGACCCATGACCGGGACGGCGCGGCGGTCGGCCGGGTGATCGTCAATCCCGCCTATCGCGACTGCCACATGGAGGCCTATCGCCGGGGCGCGATCGCCGCCGCCTTCGGCCCGGGCGCGGCGCCGCACCGACTTTCCTTCGTCATGGGCTACCTGCTGTCCTATGCCGATATCGCGATCCACTGCCCGGTGACGATGACCGGTGCCGTGGCCTACGTGCTGGACCGGCTGGCGCCGGCGCCGGTGCGCGAGGCCTGGCTGCCCGGCCTGCTGCGCTCCGACGGGCGCACGGCGACCGGCGGCACCTGGGCGACAGAGCGCCATGGCGGCTCGGATGTCGGCGCGACGACGACCCGCGCGGTCCCCGAGGGCGACAACTGGCGGCTGACGGGGCTCAAGTGGTTCACCTCGAACGCCGGCTCCGGCGTCGCGCTGGCGACCGCCCGGCCCTCGGGCGCGGCCGAGGGGTCGGCCGGGCTCGGTTGCTATCTCGTGCCCGACCGGCTGCCCGACGGCACGCCCAACACCTATCGCGTGCGCCGGCTCAAGGAGAAGGCGGGCACCCGCGGCCTGCCGACCGGCGAGATCGACCTGGACGGCACCTGGGCGGTCGAGGTCGCGCCGCCGCCCGAGGGCCTCAGGGCGATGATGGAGGCTCTGGAATACAGCCGCATCCACAACGCCGCCAGCGGCGCCGGCCTGCAGCGCCGCGCGTTCGTCGAGGCGGCGTGCTGGGCGACCCACCGCCATGCCTTCGGCGCGCCGCTGATCGGCCGGCCCATGGTGCGCGACCGGCTGCTCGACCTGCTGGCCGACCAGGAGGCGAGCCTCGCCCTGGCGCTGGAGGCCGGCTCGGCCTTCGACGCGGCGCTCGCCGATCCGTCGGCCCGTCCCTGGCTGCGCACCGTCACCGCGATCGCCAAGTACGAGACGGCGGAGCGGGCCTGCCGCTCGGCCCGCGCGGCGGTCGAGCTGGTCGGCGGCAACGGCTATACCGAGGAATGGCCGACCGCCCGGCTCTATCGCGACAGCCTCGTCACCGCCGTCTGGGAAGGTCCCGCCAACATCCAGGCGCTGGAGCTCGCCCGCGCCGCCCTCGGCAAGTATCGCGGCGACACGGCCTTTCTCGAGCGCGTGGACCGCTGCCTCTCCGGCCTCCCCGACGGGGCGGGGGCGCTGGCCGGCCCGCTCGCCACCGCCCGGGCCGACTGCGCCGCCGCGCTGGAGGGCCTGCGCGCGCGGCTGGAGCGGATCGAGCGCGACGCCCTGCGCCTTCTCGTTCTGATGGCCGACACGCTGGGCGCCGCGCTGCTGTGCGAGGGCGCGGCCGACGGGCTGGCCCGCGGCGACCGGCGCCTGGCGCTGCTGGCCGAGCGGTTCCTGGCCCGGCGCTTCGGCGGCCGCGCACCGATCGCCGGCGACGACGCCCCGCTGGAGGCGGCGCTCGCCGACCATGCCGAGGCCGTGCTCGGCCAGGCCCGTATCCCCGTGGAATGAAGAGACAGCGATGAGCCTCCGCGACACCGACGCCCCGGCGGCCGAGCCCGCCGACGTGCTCGCCTTCTGGTTCGACGAGCATGGCCCCGCCGACTGGTTCAAGCGTTCCGACGCCTTCGACGCGGCGGTGCGCACGCGCCTGGGACCGGCCTTCGAGGACGCGGCGGCCGGGAAGCTCGACGGCTGGGCGGCGACGCCGGACGGCGCGCTGGCCCTGATCCTCCTGCTCGATCAGGTGCCGCGAAACCTGTTCCGCGACGACGCCCGCGCCTTCGCGACCGACGCCAAGGCGCGCGAAGTGGCCCGCGCCGCGGTCGAGGCTGGCCACGACATGGCGCTGCCGGCGCCCGACCGGCGCGTCTTCGTCTACCTGCCCTTCGAACACAGCGAGGACGCCGACGACCAGGCGCTCTGCGTCGCGTTGAGCGAGGAGCGGCTGGGCAACGACGATTATGCCGAGTACGCTCGCCGTCACAAGGCGGTGATCGACCGGTTCGGGCGGTTCCCGCATCGCAACGCCTGTCTCGGCCGCGAGACGACGGCGGAAGAGGCGGCCTTTCTGGAAGAGACGCCGACCGGCTTCTGACCCGGATCTCGGACGGCCGGATACCGAGCCGCCGGCGGCGGCCGATCGAGCGGAGGACTCGGAGCGTGTGACGGGATCCATTCAGCAGGCATCGCGGGACGGCCGTCGCCCTTCGCGTTCCCTCTCCCGGTGGGAGAGGGACAGGGTGAGGGGTTGCAGACCGCGGAACACTGCCCTGCCGGCCGCGGGTCCCTCCCTCTCCTGGCGGGAGAGGGCATGTCTTCACGGCTTCGCAAGCGGAGCACTCATCGGAGGAGCCATGGGCGCCGCCATTCGCGGCATCGACCACGCGCTGGTGGCGACGGCCGATCTGGACCGGGCCGACGCGGCCTGGCGCCGGCTCGGCTTCGCGACCACGCCTCGCGGCCGGCACGAGGGCTGGGGCACCGGCAATGTCTGCGTGATGATGCCCCACGACTATGTGGAACTGCTCGGCATCCGGGACCCGACACAGGACTTGGCCGGCCTGGATGCCGCGCTCGCCGAGCGGGGCGAGGGGCTGATGGGCCTGGCCCTCGATACCGGCGACGCGGACGCCGCCCATGAGGCCTTCGCCGCCGCGGGCATCGCCGGCGACGGGCCGGCCGGGCTGTGGCGCTGGCTCGACCTGCCGGAGGGGCCGGTCAAGCCGTCCTTCCGCCTCGTCCATCCCTCGCCGCGCGACGCGCTGGGCCTGCCCGGCTTCGTCTGCCAGCACGAAACGCCCGAGCTCATGCGCCGGCCGGCCTGGCTGGAGCACGCCAACGGGGCCCGGCGCATCGCCTTCCTCACCGTGGCGGTGGCCGATCCGGCCGCGCTGGCGCCGGTCTGGCGCGTGCTGGTCGGCGACGCCGCCGTGCATCTGGAAGGCGGCGGGCTGACCGTCCGGCTGGGCGGGGCGGCGCTGCATGCCGGGGCGGCCGGCGACGGGCCGGCCCGGCCGCTCGGCCTCGGCATCGCGGTCGCCGATCTCGACCGGGCGGCGGCCTGGCTGGCCGGGCAGGGCGTCGCCTTCGAGCGCGCGGCCGGCCGCCTCGACGTCGACCCGGCCGAGGCGACGGGCGTCGCGCTCAGCCTGCTCGCGGAGCGGGAGTGACGGCCGGGCCCTGACGGCCGCTCAGGCGTCGAGGGGCGCCGCCGCGACGGCGTTGTCGGCCAGCGATTTCGTCAGGTCGATCGCGATCGGGCTCGCTGGCACCGCCACCTGCTTGCCGTCGAGGGCGTGCAGATCCACCCGGTCGAGGTCGACCGCATAGGCCTGCGGGGAATCGTAGAAGCGGGTGTAGTAGATCCCGCGCGCCAGGTCCTTGACCGCGACCCACTGGGTGCGGTCGTTCTCCTCGACAACGCCCTTCCGCGACCGGCTCGTGCCCGTCGGGATGTCGACCGTGTTGAGCACGTGAAAGGCCAGGGCGACCGCCTCGTCGTGGGTCTTCGCCGGCTCCGCGAAGGTCGTCATCGCGGCGGCCCGAACGAATCGCGAAGGCGGCGTCGAGTCGCCCGGCAGGTGCATCATGCCCGTGCCGTGGCCGGTCTGCTCGACCTCGAAGCCGTCAAACTCGGTCTTCTCCCGGTCCCACGGGTCCAGATCGGTGTAGTTGCGCAGGTTCTGGAGGTGCCAGGGGAAGGGCGGGTCGTTGGTCAGCACGCCGACCGGATTGTCATGGATGCGCGGCGCGCCGTCGATGAACTCCACGACGATGCTGTCGCCGGTGGCGTCGTGGATCGGGAAATGGACCGGCAGCAGCTCTTTCAGGAAGACCGGAGCGCCGACCTCCACGACGCGGTTGTCGAGCGCCTGGCGGACCTCCGCGCAGGTCGCGAAGCTGCTCAGCACCCACTCGCAGAACCGGTCGACCGTCAGCCCCTTCGCCGGGTCGTCGACCTTCTGGTACGCGCTGCCGGGCAGCCAGAGCGTCCCCGTCGACAGCCCCGCCGTGTTGAGGCCGTCGACCGGCAGCGGCAGGTCGAAGACGTCCAGGCCGACAAAGCCGTACTGGCCGGTCCAGGAATGGCGGAATTCCCCGGTGCCGGGCGTCGGCCCGTAGGCGTGGCCGGGCGCGCGGAAGAACAGCTTGCTCTTCAGCGGCAGGCCGAACTCCATCGAGCGGCCGTTGACCACCGGGTTGCCGTCGACCCGGATCATGAAATCCGTGCACATCCTCGCCTCCGCCGTCGATATCCGCCGGCCCGACAGGGCGATCGGAGCCCCGGGGCCGGTCGTGACCCTTCTACGAGGACGGGCCGGTTTCGAGAAGAAAGAATTTATTTTGCCCTCTAAGGTGTCGTTCGCTGTCAGGCATCCGGCGGGCGGGCGCCCCAGGGCGCGGGCACCGGGCCGCGGCGCCGGGGCGGGCCGTCGGGCGGCGTGAGCAGGGCGACGAAGGCGAGGCCGGCGAGGAAGCCGCCGATATGCGCCCACCAGGCCACGCCCCCGGCCTGTCCGGAGGTCAGCGCGCCGGCGCCTTGCAGCACCTGCAGCCCGAACCAGACGGCGACGTACCAGAAGGCGCTGATCCGGAAGAACAGCGGGATGACGATGATCGGCACGAGCAGCAGGACCTTCGAGCGCGGGTAGAGCGCGGCATGGGCGCCCAGCACGCCGGCGATGGCGCCCGAGGCGCCCAGCGTCGGCACCGCGCTCGTCGGGTAGACGGTCATCTGCGCGCCGGAGGCGAGCAGGGCACTGGCGAAGTAGAGCAACCCGAACCGGAACGAGCCCAGGCGATGCTCGACCGCCCGGCCGAACAGCCACAGGGTCCACATGTTGAACAGCAGATGCAGCCAGCCGCCATGCAGGAACGCCATGGTGACCAGCGGCAGGTGGTCGTCCGGATCGAGCCCGTTCACCCGCGCCCAGAGCGGGTCGGCATAGCGCCGCGGCACGAGCGCGTGTTCGGCCAGGAAGGCGAGGGCCGCGCGCGGCGGCAGGCTCTGCTGGAGCAGGAAGACCGCGGCGCAGACGGCGATCAGGCCGAAGACCAGCCTCGCCGGCCGCGGGCCGCGGGGAGCATCCGTGCGGATCGGCAGCATGACCGGACATACCTGGGCCCGGCACGCCGATTTGCCAGGAGGTCGACCGACTGTCGGTCACGGCGCCGCCTCCGGTCGCGCGGCCGGGCCGGGTGCCGACGGAACGCAGGTGGCCCGGAGACGCGCACCGCCCCCCCCCAGGGGAGGGGGCGGCCGCCGG
>JAVJUS010000020.1:0-36853 GCA_040220455.1 Azospirillaceae bacterium
CGCCGGGGCCGGGGTGGTGGTGGCGTCCGTGGGGGGGGTGGGGGGGGGTCGGGGGGTGGGGCGCGGCCCCCCCGCCGCCCCCCCCCCCACGCCCCGGCCTCAGAAGCCGCTCTCGATGCGGCCGAACTGCTCCGACCATTCCGCCTCGTTGCCGTTCCAGTAGGCCGGATCGGCGAAGGTCAGGTCGGTGAGCGTGCCTTCGGGATCGAAGGCCGGCAGGGTCGGGATCTTCTCGCCCAGGTCGACCTTGGTCGGGTCGAGCGAGGGCGGATAGTTCTGGCCCTCCGCCACGGCGATCGCCACCTCGGGCTCGAGCATGAAGTTCAGGAGCTGCTCGACCTCCGCCAGCGGGCTGCCCTTCAGCACCATCAGGCATTCCTGCCAGCCGAAGACGCCCGGCGGGTTGTAGTAGCCGATGTCGTTGCCCTCCTGCTGGAGCGCGGCGATCCGGCCCGACCAGCCCTCGGTGACCACGATCTCGCCCTCGGCCAGCAGGCTCATAAGTTCCGCGCCCGAGGTCCAATACTTGAGCAGCCCGTCGCGATGGGTGCGCAGGGCGTCCCAGACCGCGTCCATGTCCTGGATGTCGTTGGGCGACTGGCCGGTCTGGAGCGCGGCGTACCAGATGCGCGTGCGCCAGTCGTTCCACCCGCCGATCCGGCCGGCATAGGCCTCGTCGATCAAGATGTTCGCGCCCTTCTCGCGCATCTCGTCGTCGGAGATGACCGAGCGGTTGTAGGCCAGACCCGTCGTGCCGTAGTCGTAGGGCACGCAGGACAGGTTGCCGTCGGTGAGCTGGCGGTAGGGCTCGATCAGGGTCTGCATGACGTATTGCAGGTTCGGGATGTTCGACTCGTCGAGCACCACGTCCAGGTCGAGATTGACGTAGCGGGCGTAGTCGAACAGGCCCGAGGCGTGGAACACGTTGAACGAGCCCGGCTGGCTCGCCCGCACGCGGGTCAGGAACTCGTCGCCCGAGCCGAAGGTGCCGTCGACCACCTCGATGCCGGTCGCCTCGGTGTAGGGATCGAAGGCGTATTGCCGGAACGCCTCGGAGACCACGCCGCCCCAGCCGTCGAAGCGGACGGACTCGACGTCCTGGGCCCACGCCCGGCGGCCGAACGGCCCGCCGACGAGCCCGGCCGCCGCGCCGGCGGTGCCGAGCAGGGCCAGGAAGGTGCGCCGGTCGAGATCGCCGTTGCGGTAGCGATCCAGAAGCCGGTGATAGCGTGTCGTGCTGTCCATGATCGTGAAGCCTCCTCTCTCTGGTCGTGGCCGGCGTCTCCCGGCCTTGTCGCGATCGGCCCCGCCCGGTCCGCTCAGCCACCCCCCTTGGCGAACCG
This sequence comes from Azospirillaceae bacterium, assembly GCA_040220455.1. GTDB lineage: Bacteria > Pseudomonadota > Alphaproteobacteria > DSM-16000 > Inquilinaceae > JAVJUS01. The sequence goes on from JAVJUS010000020.1 coordinate 1,344, forward strand.
GCGGGCCAGCGCCCCGGCGATCAGCGGCAGGGCCACGGTGATGACGATCATCACCGTGCCCAGGGCGTTGATCTCCGGGCTGATGGAGTTGCGCAGCATGGCGAAGATCTGGGTCGGCACGGTCTCGGTCCCGGCCGGCTTCCAGAAGAGGGTCGCCGTGATGTCGTCGAAGCTGATGGTGAAGGCGAACAGCGTGCCGGCGAAGACGGCCGGCATCAGCAGCGGGAAGGTGATCTGGAAGAAGGTCTGCACCGGCCCGGCGCCCAGGCTCATCGCCGCTTCCTCGTAGTCGCGCCGGATGCCGACGAGGCGCGCCTGGACGACGAGGACGACGAAGGGCAGCGTGATCAGCACATGGCCCATCAGCAGCAGCACGAAGCTGCGGGGCACCGCGGCCCAGCGCATGAACAGCAGCAGCGCCACGCCCAGCACCACCTCCGGCACCAGGATCGGCGCCACCAGGAGGGTGTTGATCAGCTCCTTGCCGCGGAAGGCGTAACGGACCAGAGCGAGCGAGGCGAGGATGCCGATCGTCGTCGACAGGATCGCCGTCAGCGCGCCCAGCAGCATCGAGGTGCGGAAGGCCCGCACGATGGCGTCGTTCTCGTAGAGCTCGACGAACCAGCGCAGGCTGATCCCCTCCATCGGGAAGCTGCCGAACTGGCTGGAATTGAAGGACAGCAACACGACGACCGCGACCGGCACGAACATGAACAGGTAGACCGCGATCGTGTAGGCGCGGATCAGGCTCCACCCGGTCAGCATGCCCGCCCCTCCCCGCGCCCGGTCACGAGAGGCTCTTGTAGATCTGGCCAAGGCCGAGGAACCGGTTGTAGGCCAGCACCACGGCGCCCAGCAGGACCAGGAGCACGATCGACAGCGCCGAGCCGAGCGGCCAGTTCAATTGCGTGATGATCGCGCTGTAGATCAGGTTGGCGAACATCAGGTCGCCCGGCCCGCCCAGGATCAGCGGCGTGATGTAGGTCCCCGCCCCCAGCACGAAGCACAGCAGCGAGCCGGCCGCCAACCCGGGCAGCGACAGCGGCAGCGTGACCTCGCGGAACGCCTGCCAGTTGTTGCAGCCCAGCGTGCGCGCCGCGTCGATCAGCGTGCGGTCGATGCCCTCCAGGCTGACGTAGATGTTCAGGATCATGAAGGGCAGCAGGAAGTGCGCCAGGCCAAGCACGACCGTCGTCTGGTTGTAGAGCATCCGCAACGGCTCGTCGGTGATCCCGACCAGCATCAGCACCTGGTTGACCGCGCCGGAGACGCCCAGGATGTTGATCCAGCTCAGCGTGCGGATGATGTAGCTGATCCAGAAGGGCAGCATCAGCAGCAGCAGCAGCAGCGCCCGGTGCGGGAACCGGGTCATCGCCAGGAAATAGGCCGGCACGTAGCCGAGCGCCGCGCACAGCAGCACCGTCGCCCCGGCGATCTTCAGCGTCTGCCACAGGATCGCGCGGTAGAACGGGTCGAACAGGACCTTTTGCCAGTTCGCCGTGTCGAAGGCCGGGATGTCGCCGCTCGCCGATCGCAGCCAGAACGAATAGACGACGACGAAACCGACCGGCACGACCAGCAGCAGCGCCACCGACACCAGCGCCGGCGACATCAGCAGCCACGGCCGCGCCGCCTGCGGGACCTTTGCGGCCCCCTGGGCGTCCCGGGGCGCCGCCGCCCCGGTCGTCGTCTGCGCCGCCGTCTCGGCCACCGTCGCGCCGCCTCCCGCTCCGTCTCGGCCGGGCCCCGTCCCAGGGCGCCGGACCACCGATGCGTTCACTTTACGCGCGCCGCTTGCACATAACGCAAATAGATATCAACAATAGCCGGCATCATCCCTGTCTATGTCGCGTATCCCTGGCCATGACCCTTCGCGAGCCGCCCGCGTCAGCCCCGCCCCATCCGGCCCCCGACCCGGCGACCGAGAAGCTGGCGCGGGCGCTCGACTGGAATCTCCTGCGCACCTTCGTCGTCATCGTCGACGAGGGCGGAATCACCAGCGCGGCCCGCCGGCTGCTGCTGCGCCAGCCCACCGTGTCGACGGCGCTCAAGCGCCTGGAGACCCAGCTCGGCCGGCGGCTGATCGAGCGCGGCGGCGGGCGGTTCGCCCTGACCGCGGCGGGCGAGCTGCTCTACCGGGAATGCGTCGAGATCTCCGGCAGCATCTGGCGCCTGACCACCGTGGTGCGCGAGGTGCCGGAGGAAATCTCCGGCCACGTGACGATCGCCATGGCGAGCCATGTGGTCTGCCCGCCCTTCGACGACGCGCTGGCCGAATTCCACCGCCGCCACCCGCGCGCGACCCTGTCGATCGAGGTCGCGACGTCGGCCGACGTGGCACGCCAGGTCATCCAGAAGCGGGCGAGCTTCGGCGTCGCGCTGGTCCACGAGCGCCAGCCCGCGCTCGCCTACCGGCAGATGTTCCGGGAGCATTTCGGCTTCTTCTGCGGGCCGCGCCATCGCCTGTTCGGCCGGAAGGGGCTGAGCCTCGCCGACCTCAGGGAGGAGAGCTTCGTCTCCTTCAAGACCGACCGGCTGACCGACGCGCTGAGGCCCGTCGCCCTGGTGCGGGCGCGCGAGGCGATCGACGACCGCATCGTCGGCACGTCGTCCCACCTGGAGGAGGTCCGGCGCATGATCATCGCCGGGCTCGGCATCGGGCCGCTGCCGATCCACGTGGTCGAGCGCGACGTCGCCGACGGCCTGCTCTGGCGCCTGCCGCCCCACGAGGAGCCGCCGGCGATCGACATCTTCCTGGTCTGCCACCCGCGCGCCCAACTCAACCGAGCCGAACGCGCCCTGCTGGCGATCCTGGAGGCGCGGCTGGACGCCCTGCCCATGGACAGGCGAACCTATCCGGCCCCGTAGCGGCGGGACGTTGCGCACCGCTGCGCGGTGGGCAACCCACGCATCCATCGTAGGTCGCCCACGGCCGCCAGGCCGTGCGCGACGGCCCCGGCTGCGGGGCCTGCGTCGCGCCGTAAGAGGAATTCCGTCTCCGCCCCCTCCTCCTGCGTCCCCTCTCCCGGCGGGAGAGGGACAGGGTGAGGGGGTCCGGGCCTCCGAACGATGCCCTGCCGCCCGTACGCCCTCACCCTCCCACGACCTGTCGGTCGCGGGTCCCTCCCTCTCCCCCGGGAGAGGGTCGTTCTTCGCGCCCCCTTTGGCGGCGATAACCGTATGCGCGCCGTCGAAAGCCACTGGCGGCCACGGGACCGCCCTGCCCGCTTGCCCGGCGCGGGCGTTCCGGGCGACAGTGCGGCCCCGGCACGTACAACGAAAAGCCATACCGAACGGGAGAGCCGCGTCGTCATGAACAAGCCCCTGCTCGCCGCCGCGGCGGCCGCCGCCCTGGCTGCCGCGCCGATCGCCGCGATCTCGTCGCCCGCCGACGCTGCCGACGAGATCCGCATCGGCATGATCACCACCCTGTCCGGCCCGGGCTCGGGGCTGGGCATCGACATTCGCGACGGCTTCCTGCTCGGCCTCGAGCATGTCGGCGGCGGGCTCGGCGGTCTCGCGACCGTGGTCGTCGAGGGCGACGACCAGCGCGAGCCCGACATCGCGGTCCAGCTCGCCGAGCGCATGGTCGAGCGCGACCAGGTCGACGTCGTCACCGGCATCGTCTGGTCGAACCTGGCTTTGGCCGTCGCGCCGCGGCTGTTCCGCAACGAGGTGCTGTTCGTCAGCCCGAACGCCGGCCCGTCGATCCTGGCGGGGGAACGCTGCGACCCGCATTTCTTCAACGTGGCCTGGCAGAACGACAACAACCACGAGGCCATGGGCAAGCACGTCGCCGATGCCGGCTACGAGAGCGCGTTCATCCTGGCGCCGAACTACCCGGCGGGCCAGGACGCGCTGGCCGGCTTCAAGCGCTTCTACGACGGCGAGATCGCGGGCGAGGTCTACACCCAGCTCGGTCAGCAGGACTATGCCGCCGAGATCGCCCGGATCCAGTCGGCCGACCCCTCGTCGGTCTACTTCTTCCTGCCCGGCGGCATGGGCATCAACTTCATCAAGCAGTACGACCAGGCAGGGCTGAAGGACCGGATCCCGATGTTCGGGCCCGCCTTCTCCTTCAGCCAGGACATCCTGCCGGCGGTCGGCGACAGCGCGCTCGGCGTCGCCAACACCGCGCAATGGAGCCCGGATCTCGACAACGACGCCAATGCCCGCTTCGTCGCGGCATTCGAGGAGGCATACGGCCGCGTCCCCTCGCTCTACGCCAGCCAGGGCTACGACGCCGCCCTGCTGCTCGACGCGGCGGTCGAGGCCGTGGACGGCGCGATCGAGGACACCGAGGCCTTCATCGCGGCGCTGGAGACGGCGGAGTTCGACTCCGTGCGCGGGCCGTTCCGCTTCAACACCAACCACTTCCCGATCCAGAACTACTACCTGCGCGAGGTGGTGGCCCGGGACGACGGCACGCTGACCAACCGCGTCGTCGCCACCATCTTCGAGGACCATGGCGACGCCTACGCCGCCGACTGCCCCATGGAGTGAGCCGAGCGGCAGCGCGCCGGCGTCCCCCGTCGGTCGCGACGGGGGACGCTCGCCGCCCCGTCCGCCCGATCCAGGCCATTCCGCCTTGGGGGCCCATCCTCCTGTCGCCCCGCCGCCTCTCGAAGAGTGACTACAAAGGGCCCGCCATGGAAGACGAAGAAGATTTCTGCTACATGTGCAAATATTGGCACTTTGAAATGGTTCCGCGCGATGTTGATAAGAAAGCCTTTGAATCGGAGATAGAAGAGGAGATCGATAACTTCAAGAAGGTTGGCGACGTCGTACGCGAGTGCCGTCGCTATCCGCCACACGCTGCCGACAATCTGTGGCCGAACACTGGATTCTTGAATTGGTGCGGAGAGTTTTCCATGACTCATCCGGATACTATCAGTCTTCGCTCGACCTTTGTCACCGAGGTCCTGGAACGGCACAAGACGAGCGCCGATAACGGCTGATGGATCCCCTCCTGCTTCTCGTCCAGGCGCTCAACGGCGTCCAGCTCGGCGTCATGCTGTTCCTGATGGCGGCCGGGCTGACGCTCGTCTTCGGCATCATGGACATGATCAATCTGGCGCACGGCTCGTTCTACATGGTCGGCGCCTACCTGACGGCGACCTTCTCGGCGGCGCTGGACAGCTTCCTGCTCGGCCTGCTCCTGGCCGTGCCGGCGGCCGCGCTGGTCGGGCTCGTGGTCGAGCGGGTGGCGCTGGCCACGCTCTACCGGCGCGATCACCTGGACCAGGTGCTGGCGACCTTCGGGCTGATCCTGTTCTTCAACGAGCTCGTGCGGATCGTCTGGGGGCCGACGGCGATCTTCCTCGACCCGCCGGAATTCCTGTCGGGCACGGTCACCCTGCCGGGCGGCGTCACCTACCCGGCGTTCCGCTTCGCGATCATCCTGGTGGGCCTGGCGGTCGCGCTGTTCCTGTGGTGGCTGATCGCGCGCACCCGGGTCGGCATGCGCATCCGCGCCGGTGCGACGAACCGGGAGACGCTGGAGGCGCTGGGCGTCGATGTCGGCCGGCTTTTCGCGCTGGTCTTCGCGCTCGGCGCGGGCCTGGCCGGGCTGGCCGGCGCCATGGCGGGACCGATCCTGGCGGTCCAGACCGGCATGGGCGAGCAGATCCTGATCCTGACCTTCGTCGTCATCGTCATCGGCGGCATCGGCTCGATCCGCGGCGCGCTGGTCGGCGCGCTGGCGGTCGGGCTGGTCGACACCTTCGCGCGCGCCCTGCTGCCGGGGCTGTTCGGGCTGATGATGGAGCCGGCGGCGGCGGCCGGGCTGGCCGGCGCGCTCGGCTCGGTGGCGATCTACGTCCTGATGGCGGCGATCCTGGTGGTCCGCCCCCGCGGCCTGTTCCCGGCCCATGGCTGAGGGCACGGCCGACCGGGCCGCCCCCTCCACCCCCGCCGGCGCGCCACCGGACCGGCGCCCGGCGCGCATCGCCGCCCTGGCGGTGCTCGCGGTGCTGGTGGCCCTGCCCTGGATCGCGGAGGCCGCCGGCGCGCCGTTCTGGATCGACATCGCCACGCGCGCCCTGATCTTCGCGCTGGCCGCCGTCAGCCTGGATCTGATCCTCGGCTACGGCGGCATGGTCAGCTTCGGCCACGCGGCCTTCGTCGGTGTCGGCGCCTACGCGGTCGGCGTCGCCTTCACCCACGACTTCGAGGGCTCGACCCTGTTCGGCCTGCCGGGCAGCGTGAACGCCTGGGTCGTCTGGCCGGCGGCCGCGGTCGCCGGCGGGCTGGTCGCCGCGGCCGTCGGCGCCATCTGCCTGCGTACGCGCGGCGTCTACTTCATCATGATCACGCTGGCCTTCGCGCAGATGATCTACTTCCTGGTCACGGCGCTGCGCCGCTACGGCGGCGACGACGGCATCGCGCTCTGGGGACGGTCGGAGATCGGGTTCGGCCTGGACCTGAACGACGACCGCACCTTCTATTTCCTCTGCCTCGCCCTGTTCGCGGGTTTCCTGTGGCTCGCCCGGCGCATGGTCCGCTCGCGCTTCGGGCGTATCCTGCGCGGGGCGAAGGACAACGAGCGCCGGATGCGCGCGCTGGGCCACCCGGTCTATCGCTACAAGCTCGTCGCCTTCGCCATCGCCGGCGCGGCGGCGGGCCTCTCCGGCGCGCTGCTGGCCAACGCGACCGAGTATGTCGGCCCGGCCTATCTGCACTGGTCGCGCTCGGGCGAGCTGATCGTCATGGTCGTGCTGGGCGGCATGGGCACGCTGATCGGCCCGGCGATCGGCGCGGCGGCCCTGATCCTGATGGAGGAGTGGCTGCCCGAGGCGATGAACGCGCTCCAGCCCGGGCTGGGCGAGCACTGGCAGATCGTCCTCGGCCCGATCCTGATCCTGGTGGTGCTCTACGCCCCGCGCGGGCTGTGGGGCCTGGTCGCCGGGCGCCGGGCGGGCGGCGGGGGCCGGCCGACGCCACTGGCCGGGCTGCTTGGCGGAGAGGGCCCCGACGGCAAGGCGCGCCGCGATGACTGACACCCCGCCTCGCTACTCGCCGGTCCTGGAGGCCGAGGGCCTCGCCAAGCGGTTCGGCGGCGTGGTCGCCAACGACGGCGTCTCGCTCGATCTCGCGGCCGGGGAGCTGCACGCCCTGATCGGGCCGAACGGCGCGGGCAAGTCGACGCTCGTCGGTCTCCTGACCGGCGAGCTGAAGCCCGACACCGGCCGGGTCCGGCTCGACGGGGCCGATGTTACGCGCCTGCCGGTGCCCGGCCGGGCGCGCCGGGGCCTCGCCCGCAGCTTCCAGATCACCAGCCTGTTCCCCAGCTTCACGGCCGCCCAGAACGTCGCCCTGGCGCTGCAGGCGCGCGAGCCGCACGGCTTTCGCTTCCTGGCCGACGCGGACCGGGACGAGCGCCTGGCCGAGGCGGCGTGGGAGGGGCTGGCCCGGGTCGGCCTCGCCCATCGCGCCTACGCCCCGGTCACCGTGCTGGCCCATGGCGAGCGCCGGCAGCTCGAGGTCGCCATGGCGCTGGCCGCCGGGCCGCGCGTCCTGCTGCTCGACGAGCCGATGGCCGGAACCGGCACGGAGGAGGCGGCGTTGCTGCGCGATCTTCTGGCGACGCTCAAGGGGTCCGTCGCCATCCTGTTGATCGAGCACGACATGGACGCGGTCTTCGCGCTCGCCGACCGGGTGTCGGTCATGGTCAACGGCCGCGTCGTCGCCTCGGGCGCGCCGGCTGCGATCCGCGCCGACCGGGCGGTGCGCGAGGCCTATCTGGGCGACGGCGCCGAGGCGCGGGCATGACCATCGCGGCGGGCCCACATCTCCTGACGCTCGAGGGCGTGGAGGCCGCCTATGGCGACAGCCGGATCCTGTTCGCCGTCGATCTGGCGGTCGGCGCCGGGGAGGTGGTCTCGCTCCTGGGCCGCAACGGCATGGGCAAGACCACGACCGTCCGCGCCATCCTGGGGCTGACGCCGCCGCGCGCCGGCCGGGTGATCTTCGACGGCGCCGATCTCGCCGGCGCGCCGCCTCACCGCATCGCGAAGGCCGGGATCGGGCTGGTGCCGGAGGGCCGGCAGATCTTCCCGACACTGACGGTGGAGGAGAACCTGATCGCCACCGCAGCCGACCGGCACGGCAAGGCCGGGCCCTGGACGCTGGAGCGGGTCTATGCCCTCTTCCCGCGCCTGGCCGAGCGCCGGGGCCAGCGCGGCGCCGGCCTTTCGGGCGGCGAGCAGCAGATGCTGGCGATCGCGCGCGCCCTGATGACCGCGCCGCGCCTGCTGATCCTCGACGAGGCGACGGAGGGCCTGGCCCCCCTCGTCCGGCGGGAGATCTGGGCCGCGCTCGACGGGCTGCGCGGCGAGGGCCAGTCGATCCTGATCATCGACAAGAGCCTGGACGCCCTGATGCGCCTTGCCGACCGGCACGCGATCCTCGAAAAGGGCCGCATCGTCTGGACCGGCGACAGCCGCGCGCTGTCCCGTGCGCCGGACGTCGTCGACTGCTACCTGGGCCTGTGACCGCAATGCGCGCCGGGCGACCGCCGCAAGAGAGCCCGTGACGGGAGGACATCGATGAACGCGATCTTCGTGCTGGTGAAATGCGAGCTCGGCACCGCCTACGACGTCGCCGCCGACGCTGTCGACACGATCGAGGAAGTCTCCGAAGTCTATTCGATCTCAGGGCCCTACGATCTGCTCGTGAAGTGCTACCTGAAGCCTGACGAAGACCCGGGCCGGTTCGTGACGAGTCACATCCAGCGCCTGAAGAACGTCAAGGACACCCAGACCATCATCACCTTCAACGCCTTCACGTGAGGCGTCCGACACCCACGCGTGCGCAGGCGCGTGCCGTCACGCGCTCGCCGTCAGCGGCAGCACCGGGACGGAAAAGCGTCGCCGGTAGGCCCCAGGCGTCATGTTCGTGACCCGTTTGAATAGACGCCGGAATGCGGCCGGGTCTTCATAGCCCACGGCCCAGGCGATGTCCTCGATCGGCGCGACCGTCCGCTCGAGCCGACGCTTCGCCTCCCGGATCCGAACCTGCTGGACGTAGGCGATCGGCGCATAGCCGGTCGCCGCGCGGAACCGCCGCTTGAAGGTACGCTCGGCGAGGCCCGACTGCCGAACCATCCCCTCCACCGGCCGCCTCTCGGCATAATTCCGGGCGAGCCAGTCCTGCTGCTCGCGCACAACGCGATCGCCGTGGTCGCGGGGCGGCTGAAAGTCGATGAACGGAGACTGTCCCTCGACATGCCACTGCAGGAGCATGAAGCGGGCGATGGCCTGCGCGGCCGTCGGGCCGACGGTTCGGGCCACAAGGTAGAGTACCAAGTCGTGCCAGGAGGCGGACGCGCCGGACATGACGATCTCGCCCCGGTCGCCGGCAGCGACCAGGGCTTCACCGATGCGTAGCCGAACCGATGGATAGTTGGCCGAGAAGGTCGACGCGTACGCCCAATGCAGCGTGGCCTCCCGGCCGTCCAGAAGCCCGGTTTCCGCCAGGAGCAGAACGCCCGAACAGGCCGAGCAGAGCATCGCGCCTTCCCTGTGCCGGGACGTCAGCCAGTCGACGACCGCCGCATGACGCCCCCGCGTCCAGATGCCGTCGCGTACCAGCACCGACGGCAGGATGACGATGTCGGTGCGCTCGACCTCCTCGAGGCGGCGATGGGCGCCCAGCGGCAGCCCGCTCGCCGCGCGCTGTGCGTCGTCGACGGCGATGATCTCGGCGTGGAAGGGCGATCGGACCGGCACGGCGTCGTCGAGCGTTCCCAGAACCTCGAACAGGCCGAAGATCTCGTACATCCCCGCCAGAGTGCCGGCCATCGCGTCGGGTATGGCCAGCAGGCTCACATGCAGACCGCGGTCGTCGGGCATGCGGCTCTCCCGGACTCGAGGCCGTCCGAAAGCGCATCATGGCACCTCCGGACCGGAAGCGGCCAGTTTCGCTCTCGTCCAGCGGCCCGGCAAGGCGCAGCGTCCCGATCCGGGCTCACGCGCATGAGCGCGCGCAGGACGCGCGCAGGATAGGACGCGCAGGATAGGAAGGGACGCGACGATGACTTTCGACGAGAGCAAGCTGAACGCTTTTCTCGACAAGGCGGTCACGGATCTCGCGGCCGGCTATGGCGGCGTCATGGTCAGCCTTGGCCGACGACTGGGCCTCTACGAGGCGCTCGCCGGCGTCGGCCCGCTGAGCGCGGCGGAGACGGCCCGGCGAGCAGGCTGCGCCGAGCGATACGTGGAGGAGTGGCTCGCCAGCCAGGTCGCGGGCGGATACGTCCTCTACCACCCGGATTCGCGCACCTACGAGCTGCCGGCCGAGCACGCCTACGTGCTGGCCGATCGGGACAGCCCGGTCTATATCCCGCCGGCCTGGGACGTCCCGGCCTCGATGTGGTTCGACGAGGAGCAGGCCGTCGCGGCCTTCCGCAGCGGCGAGGGCGTGCCCTGGGGACGGCACGATTCCCGCCTCTATCACGGCGTCGCGGCGTTCTATGCCAACGCGTATCGCGGTCAACTCGTGCAGTCGTGGCTGCCCGCACTCGACGGCATCGTCGATCGTCTCGCAAAGGGCGCGCGTGTCGCCGATATCGGCTGCGGCCACGGCCATTCGACGCTGATCATGGCCGAGGCTTTCCCGGAGAGCCGCTTCGACGGCTTCGATACGCACGAGGCCTCGATCGAGGCCGCCCGCGCCGAAGCGCGCCAGGCGGGCATCGAGGACCGAGTCGGCTTTCGGGTCGGGAGCGCGGTCGATTACCCAGCGGAGGGCTACGACCTCGTCTGCTTCTTCGACTGCCTGCACGACATGGGCGACCCGGTCGGCGCCGCCGCCCATGCGCGTTCCACCCTGGCGCCGGACGGCGCGGTGATGTTGGTCGAGCCCTATGCCGCCGATCGGCTGGAGGACAACCTGTCGCCGGTCGGGCGGCTCTACTACGCCGCCTCGACGACGCTGTGCTGCGCGCACGCGCTGTCGGAATCCGGCGGTTACGCGCTCGGCGCCCAGGCGGGCGAGGCCAGGCTCGGCGACGTCTTCCGACAGGCCGGATTCAGCCGATTCCGGCGGGCGACCGAAACGCCGTTCAACCTCATTCTGGAGGCTCGCCCATAGCCGTCTCGACGCCGCCGCCGGAGCCGACGCCTCTCGGTCACACAGAGCCTTGTCGGCCCGTCGGACGGTCCGCATACTCCGGCCTCCGACACGGCCCGGCCGGCGGTCCCGATCCGGCGTTTCCGGGCGAAAGGCGACGGCGATGGCGACGGCGATCTTCGGCGACTACGACCAGGACGGGCTCGACGCGCAGTACAATCTCCGCCCGCTCGTCCCCGACTTCCAGACCCACTTCGACGCCTGGGCGCGGGACAGCGAGGCGGCGCGGGAGGCGCATCCGCCGCGGATCCTGTCCTATGGCCCGCACCCGCGCGCGCGGCTCGACCTGTTCGTGCCCACGACCGCTCCGGGGTCCGGGGCGCCGCTGCTGGTCTTCATCCACGGCGGCTACTGGCGGACGTTCGACCGAACCTCGTTCTCCTTCGTGGCACCACCCTTCCTGGCCCGCGACTGCGCCGTCGCCGTGCTGGAGTATCCGCTGGCGCCCGACGCCCGCATGGCGGAGATCGTCGCCCATGTCCGCGACGCGGTCGCCTGGCTGGCGCGCAACGCCGAGATGCTCGGCCTCGACGCCGGGCGCCTCGTCGTGGCCGGACACTCGGCCGGCGGCCACCTGGCCGGGATGGTGGCGGCGACCCAATGGGTGGAACTCGATCTTCCACGGACCCTGATCAAGGGCATGATCGGGATCAGCGGCCTCTACGACCTGGAGGCGATCCGGCTCTGTTTCCTTGACGAAGACTTGAAGCTGACCGCGGAAGACGACGCCGCCTACTCTCCCGCGCGCCTGCCGCCTCGCCTCGACGGCCCGGCGGTGGCCGCCGTCGGCGGGCTGGAAACCGCGGAGTATCACCGCCAGACCCGGAACCTCGTGGCCGCGTGGAGCGGCGCGGCGGAGATCCGGCCGATGATCGTGGAAGGCCGACATCATTTCGACATCCTCGGCCGCCTGGCCACGCCGGGCGATCCGCTGCACGAGGCGGCGCTGACGGCACTCCGATAGGCGAACGCAAGGGGGGGGCTCGCGCAAAGATTGATAAAATAGTAATCTAATCGATTTTTAATTCCATTTTGACGCGAAAATATCGACGGTTTCCCGATATCGCCCGGCGCCCGCCGCCGGGCCCGACCTGCTCAGGATCTGGAGACCGCGATCATGCGCAAGCCGCGTATATCCCTGCGCCTCGGCGACCAGCCCATCGGTCGCCGCATCGCCGCCGGGTTCGGCGTGATCATCGTGCTGCTGCTCGTGATCGGCGCCGCGACCTTCACGACCCTCACCGCGCTCGAGCGATCGGTGCAAGCCTACGGCGACGCCGCCCGCGTCGCCGACGCGACCGAGGCCGCGGACACCGCCATGATCGAGATCGAAGACGGCATCCGCAAGATGGCCAACAGCGTCTCGGAGATCACCCTCATGCCGGTGCGCAGTGCCTTCGAGGAGATCGCCACCCGGATCGACGGGGAGATCGCGGCCCTGCCCGCCGGCGCCGATCGCGCGGCGCTGACGGCGATCGTGAACGGCTTCTCCACCTTCGGGGCGACACTGGAGGAGCGCGCGACGCCGGGCATCCCGCTGAACACCCGCGACCGGGTCGCGCTGACCCAGGCCGGTCAGGATCTCCACGAGCGCATCGACGCGCTCGCCGCCGACATCGATGCCCGGCAGGCGACGCTGTCGGCCGCCATGAACCAGCGGATCGCCGAGACCGAGCGGACGCTGATCCCTCTCGTTCTGGCCGCGATCGTGTTCGCCATTCCGGCCGCCTTCCTGATCGCGCGCAGCGTCAGCCGCCCGATCAAGGCGATGACCGGGGCGATGCACCGCCTGGCCGAAGGGGATCTGGAGGTCGCGATCCCCGCCGTCGGCCGGCGAGACGAGGTCGGCGGCATGGCCTCGGCGATGCAGGTCTTCAAGGACAACGCCCAGGCCGTCCAGCGCATGCAGGCCGAAAGGGAGGAAGCCGACCGCGCGGCCGCCGAGCGCCGGCGCGCGGACATGCTGGCGCTCGCCGACAAGTTCGAGGCCGGCGTCGGCATGGTCGTGTCGACCGTCGACGACAATGCCCGCGCGCTCGAGGAAAGCGCCGGCACCATGTCCTCGACGGCGACCCAGACGCGGGAGAAGACGAACGTCGTCGGCCGGGCCGCGGAGAGCGCAGCCGGTCATGTCGAGACCGTCGCCTCGGCCTCCGACGAGCTCGGCCGCTCGATCGGCGAGATCGGCGGCCAGGTCGAGCGCTCGACCGCGATCGCCGGCAAGGCGGTCGAGCGGGCGCGTGACACCGATCGCACGGTGCAGGGCCTTGCCGAGGGCGCGGCGCGGATCGGCGAGGTGGTCAAGCTGATCTCCGACATCGCCGAGCAGACCAACCTGCTGGCGCTCAACGCCACGATCGAGGCGGCGCGCGCTGGAGAGGCCGGCAAGGGCTTCGCGGTGGTGGCGAGCGAGGTCAAGAGCCTCGCCACCCAGACCGGCAAGGCGACCGAGGAGATCGGCGCCCAAATCGACTCGATCCGCAAGGCCGTCGGCGCCGCGGTCGACGAGATCGGCGGCATCCGCGACACGATCGAGGAGATGAACGAGATCACGGGCCAGATCGCCGCCGCCGTCGAGGAGCAGGGCGCGGCGACGGGCGAGATCGCCCGCTCGACCAAGGAGGCGGCGACCGGCACCCGCGACGTCACCTCCAACATTGCCGAGGTCGACCAGGCCGCCAATCACGCCGGCGACGCGGCTGAGAAGGTCGTCGGCGCGGCGGCCGCCCTCAGCCGCCAGGCCGCCGACCTGCGCCGGGAGGTCGACGACTTCCTCAGTCACGTCCGGGCGGCCTGATCCTCGTACCGGCGAGGTTGGGGGGCGCCGGCGCGGCCCTGGCGCCCCTCTCCCCCGGCTCGCCGCCCATCGGTTCAGGCGGGTCGGCGCGGTGCCCGGCAGGTCCTCAGGCCGAGCAGCCGGTAGGCCGGGCAGAAGCCGACCAGCCCGGTGACCAGCGGCACGAGCCCGATCCAGCCCCACGCCGTCCGCGGCCCGACGAAGACCAGGGCGATCAGGACCAGGCCGACGACGATGCGCAGCGCGCGGTCGATCGTGCCTTCGTTGACGAAACCACTCATCGCTTTCCCCCTTGGTTTCCGGGCCGCCGAGCCACCCGTCGGCCGGCGCCGTCGCGGGCAGCCTGTCCCGTCCCGTCGGGACGCGCATTGATCTGGTCCCATGTCGCCGCGACCGTAGGTTGCCCAGCGCCGAAGGCGCTGCGCAACGGCGCCGCCGGCACCGTCGCGCACGGCCTGACGGCCGTGGGCGACCTACGAATGGAGAGTCGTCCTTCATCGCGGTCCTTGACAGACCACGCCCCAGGCAAGAGCGTTGCAGCGTTCCGGACTACTCCCTCGCGATCGACCGAACCGACGGATCACGCCCGTGCAAGCCGACCGTCGCCGACACCTGCGCGGCCTCGCCGTCGCCGGGACAGGCATCCTCATCCTCAGCCCCGACGGGCTGATCGTCCGCCTGCTGACGGACACCGACGCGCTGCAACTCGCCTTCTGGCGCGGGCTGTTCCTCGGTCTCGCGCTGGCGATCCTGCTCGCCGTGCTGAACCGAGGGCGCATCGCCGCGGCCTTCCGCGCGGCTGGACGGCCGGTGATCCTCTCCGCAGTCCTGCTGACGGGCACGATGATCGGCTTCTGCACCGCGATCACGCATACCAGCGTCGCCAACACCGTCCTGATCCTGGCGACCATGCCCCTGTTCGCCGCGGCGATCGGACGGGTCGTGCTGGGCGAGCGCGTCGCGCCGCGCACGATCGCGGCGATCGCGGTCGGGCTGGTCGGCGTCGGCATCGTCTTCGCGGGCTCGGCCGACCGGCTCACCCTGCCCGAGGGCGAGGTGACGGTCGCGCTGCTGGCCGGCGGCTCGCTGGAGGGCGATCTCTACGCGCTGGCGACGGCGATCCTGCACGGAATTCATCTGGTGCTGCTGCGCAAGGTGGGCGACCGGATCATCCTGCCCGGGCTCTGCGCCTCGGGCTTCCTTGGCGCGGCCCTGCTCGCACCCTTCGCCGAGCCGCTGGCGGTTCCGGCCCGCGACATGGGGCTGCTGGTCTTCTCAGGCGGGCTTCAGCTCCCGCTCGCCATGACGCTGTTCTTCCTCGGCACCCGCGACACGCCGGCGGCCGAGGTGGCGCTGATGAGCCTGCTCGAGACCGTGCTGGGCCCGATCTGGGCGTGGATGGGCGTGGGCGAAGTACCGACGACGACCTCGCTCATCGGCGGTGGCTTCATCGTCGGGGCCATCGTCATCAACACGGCCCTGGGCCTCGGCGGGCGGCGCGCCGGCATCGCCCCGGCGGCCGCCGCCGCGTCCGGCTCCGGCGCGCCCGACGGGTTCAGCCGGCCAGCCGCACCCCGTCGCGCACAAGGGCCTCCGTGACCGCGTCGACCGAGGCCTTGGCGATGTCCACGATCCGGTCCGCGTCGTCACGGGTCAGCACCAGCGGCGGGGCGAAGCCCAGGATGTCGCCGTTCGGCATGGCCCGGGCGATCAGCCCGCGCGACAGCGCCTCGGCCGACACCCGCGCGCCGACCTTGAGCGCCGGATCGAACGGCTTGCGCGCCACTCGGTCGGCGGCGAACTCGACCGCCGCCAGCATGCCGACCCCGCGCACCTCGGCAACCAGCGGATGGTCGTCGAGCGCCTCGTGCAGCCGGGACAGGAGATAGCCGCCCACATCGCGGGCGTTGCCGGCCAGATCCTCGCCCTCGACGATGTCGAGATTGGCCATCGCCGCCGCGGCGCCGATCGGATGGGCGGAGTAGGTATAGCCGTGGGAGAACGGGCCGAACTTCGCCGACCCCTGCTCCAGCACCGCGAAGACCTTGTCGTTGACCAACGTGCCGGACAGCGGCGCGTAGGCGCTGGTCAGCCCCTTGGCCACCGTCATCAGGTCCGGCTCCAGGCCGTAGAGCGTCGAGCCGAAGGCCGCGCCGACCCGGCCGAAGCCGCAGACCACCTCGTCGGCGATCAGCAGGATGTCGTGCCGCTTCAGGACCGGGGCGATCGCCTCCCAGTAGCCGTCGGGCGGCGGGATGATGCCGCCGGTGCCCAGGACCGGCTCGGCGATGAAGGCGGCGACCGTCTCCGGCCCCTCCTCCCGGATCATCGCCTCCAGCTCCTCGGCGCAGCGCGCGGAGAAGGCCTTCTCGTCCTCGCCCTCCTCGTGATGCCAGTACCAGTGCGGCGTCGAGGTGTGGCGCACCGGCCGGACCGGCAGGTCGAAGGCCTTGTGGTAGAACGGCAGCCCCGTGAGGCTACCCGACATGATGCTGGCGCCGTGATAGCCGCGCAGGCGGGAGATGATCTTCTTCTTCTCCGGCCGGCCCAAGACGTTGTTGTAGTACCAGACGATCTTGACCTGGGTCTCGTTGGCGTCGGAGCCCGACAGGCCGTAGAACACCTTCGACATCGCCCCCGGCGCCTGGCGCAGGATGCGGTCGGACAGGCGGATCACAGCCTCCGTCGAGTGACCCGCATAGGCGTGGTAATAGGCGAGCTCCAGCGCCTGGCGGTGGATCGCATCGGCGATCTCCCGCCGGCCGTAGCCGACATTGACGCAGTAGAGCCCGGCGAAGGCGTCGATCAGCTCGGTGCCGGCGTCGTCGCGGATGCGCACGCCCTGCCCGGTGCGCACGACCCGCTCCGGCGCCGTGCCGTTGGCGAATCCCTCGAGGTCGGTGAAGGGATGGAGGACGGACCGTCGGTCCATCTCCTCCAGGCTCATGTTGTGCGCGGGGTTCGTCGCCATGCCGGCGTCTCCTCGGTCTTCGGTTCTTGGTATGTCGCCGCGGGGCGTCTGTCGGGCGGATCGGGTCGAGCCGCCCCCCGGTCAGCCGTCCGGGCTCAGCCGTCGGGATAGTCGCGCGCGATCACCGCCAGGCAGTCGCCGCGCTGGACCAGCCCGGGCGCGTGACGGCAATAGAGCACGCCCGGGCCGTCGGCTCGATAGGGGCGCGGCGCTTCGCCCGGGTGCTCGAAGAAATGGACGTGGCCGATGACCTGACCCTCGGCCACCGGCTCGCCCAGCTCGACCGCCGGCTCGTAGATGCCGGCGTCGTCGCCCAGGACGTATGAGGTATCGTCCGGGGTGTGCATCATCCGCGTCGCAGGACGGCCGCGCGCCTCCGGCGGCACCACAGGCTCGTCGAGCAGGCCGAAATGGGCGAGCAGGTTGCGCACGCCCGTCTCCGCGATCTCCACCGCCTGGCGGCGAACGGTCCCGGCCCCGCCCAGCTCGGTCGACACGAAGATCCGGCCCGCCTCCTCGACCGCCGTGTCCAGCATGCCCTGGCTATCGAGCTCGCGCAGCACGAGGCCGAACGGCGCGCCGAAGGCCCGCACCGCATCGAGCGTCCGCGCCATGCGGTCGGCGTCGTCCAGGTAATGCATCACCGCGCTCGGCACGAAGTCGAGCGTCCGGCCGCCGGAATGCAGGTCGACCACCCCATCCGCCATGGGCAGAAGATGGGCGTGGATATAATGGGCGATCATCTCCGTCACCGTGCCGGCCCGCTGGCCCGGATAGACGCGGTTGAGGTTGAGCCCGTCGATCGGCGACAGGCGCGTTCCCGCGCGCACCGCCGGCAGGTTCGTGGTCGGCAGAACGATGACCCGGCCCTGGATTTCCGCCAGGTCGAGGGAGCGGATCAGCTTCATCAGCGCGATCGGCCCCTCGTATTCGTCGCCATGGGCCGCGCCGGTGAGCAGCAGCGTCGGGCCCGTGCCGTTGGCGATCACCGCGACCGGCACGGGCACCGAGCCCCAGGCGGAGTCGTCGCGCGAGTGGGGCACGACCAGATTGCCGATCTGCCGGCCCGGCGCGTCGTAGTCCACCCGGGTCGACACGCGCGTCGGCGGCTCGAGGTCGCTCGCGCTCTGCAGCACGTCGCCCTCCGGCATCTCGTCTTCCAGCACCCCGTCTTCCGGCACCTTGTTCCCCGACTGCCCGCCGTCGCTTCCGCTGTCCCGCGCCACCGACATCTCCCCGTCGCGAACGGCGCGGTCGTCTCGCGCCGCCGGTTGCGGGCGTGAGCCTATCGGGGGGCGACCCGGGCATTCAACCCGCACTCTACCGCCGGCAGCGATCGGGCGCTTTTCCCGGGCCGCCAACCGTGCTGTGCTCGGTCCGACCGCCACCCCCGAACCTCGCCCCGCAACCTCGCCCCGCAACCTCGCCGAGACCGCCAATGCCCGTGGACGCCCGCCCCGACGCGGCCGAGAACCCCTATCTTCCGCCCTTCGAGCCGGCCGAGTTCGACCGCCGGATCGCGACCGTGCGACGGCGCATGGCCGAGCGCGGGATCGACCTCCTGGTTATCGCCGACCCGGCCAACATGAACTACCTGACCGGCTACGACGGCTGGTCGTTCTATGTCCATCAGGTGGTCGTGCTGCACGCGCGGGACGACACGCCGCTGTGGATCGGGCGGCATCAGGACGCGGCCGGCGCGCGCGCCACCACCCGGCTGCCCGACGCGGCGATCATCGGCTATCCGGACCCCTATGTTCAGTCGGCCGAGCGCCACCCCATGGATTTCGTCGCCGCGCGGCTGGCCGAGAGAGGCTGGAACCACGGCACGATCGGGGTCGAGGCCGACGCCTACTACTACACCGCCGCGGCCGACGCGGCCTTGCGAAAGGGCCTGCCCGACGCCGCGATCGTCGACGCGGGCGGCCTCGTCAACAGGGTCCGCGCCGTCAAGTCGCCGGCGGAGATCGGGCTGATGCGCACCGCCGCGCGCATCGCGGAGGCGGCGATGGCCACCGCCTACGACGCCATGGCCCCGGGCGTACGCCAGTGCGACGTGGTCGCGGCGATCCAGGCCACGCAGATCCGCGGTCTGCCGGAGGCGGGCGGCGACTACCCCGCGATCATGCCGCTGCTGCCCACCGGCCGGTACTCCGGCGCGGCCCACCTGACGTGGACGGACCGCCCCTTCGTCGCGGGCGAGGCGACGGTCGTCGAGCTGGCCGGCTGCCGCCGGCGCTACCACTGCCCGCTCGCCCGCACGATCCATCTGGGCGAGCCGGAGCGCAAATGGCGCGACCTGGCCGCCGTGGTCGTCGAGGGGGTCGCCCTGGCGATCGACGCGGCGCGGCCCGGCAATACCGCCGAGGACGTGGAGGCCGCCTGGCGCCGGGCGCTCGCCAAGGCGGGGCTGGAGAAGGAATCGCGCATCGGCTACGCGGTCGGGCTCAACTACCCGCCGGACTGGGGCGAGCACACCATCAGCCTGCGCGCCGGCGACACGACGGTGCTGGAGCCCGGCATGACCTTTCACCTGATCCCCGCCATGTGGCTGGACGGCTGGGGGCTGGAGATCACCGAGACCATCCTGATCGGCGAGACCGGCGCCGAGCCCCTGTGCGCCTTCGAGCGCGACCTGCTGGTCAAGGCCTGAGGCGCGGCGCCCACAGTGTCGCCACCTTCGCGGCCGAGGGTTGCGGCCGTCTCGCCATGCCGAGGATCGCCCGCATGCTCGCCCAGCGTTCCGCTCGCCTCGTCCAAGTCCTTTCAGGCTTTCTGGTGCTGGGCCTGCTCGCCGCCTGCGCCGCGCCGCAGCCCACGGCATACCGGCCGGCGACGAACGGCACCGGTTATGCCGACCGGGCGGTGACGTCGGAGATCGTGGAAGTCCGCTTCGAGGGCAACCGCCTGACCGACCGCGGCACGGTGGAGTCCTACGCCCTCTATCGCGCCGCCGAGGTGGCGGCGGTCCACGGCGCCGACCGGATCGCGATCCTCGACAAGACGGTCGAGGAGAACCGGCGCACGGTGCGCGACTACGACCCCTACCCGTTCGGCTTCGGCTACGGCTACACCTCGGGCGGGCGGCACGTGGTCGGCACGCGCTACGGCTTCCCGATCTACGCGCGGCCGCGCGACTATTCCTACACGAGCTACGCCGCCGAGCTGCTGGTCCGCCTGATCCCGCCGAGCGCCCCGAACCCCGACGACGCCCCGGTGCGCGACGTCGCCACGATCCTGCAGACGTTGGGCCCCGCCATCCGCCGCCCGGCGCCGGAGGGGACCTGAGCCGAGGCCGTGGGTGTCGGCATCGCTGCGCTCTGCCGACCTACGGAACGGGCGTAGGTCGGGTGAACGAAGTGAACCCGACACAGTGGCTCGGGCTCTCCCGGCCCTCCCACTCACATCCGCGTCCCCTGGAATCCGCCCGCGGCGACGCGGGAGCAGAGGTCGTGCCACTGGCAGCCCGCACAGGCAGCCCGGCCGTGCCCGGTGGCGAAGCGCGCGCGCAGGGCGGTGAGCACCGGCGGATCCAGCCGGACCGTGTCGCCCACCGTGAGCCGCCGGCCGAGCACCGCGCCCACGGCTGCCAGGGCCTTGCGGTCGCGCTCGGCCACCCGGGCCAGCCGGCAATGGGCCTCGGGGTCGTCCAGCAGCGGCGCGCAGATGGCGTCCGGACCCGCCACGATCGTCGCCGCCTCGCCCACCGCCAAGCGCGCGACCACGGCGTCGTAGTTGGCGACGAAGGCCGGCGTGTAGCCCTTGCCCACATAGGTCTGCAGGCACAGCAGGTGATGGGCGCGCAGGGCCACGCTCACGGCGCTTCGCCTCGGGCGCGCCGCGCCTCCTCCGCCGCCACCGCGGCGGGCCCCGTCGGGCCGCCATAGCCGCGCGCCTCCATCGCCTGGGCGATGTCGTCGGCCATCTTGAGCGTGCGCAGCAGCACCGGCACGGCCACGGCCACGATGCTGCGGTCGAGGCCGCGCGCCCGCTGGGCCTCGCGGACCTCCCGCGTGATGCCGGCGATCACCGGAATGAAGCGCAGGGCCATTGAGAGCGCGAGGCCGATCTTCGCCGGGTCGAGCCCCAGATGGCGCAGCGGGGCGAGCCCGCGCTCAAGCGCCTCGATCATCGCCGAGGCCCGGGTGGTCAGCGTGACCAGCGCGGCGAGCGCGATCAGCGTGGCGAAGCGCAGGACCACCAGCAGCCCCGTCGTCCAGTGGTCGAGCAGCGCCTGCGCGGCGAAGATCACCGCCAGGACCAGCAGGACGGGCCGGATCTGGGCGAGCGCGACCCGGGCCGGAATCCGGGCGAGCGCGTAGAGCCCGGCGACGACGGCCAGCGCGCCGGCCACCGGCAGGGGGTCGGGGATCAGGAAGACGGCCGTGCCCGCCGCCATCAGGGCCACGACCTTGAGGCCCGGCGGCAGCGCGTGGATCGGCGAGGAACGCGGGACGTAGAGGCTCGCGATCATGCCATGCGCTCCGAGTACAGCGCGGTCGCCGGGCCCGGCGCGTCGTCGGCGACGACGCGGCCCTCGTCGAGCACCAGCACCCGGTCGGCCTCGGCGACCAGGTCCAGATCGTGGGTGACGAGCACCACCCGCTGCGGCAGGGCGCGGATCGCGTCGACGATCCGGCGCTTGTTGCGCAGGTCGAGCAGCGTCGTCGGCTCGTCGAGCACCAGCCAGGCCGGATCGGTGACCAGCACGCCCGACAGCGCGAGGAGCTGCTTCTCCCCGCCGCTGAGCAGATGGGTCGCGCGCTCGCGGTGGTCGGCCAGGCCGTAGCGCGCCAGGACCGCGTCCACCCGGGCCGGGATCTCGGCCTTGGGAACGCCCTGGTTCTTCAGCCCGAAAGCCACGTCCTCCTCGACGACCGGGAAGACGATCTGGTTGTCCGGGTTCTGAAAGACGAAACCGACCCGGCGGCGCACGGCCGCCCCCTCGGTCCGGGTGTCGAGCCCGTCGACCGTCACCCGGCCCGCGCTCGGGATCTGCAGGCCGTTGAGCAGCCGGGCAAAGGTGCTCTTGCCCGAGCCGTTGGCGCCGATGACGGCGATCCGGCGCTCCGCCAGGACCAGGTCCAGATCGGCGAGGACCGTGCGGTCCTCGAACCGGTGGCTGACGCGCTCCAGCGTGATCCGGCCGGCCGACCCCGGCGGGCTGTCCGCCGATCCGCTCAACTCCGCGCGGCGATCAGGGGGTAGGACCGGCGCACGGTCAGCGCGATCAGCGCCGTCAGGCCGACCTTGACCAGATCCCCCGGGATGAAGGGCAGCGACCCGACGAGCGCCTGGGGCAGCGGCAGGCCGGTGGCGAGGCTGATGCCCGGCACGCCGATCGCGTAGACCACCACGATGCCGCCGAAGGCCAGGATCGGCAGGGCCGAGACGATGGTCAGCCGGCCCCAGTACCGCTCGAACAGCCAGCCGACGACGAAGGCGCCGACCGGCCAGGCGAGCAGGAAGCCGGCCGTCGGCCCGGCGAAGACGCCGATGCCGCCGCGCCCGCCCGCCAGCAGCGGGAAGCCGACCGCCACCAGCACCAGCAGCAGAACCTGCGACAGCGCCCCGCGCCTGGCGCCGATGATCGAGCCGGCGAGCATCAGCCCCATGGACTGGGCGGTGATCGGCACGCCGGTCAGCGGCAGGGTGATCGGCGGAAACAGCCCGAGCGCCGCCGTCAGGGCGGCGAACAGGGCGATATGGACGATGTCGCGCGTGCTCATCGGCTCGCTCCGTCTCGCGGGGCCGGCCCGAGGGGGCGCGGAAGGAAGGGCCGCTAATCGAGCACAGCGCGTCGCGCGAGAAAAGACCCCGCCCACGCCTTTCGCGGATCGCTACTCTCGTGCGCGCGCTTCGTCGTCGTCCTCGCTCTCGTCCTCGCGCCGGCCCTCGTCCGGGTCCGATCGCGGGGCCGCGCCACGAAAGCCGGTGGCGACGACATAGGTCTCCGCGGAGTCCGACCGGCTCGCCTCCGGCTTGACGTGGCGGACCTTGACGAAGTCCCGCTTCAGCCGGTCGAGCAGGTCCTTCTCCGCACCGCCGTGGAAGACCTTGCAGACGAAGGCGCCGCCCGGCGCCAGGACCGCTTCGGCGAAGTCGTAGGCGGCTTCCGCCAGGCCGATGACGCGCAGATGGTCCGTCTTGGCATGGCCCGTCGCCGGCGCGGCCATGTCGCTCAGCACCACATCGGCCGGCCCGCCCAGCATGGCGGTCAGGCGCTCGGGCGCCTCGGGCTCCAGGATGTCGAGGCGCAGGATCTCCACCCCCTCGAGCGGGTCGATCTCCAGCACGTCGAGCGCGATCACCCGGCCGCTGCCGACGCCGGGCCGCACGACCGCCGCGGCGACCTGGGACCAGCCGCCGGGTGCCGCGCCCAGGTCGACGACCCGTCGCCCGGGCTTCAGGATCCCGGCCTTCTCGTCGATCTGCAGGAGCTTGAAGGCCGCGCGCGAGCGGTAGCCGCGCCGCTTGGCCTCGGTGACATAGGGGTCGTTGAGCTGGCGCTGCAGCCACCGGGTCGAGGCGGTCGATCGCCGCCGGGCGGTCCGCACCCGGGTCGTCGCGTTGCGGCCGGTCGGCCGGTTCTTCGGCGGTCGCGCCATGATTCTCGCTCGATTTCCTGGTCGGTCCCCCGAATCGGGGCCCCGGAGACATGCTCGCCGGATTAGCCGATGTCGGACCCGTCGCGAAGGCATGCGGCGGCGGGCTCCGGATCGCGGGCGCCGATTTCGATGCTCGGGCGGGCGCTCACACGCCGGCGGAGGGCGGCCCGCCCCTCGGTCGCGCCGGCGCCGTGATCAGGTCGAAAAGGATCCCCTCGCGCACGCCCCGGTCGGCGATGCGCAGCCGGCCGACGGGCCAGACGGCGCAGATCGCCTCCAGAATGGCGCAGCCGGCGACGACCAGGTCGGCGCGCTGCCGGCCGATGCAGGGATGCGCGGCGCGCGCGGCGTAGTCCATGGCGCGCAGCCGGCGACTGATGTCCCTGGCGGCGCAGAAGTCCAGGTAGCTGCCGTCGATCACGGAGCGGTCGTAGCGCGGCAGGTCGCGCAAGACCCCGGCCAGCGTCGTCACCGTGCCCGAGGAGCCGATCATCTGGACCCGCCCCTCGGCGATGTGGCGGCGCACGGCGTGTCGCCGCTCGAAGCCGCCGAGCTGGGCCACCGTCTCCTCGACGATGGACTCGTAGACCTCCTCGGCGATGCGGTCGCCGCCGTGGCGCTCGGCCAGCGACATGACGCCGACCGGCAGGCTGACGCTGTCGAGGGCGGCCGGCGGGCGGTCGCAGCCCCCGGTCTCCATCCACATGACCTCGGTCGAGCCGCCGCCGATATCGAAGACCAGCGCGTAGTCGACGCCGGGATCGAGCAACGGGGCGCAGCCGGTCAGCGCCAGGCGCGCCTCCTCCGCCGCGGTGATGACCTCCAGCCGAAGGCCGGTCTCGGCGCGCACGCGGGCACGGAAGTCCTCGAAGTTGCCGGCCCGCCGACACGCCTCGGTCGCGACCGCGCGGCTGGCGACGACGCCGCGCCGGCGGATCTTGCCCGCGCAGACGCGCAGGGCCGCGAGTGTCCGGTCCATCGCCGCCGCGGAAAGCCGTCCCTCGGCGCCGACGCCCTCCCCCAGGCGGACGATGCGGCTGAAGGCATCGATGACCGTGAAGCCCGTCTCCGCGGGCCGTGCCACCAGCAGGCGGCAATTGTTCGTGCCGAGATCCAGCGCCGCCACCGGCCGGTCCCGGCCGCGCGGCGCCCGGGCGGGCGCGCGGTCGTGACGGCCCCCGGCGGACCCGCGCGTGGCATCGCCGCCGGCCGGGCCGCGCCCTGGCGTCCGCTGCTCCGCGCCGATCCGCTCCACCTCCATGCGCGCGCCGGTCTCCGGCCCCGTCGTTATCGACCCGCCATCAACGATCCGTCGTCGACGACCCGTCGTCATCGATCGGTCATGCTACCTCAAGAGCCGCCGGGCGGCCACATCGCGGGCCCACCCCGACGCGCGCCCCGGTCTTGACCGACACCGCCGCGGCCCCATCTCGGGGTTTACGCGGCGGGGCCGGCATGGTAGACACCGAGCCTTGTCGGAACGGGCAAAAACCCGTTTCCCGCTGGGGGATCGTCTAGCGGTAGGACATCGGACTCTGACTCCGAGAGCCCTGGTTCGAATCCAGGTCCCCCAGCCAACTTCTTGTCGCCCGGTACAGTCGAGTGACGAAGTGAGCGCCGCCGGGGTTATCTTGAATCCTCTGTCTGACGCAAAGACGACTCTCAAGAGCACATGCGGGCGTGGCGCAAGCACCACTGGCTGCGTAGGCTAGCCCAGGTAATGTGCCTCAAGCGGTATCTCCCATCGCATGAGCCCATTCCAAGAATAGCTGGGTAGCTCGACTTGCTCGCTGAGTTACACCCAACGCTGCCTTAAATAAATCGCACGACCCCCGCCATAATTTTCCACTGGAAGCAGACGGCCATCGATTCGGCTGCGGACGTGGCTTTCTGGATACGTCGATAACCGCTCAGCTTTCTGCTATAAACAACCAATCCAGTATATGAACCTTTGTGCCCATCAGTCATCGGAAATCCCGGGCACATCCCATTCTGCGAGTACCGCCAGTAACAGTTCCTTATACTCCACAACGTCCGCCTCTTGGATTGGCGCCGGCCTGAACATTTCTGGCGGGCAGTGTGATAGAGCGTTGCGGAGCTTCGCCCAATTTAAGAGTTCATTGCGAACCTTCGGATCAAGCTGGTACCCTGCCTGCTCCGCCGCTTCTAGCTTCTGCCGCAAGCCGACAAGCCCTGTCTTGTTAGGTACGAGGCGGCTGGTGATTATCCCTTCAAAAATTCCTTGAAGTCGCCAAATACAAAAAGTCCACAAAAATTGATTTTCAACCCAATCATAATAGGCAACATCATCCATCATATCATCCGCTATATCTGGGCTTTCCTTCCTTGCCTTCTCCCATTTTTGGGCAATATTTCCTTCACGTACTGATATAATATCCTTAACAAGACTCACGGTGTACTCAAGGTCTTCAGGCCTGAGCCCATAGATATGCCAGTCGTAGTTCGCCAGATCAGACCGCATCTGATTATCACCACCTCGATCTTTCCGCAAAAATAACGGCGCAGCTTATCTTATCAACGCACGCGCCGCTGCCGCATAGCGTACCTATCCAAATTGTACTCCCCATTGGCGACGATCACAACCCATAGCCTATAATCTGATCACTTTTTCCACGGCGGTCGCGCCCGCTCCAAGCATTGCACGGCATTGGTTCGAAGCGAATGGAACATCGACCCTGACGCTCTAACGCGGCGCTGTCATCGAACGGTCCTGAACTGCTCCGACGTGCGGGTTGAGTGTCGTGTTCGATCGGCCGACGCCGCGAGGGGTCGTGGCGTGCTCGGTGCCGCCGCTTAGCGCATTCGGGTCGACAGTCGCGTCGTGACAGAGTGCGGCGGGCCCCGCTCCGTCGCACCGCGCCCGGCCGTGTCGCGCTCGCCGAGGCACGCGAGGCGTCGCGTGGCGCATCGGCGTACCGGCGCGCGGTCTACGCTTTCCGGGTTTACGGCGACCTCCTGAATTTGATTATAAGTCCTTCAAGGGATCGTTCGATTCTCTTCGCGATTTATTTCGAACGCTAACGACTTTCTCTCGAGGCGGTTCCGTGCTGGCGAAATCCCGGGAAAGCGGCGGCTATCCGCTCGTACGACACGCTCTGGACGTGGCCTGCGCCGTCGAGGCGCTGGTGCTCGGCACGGGGCTCGGTCGCCGGCTCGCCGCGCTGGGCGGGCGCGAGTCGCTGACGGGGGCGGAGGTGGCGTGCCTCTGCGTCCTGGGCGCGCTGCACGACATCGGCAAGACCAATCACCGCATGCAGGCCGTGCTGCGCGGCGAGGCCACGGGCCCCGGCGGCCATGTCGCGCCGCTGCTCGCCCTGATCGAGCCGGCGGGCGACGCCGCGCCGCTCGCCCGCGCGGCCCGCGCGGCGCTGCGCTACGAGATCGTGGCCGGCTGGTTCGCCGACACGCTCGACCGGGACGACGACGGCTGCGAGAGCGAACCCGCCCTCGCCTGGCGCCTGGCGCTCGGCCATCACGGCGGGCTGTCCCGGCCGAAGTACGTCGGCGACCTCCGGGCCCGCTGGGCGCCGCATGACGGGGTCGATCCGATCGCGGCGATGGGCGGGATCGTCGATCGGATCGCCGAGTGGTTTCCGGCGGCCTTCGAGACCGGAGCGCCGCCCCTGCCCTCGACCGACGCCTTCGCCCACGCGGTGGCCGGGCTGCTGATCCTGGCCGATCGACTGGCGTCGAGCGAGGCGGCCATGGGCGCCGACCCGACCGCCCCGGCGGATCCGGACGAGAGCCGTGCCCGGCTGCGGGCGGCGGTCGCCCGCGCGCTGGGGCCGGCCCCGGCGATCGACCGCCTGCCGGGCTGGTCCGACCTGCTGGGCGGCGGCGCGCCCCGGCCGCCGCAGGCGGCGATCGACGACCTGGCGGTGGACCCCGCGGGCAGCCTTCACCTCCTCGAGGCCCCGACCGGCTCCGGCAAGACCGAGGCGGCGCTGCGCCACTACCTGCGCCTGCGCCGGGCGGGGCTGGTCGACGGCCTCTACTTCGCCCTGCCGAGCCGGGCCGCGGCGGCGCAGCTTCACGACCGGCTGGGCCGGATGCTGGGCGCTGTACACGGCGCCGGCGGGCCGCCCGTCCTGCTGGCTGTGCCGGGCTATCTGGCCCCCGATCCGGCCACGGCGCTGGAGCGTCCGGACCTGCAATACCCCGACGAGGAGGCCGCCGGCGCGGATGGCTGGCCGGCCCGCCACGCCGGCAGCTTTCTGGCCGCGCCCCTGGCGGTCGGCACGGTCGACCAGGTGCTGCTCGGCGCCCTGGATGTCCGGGCCAGCCATCTGCGCGGAATCTCGGCGCTGCGCCCCCTGCTGGTGGTCGACGAGGTCCACGCCAGCACGCCCTACATGCTCGGACTGCTCGACGAGGTGCTGGGCCGGCTCGCCGCGGCCGGGGGCCACGCCCTGCTGCTCTCCGCCAGCCTCGGTGCGAGCGCCCGGCGGCGGTTGATGCGCCCGCGCGGCCGGGCGGCGCGCCGCGACACCCGCGAGTCGTCACCGGACGACGACACACGGCCGCGCCGGGCGGCGCTGTGGCGGGCCGGCGACGACGCGCCGGTCTGGGCCGATGACGGGGTGATCGCGGATCGCCGCGTCGCCCTGGCGCTCGACCGCCCGGCCTCAGATGACCCGGCCGCCGCTACCGTCGTCGGCGACGCCAGCGCGGCGGCGCTCGCCACCTTCGACCCGGAGAGGGTGCTGGCCGCGGCCCGGGCCGGCGCGCGCGTGCTCGTCATCCGCAACACGGTCGCGGCGGCGCTGGCCACCCAGCGGGCGCTGGAGGCCGAAGCCACCGGGGATCCGGCCGCGCCGCTGCTCCGGGTCGGCGCCGTCGCCGCGCCCCACCATTCCCGCTTCGCCCCGGACGATCGCCGCGCGCTCGATAGGGCGCTCGAGGCCGCGTTCGGCAAGGACGCGCCTGCCGAGGGCGGGATCGTCGCCGTGGCCACGCAGACGGCCGAGCAATCGCTCGATATCGATGCCGACCTCCTGCTCACCGACCTATGCCCGGCCGACGTGCTGATCCAGCGCCTGGGCCGCCTCCATCGCCATGGCGACCGACGCCGCCCGGCCGGGTTCGAGACGCCCGTGGCGCGCCTGCTCTGCCCGGCGGCGGCGACGCTCGACGCGCTGGCGGCCGACCGGAAGGGCCGGGGTCGCCCGCGGCCGGGGCTGGTCGGGCTCGGTGCGGCGGGGGCGAGCGTCTACGAGATCACTGCCGCCGCCGCGACCCTGGCCGCTCTGGAGGCCGAGCCGCCCGGCCCCGATCTGGCGGACGGCACGGCGACCCACGCGCTCGTCCTGCCGGCCCGCGCCGCCGCGCTCGTCGAGGCGGCGACCGACGAGTCCCGGCTCGAGGCGTTCGCCCGGGCGCGGGACAGCGTGGCCGGCGGGACCGGATGGCGCAACCTCTGGACCGACCGGGTGGGCGTGGCCGGCGCCGACGGCCAGCAGGCACGCTACGCGCTGCGCCGATGGTCCGACCCGTTTCCGGGAACATGGCCGCAGGCGACCGAGACTCGGCTGGCGAGCCGGCTGGGCGCGGCCGACCGGCTGCTGCGCTTCGACCCGGACGCCCCGCCGCCGGGGCCGTTCGGCACGCCGGTGCCGGCCCTGACCGTCCTCGACTGGCTCGCCCGCAAGGCCGTGCCCCGGCCCGAGGCCTGGCCGACCGACCCGGTGCCGGAGACCGCCCTGCGCCGACGCGAGGGCGGCTTCGCCGTCGACCTGGGCGCCACCCCCCTGACCTACGACCGCCTCGGCCTCCGCCCGGCGGACGATCGCGACGAGGAGGAGGAGGTTTGAGGATGGGCTGCCCAATCCTGCCGACACTCAGAAAGTCGGGAGCCGATCCGTGAATGAATACAACCTCCTCACAGACCCCCTTCTCCCCCTGCGTGAAGCCGGAACGACGGCGCTGCGGGTGTCGTTGCCCGAGGCGCTGGCGGCGCTGTCGGACGCTGATCGGGCGGTCGACGGGTTCGATCAGGTGATGGCGCATCAGGCGATGCCGTGGTTCTGCCTGCTGGTCCAGCTCGGCGCGATCGCCGTCGACCGGGCGGCCGGCGGCACCGCCGACGCGCCGGGGCCGACGGCGGCGGCGCCGATGCCGGCCCGCTGGACCGACCCGGCGGCCTGGGCCGAGTCCCTGCGCGCGCTGACGCCGGGGCACGACGACGACGCGCCCTGGTGCCTGGTCGTCCCCGACCCGGCCAAGCCCGCCTTCCTCCAGCCGCCGACGCCGAAGACGGGTCTCGACCGGCACCGGACCTGGGTCGAGACGCCCGACGGGATCGACCTGCCGGTCACGGCGAAGAACCACGACATCAAGGCCGGCCGGCGCGCCGCCGCGAGCCCGGCCGAATGGCTCTACGCCCTGACCACGGTGCAGACCTTCGGCGGCTTCTCCGGGCGGGGCAACCAGGGGGTGGCGCGCATGAACGGCGGGTTCGGCAGCCGCGCGGTGGCCACGCGCATGCCGGCCGACAGCGTCACCTGGGGTGCCCGGTTCCGCCGGGATCTCAAGGTCCTGCTGCGCCAGCGCACCGGTTCCAAGCCACCCGACTGGGACCACCGGGCCGGCCGCGCTCTGCTCTGGCTGGAGCCCTGGGACGACGAGACGACGCTGCCGGTCCGCGATCTCGACCCGCATTTCGTCGAGATCGCCCGCCACCTGCGCCTGACGGCGCAGGACGGCGGTCTCGCCGCCCTGTTCCGGCCGAGCGAGACGCCGCGGCTGGCCGCCAAGGCGTACAAGGGCCTGCTCGACGATCCCTGGATGCCGGTCGCGCCAGGCAAGGACGGCGCCCAGGCGCTGACCGTCGGCCCGGCCGGCTGGACCGCGACGCGGGTCGCGCAGATCCTGCTGAACGAAGACGGCTACGCCCGCCCGGAAGCGCAGAAGGCCCTGCGCGGCGAGAGCCCGAAGCAAGGCAGCGTCTTCGCCTTCTCCGTCCTGGTGCGCGGCCAGGGCACGACCGACGGGTTCCACGAACGCCGCGTCGGCCTGCCGCCGGAGGTGGTCGAGCTGCTCGACGGCGAGCCCGGGATCGGCCAGGCGATCTACAAGGCCCTGGCCAAGCCGATGCTGGATTTGGCTGGCAACGCCGGGCAATCGGTCCTGCTCCCTGCCCTGCTGATGCTGATGCAGGGTCCGACAGTGGAACGCGGTGCCTCTCCCGGCGACCGACGCGCTGAGCCGTGGCTACAGCGCTTCGATCGGGAGGCTGACCAAGCATTTTTCGATACTTTGGCTCAGGAAGTGATGGGGGTGCGCGATGACATTCGGGCCGATACCCGCATCGAAGACCTCCGCGAAATGGTCAAGCTGACCATCTGGCGCCGCCAGCTATACACCCTGGCCGAAACGCTGTTCGACGAAGCAACCCGCAGCGGTCTCACGATCGCCGAAGACCGTCGCGAGCGTGCCATCGCCCGGGCGCGGCTGCTGTTCGATGCAAAGGCCCGCGCCGTAGGACTCCGCGAGGACACCTCCCGCCGTGATCAAGAGTCGGTGACCATCGATGGGGAAAACGAGGAGATCGGCTCATGACGGGCGTAGCGACAGCTGAAAAATCCGACAATGAAACTTCGGACCAGCTCAAGAATACCCTTCGCTATCTCGCAAGTCGCATGTACGCGAAGCCCGGCCCTGGTCGCTCTAAGAAACTTGTTGGACCGGGAGCTCTGGCCAGCTTGCGGCGAATGACTCCCGACGACCTCGACTCTCTTTCTCTACCTGAACTTCGGGATCTGATCGTCGATCTCGAGGAACGCCTACCGCCAGGGTCACCACACCTTGCAATGGTGCCCGGCGAGGGATGGCGCCTCGATCACATGGGGGTCAAGCGTTGGGCCTTGCTGATTGGCGGTATGGCCCGGATGAGTCCACTTCACTACAACCAGAACGGGCAATCGCTCGGTAAGGCGCTGGCTCTCACGGGCTACAGCGAAGAGCGCTTCGTGAGGCTCTTGCGCCACGCCCCCGACACCTCGGGCTTTGCAGACGCGTGGCGTCGCGCCACCGATTGGCTCGCCATTCATGCAATGGCGATCTCTTGGTCCGAGGTCCATGACCTGATCCTTCGGACGGACAATCCGGACGAAGTTCGACGCCAAGTTGCCATGAGTTATTTCAGCCAGGCCGAGCGCGAACAACGAAAGAAGAAGACCTGAGTAGTCTCCTCATCCCTATCGAGAATACCGGAGCCCTCCATGACACCGCGTTTCCTGCAGATCCACCAGCTCGTCGGCTTCGGCGCGAGCCTGCTCAACCGCGACGACCTGGGCATGGCCAAGCGCCTGCCCTTCGGCGGGGCGACGCGCACCCGCGTCTCCAGCCAGTGCCTCAAGCGCCACTGGCGCCGGGCGGAGAGCGAGTGGTCCTTCGCCCAGCTCGGCACCGGGCCGTCCGTGCGCTCGCGCGAGACCTTCTACTGGCACGTGGTCCGGCCGCTGGTCGCCGAGGGCCGCGACCGGGAGACGGTGATCCGCACCGTCCAGGCGCTTCAGGCCGAGCTGCTGGGCGAATCGGACAAGGCCAAGGCCACCAAGGCGAAGGACGCCGACAAGGAGGCCCAGAAGGACCCGGCCGAGCGCGTCGCCACCAATCAGGTCATCGTGCTCGGCAAGCCGGAGATCGACCACATCCGCACCGTCGTCGCGGAGATCGCGTCCGGGCTGGACAAGCCCGAGGGCGCGGCCGAGGCGGTCAAGGAGCGGTTCAAGAACCGCCAGTTCCGCGACAACCTGCGCGGTCTGGTCGCCGGCGGCGGCATCGACGCCGCGCTGTTCGGGCGGATGACGACCTCGGACATCCTGGCGCGGCTGGACGCCGCGGTGCACGTGGCCCACGCCTTCACCGTCCACGCCCAGTCGGCGGAGACCGACTACTTCTCCGCCGTCGACGATCTGGTCCAGGAGCACGGCGAGACCGGCAGCGGGCATATCGGCGAGGCGGAGCTGACCTCGGGGCTGTTCTACCTCTATGTCGTCGTCGACCTGCCCCAGCTCGTCTCCAACCTCACCGGCCGGGCGGCCACCGAGTGGCGCGACGGCGACACGGCCGTGGCCCGGGACGTCGCCCGCCGCCTGATCCCCCTGATCGCGACGACGAGCCCGGGCGCCAAGCTCGGCGCCACCGCGCCCTACGCCCATGCGGAGTTCGTGCTGGGCGAGCTGGGCGAGCGCCAGCCGCGCAGCCTGGCCAACGCCTTCTTCGAGCCGCTGCCCCTGACCGCGCCGGCCGGCGAGGACGGCTCGCCGCTGGCCCGCGCGGTCGATCGCCTGGCCGGTCATCTGGCGGCGCTCGACCGGATGTATGGCGAGGCGCACCGGGAGGATCGGCGCCACGCCACCGTGCTCAACGCGCCGCCCGAGGCGGCCGAGGCGGCGGCGGCGCTGGGCGGCCGGGCATCGGTGCCGGAGATCGGCGACTGGGCGGCCGGCGCGCTGGCGGCCGAGCCGGCCGTGGCCTGAGGCGGGGGGACGCGCGAGCATGCCGCGATATCTCCTGCTCACCCTCGACGGGCCGCTGCAGGCCTATGGCGCGCCGGCGGTCGACCAGCACGGCGTGATCGACCCGTTTCCCGGCACCGCCCTGCTGACCGGGCTGATCGCCAACGCGCTGGGCTGGACCCATGGCGAGACCGACCGGCTGCAGGCGCTGCAGGACCGGCTGGTCCACGCCGCCCTGGCGGTCGATCCGGGCGAGGCGCTGGTCGACTTCCAGACGGCCGATCTGGGCCAGCCCTATATGAGCGACGACCTGGCCTGGACCACGCGCCACCGGCTGGAGCGGCGCAAGGGCGGCAGCGCGGCGGAGGCGACGACGATCCGCCGACGCCACTACCGCGCCGGGGCCCTGACCCGGGTCGCCCTGACCCTCGAGCCCGAGACCGCGCCCGGGACCGGGCCCGGGGGCCCGGACCTGGACGCGGTCGCCGCCGCCCTGGCGCGGCCGGCCCGCCCGCTGTTCCTCGGCCGCAAGGCCTGCCTGCCGGCCACGCCCCTGCTCCCGCCCGACGGCGCGATCGTGGAGGCGGCCGACCTGCTCGACGCCCTGGCGGCCCGGCCGGTCGGCGGCACGGCCGCGGGGGGGCCGACGGGGGCGGCGGCGGCGCGCTTCGACCGGGCAGTCGAGCCGGAGGACGAAGGCACCGTCGCGCTCTCGGCCCAATGGCCCGCCCCGCCGGCCGGTCCCGATATCGGCGACCGGGGCACGATCCATGAGACCCTGACGGTCGTCGACCGACGCGACTGGGCCAACCAGATCCATGGCAGCACGCGGCCGGTCTGCCGCGGCCGGCTGCGGGTCGCGCTCGCCCCCGACGCTCTCGATGCCGGCAAGACCGCCCCCGACACCGACGCGCCCATGGCGGGAGACGCCCGATGACCGTTGTCGCCCCGACCCGCCCGCCGGCCGCCGACACGCCGACGGCGCCGCAGCTCCAACGACTGACGGTCGGCCTCGCCGATCTTGCCCGCTTCGCCCGGCGCCAGGGGCTGGACCGCGCGATCGACCGGGATCTCGGCTATGCCTTGCACGCGCTGCTGGCCGCCGGGCTGGGCGATCTGGCGCCCAAGCCCTTCGCCGTCGATCCCGGGCCGGTCGGCGGCGGCGCCGGGCCGGCGGCCGGACCGTCGCCCGAGGCGACGGCGGCCGGCCGGCTGACCCTGCTGGGCTACGGCGCCGCCGACGCGGCGGCCCTGGCCGCCCGATTGGCCGAACGGCAGGGCGATCGCGATGAATCCCGCCGTCTGGCCGCGGCGGCGCTGTCGCCGGCGCCACCGGCGGCCAAGCCGATGCCGGCGGCGATTCCGGCCGGCCGGTTGCTGGCCTTCCGCCTGCGCGCCTGCCCGGTCGTGCGCTCGCGCACCCTGGCCCGGGCCCACGGCCACGGGAAGAGCCGGGAAGTCGACGCCTACGAGCATCGCCGGCTGACCGACCCGTCCGGCTTCGACGCCGCCGGCGCGCCGCCGCCGCCCGACGCCACGGCCCGGATCGCCGCCTATCTCGACTGGCTGGAGGCCCAGATCACCCGGGACGGGGCGGCGACGCCCGTCGACGCCCGGGTCGTCGGCCTGCTGCGCCGGCCACTGTGGCGCCGGGGCCTCACGCATACGGAGTCGCGGCGCGGGCGCAAGGGCGGCCGCGGCAATGGCGACGGTGACGCCGACGGCAGGCCGGCCGCCGACCCGCCGGAGCGTGTGCTGCGCACGACCGGGGTGCCGGTGCCCGACGCGGTGTTCGAGGGCGTGCTGAGGGTCGACGACCCGGCGGCCTTCGCGGCCCTGCTCGCCCGCGGCGTCGGTCGGCACCGGGCCTTCGGCTTCGGCATGCTGCTGCTCGCCCCGGCCGGATAGCGCGCAGGCGCGGGACCGGGGCGAGCGGGCGCGGCGGGCACCGGCGGGAGGCGTCCATGACGGCGACAGGGACGGCGACAGGATGCTGAAGGGCCGGCTCGGCCTGGAGACCGCGCGGATTCCCCATGTCGACCGCCACGGGCTGGTCTTCCTGTCGCGCGGCAAGCTCTATGTCGAGGACGGCACGCTGCGTTTCGAGGCGGCGACCGGACCGGACCTGGACGGCGGCGACTACGCCCTGCCCTACCAGACCGTGACGCTGGTGCTGATCGGGCCCGGCACGACGGTCAGCCACGACGCCCTGCGCCTGATGGCGCGCCACGGCACCGGGCTGGCCGCCGTCGGCCAGGACGGCGTGCGCTTCTACACCGCGCCGCCGCTGGGCCCCGACGACAGCCGGGTCGCCCGGCGCCAGGCCCGGCTCTGGGCCGACGCGGAGGGCGGCCGGCTGGCGATCGCCCGGCGCATGTACGCCTAGGTCACCGACTCATAAACCGCATCCAGATACGGGCGGCAGCGAGTTTTACGAGAGCGAGATAGTTGGCGGCATGCTTTTCGAAGCGCGTTGCGATGGCCCTGAAGTGCTTGATCTTGTTGAAGAAGCGCTCGACCAG
>JAVJUS010000021.1:0-6037 GCA_040220455.1 Azospirillaceae bacterium
CTGGTCGAGCGCTTCTTCAACAAGATCAAGCACTTCAGGGCCATCGCAACGCGCTTCGAAAAGCATGCCGCCAACTATCTCGCTCTCGTAAAACTCGCTGCCGCCCGTATCTGGATGCGGTTTATGAGTCGGTGACCTAGAGTACTAGGCAGGCTGTCCAGCGAGCGATGACAAGCTTCGGGCAGTCTAGAACGGCCGATGTCGCCAAGCCCCGCCTCGTGCGGGGCTTGTGCTTTTCAGACCCCGCGGTTCACCCTCGAGTGGCTGTCCCACCCCGCTTCGCCGACCAGTCGTCCGGGTCGATCAGAAAGGCGCGGATGTCGTCGATCTGGTCGGGGGTGAAGGCGCCGGCGCGGTCGATCTCCGCGATCACGTCGTGCCAGGTGGCCAGCGCGTGCAGGGCGACGCCCGCCTTCTCCAGGGATTCGACGCTCTGCGGGAAGATGCCGTAGTGGAAGACGACGAAGCAGTGCTCGACCCGCGCGCCGGCCTCGCGCAGCCCCTCGACGAAGGAGAGCTTGGAGCCGCCGTCGGTCGCCAGGTCTTCGACCAGCAGCACGCGCTGGCCGGGCTTCAGCGCGCCCTCGATCCGGGCGTCGCGGCCGAATCCCTTGGGCTTCTTGCGGATGTAGCACATGGGCAGGCCAAGCCGCTCGGCCAGGAAGGCGGCGTAGGGGATGCCCGCCGTCTCGCCGCCCGCCACCACGTCGAAGGCCTCCGTCCCGCAGGCGCGGGCCAGCCGGTCCTCGGCCATCGCCATCAGCCGGCGCCGGGCCCGCGGAAAGGCGATCAGCCGGCGGACATCGACATAGACCGGGCTGAGCCGTCCCGAGGTGAAGGTGAACGGCGCGTCCGGCCGGCACAGCACGGCCTCCGTCTCCAGCAGGATGCGCGCGGCCAGCGCGGGATCGGCGGCGGCGGGGTCGGTCGTGGGGGCGGTGGTGGGGTCGGGCATGGCGGCGGTCCGGGCCGGTGGGGCGGTGGCTCTGCATAGCCCCGGCGGCGGGCGGCTGTCCATGGCGCGCGGCGGCTTGCCGGGAACGTGCGGAACGGTCAGGATCGCGGCCCGCCGCCGGGGCGAGCCCGGCCGACCGCCGTCAACCGAGCCGGGAGCGCCCTCTCATGACCGACCGCGATCCCGCCGCGCCACCGGCGCCCGAGGCCACCGACCCGAGCGCCGGCCTGGGCGCCGGCGAGCACCGGGTGCGCGTCGCCCACGGCGCCGGCGGCGTGGCGACGGTCACCATCGACCGGCCCGAGCGCATGAACGCCCTCGACAAGCCGTCCTGGCCGGCGCTGGCGCGGGCCTTCAGAACGCTCGACGCCGACGAGGACGTGCGCTGCGTCGTGCTGACCGGCGCCGGCAAGGCCTTCAGCCCCGGCGCCGACGTCTCCGAATTCGAGGGCGAGCGAGGCGATCCGGACCAGGCCGCCGCCTATGGTCGGCTGATGGAGGAGACCTATGCCGCCATCGCCGAGTGCCGCCATCCGGTCCTGGCGCGGATCGCCGGGCCGTGCACCGGCGCGGGAATGGTGCTGGCGCTGACCTGCGACTGGCGCATCGCGGGACAGAGCGCGCGCTTCGGCGCGCCGGTCGCGCGCCTGGGCCTCGCCATGCCCTACCCGGAATTCGCCGCGCTGCACGCCGCCGTCGGCCGGGCCCGAGCGCTCGAGATCGTCTTCGAGGCGCGGATCTTCGACGCCGCCGAGGCCGAGGCCAAGGGGCTGGTCAATCGGGTCGTACCGGACCGCAATCTCGACGCCGCGATCGCCGAGGCGGCCGAGCGCGTCGCCGCCGGCGCGCCGCGGGTGCATCGCTGGCACAAGGCCTTCGCGCGCCGCCTCGGGACCGGGGCGCCGCTGACTGCGGAGGAGGTGCGCGAGAGCTATGCCAGCTTCGGCACCGAGGACTACCGCGAAGGCTTCCGCGCCTTCCTGGAGAAGCGCCCGCCCGTGTTCCGGGGGCGCTGACGGCCCCGCCGCTCAGGCCCGGTCGAGGGCCGGGTCGGCGCGCAGGCCGGCGACCAGGTGGTCGACCGCCGCCCGAATCTTGCGCGAGGCGGCGCGGCCTTCGGCATGAACCACATGCACCGGCAGAGGCGGCGGGGCGAAGGCGTCGAGCACGCGCTCCAGCCGGCCCTCGGCCACCGGCGCGGCGACCTGATAGGACAGCAGCCGCGTCAGCCCGCGCCCCTGCTCTGCCAGGTCGATCGCGGCGTCGTTGGTGCTGACCGTCAGGCGCGCCGGCACGCTCACCGTCAGGAGCCGGCCGTCGCCGCCGACGAAGCGCCAATCAGGGCCGGCGCCGGCCGCGGTCGAGGCGACGATCCGGTGATCGGCCAGGTCGCGCGGATCCACCGGCCGGCCCGCCCGGTCCAGATAGCCGGGCGCGCCGACGACGACCCGGCGCACCGCGCCGACCCGTACCGCCGTCAGTCCGGAATCCGGCAGGTCGCCGATCCGCACGGCGATGTCGATGCCCTCCTCGACAAGGGCGACCATGCGGTCGACGAAGACGGCGTGGCAGGTCACGGCCGGATGCGCCTCGACGAAATCGCCGAGCAGCGGCGCGACGAACAGGCGGCCGAACAGCACCGGCGCCGTCACCCGGATCTCGCCCCGCGCCGCGCCATGGGCGCCGGCCGCCGCGTCCTCGGCCTCCTGGAGCTCGGCGAGGATGCGGCGCGCGTCGGCGAGGAACCGCTCGCCGGCCTCGGTCAGCCGCACCGCCCGGGTCGTGCGCACGAAGAGACGCGTCGCCAGCCGCCGCTCCAGCCCCGCGACCGCGCGGGTGACGGCGGGCGGTGAGGCCCCGGTCGCCCGCCCGGCCGCGGCGAAACCGCCGGCCTCGGCCACCGCGACGAAGATCTCGAGAGCACGCAGGCGGTCCATTGGATTATTCCGCAAATCAAAACAGTAAGATCCAGTTTGCAGCGGTTCCGTCGTAGATTGGAAGAGAACATTTTCACTCGAACGGCAGTAACGATGAGCTTCGCTTTCCCTTTCTGACTTCGTCATCCCCGCGAAAGCGGGGATCCAGGGGGCCCTGGCACCACCGAACCGGCCGATGCCCGGGCCCGTTCCGAGGCCGATGGATCCCCGCTTTCGCGGGGATGACCGAATGTAAGGATCCGAAAGACGGCATCGTGTTCACGCCATGCCCCACTGTCTCGCCCAACCCACCCCAACCCCCCATTCGACGGAGGCCGCCATGGCGCGGAAATTCGCGGAGATCACCTTCACCCCGGCGGTCAGGGCCGCCCAGGCCCATAACGGAACCCGCGCGGCCAACCGCCGGTTCGAGGCGGATCCCGACGGCGCGGACAGCGCGGTCGAGGGCGACCGGCTGGGCCCGCGCGAGGCGGCCTTCGTGGCCGCGCGCGACGGCTTCTTCCAGGCGACGGTGTCGGAGACGGGCTGGCCCTATGTCCAGTTCCGCGGCGGGCCGGCCGGGTTCCTGAAGGTGCTCGACGACCGGACGCTCGGCTATGCCGATTTCCGCGGCAATCTCCAGTACATCAGCGTCGGCAATCTCGCCGCCGACGACCGGGTGTCGCTCATCCTGATGGACCAGGCCCGGCGCAAGCGCCTGAAGATCTGGGCGCGCGCCCGGGTGGTGGATGCCGCCGACGAGCCGGAGCTGGTCGCCCGGCTCGCCGTGCCGGGCTATCCGGCCACGGTCGAGCGCGCGGTGGTGCTGACGGTCGAGGCGCTCGACTGGAACTGCCCGCAGCACATCACCCCGCGCTTCACCGAGGCGGAGGTGGCCGAGGCCGTGGCCCCGCTGCGCGCCCGGATCGCCGAGCTGGAGGACAAGCTGGCCAACGCGCTGGGCTACGCCCCGCCGGGCTGACATCCCGGCCGGGCGCGGGGCCGGATCGTCCGCGCTGGACGAGACGGCGGTACCGCGGGGCTGGCGCCGCGCGGCGGTTCGTGGCAGGCAGCGGGGAAAGCGCCCGGGGCACCCGGGCCGGACCGCTCCAGCCCAACCGCTCCAGGAGGACCGCGCCATGGCCGAGACCGCATCCGACCCCTTCGACCTGACCGGGCGCACCGCCCTCGTCATCGGCGGCGGCGGCGGGCTGGGCGGCGCCATCGCCCGGGGCCTCGCGGCGCGCGGCGCCCGGGTCGCGATCTCCGGCCGGCGGCAGGACAGGCTCGACGCCGTGGCGGCGGAGATCGGCGGCGGGGCCGCCGGCTTCGCCGCCGACGTCACCGACATCGCGGCGATCGCGCCGCTGTTCGAGGCGGTGGAGGCGGCGCAGGGCCCGCTCGATATCCTCGTCAACAGCCAGGGCACGACCGACATCAAGCCGGCTATCGAATTCGACGAGGCCGATTACGACCGGGTCGTCGACACCAATCTGAAGAGCGTCTTCTTCTGCTCGACCGAGGCCGGGCGGCGCATGGCCGGGCGCGGGCAGGGGGCGATCGTCAACATCGCCTCGCTCGCCGCCCATTACGGCTGGGCCAACGCCACGCCCTACGCGATCAGCAAGGCCGGCGTGGTGGCGCTGACCCAGTCGCTCGCCGCCGAATGGGGCCGGTCGGGCGTGCGCGTCAACGCGATCAGCCCCGGCTTCGTGATGACCGAGATGAACAGCGAGCGCATGTCCGACGAGCGCAAGGCCGAGGCCCGCAAGCGCGCCGCCCTCGACCGCTTCGGCGAGGCCGACGAGATGATCGGCGCGGCCGTCTACCTCGCGTCGCCGGCCGCCGCCTTCGTCACCGGCGCCGTGCTGCGCGTCGACGGCGGGTTCCTTGCCTCGGGGATCTGAGCGGGCCGGACCGTAGGTCGCCCACGGCCGCGAGGCCGTGCGCGACGGCACGGACGGCGCCGTCGCGCACCGCTTTGCGGTGGGCGACCTACGAAGCGGCACTTTCCTTCGCCGTCATCCCGGGCGTTAGGCGAGCCCACGCCCTGAAGGGGCGTGGGTGGCGAGGCTTGCGACCCGGGATCCATGCTCCCGGGGCCGTCCGGGCGCGGGAGCCGGGGCCACCGAGATCCCGGCTCTCCGCTTCGCTCCGGCCGGGATGACGGAGAAGGAAGAGGCTCCGGCCGGGATGACGGGAGAAGGGAGCGTGTCCGGGGTCGACCGCCTTTACGTCCTTGACTCCGGGGCCGCAGAATAGAACAAATAAGGAACAAACCCGACTCCCGCTGCCGCGATCGGAGGCTGCCATGACCGCCGCCCGCGCCCTGTTCGACGATCCCGCCGCGCCCTTGTCCGAGGAGGATCCCCCCGGGGAGGCCGCTTCCGGGCGGCCGGTGCCCGAGGTCCCGCCGTCGAGCGATCCGGCCGATCGCCGGGCGACGCTCGAGCGGCTGCGCGCCCGGGTGCGGCGGATGGAAGGCGGTGGCGCGGCCGGGCGGGCCGGGGCGGTGGCGCTGGGCGTGGCGGCGATCGACGCGGCCCTGCCGGGCGGCGGGATCGCCCGCGGCTGCCTGCACGAGATCGCGGCCGCCTCGGCGGGGGAGGGCGACGGGATTGCCGATGACGGGATCGGACAGGACGGGGCCGTCCATGACGGCGCGGCGATCGGTTTCGCCGCGCTGGCTGCCGCCCGCTTCGCCGAGGCCGATCCTGCCGGGCGACCGGTGCTGTGGCTCGCGCAGCCGGTGCCGGGGGGCCGTGGCGCGGGCGCGGATCTCTACGCCCCGGGGCTCGCCGCCTACGGTCTGACGCCGGACCGTCTGCTGGTCGCCGCGCCGACCGACGAGACCGACCGGCTCTGGGCGCTGGAGGAGGCGGCGCGCAGCGGCGCGCTCGCCGCCGTGGTGGGCGAGGCGGCGGCCCTCGACCTGACCGCCAGCCGCCGGCTCCAGCTCGCCTGCGAGAGCGGCGGCGTGCCCGTGCTGCTGCTCGCCCGGCCGGACGCCCGGGCGGCCCGCCGCGCCACCCCGCCGCCGGGCCGGGGAACGCCGGATCTGTTCGACCGGGCCGACCGGCGGGGGCAGGACCAACGGGGGCAGAACCGAAGCCGGCAGGAGCGGAAGGGCGCCGCCGGCGCGGGCGGCCCCGACGGGGCCCCGGCC
>JAVJUS010000022.1:0-8332 GCA_040220455.1 Azospirillaceae bacterium
GCCGGCTGCTCGACCGCCGTGATCAAGACCATGGCCGAGGCCGGCCTGATCGAGGCCGTCGACATCCCGCCGCCGAACCCGTTCCAATCGCCCGACCCGGACCGCCCGGGCCCGGTGCTGACCGCCGACCAGGCCGCCGCCGCCGAGGCCCTGCGCGCCGACGTGGCCGCGGCCGCCGCGCCGGCGCGCCCGGACCCGGAGGCGGGCTCGACGGGCGGCTTCAAGGCGACGCTGCTCGACGGCGTCACCGGCTCGGGCAAGACGGAGGTCTATCTGGAGGCCGTGGCCGCCGCGCTCGCCGCCGGGCGCCAGGCGCTGGTGCTGCTGCCGGAGATCGCGCTGTCGGCCCAGTGGCTCGACCGCTTCGCCGCGCGCTTCGGCGCCCGGCCGGCGGAATGGCATTCCGACCTGACCCAGGCCCGCCGGCGGGAGACCTGGCGCGCCGTGGCGACCGGCGAGGCACGAGTCGTCGTCGGCGCCCGCTCGGCCCTGCTCCTGCCCTTCGCCGATCTGGGCGCGATCGTCGTCGACGAGGAGCACGAACCCGCCTTCAAGCAGGAGGACGGCGTCGTCTACCACGCCCGGGACATGGCCGTGGTGCGCGCCCATCTGGGCGGCATCCCGATCTGCCTGGTCTCCGCCACGCCGTCGATCGAGACCGTGGTCAACGCCG
Organism: Azospirillaceae bacterium; assembly: GCA_040220455.1. Classification (GTDB taxonomy): domain Bacteria; phylum Pseudomonadota; class Alphaproteobacteria; order DSM-16000; family Inquilinaceae; genus JAVJUS01. The sequence goes on from JAVJUS010000022.1 coordinate 674, forward strand.
ATCGCGGGCGCTATGCCCGCCTGCACCTGCCCGACCGGCACGGCGGCGCGGCGGTGCCGGCGATCTCCGCGATCGACCTGCGGGCGGAGAGCATGCCGGCCGACCGCTTCCTATCGCCGAGCCTGGCCCACGCGGTGGCCGACACCCTGGCGGCCGGGGAGCAGGCGATGCTGTTCCTCAACCGCCGGGGCTACGCCCCGCTGACCCTGTGCCGGGCCTGCGGGCACCGGCTGGAATGCCCCAACTGCACCGCCTGGCTGGTCGAGCACCGGCTGGCCGGCCGGCTGACCTGCCATCACTGCGGCTTCCAGGCGCGCCGGCCGAAGGCCTGCCCGTCCTGCGGGGCGGAGGACACGCTGGCCGCCTGCGGCCCCGGCGTGGAGCGCATCGCGGAGGAGGTCGATGCCCTGCTGCCCGGCGCGCGCTGGACCATCGTCGCGTCCGACACGCTGACCGGGCCGAAGCGCGCGGCGAGCTTCGTCGACTCGGTCAATCGCGGCGAGGTCGACCTGCTGATCGGCACCCAGATCCTGGCCAAGGGCCACCATTTCCCGAACCTGACCCTGGTCGGCGTGGTCGACGCCGATCTCGGATTCGGCGGCGGCGACTTTCGCGCCTTCGAGCGGACCTACCAGCTCCTCCACCAGGTCGGCGGGCGGGCCGGCCGGGCGGAACGGCCGGGCCGGGTGCTGCTGCAGACCTGCGCGCCGGACAACCCCGTGATCCACGCCCTGGTCGAGGGCGGGCGCGACGCCTTCCTGGCGGGCCAGATCGCCGAGCGCGAGCGCGCCGGCCTGCCGCCCTTCGGCCGGCTCGCGGCACTGATCGTGTCAGGCCCGGATCGACAGAAGGTGGACGCGGTGGCCGCCGCCCTCGGCCGGGCGGCGCCGCAGGTCGAGGGCATCGCCGTCTTCGGACCCGCCGAGGCGCCGCTGTCGCTGCTGCGCGGCCGCTTCCGCCGCCGCCTGCTGGTCAAGGCGACCCGCGCCGCGCCGCTGCACCGGACGATCGCCGGCTGGCTCGACGGCGTGCAGATCCCCGGCGCCGTCCGCGTCACCGTCGACATCGACCCCCAGAGCTTTCTGTGACCAGAGCTTCCTGTGACCAGAGCTTCCTGTGAGCAGAGCTTCCTGTGAGCCCGGCGACGACGCCCTGGCCCCGGCACCACTGTCGCGCACGGCCTCGCGGCCGTGGGCGACCTACGATGACGCCGGCCGGCGTAGGTCGCCCAGCGCCGAAAGGCGCTGCGCGACGGCTCGGTGCTCTGGTCGGGGCGATGCGCGCGCGACATGGCGACTTGGCGACCCGCCGTCGCCGATCTACCTCCCGCCCGTAGCATCGGCCTTGAGCGCGGTGCGCAAGCCGGAGCCCTGACCCATGATCCCACGATCCCTGTCGCGTTTCACGTGCCGGACGGCGCTTCGCGTGGTCGGCATGATCAGCACCGTCCTCGCGGCGGCCGCCGCCGCCCCCGCCGCCGCCTGCCCGGGGGCGGAGAGCCCGTGCGCGGTCGCCGACGGGCGCTACTACGTGGAGCTGCCGGCCGGCGACGACGGCGCGTCGCCGATGCCGGTGATCGTCTGGTTCCACGGCTGGCAGGACACCGGCGCCAATGCCATCGCCAACCGGGGCCTCGTGGAATCCTGGACCGACGCGGGCTGGCTGTTCGCCGCGGCCGACGGGCGGGAGAAGACCTGGGCCCATGTCGGCTCGCCCAGCGACGCGCGCGACGACCTCGCCCATGTCCGCTCGGTCATTGCCGATATCCGCGCGCGCTGGCCGGTCGACGAGTCCCGCGTGCTCGCCGCCGGCTTCTCCCAGGGCGGCTCCATGGTCTGGGACGTGGCCTGCCGGATCGGCGCGCCCTTCACCCATTTCGCCCCCGTCTCCGGCGCCTTCTGGGAGCCGCTGCCGGAGGGGGACTGCCCGGCCGGGCCGGTCCGCCTGGCCCACGAGCACGGCAGCGCCGACACGGTCGTGCCGATGGAAGGCCGACCGATCGGCGACTCCTGGCGCCAGGGCGACGTCCTCGAGGGCTTCGCGATCCTGCGCGAGACCGCCGACTGCGCCGACGCCCCGGCCCGGACCTATGGCGACGGGCCGTTCGACTGCCGCGCCTGGGGGTCGAGCTGCAGGGGCCCGGCCGATCTGCGGCTGTGCCTGCACGACGGCGGCCATCGTGTCCTGGAGGGATGGTCGGCGCGCACCCGCGCCTGGGTCGCGGAGACCGCGCCGGCAAGGTAGCCTTTCCGTCGGGCCTACTCCGCCGCCAAGCCCGGCGGCACCCGGGCGAAATGGCTGAGCGCGAACCAGCGCGTGAAGGCGGCGATCTCACCGCGCGCGCCCTCGAGCCGGAGCCGGCCGTCCTCCCGCGCCGTCTCCAACCGCTCGTGGCCGAGCCAGACCGCCACCAGGTCGCGGATATGGGCGTGGACGTGCAGATCGACCGGATGGCCCGGGTCGCGCAGGCAGATATCCACGTCCCCGGCCTCGAAGACCAGCCAGTAGAAGCGCTTGGCCACCGGCACCCCGTCGAGCCGGAAGCACGCCACGCGGCGGGTCGGCGGGCGGGCATCCGGGTCCGGGGCGTCGGCCGCCGCGCCTCGGTCGATGGCGGCGTGGCGGATCTCCCACATCAGGAGATCGGGGTCGAGGTTGCGGCTCTCCAGGATCTCCGGGCGCAGATGCGTCTGGGCCCAGACGCCCATCTGCTCCAGCACCGGGAACAGCGCCTCGCCGGCCGGCGTCAGGGCGTAGCGCGCGCCCGTGGCGCCGGGCGCCTCGTGGTGGGCGATCACGCCGGCCTCCTCCAGCTCCCGCAGGCGGCGGGAAAGCAGCGAGGAGGACATGCGCGGCACGCTGCGCTGGATGTCGTTGAACCGGCTCGCCCCGCAGAACAGGCCGCGGATGACCAGCGGCGTCCAGCGCTCTCCCATGACTTCGGCGGCGATCGCGATCGGGCAATACTGACGATAGCCGTCCCGGCCGGGCATGGCGGTCCCCTCCCTCGTGGATCGACCGGACGACGGTCCCACGTCGCCGCGCCGCCCGCAACTTCACTTCCTGAAGTTGATCGGACGATCGGCGGGGGTGGACACTGGTACCATCGTACTCCGGCATGAGGGGGTGTCGCCATGACCACCGGACTCGATCTCGACGCCGTGCTCGACCGTCTGGCCCCGGAAATCGCCGAGGGGGCCGCGGAGGCGGACGCGACCGACGCCTTCGCGGCGGCGAACTACGAGGCGCTGCGCCGCGAGCGCGTCTTCTCCGCGCAAGTGCCGGCCGACCTCGGCGGCGGCGGGTGCGCCCATGCCGCCATGGCCGATTTCCTGCGCCGGCTCGCCCATGCCTGCCCGTCGACGGCGCTGGCCCTGTCGATGCACCAGCACCTGGTCGCCGCCGCCGTCCTGAACCACCGCGCCGGCCGGCCGGGCAAGGCGCTGCTGGAGCGGGTCGCGCGCGACGAGGCGGTCCTGGTCAGCACCGGCGCGAACGACTGGCTCGAGTCGAACGGACGGGCCGAGCCGGTCGAGGGAGGCTGGCGGGTCAGCGCCGTCAAGCCCTTCGCCAGCGGCTCGCCCATGGGCGACGTGATGGTGACCTCCGCCGTCGAGGAGGACGGCCCGGACGGCCCGCGCGTCCTGCATTTCCCGGTGCCGCTGGACGCCGAGGGCGTGACCATCGGCGACGACTGGCGCGCCATGGGCATGCGGGCGACGGGATCGAACACCGTCACGCTCGACCGGGTCTTCGTGCCGGAGGGCGCGCTGGCGCTCGCCCGGCCGCGCGGGCCCTTCCACCCGGCCTTCGCGGTGATCCTGACGGTCGCCCTGCCGCTGATCATGGCGGCCTATCTGGGCACGGCCGAGGCCGCGGCCCGGATCGCGGTCGAGCGGGCCCGCCGGCGCGGCGACGACCCGGTCACGGCGATGACCGTCGGGCGGATGGAGACGGCGCTGACGACGGCGCGGCTCGCTCTCGAGGACATGGTGCGGCGCGGCGCCGATCCCGGCTTCACGCCCGACGCCGAGGCGGCCGCCGCCGCCCTGACGCGCAAGGCGATTGCCGCCGAGGCGGTACGCGAGACCGTCGAGACCGCGCTGGAGGCGACCGGCGGGGCCGGGTTCTTCCGCGCGACCGGGCTGGAGCGGCTGCTGAGGGACATCCACGGCGCCGGCTTCCACCCGCTGCCGGCGGGGCGCCAGCAGCTTTTCTGCGGTCGGCTGGCACTGGGGCTGGCGCCCGTGGCAGCGCCGGCGGAGGGCCCGGCGGCGCGGCACGCGGCCTGAGCGGCCTCGCGGCCGGGCGTCAGTCCCCGACCACCTGGCGGTAGAGGTGCCAGGTGGCGTGACCCAGGATCGGCATGACGACGGCCAGGCCGACGAAGAGCGGGATCGAGCCGATCACCAGCCCGGCAGCGACGATCAGACCCCAGGCCGCCATCGGCCCGGGATTGGCCGCGACCGCCTTGGCGGATGTGGCGATCGCCGTCGCCACGCCGACATGCCGGTCGAGCAGCAGCGGGAAGGACACGACGCTGATCGTCAGGGCGAAGACGGCGAAGAGCGCGCCGACGGCGTTGCCGACGACGATCAGGGTCCAGCCCGCCCCGGTGGTGAAGAGCCGGTCGAGGAACCCGCCGATCGACTGCGGCGCGCCCGTGCCCAGGGTCGCGGCGTAGAGCCCCCAGGCGACCAGCAGCCAGGCGACGAAGGTGACCGCCAGGATGGCGCCGAGGATCAGGATCTGGCGGATGGCCGGCGACTGCAGCACGCCGAAGGCATGGCGCCAGCCGACCTCCTGGCCCTGCTCGCGCCGACGGCTGAGCTCGTACAGCCCGATGGCGGCGAACGGGCCGAGCAGCGCGAAGCCCGCCGCCAACGGGAAGAGCAGCGGCAGGATCTCGTAGCCGAAGACCAGCCGGCTGAGAATCAGGCCGGCGATCGGATAGATGATGCCGATGAAGAGCAGATGGCTCGGCTTGTCGCGAAAATCGTCGAGCCCCCGGACCAGGGCGGTCCGCAGCGCGGCGGTCCCGATCCGTCGGACAGAGGGCGTGCCGGTGATTTCGGCCGGGGCGGCGATCGCCATGGCGTGACCTCCCGTTCCGGCGCCGAGGCGTCCGCCCCGGCGTTTGCGTCTGACAGGCGGTTGTGACGACCGTGGGGCCGTTTCCTTACGGCAGAGATTTGGGGATGGATGACCGCGCCGACAACGGGTCGGCTGGGCACCCCGCGAGCACATGTTCGCGAGACCCGGTGAGGAAGGCAGCTCCTCAGCCGGCCTCACAGTGCAATTCGCAAGATTATTGCATTTTCGTCCAAGCGACCCTACCGCTCGCCGCCCTGGTCCGAGCCGCCGCCGATGGTCGGCTCCGCGCCGGGCAGTCGCTGGGCGGCGTCGACCTTGTGGGGCTCGGCCGCCTTCTCGCTATCCGCGGATTCGCGCGAGGCGGCGCGGCGGGCGCGCTCGGCCTCCAGGGCCTCGACCATGCGCGGATCGTCGAGGCTGAGGCGCGCGGCGGGGGCCCGGCCCTCCTTGTCCTCGCCGAAATAGACCGTGACGTGGGGGAACGGAATCTCCACGCCCTCGGCGTCGAAGCGCTTCTTCAGGCGGCGGTTGAATTCGCGCCCGACATACCATTGCTGGATCGGCCGGGTCTTGATCCGCGCCTTGACCACCACGGCGCTGTCGGCGAAGCGGTCGACGCCGAAGATCTCCACCGGCTCCAGGATCTGGGCGCCGAAATCCGGATCGCTCTGCAGGTCGTCGCCGACCTCGCGGATCAGGCGGGTGACCTGGTCGGTGTCCTCGCGATAGGCCACGCCGATGTCGAAGACGTAGTAGGAGAACTCCTTGGTCATGTTGAGCACCGTGCTGACCTGGCTGAACGGCACGGTATGGACGTTGCCCGACAGGTCGCGCAGCCGGATCGCCCGGATGCTCAGCCCCTCGACGATGCCGGTATGGCCGCCGACATCGACCACGTCGCCGACCGAGATCGTGTCCTCGAGCAGGATGAACAGGCCGGTGATGACGTCCTGGACCAGCGTCTGGGCGCCGAAGCCGATGGCGATGCCGACCACGCCGGCTCCGGCCAGCAGCGGCGCGATGTTGATGCCGAGCTCGGACAGGATCACCAGCGTGCCGATGGTGCCGAGCACGATCATCACCGTCGTGCGCAGCAGCGGCAGGAGCGTGCGCGCCCGCGCGCTCGCCACCACGCGCTCGCCGGTCTCGTCGGTGCGCTGGAGATAGCGCTGGATGGCCGCGCTGATCCCCTCCCACAGGGCGAACAGCACGGCCAGGACGAAGACGATCGACACCGCGCTGGAGGCGAGCCCGCGCCCCGACGGCGTGGTGAACCAGGAAAACCCGCCCAGACGCCAGATCTGCAGCAGCGCCAGGACCGCCAGCACGACGACGAGGAAATTGGCGAGGCGCTGGAGCACCGGCAGGTAGCGATTGGCCCGGGCCTCCAGCCCCGGGAACGACTCCCGCATCTCGGCGCTGACCCGGAAGCCGCGGCGCATGGCACGGCCGATAGCGTCCATGGCGAGCCGCGCGGCGAGGACCACGACGACCGACAGGATCGTCGAGCGGAGCAGGAAGCCGAAGCCGCCGGGCACCTCCAGCATCCAGATGACATAGACGACGCCGATATAGGCGATGGCGAGCAGGTGCCAGACCTCGGCCACGCGCCGGCGGCTGGCGGCCAGCGGGCCCGTCGTCCGGCCCGAGCCACGCAGGAAGCGCGCGACGGGCCGACGGCTCTGGAGCAGGAAGACCGCGGTCATCAGGCCGATCGCCAGGCCGACCACGTTGACGATGGTCTCCCGCACCGCGGGCGGGGCGCCGAGATAGAAGAAGATCTCCCCGGCGAAGAAGCCGTAGACGATCACCGCCGACAGGCGGCGGACCCAGACATAGAGATAGGCCGCCGTCTCGTCGCCCATCCGATAGAGCCGGAGCGCCGGCGTGCGCGGCGTCAGGAGGGCGCGCGCGGCGACGGCGACCCAGCCGTGGATCAGGACGGCGTTGGTCAGGGTCAGGGTGACGAGCCGCCCCAGCCGGGTCGCGTCGATGGCGGTCAGCAGCGCGGAGACAGCGAGGCCGAGGACGACGAGCGGGACCGCATCGAGAATCAGCCGGCCGATCACCAGGAACAGCCGGCCGATCCACGTGGCGCCCTCGCCCCGGATGCCGAGCCGGCGCCGAAGCGGGTGCAGCAGGCGCACCACGACGGCGTAGAGCACCAGCGCGCCGCCGAGGCCGATGGCGAGGGCCTCCAGGATTCCCAGCCAGCGGGTCCGGTCGATCGCGGTGTCGAGCTGGCGCTGGACCCAGTCCAGAACGCTCGGGACATCGGCGAAGGCCGAGCCGACCTCGACCGCCAGCTCCACGCCCTCGGCCATGCGGTCGCTGGCGAAGGCGAGCGCCCGGGCGATCGGCTGGTCCGGCAGCAGCGGGCCGGCCGGCGCGGCCTGGCCGGTCTGGCCCTGCTGGCCCTCGCCGCCGGCCCCGTCACCCTGGCTTGCCTCGCCCTGGTTTCCCGCGCCCTGACTTCCCGAGCCTGTCAGCGCGCTCGTCGGCAGCGCGCCCGCCACGCCCGGCAGGGACGGGACCGCCGCGCCGTCGCCGGCCTGGTCCCCGGCG
>JAVJUS010000023.1:0-28242 GCA_040220455.1 Azospirillaceae bacterium
TGGCCGAGGCGGCGGCGCGCGCGGGCCTGCCCTTCGTCGCGCCGCCCATAGGGCTGTGCACCGACAACGCCGCGATGGTCGCCTGGGCCGGGATCGAGCGCCTGCGCGCCGGCGCGCCCGATCCGCTCGACTTCGCGCCGCGGCCGCGCTGGCCGCTCGACCCGGACGCGCCGCCGGCCCGGGGCGCCGGCGTCAAGGCCTGAGCATCGCGTCCGGCGGCGTGGCGAGGGCTGGATTCCCGGCCGGGCGCCTGCTATCGCTCGCGCGAGACGGCGTCCGGCCGCGCGAGACCGGGCGCCCCCGACTGATCGAGCGAGGACGCGGGCGTGGCGTACTGGTTGCTGAAATCCGAACCCGCCACCTGGTCCTGGGACCAGCAGGTCGCCGCCGGAGCCGAAGGCTGGGACGGCGTGCGCAATCACCAGGCCTCGAACAACATGAAGGCCATGAAGATCGGCGATCGCGCCTTCTTCTACCACTCCAACCAGGGCAAGGAGATCGTCGGTATCGTCGAGGTGGTCGCGGCGTATCACCCCGACCCGACCGACGGGTCGGGCCGTTTCGGCATGGTCGATGTGCGCGCCGTACGTCCGATGACGAAGCCTGTCTCGCTGGTCACGATCAAGGCCGATCCGGAACTGGCGGACATGGCGCTCGTGCGCCAGTCGCGGCTGTCGGTGATGCCCGTCACCGATCCGCAATGGCGCCGGGTGTGCGCCCTGGGGGAGACCGACCCGGACTGAGCGCCCGGCATCGGCCTCCCTCCCGGACGGGGCTTCCGCCCCGCCCCTCATGCAGGCGAACGGGCCTCAGGCCGCCGAGGCGGGCTTGGCCGCGGCGGAGCCGCGGGCCCGGCTCTGGCGGCGCGCGGCAAGCGCGTGGTCGAGACGCACGATGCTCACCAGATCCTCGGCGCTGCGGCCGTGAATACGCAGCTCACCGAAGTTCGGCTCGCCATAGACGCGCTGCAGCAGCACCGCGTCCTCGTCGAGCCAGCGCGGCAGGAAGGCCCCGAAGAAGAAGCCGCGCCGGCGCAGCTTGGCCACCGCTTCGCCGACCGCCGGATCGCCGAGGCTGAGCACCGCGTGGGCGATGCGGATGTCGCCCCGGCGGCCGGATTCCTCGACGGCGTCGAGCGCTTCGCACAGGTCGCGGCCGGCCCGGCGCACGACCAGGCGCGAGAGGTCCATCACCTCCTTGTGCTCGAGGCGGACGTCGCCGGGCCGGCGCGTCGACACCGCCTTCGTCGAGGGCTCGACCCGGCGCTCCTCGCCCAGCGCGCGCTGGATCGTGAGCATGACCAGGCCGAAGGCTTCCGGCAGGTAGAGCGCCCGGTCGACCGGCCGCTGGCTGCGGAACTGCAGCAGGGTCGACACCCGGCCGGAGCCCAGCCGCTCGCGCGCGAAGGCGGCCGGGCGGCAGAGGTCGAGCTCCAGGCCGGTATCGACGAAGTCCCGCTTGGCCAGCACCTTCTGGAAGGCGGGCTGGTTGCATACGGGCCGGCCGTAGAGCACCTCGCAGGACGGGTCTTCGGCGACCCGCTCGATCAGCGCGTCGATCATCGCCGCGGCCGCCCCGCCGCGCCGGTGCTCGGGCAGCATGACGCCCTGGCAGAGCTCGACGACGCCGGGGTAGGGCGCGGTGCGCGCGGCGGCGCAATGGCCGATCGGCATGCCGTCGGGCGTGCGCGCGACGGCGGAGACGACGCTGCCGTCGGCGTTGCCGCGCAGGAAGTACTCCGCCTGGTAGACCCGCGGGTCGGGGTAGTCCGGGCCGTAGACCCGCCCGAAGCATTCCGCGAGGAGGGGGGCATCCTCCGGGCGGAAGCTGTCGATCGTAAGATCGTCGATTGTGACATCTTGTGCGAGGGTAGAAACTTGAGCAGTCATGGACAACCTCCTGTAGATGGACGCAAGAATTGCGCCCGGACCACGCTTACCTCGCGCAGTGTACAGGAAAGGTCAGACTGTCTGTATCTAGACGGGAAATCTCATAACCTTTATCCCGTAATTGGATATAAACGGCCGAAGAAAATAAACAGAGGGTTGGCATGATCCGGTTGTGCTTGCTGGAGGAAATCGCGGATGGCGCCGCACGGGGGTTTTCGACGGGCGCCGGACGCGATCGCGTCGACGTATTGGTCGCCCGAAAAGGCGATAAGGTGTTCGCCTACCTCAACCTGTGTCCGCATCTGGGTACGCCGCTCGATTGGGCGCCGGATCGCTTCATGGCGCCTGATGGCCGCCATCTGCAATGCGCCACGCATGCCGCGCGGTTCCGGGTTCACGATGGCCTGTGCGTCGCCGGGCCGTGCGTGGGCGACGCGTTGACGCCGGTGCCGGCGCATGTCGAGGAGGATGGTTCCGTCGCGATCGAGGATCCGCGCCAGATCGCCGAGTCGACGCCGGACCCGCGGGATCGCTGGCGCCGTCGGCGGCCGGGTCCCGGGTCGGCGTCGGGAACGAGAGACGGGTGAGCGCTATCCGGCGGCGGCTGTCGTTGCCGCTGGCCGCCTCGTCCAGGGGCGCTGTTTCCTGGCTTCGCCAGCGTGCCGCCGGGGCCGCCGGGATCCACGCCGCCGTGCGGGATCAGGCCCGATCAGGCGGAATCGAGGCCGAAGGCCCGGGCGCTGCCTTCGGCCCGGCGGGCCAGGCGGCGGGCGGTGCGGGCGGCGGCGGCATGGGGCCTGGCGGCGGTGTCCGGGGCCTTGTGGGCCGCCGTCGGTCGGTCGCCGTCGGCCGCGGCCGGCCCTGGCAGCGCGCCGATCAGGGCGTCGAGCGTCAGCAGGCTGGAGCGGTGGGCGAGCTGGCCCAGCTTCTCCCGGTCCAGGGCCGCGCCGCCGAGGATGGAGGAGTCCTGATCGCCGTGATCGACCGTCATGATTGCCCGCCCCCGCGTCTCCGCGGCCCAGGGCAATTCTCGAACTGATCGACTCGTCAGTTCGGAAATTGCCCGATTTTCAACAATCTGGAGCATCTCGTCTGCGTCCGTCGGGGCGCAGGATGCTCCAGGTGCCCGCCGGGCGCCCGTCGCCCGGGATCGTGTCGCAGCCTGCGCTTCCCACGTTAAGGGGGCGTTAAGCGGCGGCCGTGGGGGCGGTTGTTCCGTGAGGGGCTGTCGTGGATAATCCGCGGCCCGACCGCGTCACGCGCCGCCGGCCGGAAAGAACGAGACGGGGCCGTGGCGCACGGCCCGGACCCGATGGGGAGACGTCGATCGATGAGCACCGATACCAGCTATTTTCCGGTTCCGGACGAGGTCGCGCGGCAGGCCTGGGTCGACGAGACCGGCTATCGCCGGATGTACGACCAGTCGATCTCCGATCCGGAGGGTTTCTGGGGCGAGCACGGCAAGCGCCTGACGTGGATGAAGCCTTATACGAAGGTCAAGGACGTCAGCTTCAAGGGTGACGTCCATATCCGCTGGTTCGAGGACGGCACGCTCAACGCCTCCTACAACTGCATCGACCGCCATCTGGCGACCAAGGCCGACGAGACGGCGATCATCTGGGAAGGCGACAGCCCGTCCGACCACAAGCACATCTCCTATGCCGAGCTGCACCAGAACGTCTGCCGTCTGGCGAACGTCCTCAAGGAGCGCGGCATCAAGAAGGGGGACGTGGTCACCATCTACATGCCGATGATCCCCGAGGCGGCGTACGCCATGCTCGCCTGCGCGCGCATCGGCGCGATCCATTCGGTGGTCTTCGGCGGCTTCTCGCCCGATTCCCTGCGCGATCGCATCCAGGACGCGGACTCCGTCGCCGTGATCACGGCCGACGAGGGCGTGCGCGGCGGGCGCAAGATCCCGCTCAAGGCCAATACCGATGCGGCGGCGGCCCAGTGCTCCTCGGTCCACACCTGCGTCGTCGTGCGCCGCACGGGCGGTGAGATCGACTGGGTCGACGGCCGCGACCTCTGGTATCACGAGGCCTGCGCCAAGGTTTCCGACGACTGCCCGCCCGAGGCGATGGGCGCCGAGGATCCGCTGTTCATCCTCTACACCTCCGGGTCGACCGGCAAGCCGAAGGGCGTGCTGCACACCACCGGCGGCTATCTCGTGTACACGTCGATGACGCACCAGTACGTCTTCGATTACCATGACGGGGACGTGTACTGGTGTACCGCCGATGTCGGCTGGGTCACGGGCCACAGCTACATCGTGTACGGCCCGCTGGCCAACGGCGCGACGACCCTGATGTTCGAGGGCGTGCCGAACTACCCGGACACCTCGCGCTTCTGGCAGGTCTGCGACAAGCACAAGGTGACGATCTTCTACACCGCGCCGACGGCCATCCGCGCGCTGATGCGCGAGGGCGAGGGGCCGGTCAAGAAGGCCTCGCGCAAGTCGCTGCGCCTGCTGGGGTCGGTCGGCGAGCCGATCAATCCCGAGGCCTGGCTGTGGTTCTACAACGTCGTCGGCGACGGGCGCTGCCCGATCGTCGACACCTGGTGGCAGACCGAGACGGGCGGCATCCTGATCACGCCGCTACCCGGCGCCATCGGCCAGAAGCCCGGCTCGGCGACGCTGCCCTTCTTCGGCATCCAGCCGGTGATCGTCGACAACGAGGGGCATCACCTGGAGGGCGCGACGGAGGGCAACCTCTGCATCGCCGACAGCTGGCCCGGCCAGATGCGTACGGTGTACGGCGACCACGAGCGGTTCGTACAGACGTACTTCTCCACCTTCCCGGGGCGGTACTTCTCCGGCGACGGCTGCCGGCGGGACGCCGACGGCTACTACTGGATCACGGGGCGGGTCGACGACGTGATCAACGTCTCCGGCCACCGCATGGGCACGGCGGAAGTCGAGAGCGCGCTCGTCTCCCATGCCAAGGTGGCCGAGGCGGCCGTGGTCGGCTATCCCCACGACCTGAAGGGCCAGGGCATCTACGCCTATGTCACGCTCGTCGCCGGCGAGGAGCCGAGCGAGGAGCTGCGCAAGGAACTCGTCCAGTGGGTGCGCAAGGAGATCGGGCCGATCGCCTCGCCCGACCTGATCCAGTGGGCGCCCGGCCTGCCCAAGACCCGCTCGGGCAAGATCATGCGCCGCATCCTGCGCAAGATCGCCGCCAACGAGCATGACGCGCTGGGCGACACCTCGACGCTGGCCGACCCGGCCGTGGTCGACGACCTGGTCGACAACCGGATGAACCGGGCCTGACAGCCGGGTTCCGAGCAGCGACGCGGACGATGACGATCGGGGCGGGGCCGGGCGGTCCCGCCCCGTCGCGTTCCGCGCCATCTCCGAAGGGAGCGACATGGCCGTCCCGACCCGCCTGAAGCTCGCCGCCGCCCTGGTCAACGGCGCGGCCGGCATCGCGACGCTGCTCGCCATCGCGCTGCTGCTGCCGGTCGTGCCGGCGCCGGCGATCGACGCGGGCGATCAGGCGGCGCGCCTGGCGCTGTGGGCGCGGCTCGCGGTGTTCCCGGCCGCGCTGATCCTGGTTCTCGTCGTGGCGACCTCGGCCGCCCGGGCGATGGGGGAGGCCTACGACCCGATCGCCGACCCGGAGCCGCGCGGCTACCGCGTCGCCCAGCGGGTGCTGACCAACACGGTCGAGCAGACGGCCGCCTTCCTGCCGGCCCTGGCCGCGCTCGCCGTGGTCGTGCCGGAGGCGCGGCTGGGCGCGCCGGGCCTGCTGACCGCGCTGTTCGTCGCCGGCCGCCTCGCCTTCGCCGCCGGCTACGCCATCCATCCCTACGCGCGGGCGCCCGGTATGAGCACGACCGCGACCGTCACGTTGGTGACCTTCGTCTGGGCGATCGCCCGGGTGCTCTTTCCGGTATCGTGAGGGGCCGCCCCGCTGCCTCGCCGACCGGAGCCGACCGCCCGTGCCTGCCTAATCCTGGTCACCGAGTCGGCTGCCTGCCACCTGTCGGCCGAAGCACCGGAGTCCGAGGGCGCGCACGCGCTGCGGGGCGTGGGCCGGCCCATGGGGTTGTTCGCGCCGGTGGCCGCGGCGAGTGTCATGCCCGGGTCATGACGCCGAACCGAATTCGGGCACGGTCCGGTCGCCGTCGTGAAGCGCGTCGTCGCCTCCAAGGCGATCGAGCGTCGTCCCGATCCGGGGCATCAGGCCCGTGAACAGAATCATGACGCCGACCGCCGCGACGCCCGCCGAGATTCCGAACAAGGCGCGCAGGCCCAGCGAATCGAGCAGCCAGCCGTTCACGAGGTAGCCGAGGAGCAGCCCTGCGAGGGTCGAGAACGCATGCGCCGTGGCGAGCACGCTCGCCCGCAGGTGCGCCGGGCTCGAGCTGTCGAGATAGCCCAGCGCCGCGGCAAAGAAGATGCTGTAGTAGACGCCGTGGAGCAGTTGCGACGCGAAGAAGATCGTGGGCGATGTCGTTGCCAGCCCGGTCGCGAGAATCGCGTAGCGCAGGACGGCACTGCCGCCGCCGATGAGGAGGACCGTGCGGACGCTCAATCGGGTGAGCAGGAACGGGGCCGCGAAGAACAGTGCCAGCTCGGCGACGAGGCCGATGCTCCACGCGATCGGGATCGCGTTGTCCGGCAGGTCGAAGTATCGGTCGATGTAGATGCCGAGATAGCCCTGGATTCCCGTGCTGGCGAATTCCAGGAGGAACATCATCAGGGCCGTCGCGACGATCCGTCGGTCGCTGATCCACGTGAGCGTGAAGCTCTGGCCCGGACGGCTGACCGAACCGGGCCGGCCGAATGCCCTGGTCAGCGGCGCGGCGACGATCATGGCGATGGCGAAGGCCGCGAAGGCGCCGGGAAGGCCGAATTGCGGGATGACCAGGACAGACGCTATCACGCTGGCGGCCAGGAACCCGACAGAACCGCCGACGCGGAAGAAGCTGTAACGCTCCCGTCCTTCACCGCCGAGATGGTCGAACGTCGCGCTGTCCATCAGGGGCACCAGAGGCCTGTGGAACAGGCCGAGCGCAACGATCGCGGCGAACAGCGCGGCGCCGGTCGCGGTCAGCCATGTCGCGCACAGGATGCCGCTGCCAAGGGCGAGGCCCGCGATGATCGCGCGCTTGCGGCCGGTGCGGTCGGCCAGGAAGCCGAACACGAACTGGCCCAGGAAACCGGCTCCGGTCAGCGCGAAGAGCGCGATCCCGATATCGGTCCCGCTCCATCCCCGCCGTTCCAGGAACAGGGCGACGTAGGGAGCGAGGAAGCCGAAGCTGGCGTAGAGGAGGAAATAGAAAGCGATGATAGAGCCGGATGTCCGGTTGATGCTCATGGCTCCGATCTCGGGATGTGGCGGTCCAGGGCTGAAGCTATGTTCAGGCGTCGAAGGTGATCACCGTCTTCAACGAGCCGCCTTGTCCGTAGTCGGCGAAGGCCGCTCGGATCCCCGCTTCGTCCGATGCGGCCATTTCGGCCGTCACCAGGGAATCGAGCCGGATCAACCCGGATTCGGCGAGGCGGGCCGCGGTCTCCAGAACACGCGCCGACTTCGGCATCGGGAACGCGCGGACGTCGAAAGGCGCCGCGACGACCCGGATGCCTTTCGCGAGCAGGAGCCAGGTGTTGATCTCTTGCGGCAACTCGGTCGCGCCGTAGATCACGTACCGCCCGTCGGGCTCCAACAGCCGCAAGGCTTGCTGCCGGGTGTCGACACCGGCCTGGCGCGCGTCGACATGGGGAAGCGTGTCGAACACGAAGCTCGCATGGGCGCCGTCCTGATCCCTGATCAGGGCTTCCAGCGTGTCCGCGCCGTCGCGCGGCTCGACGACGGTGTCGGCGCCCAGGTCGCTCGCGACGGCGAGCCTGTCCCGGTTGATGTCGAGGACAGTGATCCGTCCACAGGCGAAGACGCGACGCAGAACCTGGGTCGCGAGGAGGCCGCAAGGTCCGGCTCCCAGGATGATGACGTTCTCACCCGGCTTTGGCGCGTTCCAGAAGAGCGACCGCAGAACCGACGTAAGGGGTTCGAGAAGAGATGCCGTTTCCCCTATCCGTTCCGGATCGATCGCTGCGGCGGCCGCGCGACTGTCGTCAAAAAAGTCTCTATCCGTCTTCCATGACTTGCTCGTTCTGTCGGCTCCCTTGACCGGATTGATCACCCTGTACTCGGCCAGCCCCATGAAGTCGGACTGGCCCCAATAAACGACGTGCTTGCCTTTTTGGAACTCCGGATCCTCAATGCGAGAATCGATGACTTCTCCCATGTATTCATGGCACGGGATAATCGGAAATTCGGGAGCGAGTAAATATCCCCGAAAATAGGATATATCCGTTGAACATATGGATACCCGTTTCGTTCTGAGAAGAACTTGGCCATCTTGTAGCGTAGGTTCTGGGGCGGTGAGAGTTTGCGTCAGGCTCCCGACACTATCCAGTTCATAGGCCAGCATGGCGAAGCGCGACCCGTTGGCGCTGTTCATGGGAAGGATGCCCGAAAAAAGCGATCGGGGGGGGCAAGTCAACAAAAAATATATTTTATTCTCAAATAATTCGCGTTAAAAGAGTGTTCTTGGCGCCATGGCATGGGACGGCGGCGGCATCGAACGGTTAGTCCATCGACGATGGATTGGCAGCCTGAAGCATCCGCGAGCCCCGAAGGACGCAGATCGGCCACTCCATCGTCTCGAGAACGGGCTGGTTGCCGAGCTGATGAGGCGATCGGTTCGGCTATCGCTCTGACCTGCGGCCGTGTCGTGATGCCGAAGCCCTTCGGCCCCCCTTAACCCGCCGGCGTCTCGGTATCCCAGTAGTGGCACGCCGCCACCTGGCCCGCCCGCACGGGATAGGGCGGCGGGTCTTGCTCGGCGCAGTGGTGGGTCGCCTTGGGGCAGCGGGTGCGGAAGGCGCAGCCCGAGGGCGGGTTCAGGGGCGAGGGCAGGTCGCCGTGGAGCACGATGCGCTGCTTGGCCCGCTCACGATCCGGATCGGGCAGGGGCACGGCCGAGATCAGCGCCTGGGTGTAGGGGTGGCGCGGGTCGTCGTAGAGCGCGTCGCGGTCGCCGAACTCGGCTATCCGGCCCAGATAGAGCACCAGGATGCGGTGGGCGATGTGGCGGACCACCGACAGGTCGTGGCTGATGAAGATCATCGCCAGGCCGTAGCGGCGCTGCAGGTCCATCAGCAGGTTGATGATCTGGGACTGGATCGAGACGTCGAGCGCGGAGACCGGCTCGTCGCAGATCACCAGCCGCGGCTCCAGGATCATCGCGCGGGCGATGCCGATGCGCTGGCACTGGCCGCCGGAGAACTCGTGCGGATAGCGGTTGATCATCTCCGGCATCAGCCCGACCTCGCGCAGCATCCGGCGCACCGCCTCGCGCCGGTCCTGGCGACTCATCTCCGGGCGGAAGGTGTCGAGCGGCTCGGCGACGATGTCGCCGACGGTCATGCGCGGGTCGAGCGAGGCCAGCGGGTCCTGGAAGATGATCTGCATGTCCTGGCGCCGGGCGCGCAGGGCCTTGTCGTCGAGCCCGGCGATATCCTCGCCCATCCAGACCACTCGGCCGCCGGTCGACGGGATGAGCTGCAGGATCGCGCGGCCGAGCGTGGACTTGCCGCAGCCCGATTCCCCCACCACGCCCAGCGTCTCCCCGGCGGCGAGGTCGAAGGAGACGCCGTCGACCGCCTTGAGCACGTCCGGACTGCGTCGGAAAAGCCCGCCGCCGGGCATCGGGAAATGCACCTGCAGGTCGCGCACGCTCAAGACCGGCGGGCCCGACGGCCGGGTCTCCGCCAGGGTCGCGTCGGCCTCGGCGGTCAGCGGGCCGGTCCCGGTCTCGCTCATAGCCCCTCCAGATGGCATGCCTTGGCCCGCCCCTCGGCGAAACGCTCGAGCGGCGGGTCGACGGCGAGGCAGGTGTCGAAGGCGTGGGGGCAGCGCGGCGCGAAGGCGCAGCCCGTCGGCAGGTGCTGCAGATTGGGCGGCTGGCCCGGGATGGTCGGCAGCTCGCCCGCGCGCCGGCTGTCGAGCCGTGGCATGCTGTCGAGCAGACCGCGCGAATAGGGGTGCTGCGGTGAATAGAAGATGTCGCGCACGCCACCGGTCTCAACCACCCGGCCGCCATACATCACCATGACCCGGTCGGCGAGGCCGGCGATGACGCCCAGGTCGTGGGTGATCAGCACGGTCGCCGCCCCGGTCTCCGCCTTGAGGTCGCCCATCAGGTCGAGGATCTGGGCCTGCACCGTGACGTCGAGCGCGGTCGTCGGCTCGTCGGCGATCAGCAGGTCCGGCCGGCACAGCAGGGCCATGGCGATCATCACGCGCTGGCGCATGCCGCCCGAGAACTCGTGCGGATACATGCGGATGCGCCGGCCCGCCTCCGGAATGCGGACAAGGTCGAGCATGGCCACCGCCTCGCGATGGGCGTCGGCGTCGGTCATGCCCTTGTGGTGGACCAGCACCTCCTTCATCTGCGTCGAGATGCGCAGATACGGGTTCAGCGAGGTCATCGGGTCCTGGAAGATCATCGCGATCCTGGAGCCGCGGATCCGGTTCAGGCGCTGCGGCGCCAGGCCCAGGATCTGCTGCCCGCGATAGCGCACCGAGCCGCGTGCCCGGCCGTTGGCGGCCAGCAGGCCCATGACGGCCATGAACACCTGGCTCTTGCCCGAGCCAGACTCCCCGACGATGCCCACGGTCTCGCCCGGGGCGACGGCGAAGCTCACGCCGTTGACGGCCGAGACCTCGCCGTCGGGCGTGGCGAAGCGCACTTCCAGCCCGCCGACGTCTAGCACCGGCTCGCCCGGCGCGCCGGTCTCGGCCGGGGAGGGGGCGGGGCCGCCGGCGTGTCCGGCGGCGGGGGAAGCGGTCGTGTCGAAGGTCGAGAGCGTCATCAGCGGTCCTTCGGATCGAGCGCGTCGCGCAGCCCGTCGCCGATGAAGTTGAGGCAGAACAGTGTCGTCGCCAGGAAGACCGCCGGGAAGACCAGCAGCCACGGCGCGGATTCCAGCGAGTCCGCGCCCTCCTTGATCAGCACGCCCCAGCTCGTCATCGGCTCCTGCACGCCCAGGCCGAGGAAGCTCAGGAAGCTCTCCAGCAGGATCACCTTGGGCACGGTCAGCGTCATGTAGACGATCACCGGGCCCAGCGTGTTGGGCACGATGTGGCGGCGGATGATCGCTGGCGTGCCGACGCCGCAGGCGCGCGCGGCCTCGATGAACTCGCGCCGCTTCAGGCTCAGCGTCTGGCCGCGCACGATGCGCGCCATGTCCAGCCACTCGACCGCGCCCACGGCGATGAACATCAGGATGTAGTTCCGGCCGAAGACGACGATCAGCAGGATCACCAGGAACATGAAGGGCAGGGAGTAGAGCACGTCGACCAGCCGCATCATCGCGTTGTCGACCCGCCCGCCCAGATAGCCCGAGGTCGCGCCGTAGGCGACGCCGATGACCAGCGAGACGAAGGTCGCCACGATGCCGATCATCAGCGAGACGCGCCCGCCGTGCAGCGTCCGGGTCAAGAGGTCGCGGCCGTTGTTGTCGGTGCCGAACAGGAAGCCGTCCTCGATCGAGGGCGGGCTGCCGATGTTGGCCCAGTCGATCTCGTCGATCTCGTGCGGCGTCAGCCAGGGGCCGACGACGCAGGCGATCCCGATCAGCGCCAGGAGGACGCCGGCGACCACCGCCGCCCGGTTGGCCAGCAGCCGCCGCCAGGCGTCCTGCCACAGGGAGCGCCCCTGGATCGCGCCGTCGCCCGGCCGGGTGTCGTAGGCGGTGTCGGACATGGGCGAGCCCTCGCCCCGGCCAGCGCCGGGGTCAGTCGTATCGGACCTTCGGGTCGAGCACGCTGTAGAGCAGATCGACGATCAGGTTGAGCAGGATGATGATCACGGCGAAGAAGATCACCGTGCCCATCACCAGCGGATAGTCGCGGTTGAGCGCACCCTGGACGAAGTAGCGCCCGACGCCGGGGATGCCGAAGATCTGCTCGATCACCACCGACCCGGTGATCAGCGCCGCCGCCGCCGGGCCCAGATAGGTGACGACCGGCAGCAGGGCTCCCTTGAGCGCGTGGCGCCAGAGCGTGATCCGACGCGGCAGGCCCTTGGCCCGCGCGGTGCGCATGTAGTTCTGGCGCAGCACCTCGATCATGCTGGCCCGGGTCAGGCGGGCGAAATAGGCGAGCTGCGGCAGCGCCAGCGCGACGATTGGCAAGACCATGTGGGAGACGTCGCCGCCGCCCCAGCCGCCGACCGGCAGCAGGTTGAAATAGATGCCGAAGATCAGCGTGAGCACCGGCGCCATGACGAAGTTCGGGATCGCGATCCCGGACATCGCCGTCGCCATGATGGCGTAGTCGAGCGCGCTGTTCTGGCGCAGCGCGGCGAAGGCGCCCAGCGCCGTGCCGACGACGGTGGCGGCCAGCAACGCGATGCCGCCGAGCTTCAGGCTCGGCCAGAAGCCGGTACCGATCAGCTCGCTGACCGAGAAGTCGCGCGACTTGATCGACGGCCCGAAATCGCCCCGCAGGACATTGCCGATATAGATCAGGTACTGGACGGGCAGCGGCTCGTCCAGGTGGAAGCGCGCCTCGACGTTCTCCTGGATGGCGGCGGGCAGCGGGCGCTCCTGGTCGAAGGGGCCGCCGGGCGCCACCCGCATCATGAAGAAGGCGAGCGTGATGATCAGGAAGAGGGTCGGGATCGCCACCAGCAGTCGGCGGATCGCATAGGCCAGCACGGCGGGGCTACTCTGGCTCGGGACGGGGAAAGCGACCGGCGGCGGCCCCGGCATCACCGACCGGGGCCGCCACTCGGATCCGGGGTCAGCCCGGCCGCTCGCTCTCGTCGATCGACAGCCAGCGCGTCCGGTTGATGAACTTCGGATTGTCGACCCAGTTCTCGACATGCGGGCCGACCAGCGCCTTGGAGACGTAGTAGTAGATCGGGATGGTGGCGTAGTCCTCCAGCACCATCGCCTCGGCCTGCTGCAAGGTCGCGAAGCGCTCCGCCTCGTCCTGGATGGTCGCGGACTCGGCCAGCAGGGCGTTGAAGTCCTCGTTCATCCAGCGACCGTAATTGTAGTTGTTGTCGGAGAACAGCTCCAGGAAGTTGATCGCGTCGGGGAAGTCCGCGATCCAGCCGGCCCGCGCGACCTGGAAGTCGTTCTCCTGCAGGTCGTCGTAGTGGACGGCGACGTCGGTGTTGAACAGGTCCGCCTCGACGTAAATCTCCTTCCACATCGCGGCCGCCGCGACCGCCACCCGGCGATGGTTTTCCGAGGTGTTGTAGCGCAGCGTGAACGCCAGCGGATTGTCGGGGCCGTAGCCCGCCTCCTCCATCAGCGCCCGGGCCTCCTCCAGCCGCTCGTCATAGGACGTGTCCTTGAAGTCGAACTCCGCGGCCTCGTAGGCGTTGGGCAGCGGCGGGACGAAGCTGTAGGCCGGGACTTCGCCGGTGCCGAGCACCTGGTCGGTGATCGCCTCCCGGTTCAGGGCGAGGTTCAGCGCCTCGCGCACGCGCACGTCCGACAGCGCCGGATCGTTGGCGTTGATCGGGTAGTAGTAGATGCCGAGATACGGGTTGATGCGGTAGCTGTCCGCCAGATTCTCCTCGATAAAGTCGATCTGCTCGGACGGGAAGTCGGTGTTGAGGTCGAGCTCGCCGGCGCGGAAGCGGCGCAGCGCGGCCGAGCGGTCCTCGGTCGGGTAGTAGTAGACCTCGTCGATCGAGACGTTCTCGGCGTCGTAGAAGTTGTCGTTCTTCTCGACATGGACATGGGTCTGGGGCAGCCATTCGACCAGCGTGTAGGCGCCGTTGGTCACCATGGTGCCGCCGTCGGTCCACTCGTCGCCGTGCTCCTCGATGACGTGCTGCGGCACCGGGAACGAGGTGTAGTGGGTGAGCTGCTCCAGGAAATAGGGCGTGGGCTCTTCCAGCGTGATCTCGAGCGTGGCGTCGTCGATCGCGCGCACGCCGAGCTGGGAGACGTCCTCGATCTCGCCCGAATTGATCGCCTCGGCGTTGGCGATCGGGTAGAGCAGGAAGGCGTACTCCGCCGCCGTTTCCGGCGTCAGGATGCGGCGCAGGGAATAGACGAAGTCCCCGGCCGTCACCGGCTCGCCGTCCGACCAGACGCCGTCCTCGCGCAGATCGAAGGTGTAGACGGTGCCGTCGTCGCTGATCTCCCAGCTCTCGGCGGCGCCTGGGATCGCCTCGCCGTCGGCGGCCTCGGTCAGCAGGCCGAGGAACATGTCGCCGATGATGTCGTTCTCCCACGTCCCCGACGCGAAATGCGGGTCGAGGGTGGCGGGCTCGCCGGAATTGCCCCGGTGGAGCACGGTCTGCGCCGAGGCGGCGCCGGCCGCGCCGACGGTCAGCGCCGTGGCCAGCGCGCCGTGGGCGAGGATGGACCTCCAGTATCGCATGTCAGGATGCCTCATGCTGTTCCGCTCGCGGCCGACGCGTCGATGCGCGCCGGCTCGGATTTTCTCGCGATCGTCGGGCCGGGCCCGGGGGCGCGCCGGCTCGGGGCGGCGGTTCGGCGGCCCCGCCCTCCGCGGGAAGGGGGTGCGAACACCGCTCGCCCGACGGACGAGCCCCGCCGATACCTCGACTACCCACGTTAAAGGCGAGAATCGGGCGCGGCAAACGGAAATGCCGCGAAAGCCGCTCACGTCCCGTTCATCGTCCGGGCGACAGCCGGTGCAGGCCGTGCACGAGAAGTCCGACCAGCACGAACGCGCCGGCCTGGTGGGCGGCGGCGAGCGGGATCCACACGACGGTCAGCAGCGTGGCGATGCCGAGCGCGACCTGGAGGCACACCGCCGCGGCCAGGGCGAGTGCCGGGCCGCGCAGCGCGCCGCCGCCCGCCCGGGCCATCCGCCAGGCGAGCGCCAGTACGACCCCGGCCGCGGCGATGGCGAGCCAGCGGTGCAGGAACTGGACGAGGGCTGTGTTCTCGGTCGGGTTCAGCCAGGCCGGCTCGATCGACAGCGCGCCGGGCGGCACGAGCTGTCCGGCCATCAGCGGCCAGGTGTTGTAGGCGAGCCCGGCATCGATGCCGGCGACCAGCGCGCCCCAGGCGACGGTGACGCCGACCACCGCCAGGGCGGCGGTCGCGTGGCGCTTCAGCGCGGCGCGCGCCGGCTCCGGAATCGCCAGCGTCCGGGTCGCGCCGGGCCTGTCCAGCACGCGCAGGCCGACCCACAGCAGCAGGGCGAAGATCACGAAGGCGAGGCCCAGATGGGCGGCCAGCCGGTACTGGCTGACCGAGGGGCGGTCGACCAGCCCGGACTGCACCATGACCCAGCCCATGACGCCCTGCAGCCCGCCCAGGACGAGCAGTCCGGCCAGCTTCCACCCCAGATGCGGCACGTGGCCGACCCGCCGGATCGCGCCGGTCGCCCAGAAGACGGCGAGCGGCAGGGCGAAGGCGAGGCCGATCAGCCGGCCCCAGAGCCGGTGGAACCATTCCCAGAAGAAGATCGTCCGGAAGTCGTCGAGCGTCATGCCGGCGTTCTTCAGGCGGTATTCCGGCGTCTGGCGGTAAAGGTCGAAGACCCGCTGCCATTCCGCCTCGCTCGACGGCGGCAGGGCGCCGATCAGCGGCCGCCACTCCACCATCGACAGCCCGCTTTCCGTCAGCCGGGTGATCGCGCCGATGACGGCCATGGCGAGGGCCATGCCGGCGCAGGCGAACAGCCACAGGCCGATGCGCCGGGCCGCGACGGCGTCGGTGGGCCGGGCGGCGGGGCGGGGAGCGGTACGGGAAGCGGTGCGGGCGG
Source organism: Azospirillaceae bacterium (assembly GCA_040220455.1). Lineage (GTDB taxonomy): Bacteria > Pseudomonadota > Alphaproteobacteria > DSM-16000 > Inquilinaceae > JAVJUS01. The sequence goes on from JAVJUS010000023.1 coordinate 15,674, forward strand.
GGACGGTGGAAGCGGGAACAGCCATCGGATCGGTCTCGGGACAGGGCGCGGCGACGGTGCCGGCGGCGCGCGACGGTGAGGCTCTATCCGATATCGCGCGCCGGGGTGTCAAATCCGAGCCCTTGCGGCGCGGCGACGCGGGGATTTCACATTAAAATAACGTAATTCAAATAAATAACACACAAAACTTGGATTTACATTCGAGGGATGGATTCTAAATTGGTGTGAAACGGAGGCGCTGCCGGTTCCGGCTCGTTGAATACGCGGGCCGGTGCCCGGTGGCGCGGCCTCCCGATCCCGAGGCGCCTGTCCAGGAGCCCGCCATGATACCCGTGATGCTCGATCCCGCGAAGACGCGCATTCTCCTCGTCGGCCGCGGCGCGACGGCAGTGCGCCGCCTCGCCTGGCTGGAGGAGGGGGGTGCCCGCGATTTCGCGGTCCATTCGGACCGGCCGGAAGCGGCGCTCGCGACCGCCGCCGGCGACCGGCTGGTGACCCGACTGCCGTCGCGCCGGGCGCTCGCCGCGGCCGACATCGTCTGGATCGCCGATCTGGATCCCGAGACGTCGGAGGCGCTGGCCCGCGCCGCCCGGGACGCCGGGACGCTGGTCAATGTCGAGGACGTCAAGCCGCTGTGCGATTTCCACAACCCGTCCGTGGTCCGGCGTGGCGACCTCCTGATGACCGTGTCGACCGGTGGCAAGAGCCCCGGCCTCGCCGCGCGCGCCCGGCGCCTGCTCGAAGGCCTGTTCGGCCCCGAATGGGCCGAGCGGCTGGACGAGGTCTCGGCCCGCCGCGACGCGTGGCGCGCCGAGGGCAAGAGCCTGGGCGAGGTCGCCACCCTGACCGAGCGGCACTTCGACGACCGGGGGTGGCTGTGAGCGGGGCGGCGGCGCTGCAGGCGCCGACCCCGGAGGACCCGCTCGACGCCCGCGTCGCCGCCCTGCGCGCGGCGGCGGGGGAGCGCGACGGCCTCGATCTGCTCGCCTGGATCCTGGGGCCCGACAAGCCGGCGGGGGAGATCGCGCTGGTCTCCTCCTTCGGGGCGGAGAGCGCGGTCCTGCTCGACATGGTCTCCCGGGTCGCGCCGGCGACGCCGGTGATCTTCCTGAACACCGGCAAGCTGTTCGGCGCGACTCTCTCTTATCGCGAGTCGCTGGTCGAGCGGCTGCGGCTGACGGATGTTCGCGACATCCGCCCGGATATGAAGGACCTGGCGCGCCACGACCCGGACGGCACGTTGTGGAGCCTCGAGCCCGACATGTGCTGCCATATTCGCAAGACCGAGCCGCTCGACCGGGCGCTCGACGGGCTCGACGGCTGGATCACCGGGCGCAAGCGTTTCCACGGCGGGGCACGCTCGGCCCTGCCGCTGATCGAGAGCGACGCGGGATCTGGCCGGATCAAGGTCAATCCGCTCGCGCCCTGGACGCCGGACGGCATATCCCGGTACCTCTCGGATCGGGAACTACCTGTCCATCCGCTCGTCGACGAAGGCTACGACTCGATCGGGTGCGTGCCTTGCACGCGTGCGCGCAAGCCGGGCGAACCGCCGCGGGCGGGGCGTTGGAGTTGGCTCGACAAGTCGGAATGCGGTATCCACGGCGACGGGATCTGACCGTCGTCGCGCGGACACCCGGCGGGGCGGCACGGCGCGCGCCGTCGCCACCCCGTCCGGCCGCGCCCGGCACGGACTGTTCCCGCATTTGATAGTGTCCGCGCAATCGGGCTAGGGTATACACGCGGAGGTTAGGCCCGTGCTTGGCTTCCCTTCGCGATGGTCCCGCGGGACCGGCATCGCCCCTGCGCGGAACGAGACGAGAAGAGCGAGAACCATGAGCGCCGAGCTGACGCTGCCCCACGGGCTCCGTTTCGAGGATCTCTACGACCGTGACGGGCTGGCCCGTCTCGACGCCCTGTTCTGCGAGCATCTGAAATCGGCCGACGCCGACCTGCACGGCCGCCTGATGGCCGGCCGGGCCGACCCGGACGCGCTCGAGCGCAAGGACGAGTCCGAGCTGATGATCGAGCTCGCCGGCCATGTCGAGGACTTCGTCGCCGAGCTGTTCGGCGTCGGGGCCGAGCTCGACCGGCTGCGGGGCGAGCATCATCATCTGGCGCCGCTCTATGCCTGCAAGCGCCTGGTGGTCCAGCGCCAGGCCAAGAAGATCAAGCCGGAGGCGGTCGCCGACCTCGACGCCGACGCGGTGCGCGGCCGGCTCGAGGCCGCCATGGGCGCGCCCTTCACCGAGCTCGGCTTCGCCGCCGCGGTCATGCGCTGGCGCGAGGACGAGGCGGCGAACGCCGCGGCGCTGGACGACGCGCTGAACTACACCGCCTGGGCGATGACGACCGAGGCGGGCCGGGAGCGTCATGGCGACGGGCTGCTGTTCCACGCGCCGGAAAAGGTCGACCCCTACCACATGGTCGAGACCGAGACCGAGGTGGTCGACGGCGTCACCATGATGCGCCTGCCCGCCGAGCGCCGGCGCCTGCGCGAGGGTTTCCACCTGACCGACCAGGGCGCCGACCTGGCCGGCGCGCTGGACGAGGCGAACTACTGCATCCACTGCCACAACCAGGGCAAGGACAGCTGCTCGACCGGCCTGAAGGACCGCAAGACCGGCGAGTTCCAGAAGAGCCCGTTCGGCGTCACCCTTGCGGGCTGCCCGCTGGAGGAGCGGATCAGCGAGTTCCACACCCTCAAGACCCGGGGCGTGCCGGTCGGCGCGCTGGCCATGATCGCGGTCGACAACCCGCTCTGCGCCGCCACGGGCCACCGGATCTGCAACGACTGCATGAAGGCCTGCATCTACCAGAAGCAGGATCCGGTCGACATCCCGCAGGCGGAGACGCGCACGCTCAAGGACGTGCTCGATCTGCCCTGGGGCTTCGAGATCTACGGCCTGCTGACCCGGTGGAACCCGCTCGACCTGCGGCGGCCGATCCCCCGCCCGGCGAGCGGCTACAAGGTGCTGGTGGTCGGGCTCGGCCCGGCCGGCTTCAACCTGTCGCACCACCTGCTCAACGACGGCCACCAGGTGGTCGGCATCGACGGGCTGAAGATCGAGCCGCTGGAGCCCTCCCTGTCCGGCGTCACGCCCCAGGGCGAGCGCACGCCGTTCCGGGCGATCCGCGACTGGAACGAGCTACGCGACGATCTGGCCGAGCGCCCGATGGCCGGCTTCGGCGGCGTGGCCGAGTACGGCATCACCGTGCGCTGGGACAAGAACTTCCTCAAGATCGTCCGGCTGCTGCTGGAGCGCCGGGCGGCGTTCGACATGACCGGCGGCGTGCGCTTCGGCGGCACGCTGACGATCGAAGACGCCTTCGCCGCCGGCTTCGACCACATCGCCCTGTGCGCGGGCGCCGGCCGGCCGACCTTCATCCCGATGCGCAACGCGCTGGCCCGCGGCGTGCGCATGGCGTCCGACTTCCTGATGGCGCTGCAGCTCACCGGCGCGGCGAAGTCGGACTCGGTCGCCAATCTGGAGGTGCGCCTGCCGATCGTGGTCATCGGCGGCGGGCTTACGGCGATCGACACGACGACGGAGAGCCTCGCCTACTACCCGATCCAGGTGGAGAAGTTCCTGTCGCGCTACGAGGTCCTGGTCGCCGAGCGGGGCGAGGCCGCGGTGCGCGCGCGCTGGACCGAGGAGGAAGCCGAGGTCGCCGAGGAGTTCATCGCCCATGCCCGGGCGATCCGGGCCGAGCGGGCCGCCGCCGAGGCCGAGGGCCGGGACCCCGAGATCCAGCGCCTGCTCGCCGAGTGGGGCGGCGCGACCATGGTCTATCGCCGCCGCCTGATCGACGCGCCGAGCTACACCCTCAACCATGAGGAGGTCGACAAGGCGCTGGAGGAGGGCATCCGCATCGCCGAGCTGCTGGCACCGGAGGGCGTCGAGGTCGACCGCTTCGGCCATGTCGAGGCGGTCACCCTCTCCCAGCAGGAGATCGGCGAGGACGGCCGGCTGAAGCCGACCGGCAAGTCCGAGCGGCTGGCCGCGCGCACGCTGCTGGTCGCCGCCGGCACCCAGCCCAACACCGTGCTGGCGCGCGAGGAGCCGCACCTGATCGAGCTCCACGGCAAGTACTTCCAGGCGATCGACGAGACCGGGCAGCCGGTCGAGCCGGAGTGGGTCTCCAAGCCGTCCGAGGCGAAGGTGCTGATGGGCCGCTCGCCCGATCACGACGGCCGCTTCGTGTCCTTCTGGGGCGACCTGCATCCGAGCTTCCACGGCAATGTCGTCAAGGCCATGGGCGGAGCCAAGCAGGGCTATCCGGTGGTCACCGACGTCATGGCCAAGCGCGCGCCGGTGGACGCGGCGGAAGGCGACATCCACGCCTGGTCGCGCCACGCCCTGCGCGCCCGGGTCGAGCGGGTCGAGCGGCTGACCCCGACGATCGTCGAGGTCGTGGTCCATGCGCCGGCCGCCGCGCGCAACTTCGAGCCGGGGCAGTTCTACCGCCTGCAGAACTTCGAGACCTTCGCGCCGGCCCTGCCGGGCACGCGGCTCGCCATGGAAGGCCTGGCGATGACCGGCGCCTGGGTCGACAAGGAGGCCGGGCTGCTCTCCGTCATCGCGCTGGAGATGGGCGGCTCCTCGGATCTCTGCGCCCTGCTGGAGCCGGGCCAGCCGGTGATCCTGATGGGCCCGACCGGCACGCCGACCGAGATCCCGACCGGCGAGACGGTCATGCTGGTCGGCGGCGGGCTCGGCAACGCCGTGCTGTTCTCGATCGGCCAGGCGCTGCGCAAGGCGGGCAGCAAGGTCGTCTACTTCGCCGGCTACAAGAAGCTGGCCGACCGCTACAAGGTCGACCAGATCGAGGCCGCGGCCGACCAGGTGATCTGGGCCTGCGACGAGGCGCCGGGCTTCGAGCCGACGCGGCCGGGCGACCTTACCTTCGTCGGCAACATGGTCGAGGCGATCCGCGCCTATGGCGCGGGCGAGCTGGGTACGCCGGAGACGCCGCTCGACCGGGTCGACCGGATCATCGCGATCGGCTCCGACCGCATGATGGCCGCGATCAAGCAGGCCCGGCGCGGGGTGCTGGCGCCCTACCTCAAGCCCGATCACGAGGCGATCGGCTCGATCAACTCCCCCATGCAGTGCATGATGAAGGAGATCTGCGCCCAGTGCCTTCAGCGGCACGTCGATCCGGAGACCGGGCAGGAGAAGGTCGTCTTCTCCTGCTTCAACCAGGACCAGCGCCTGGACCTGGTCGACTTCGACGGCCTGCACGACCGCCTGGGCCAGAACAGCCTGCAGGAAAAGCTGACCGCCCTGTGGGTCGACCGCGGCCTCAAGCAGCTCCGCCTGCGCGACGCCGCGGAGTAGGGGGCACCCGGGCGGCGACGAGGGGGCGGGCTTCGGGGCTCTTCGGCCCTCGTCGCCTATCCGACCAGAGCCAGCTCCGGGCCGGGCGCCGGCGCTGTCGCCACCTCGTCCATCATCGCGACCGCGGCGTCGGGGCCGGTGCAGGTGACGTCGAGCACCGAGGGCTCGACGCGGAGGCGTAGGACGACCCCGTCCCGAGCGATCACCAGCCAGCGCCGGGAGGTGGTGCCGAGATGCAGGCTCTCCACCCGCGTCGCCATGCCGAGCGCGCGGATCAGGTGGTGGTTGGCGTCGGACAGGAAGTGGAAGTCCTCCGCCCCCGGCAGGTTCGCCCGCCACGCGGCCATGGCCCAGGGATTGTCCGGCGCGACGCACAGGATGCGGTCGATGCCGGCGGCGGTCAGGCGCGCCCTGGAGTGGATCAGCAGGGGCAGGTGATGGCCGGTGCAGACCGGGGTGAACGCCCCGGGCAGGCCGACGATCGCTACCGTGCGGTCGGCGAGCAGGTCGCCCAGCGGGATCTCCACGAGTTGGCCGCAGGCCACGGTCGCGAGGGGAGTGTCGGGGAGCCGGTCGCCCTGTCTGATCATCGCTCGAAGGTCCTCGATGGCCGGTGCGCCGTCGCCGGGCGCCGGAAGAGTCGGTATGCCGGGATCATAAGGGAGGCCAAGACAATCCGCAGCGTCGCGAAGAGATAGGGCCGCCTCTCTTTCGGCGTTACGGCGCGAGTCTTTGCTGATCCTTCGGAGGGGAGCCCTATCCCCTCGGCGCGCCGGACCGGTCCGACCGGCCCGCGGACCGGCGGGCGCCTTGTCGGAGGGAGGGGACGATGGTAGTAACTTAAGCGTGTTCGTGCGGGGCGGAGAGTCGCGTTTTGGGTTTCGGGCCGGAGAGCCTTGCCTTGTGGGGCGCCTGGGCGAGCCTCGCCGGGGTCGCCCTGTCGGTGCTCGGCTTCGGGGCGACCCTGGTGACGGTCGTTCGCGCCCGATCGGCGGCGGAGGCGGCGCGGGAGACGGCGGATCAGACCCTGACGCGCGTGCGCTCGATTGACGTCATCTACGGTGTGACCGACATAATGAGTCAGTTGGAACACATCCTGGAACTACAGCGAGCGGGGCAGTTGGAGGGTCTACGAGAGCGCTATGCCCGGGTTCGACGTCAGATGATCGCGCTCAGGACAGCCGATCGCTTTGCGTCCTCCGAGGACTTGTTGACGGTGAACGAGGCGATCACCTTCTGCGCCAAGGGTGAAAAGATGATCGGGCGCCGTTTGTCGCGCATCGACGGCGTCCAGCCGGATGACGCAGCCCTTCATGAACTCGGGGAAGCGCTGTCCGATATAATCGACGAAATGTACAAGATCGGCGCTTCCCTCAAGAATGATGCCGAGTCCGGTATTCTCGAAAACCGGGGTTCACCCGATGCATGATCCCAAGATGATCGAGCTGATCGACGTACTGCTTTCCAAAACTCGGGAAGGCCATGTGAATTGGAAGCCAGCAAGTGAGATCTCTGATGAAGAGTTCCATGTTGTTCAAAAAAATAGCGTTCTAACTATACAAAAGAAATATATCAGCTCTGTAGAATGCATCGAGATGATAGTTTATGATTCCAACGGTCGGATAGTGTCGCATATCTCGGGAAGATACACGGAAGGGTGGGACGTACCGTTCAGCTTCAGCCATGATGAATATGAGCGCGCCCTATCGGAACTCTTCTACCGGGCGCAGCGACAGGCTCTGCAGACCGACTTGGTGATCGACGACATCATCTCGTCGTTCCGATAGCGGCGGTTCCCGCCCTCCGGTGGAGTGGCCCACACCACCCCCTGGCCATCGCGCGCCCTGGCCCGATATAAGGGGGCATGACCACGGCCCTGGCGATCGACAGCGAAGGCGGCAAGCCGGTCTCGGATATCGGCACGCGCTTGCGCATCCAGTCCGACTACGCCCCGGCGGGCGACCAGCCCCAGGCCATCGAGGAGCTGGTCGACGGCCTGCAGCGCGGCGAGCGCGAGCAGGTCCTGCTCGGCGTCACCGGCTCGGGCAAGACCTTCACCATGGCGCATGTCATCGAGCGCCTGCAGCGCCCGGCCCTGGTGCTCGCGCCGAACAAGACGCTGGCGGCCCAGCTCTACGGCGAGTTCAAGAGCTTCTTCCCGGATAACGCGGTCGAGTACTTCGTCTCGTACTACGACTACTACCAGCCGGAAGCCTACGTCCCGCGCACCGACACCTATATCGAGAAGGAAAGCTCGATCAACGAGCAGATCGACCGGATGCGCCACGGCGCGACCCGGGCGCTGTTGGAGCGGCGCGACGTGATCATCGTCGCCTCGGTCTCCTGCATCTACGGCATCGGCTCGCCGGAGACCTACAGCGAGATGACGCTGGACGTGAAGGTCGGCGACACGATCAACCGCTCGGATCTGCTCAACGGCCTGGTGGCGCTGCAGTACAAGCGCAACGACGCCAGCTTCGTGCGCGGCACCTTCCGGGTGCGCGGCGACGTGGTCGAGCTGTTTCCGGCCCACTACGAGGATCGCGGCTGGCGCGTCAGCCTGTTCGGCGACGAGGTCGAGTCGATCCACGAGTTCGACCCCCTGACCGGCGAGCGCTACCAGACGCTGGAGAAGGTGCGGGTCTACGCCAACAGCCACTACGTCACGCCGCGCCCGACGATCAACCAGGCGATCAAGTCGATCAAGGAAGAGCTCAAGCAGCGCCTCGACGAATTCACCACGCAGGGCAAGCTTCTGGAGGCTCAGCGGCTGGAGCAGCGCACCCGCTTCGACCTGGAGATGCTGGAGGCGACCGGCGTCTGCCAGGGCATCGAGAACTACTCGCGCTACCTGACGGGCCGGAAGGAGGGCGAGCCGCCGCCGACCCTGTTCGAATACCTGCCCGAGGACGCGCTGCTCTTCGTCGACGAGAGCCATGTCATGGTGCCCCAGGTCGGCGGCATGTTCCGCGGCGACCGGGCGCGCAAGGACACCCTGGCGGACTACGGCTTCCGCCTGCCGTCCTGCCGGGACAACCGGCCGCTCAAGTTCGAGGAATGGGACGCCATGCGGCCCCAGTCGCTCTTCGTCTCGGCGACGCCCGGGAACTGGGAAATGGAGCGCACCGGCGGCGTCTTCACCGAGCAGGTGGTCCGCCCGACCGGCCTGATCGACCCGATCGTCGACATCCGCCCGACGGCGAGCCAGGTCGACGACGTCATGGCCGAATGCCGGACCTGCATCGAGAAGGGACAGCGCGTCCTTGTCACGACCCTGACCAAGAAGATGGCCGAGGCGCTGACCGAGTACATGGCCGAGGCCGGCATCAAGGTGCGCTACATCCACTCCGACGTGGACACGCTGGAGCGCATCGAGATCATCCGCGACCTGCGCCTGGGCGTCTTCGACGTTCTGGTCGGCATCAACCTGCTGCGCGAGGGCCTGGACATCCCGGAATGCGGCCTGGTCGCGATCCTCGACGCGGACAAGGAGGGGTATCTGCGCTCGCGCACCTCGCTGATCCAGACGATCGGCCGCGCCGCGCGCAATCTCGACGGCCGCGCCGTTCTCTATGCCGACACGATCACGAACTCCCTTCAGGCCGCGCTGGACGAGACCAACCGGCGCCGGGAGAAGCAGCAGGCCTACAACGCCGAGCACGGCATCACGCCGGAATCGATCCGCAAGAACATCGCCGACATCCTGGAAAGCGTCTACGAGCGCGGCGACCGGGTGACGGTGAAGACCGGCGACGACCAGGTGCTGCACCTGAGCGGCAAGTCGCTGAAGGACCACATCGCGGACCTGGAAAAGCGCATGAAGGCCGCCGCCGCCGACCTGGAGTTCGAGGAGGCCGCGCGCCTGCGCGACGAGATTCACCGCCTGGAGCAGGCCGATCTCGGCGTCGGCGGCGAGGTCGTCGCGATCGACGGCGCGGGCCAGGGCTCGGGCGGCGGCTCTGGCGCCAGGACCTCCGGCCGCGGCAAGGCCGGCGGCAAGGGCAAGGCCCGGCGCAAGGGGCGGTAGGGCGGAAGTCGGTCGGCCGATACGTCCGCCGCGCCCGCGAAAGCGACAGCGAGGAAAACCCTCTCCCGGCGGGAGCGGGAGGGACCCCGGGCCGTCAGGCCGTGGGAGGGTGAGGGGGTGCGGACGGCAGGGCATGGTCCCGCCGTCCGTAGCCCCTCACCCTGACTCTCTCCCTCGGGGAGAGGGCACGCGGGTGGCGATAGTCGTGCCTTTAGGCAGATCGCCCGGATTTCTTCACGTTCATTTTCGAGGTGATGGCAGGAGCCGCGGAACTCGAAGCCCGCCCCTCGGCTCGGCTACCGCCCCTCCCGCCGCCAGGCGGCGAGCAGGGTGCCCAGGGCGAGCAGCAGGGCCAGGACGGCCGGCAGCAGCGGCACCTCGCGCACGCCGGTGACGACGTATTCGCCGTTGGAGCGCAGGCCGATCCAGGTGCGCCCGGCCGCGTCGCGCTCCGGGCCGACGCGGCGGATCTCGGGCACGCCGTCATCGGCCAGCCAGCGCACGGCGCCGCCGGTGGTCTCCGCGACCGGGTCGAGCACGGCCTCGGTCGTGCGCATGTCGACGAGCTCGGGCGGGTTGAGCGTGCCGACCACGGCGAGCGCGGTGTGCTCCCCGTCCTCGATGCGGAAGATGCCGGGCTCGCCGGCCTCGTACTGCCCGGTCCAGGTGCCGGGCGAGGATTCCTGGAGCTGGACGGTCGCGCCCTCGCCCGAGGGCGTGGTCAGCTCGACCGAGCGCGGCCGGGCCTCGAGCGCCCGACGCTCGATCGCGATGGTGGTGCCGTCGACCGTGGCGCGCAGGTCGTTCTCCTCCAGCTCCGGCTCCTTCATCAGCCAGTAGGCCAGCCGGCGCAGCAGCTCGTTCTGCGGGCCGCCGCCCTCGAAGCCGCGCGCCCACAGCCACATGTGGTCGGAGGTGATCTGGGCGACCCGCCCCTCGCCGATCCGGTCGAGGATCAACAGGGCGCGCGCGTCGACACCGTCCATCAACACCGTGCCGCCGCGCGGCACCACGTCGATCTGGCGGAACCAGCGGCCCCAGCGCGGCTGGACGCCCTCGCCGCCGGCACGGTCGCCGAGCACGGTCGTGACCGGGTGGCGCCGGCCGAGATCGGTGAGGTCGGGGCGGTAGCCCCGCTCGATCACGTCGCCGGTCGGCTCGCCCGGCAGGATCTCGCCCAGCGGCGTGCGGTAGAGGCTGACCAGCCCGGCGAAGGACGGCCCGCTCGCCTCCAGCAGCGCGCCGCCCTGCTGCACGTAGTCGGCGATATTGCCGAGATAGACGTTGGGCAATACGCCGCGCCGGCGATAGCGGTCGAAGATCACCAGGTCGAACTCGTCGAGCCTGAGCTCGAACAGCTCCCGGATCGGGAAGGCGATCAGCGAGAGCTCGTCGATTGGCGTGCCGTCCTGCTTTTCAGGCGGGCGCAGGATGGTGAAATGGACCAGGTCGACCGAGGGGTCGGACTTCAGGATGTTGCGCCAGGTCCGCTCGCCCTGATGCGGCTCGCCGGAGACGAGCAGCACGCGCAGCCGGTCGCGCACGCCGTTGATCGCGACGGCCGCGCGGTTGTTGGCGAGCGTCAGCTCTTCCCCCGCCGCCTCGACCTCGAATTCCAGCACCGTCGAGCCGCCGTGGTCGATCGCCACCGTCACGTCCTGGTCGGCGCCGACCGGCACCGGGCGCGTGCCGATCCGAGCGCCGTCCTTGTAGATCGTCAGCTCCGCCGAGCCGGCGGCGGCCGCGGCGGCGGGCAGGTCGTCGACGCGCACGGTGACCGTCGTCTCCCGCCCGACGATGCCGAAGGCGGGCGCCTGGACGACGGTCAGGCGGCGGTCGGCCTCGTCGCGCTCGCCGGTCAGCAGGGCATGCACCGGCCCGAGCTCGGCCAGCCGGCCGTCTTCCGCGGGTACGTCGTGGACCTGGCCGTCGGTCAGCAGCACCGCGCCGGCCAGCCGGCCGCGGGGCACGTCGGCGACCGCCTCGTCCAGCGCCTCGAACAGGCGGGTCTCGTCGAGCGTCTCGCCCGCCCCGCCGGCCTCGACGATGCGCAGGTCGAGGCCCTCTTCCCCCGCCAGCCGCGCGCGCAGCGCGTCGAGCGCCCGGTCGGTCCGGCCGGTGCGGTCGCCCAGGTCCTGGCTGGGCGAGCGGTCGACGACGACGACGGCGACATCGGTCAGCGGCTCGCGCTGCTCCTCGACCAGCGAGGGGGCGAGCAGCAGGACCGCGAGCACGGCCAGCGCCAGCACGCGCCAGAGCGCGCCGCGCGCCCGGCGGACGAGGGCGTAGGCGACCACCGCGCCGGCGATCGCGAACAGCGGCGCCAGCACCGTCCAGGGCAGCACCGGGGCGAGCGCGATGGTGAAGGCGCCGATCTCCGTCACTGGCCCAGCCGCTCCAGGATCGCGGGGACATGGACCTGATCGGCCTTGTAGTTGCCGGTCAGGGCGTACATCACGAGATTGACGCCGAAGCGTCGCGCCATCTCGCGCTGGCGCTCGCCGCCGGGGACGACGGCGTTGAGCGGCCGGCCCGCCTCGTCGACGGCCCAGGCGCCGGCCCAGTCGTTGGCGCCGATGACGACCGGGGAGACGCCGTCATTGACCGTGTCCTCGCCGTCCTGGACCCAGACGTCGCCGCCGGCGTAGCGGCCCGGGAACTCCTGCATCAGGTAGAAGGCCTTGGTCAGCACGTGCTCCGGCGGCACGGGGGTCAGCGGCGGCACGTCCAGCCCCTCGGCCAGGGTGCGCAGGCGCTGAGTGCCGGGGCCGCCGCCGAAGGCACCCGAGGTGCCGCCCCGGCTCTGGTCGCGGGTGTCGAAGACGATGGTGCCGCCGTTGCGCATGAAGGCGTTGAGCCGGGCGATCGTGGCCTCCGCCAGGGCCGGCTGCTCGGGCACGACGGGCCAGTAGAGCATGGGGAAGAAAGCGAGGTCGTCGCGCGCCGGGTCGACGCCGATGGCGCCGGCGGCCTCGACCGCCGTGCGCTGGCGCAGGATCGCGGCGAGGCCGTCGAGCCCGGCCTGGCTGGTCGCGTCGACCGCCGGGAGGCCGGTCTCGACATAGGCGAGCAGGGTCTCGTTGGCGGCGCGCAGGGCGAAGGAGTCGTCGCCCTGTGCGTACGCGGTGCCGCCCGGCGGGCCGCCAGCCAGGAGGAGAGCCGCGAGCCCGGCCGCGCCGGCCGCCGTCGCCGCGCGCCGC
>JAVJUS010000024.1:0-35563 GCA_040220455.1 Azospirillaceae bacterium
GCGCGCCGGGCGGCGGCGGCCTGCTCCGCCGGCGAGGCGGCCTCCGGCGAGACGCCGACGAGCCGGGCGAACCAGGCGTCGAGCGCCCGTTCGGCCCGCGCCGGCGCGGCCGCGGCGCTCTCGCCCTCGGCCAGGCATTCGGCGACGAAGCGCTCGGCGAGGCGGTCGCGCTCGGCCGCTTCGCGCACGCCCAGCCCCTCGAACAGCGCGCGCAGGCGGTCGGCGCCGCGACAGGCGGTCGTCGCGTCGCTCCCGCCGGCGAAGACCCCGGGGAGGAATCGGGAGTCCGTCGGCATCAGGGTGTCCATTGGTAGCTCCAGGTCTCGCTGAGCACCGACCCGCCCCGGTGCAGCCTCAGGCGGAATTCGACGGGCGGCCGGCTGTCCTCCGGCCGCAGATCGAAGAAGACCCGGCGGCCGCCCGTCACTGGGTTGGCCTGGACCACCGGCTCCGTCGTGGCGCCGCGAACGACGCCCAACTCGGCATTAACGATTTCGTCGGCGGGGAGTTCCGACAAGGGGCCGCCGGCGAAATCGACGACGAATTTCCGTCCCTGCCCCGCGCTGTCGGTGCCCGGAACCCCACCCGCGCCGACCCGCGTATCGACCACGCGGGCGAGCGACGGCGGAAAGGGCGTGTCCTTGCACCAGTGCAGCCGGTAGGCGAGCCGGTATTCGCCGCCCGGCTCCGGCGGCGACCCGGGCACCCAGAAGGCGACGATGTTGTCGTTGACCTCCGCGTCGGTCGGCAGCTCGAACAGCCGCACCTGCCCCCGGCCCCAGTCCGATCGCGGCTCGACCCACAGCCCCGGGCGCAGGTCGTAGCGTGCCTCCAGATCCTCGTAGGCGTCGAAGTCGCGGGTGCGCTGCATCAGCCCGAAGCCGCGCGGGTTCGTGTCGCCGTAGACCGCCTGGCGCAGCCGGCGCGGATTGGCGAGCGGGCGCCAGATGCGCTCGCCCCCGCCGGTCCAGATCTCCAGCCCCTCGCTGTCGTGGACGGCCGGGCGGAAGTCGTCGACATCGCCCCGGTCGGCCGGGCCGAAGAGGTACATGCTGGTCAGCGGCGCGACGCCGAACAGGTCGATCGCCTCGCGCGGGAAGAGCGCGGCGTCGACATCCATCTCGGTCGTCGCGCCCGGGCGGATGGCGAAACGGTAGGCACCGGCGACGCTCGGCCCGTCGAGCAGGGCATGGAGCACGATCTCGCTCGCCCCGGGGCGCGGGCGCTCCAGCCAGAAGGCGACGAAGTCCGGGAACTCCTCGCCCTCGGACTGCCCCGTGTTCACCGCGATGCCGCGGGCCGACAGGCCGTAGCGCTGGCCGGCGCCGACCGCGCGGAAGTAGCTCGCCCCCAGGAAGACCGCCAGCTCGTCGAAGACGTCCGGACGGTTGAGCGGGGCGTGCAGGCGGAAGCCGGCGAAACCCAGATCGTCGGGCATGTCGGCCGGCGGGCCGTCGGGGAATTCCTCCGCGCCGAAGGTGAACAGCGCCGGGTCGTAGAGCACCTCGCGCGCCTGGCCCTCCTCGACCACGAAAACATGCACCGGGGTCTCGTAGAAGGATCCCAGATGGAAGAACTGGACCCGGTAGGGCCGGTCGGCGTCCGACCACAGCGCGGCGTCGGGCCGGAAGCGGATCGCCCTGTGCCGGTCGTAGCCGAGATCGGCGACCGGGCCGGGCACCTCGTCGGCGCGCGGCCGAAACGCCTCGCCGGCCAGCGCCCGGGCCCGCTCGCGCAGGCTCGCCGGGTCGAAGGGCGTCGCCTCACCCAGCCGTATGCCCGGCGGGGCCGGCGGCTCCTCGGACGCGTCGGCCGCCAGGCCCGACGCCGATCGCGCGAAGGCGAAGGCGGCGGCGAGCCCGGCCGACGCGCGCAGCACGGCGCGGCGTTCGACCATGATCACCCGTTGTCCCGTCGGCGCCGCCACCCGATCCACCCGTCCGTCGGGCGCTCGGGTCGCGGCACGGCATTCGGCCCCCGCCAAGTCCGGATTCCAGGCGGCGACTTATGTCGGAAATGTGACGTGTGTGCGCTGCAACAAGGCCGCGCGGGCTGCAAATGAGAGAGCGGGCGCGACCGGACGGCGCGCTTTCGCGATCGCCCGGCGCGCCCGGCGATCATTCCTTGTTGAGATGATCGTCCAGGAATTCCTTCACCCGGGCGAAGAATCCGTGATGCTCCGGATTCGTCCGCTCGTCGCCGGATTCCTTGGCGAACTCCTCCAGAAGTTCGCGCTGGCGCTTGGTCAGGTTGACCGGCGTCTCGGTCTGGACCTCGACATACATGTCGCCGCGGATGGTCGAGCGCAGCACCGACATGCCCTTCATGCGCAGCCGGAACTGGGCGCCGGCCTGGGTGCCGGCCGGCACCGTCACCCGGGCGCGGTTGCCGTCGATGGTCGGCACCTCGATCTGGCCGCCGAGCGCGGCGGTCGTCATCGGGATCGGCACCCGGCAATGCAGGTCCGAGCCCTCGCGCTGGAAGATCGGGTGCGGCTTGATGCCCAGGAAGATGTAGAGGTCGCCCGGCGGTGCGCCGCGCAGCCCGGCCTCGCCCTCGCCGGCCAGGCGGATGCGCGTGCCGTCGTCGACGCCGGCCGGGATGTTGACCTGGAGCGAGCGCTCCTTCTGCGTCCGCCCGGCGCCGCCGCAGGCCTTGCACGGGTCCTTGATGACCCGGCCGGCGCCCGAGCAGTTGGGGCAGGTCCGCTCGATCGTGAAGAAGCCCTGCTGGGCGCGAACCTTGCCCATGCCCTGGCAGGTCGGGCAGAGCACCGGCTCGGCCCCGCCCTCGGCGCCGGAGCCGTGGCACTCCTCGCAGACGATCGAGGTCGGCACGCGGATCGAGGCCTGCTTACCGCGGAAGGCCTCCTCCAGCGAGATCTCCATGTTGTAGCGCAGATCGGCGCCGCGGCCGGAGGTCCCGCGGCCGCGCCGGCCGCCGGCGCCGCCCATGAACTCGCCGAACATCTCGTCGAAGATGTCGGCGAAGCCGGCGCCGAAGTCGAAGCCCCCGGCGCGTCCGCCGGGGCCGCCAGGCCCGCCGCCGGCGGACCCGTCGAAGGCGGCGTGGCCGAACCGGTCGTAGGCCGCGCGCTTCTGCTGGTCCTTGAGGACGTCGTAGGCCTCGTTGATTTCCTTGAACTTCTGCTCGGCGTCCTTGTCGTCCGGATTGCGGTCCGGATGGTAGGACATCGCGAGCTTTCGGTAGGCCTTCTTGATGTCGTCGGCACTGGCGTTCCGGCCGACGCCGAGCGTCTCGTAGTAGTCCTGCTTCGCCATGGGCCCTGCCTACCCGGTCCCTGTGCGGTTGTTGTTCGACGGGCGGCGGTCCGTCAGGGGATCACGGCCGCGCCCCTTGTCGGCGTCGTGGCTCCGGTCGCCGCCGATCCCCGCGCGGCCCCGCCGCGGCGCCGATGCCGACAGGCAAGGCGCCAGGGGGCCCGACGGACGACGGGCCCGGCCGCGCGGGGCGACCGGGCCGTCGGGCCGTCGGAGAGGGTCGGTCGACCGGGCGCCGGTCAGGCCGACTTGCTCTTCTTGTCGTCGTCGTCGACCTCCTCGAAGTCGGCGTCGACGACCGAGTCGTCGCCGGAGCCGGAGGTCTCGTCCGTGGCGCCGGCCTCGCCGTCGCCGCCGGCCTCCTGCTCGGCCTTGTACATCGCCTCGCCGATCTTCATCGAGGCCTGGGCCAGGGCTTCCGTCTTGGCCTTCAGATCCTCGGGATCCTCGCCCTCGCGCGCGGTCTTGAGCTCGGCCAGCGCGCTCTCGATCGCCTGCTTGTCCTCGGCGGCGAGCTTGTCGCCGTACTCGCCGAGCTGCTTCTCGGTCGAATGGATGAGCGTGTCGGCCTGGTTCTGGGCCTCGACCAGCTCACGCCGCTTCTTGTCATCCGCGGCGTGGGACTCGGCGTCCTTGACCATCTGCTCGATGTCGGCGTCGCTGAGCCCGCCCGAGGCCTGGATGCGGATCGCCTGCTCCTTGCCGGTCGCCTTGTCCTTGGCGGAGACGTTGACGATGCCGTTGGCGTCGATGTCGAAGGTGACCTCGATCTGCGGCACGCCGCGCGGCGCCGGCGGGATGCCGACCAGGTCGAACTGGCCCAGCATCTTGTTGTCGGCCGCCATCTCGCGCTCGCCCTGGAAGACCCGGATCGTCACGGCCGTCTGGTTGTCCTCGGCCGTGGAGAAGACCTGGCTCTTCTTCGTCGGGATCGTGGTGTTGCGGTCGATCAGCCGGGTGAAGACGCCGCCCAGCGTCTCGATGCCGAGCGACAGCGGCGTGACGTCGAGCAGCAGGACGTCCTTGACCTCGCCCTGCAGCACGCCGGCCTGGATCGCCGCGCCGATCGCCACGACCTCGTCCGGGTTGACGCCGCGATGCGGCTCCTTGCCGAAGAACTGCTTGACCGCCTCCAGCACCTTGGGCATGCGCGTCTGGCCGCCGACCAGGATGATCTCGTCGATCTCGTTGGCCTTGAGGCCGGCGTCCTTGAGCGCGTTCTTGCACGGCTCGATGGTGCGCTGAACCAGGTCCTCGACGAGCTGCTCCAGCTTCGAGCGGGTCAGCTTGATGTTGAGGTGCTTCGGCCCGCTCTGGTCGGCCGTGATGAACGGCAGGTTCACCTCGGTCTGCTGGGAGGAGCTGAGCTCGATCTTCGCCTTCTCGGCCGCCTCCTTGAGGCGCTGGAGGGCCAGGCGATCCTTGCGCAGATCGATCCCGTTCTCCTTCTTGAACTCCTCGGCCAGGTAGTCGATGACCTTCTTGTCGAAGTCCTCGCCGCCCAGGAAGGTGTCGCCGTTCGTCGCCTTCACCTCGAAGACGCCGTCGCCGATCTCCAGGATCGAGACGTCGAAGGTGCCGCCGCCCAGGTCGTAGACGGCGACCGTGCCGGTGCCCTTCTTCTCAAGCCCGTAGGCGAGCGAGGCGGCGGTCGGCTCGTTGATGATGCGCAGCACCTCGAGCCCGGCGATCTTGCCGGCGTCCTTGGTGGCCTGGCGCTGGGAGTCGTTGAAGTAGGCGGGCACGGTGATCACCGCCTGGGTGACCTCCTCGCCCAGATAGGACTCGGCCGTTTCCTTCATCTTCTGAAGGATGTAGGCGCTGATCTGGCTGGGCGCGTAGTTCTTGCCCTCGACCTCGACCCAGGCGTCGCCGTTGTCGCCCTCGACGATGCCGTAGGGGACCAGGTCCATGTCCTTCTTGGTCATCGGGTCGCTGTAGCGACGGCCGATCAGGCGCTTGACCGCGAACACCGTGTTCTCGGGGTTGGTCACCGCCTGGCGCTTGGCCGACTGGCCGACCAGCAGCTCGCCGTCCTTCAGCGCGACGATCGAGGGCGTGGTGCGGCCGCCCTCCGCATTCTCGATCACCTTGGTCTGGGACCCCTCCATCACGGCCACGCAGGAGTTGGTGGTCCCCAGGTCGATCCCGATCACTTTCGCCATCTTGTCCTCATCCTCGTAAATCGGCAGACGCTCGGGAGGCCCGTCTCGGAAAATCAGGCGCCTCCGCTCGATCCCCTGATCGTCGGCAGCCACCGCAGCGGCGTTCGCCACGCCTCGTTGCCGAGGCCGCGGCGCCCGAGCCGTCCCGGCCGCGCCGCGATCTGCGGGAGATATAGGCGAGCCCCCCGGCCCCTGCAACCGCGCGGCGCCGCCCTCGTCGGCGGTAGGTCGCCGGCCGAAGGGTCGCGTCGGAAGATCGGGAGAGGCGTGGCCGGCCCGCCCGGCTGTCAGGCGACGCGCGGCAGGGCCGGGCCGAGCATCAGGAATCCGGCGGCGAAGCCGGCCAGATGCGCCTCCCAGGCGATATCGGCGTCGACGCCAAGGATGGCCCCGCCGAACAGCGCGAAGAGCAGGTTCACCACCACGAGCGCCAGGATCAGATTCAGCCCCAGCCGTCGCGCCGCCCGGCCGCCGCGGTGGAAGATCATCAGCGCGACCGCCGCCCCCATGGCGCCGGCGACGCCGCCCGAGGCGCCGAACATCACCGTCATGTCGCCCGCCCCGGCGAGCCGGTCGGCGGCGATCTGGACGACCGCGCCGAGCGCCGCGGACAGGGCGAAGAGCGTCAGGAAACGGCGCGTGCCGACGACCCGCTCGACCAGGCTGCCGAAGGCGAGCAGGAAGCCGGCATTGGCCAGCACATGGATCAGGTCGTAATGGACCAGGGTGTGGCTGACCAGGTTCGCCGCCGCCAGCAGCCCGGTCCCCGACAGCGGGTCGGCGAGCGCGAGCATGGCGCGGCCCGGGATGACGCTCAGCTCGACGATCAGCGTATGCTGCAGGCCCTCCGGCCCCAGCCGGATGACCGCGAAGAAGGCCAATATGACCACCACCAGTCCCAGCGTGCCCGGCGGCGCGTTGATCGCCGGCTCGCGCGGCGGCGGGGGTGGCGGCTCGTGCGGCGGGGGGCCGCCCGGATCGCCGGGACCGCCCGGCCGGTCGCCGCCCCGCTCGCCATCCGGAGCGGGCATGGCGGGAGAGGCCGCGGGGCCGGCGGGTGAGGCGTCTGTCGGGAGGATCATGCGCTCCATATCGTGCGCGCGCCGGATCGGGCAAGCTCGGCCGCCATGATCGTCTCCGCCAGCTATCGCACCGACATTCCGGCCTTCTACGGCCGCTGGTTCCTGGCCCGGCTGGCGGAAGGGCGGTGCGCGGTGCCCAACCCCTACGGCTCGAAGCCCTACACCGTAAGGCTCGACCGGGATGCCGTCGACGGCTTCGTGTTCTGGACCAAGAACCTGGGGCCCTTCGCCGAGGCGCTGGCGACGGTCGAGGCGCGGGGCACGCCCTATGTCGTGCAGTACACCGTCACCGGCTATCCGCGCGCGCTGGAGACCTCGGTCACCGATGCCGCGCGGGCCGTCGGCCATATCCGCGACCTCGCCGCCCGGCACGGGCCGCGCGCGGCGGTCTGGCGCTACGACCCGATCCTGGTCACCGACCTGACGGAGACGGCCTGGCACCGGGACAATTTCGCAGCTCTGGCCGGCGCGCTGGCGGGCGCGGTCGACGAGGTGGTGGTCTCCTTCGCGCAACTCTACGCCAA
Organism: Azospirillaceae bacterium; assembly: GCA_040220455.1. Lineage (GTDB taxonomy): Bacteria > Pseudomonadota > Alphaproteobacteria > DSM-16000 > Inquilinaceae > JAVJUS01. The sequence continues at coordinate 7,053 of JAVJUS010000024.1, forward strand.
GACCCGGCGCAACACCGACGCGGCGGCCCGCCGGGCGGGATTTTCCTGGCGCGACCCGCCCGACGACGAGAAGCGGGCGCTGGCGGCGGACCTCGCCGCCATCGCGGCAGAGCACGGCATGGCGCTGACCCTGTGCACCCAGCCCGCGCTGCTGGCGGATCTCGAGGCCAAGGGGGCACCCGTGAACCCGGCGCGCTGCGTCGACGCCGGGCGCCTGTCCGACCTCGCCGGCCGGCCGATCGGCGCGCGGACCAAGGGCAACCGCCCCGGCTGCCTGTGCGCGGAGAGCCGGGACATCGGCGTCTACGACACCTGCCCGCACGGCTGCGTCTACTGCTACGCCGTCCGGCACCGCGACAAGGCCCGCCGCGCCCACCGCGCCCACGACCCGGCCGCCCCGTCGCTCGCGGCGGGGGTGGGCTGGCCGCCGCCACACGATCCGGGCGGTTCGCTTATCTAGTTATATTCTTTTAAATTTAATTATTTACACCTTAAGCTATTTAGAAGATGCTCTTAGAAGTTGCCCACTCATCGGGCACGATAATCCTCGGGTATTCATGTGATCGAACAGGTTCTGCCTCGCGCCGATGATGGAAGCTGGCTTTCCGGGCTCGCGAAATCGACGCCGATCCTGCTCGGCTATCTCCCCGTCGGCTTCGCCTTCGGGATCCTGGCCCTGGAGACCGGTCTCTCGCCGGTCAACACGATCGCCATGTCCGCGCTCGTCCTGGGCGCCGCGTCGCAGCTCGTGGCGATCGGCCAGCTCGCCGTGGGCATGCCGGCGCCGACGATCATCGCCACGACCTTCATCGTGAACCTGCGCCACATGCTCATGGCCTCGGCGCTGGCGCCGTACTTGCGCGGCTGGCCGCGCTGGCGCATCGCGGTCTTCGCCTACGGCCTGACCGACGAGGCTTTCGCGCTGCATGCCGAGCGCGTGACGCGCGGGCCGCTGATGCCGCCGGAGGCGGTGACCATCAACCTGATGGCCCATGGAAGCTGGGTCGCCGGCACCGTGCTCGGCGTCGTCGCCGGCCGGCTCGTGGCGGATATCGAGGGGCTGGGCATCGACTACGCGCTGGCGGCGATGTTCATCGCGCTGCTGGTCCTGCAGATCCGCTCGCTCCTGCTGCTCGCCGTCGCCGGCGCCTCGGCCGCGATCGCGGTGGGGCTGGCGCTCGCGGGCATCGACTACTGGAACGTCGTCATCGCGACGCTGATCGCGGCGACGGCGGGGGTGGGGATCCGGTCATGGATCAGCACGCGGTCTTCCTGATCATCCTCGGCATGACCGCGGTGACGTATCTGCCGCGGCTCCTGCCGGCCCTGCTGCTCTCGTCCCGCCGGCTTCCCCGGCCGGTGGAAATCTGGCTCGGCTACGTCCCGGCCGCGGTGCTGGCCGCCATGCTCGCGCCGACACTGGTCCTGCGCGACGGGGCGATCGCGCTCGGCTTCGACAACCTTTTCCTCTGGGCCGCGGTGCCCACAACGCTGGTGGCGATCGCGACGCGCAGCCTGTTCGCCACCGTGCTCGCCGGGATGGCCGTGGTGGCCGCGACGCGCTGGTTCACCGGCGCCTGACGGATTTCGCAAGGACACGGGCGACGGCGTCCCGGCGCCCCCCAAGTGACGACGGAGATCATGTGATGACGGATATCCTGGAAGCTCCGACCCTCGCGCCGAGCGTTCGAGACGACGTCGCCCGGCAGGGCTACGCCACCCTGTCGGGCGGCGCCTTCGATCTCTCCGGCGACCATGCCGAGGCGCTCCGGGCCGAATGGGGCGCCATGGACCCGGATCCGCATTTCGGCGGCGATCCGGAGAAGGCGTGGCGGACCCGGCGCTATTCGGACTTCGACTTCGACCCGGCCGCCCGCCGCATCCTGGGCCGCCGGTCCCATGCCGCGTACTACCAGTCCCGCCGCCAGAACGCCTATGCCGGCGGGATCGAGCGGCATTTCGGGGACGTGACGGACGCCACCGTCGCCAATCCCCTCTTCAACGCCCTGGTCGCCTGGGACTTCGACCAATGGCCGATCGACGCGGCGTATCTGGACCGGACCTGGGTCTGCCAGGTCCACCAGATCCGGATCCACGTAACGGCGGGCCACACGACGCCCGTGACGCCCGAGGGCGTGCATTCCGACGGCTACCCTTTCGCCGGGGTCCATCTGATCGACCGTGCCGGGGTCACCGGAGGCCAGAGCACGGTCTACACCCGCGACGCCGAGCCGCTGGCGAGCCTGACCTTCGAGACGCCGCTGGACACGCTCGTCTTCGAGGACCGGGAGATGAAGCACTACGTCACGCCGATCACCAACCCCGGGCAGGGCATCGCTCACCGGGACATACTGGCGATCAGCTTCTCCCTGCCCGACAGCCCCTATGCGACCGACGTCTGAGCCCCGGATCGGGTTCGTCGCCTCGGCCGGCGACGGCGACGCCCTTCCGGCGATGACCCGGGCTCTCGCCCCGCCCGCCACGCGCGGGCGGGGCCCGGAGGTCGAGATCGTGGCGATGGACCGCGCCGATGCCGGGGCCGTCGCCGCGTTCCTCGAGGCCCATCCGACGGTCCATTTCCGGGATTGGGAGGCGCCGCTCGTCGCCGACGCCGTCACGCGGCCGCCGGCGGCCTGCTTCATCGCCCGGCGGACGGACGGTCGGATCGGCGGCGCCGTCATCGCGGGCTCCTTCGGCGTGCGCGGAACGATCAGCCATATCGCGGTCGCCGAGGACCTGCGTCGCCGAGGCATCGCCACGGCCCTGGCCCGCCACGCCCTCGACGCCCTGCGGCGGAACGGCATCCTGCGGGTCTTCCTGTTCACCCTCGACGAGAGCCCGGAGGCCCGAGTCTTCTGGCGCAGCCTCGGCTTTCACCCGACCGAGGGCGAGACGACGCTCGAAGCCGATCTCTGACCGCCCGGGCCGGGCCTGTCAGCCGGTCGGCGCGCAGCCGGGGGCCTGGAGCAGGCCCCAGCCGAACAGCGGGTCGCGGCCGGGCGGGCCCAGGTCGCGGGCGGCCGCCGTCATGGCCTCCAGCCGGGTCCGGCGCGCGCTCGGCGGGCCGCCGTCGCCGGCGACCACGGCCGTGGCGAAGACGGCAGCGATCGAGGTGCCGGTATGGCTCGCCCCGCCCGTCCGGTCCGGAACCCGGACATCGACGCCGGGCGCCGCGAAGGCGACGTAGTCCCCCCGATTGGCCGCCCGGTAGAGCCCGAGGTCGGCATCGACCGCCGTCGCCGCGAGCACCCCGTCATAGGCGGCCGGATAGGCCGGCCCGGCGCGCGGCCCGCCATTGCCGGCGGCGGCGACCACAGGCACCCCGCGCCGCGCCGCGGCCTCGACCGCCAGCTCGACCAGCGCGTTGGGCGCCCCGGCGAGCGACAGTCCGATGACGTCGACGTCGCGCGACAGCAGCCAGTCGACGGCGCGGGCGAGGTCGAGCGCGCTCGCCGTGATCCGGCCCTCGCCGTCGGCGTGGAAGGCGTCGGCCGCGAACAGCCGCGCGGCCGGGACCAGCCCGTGATAGCCGCCGGTCGCCCGGCCGACGAGCAGGGTCGCCGTCGCCGTGCCGTGGGTGTCGTCGGCGCGGTAGATGCCGGTGCCGGGAAAGCGCCGCGTCTCGATCGCCGCGCCGCGCAGCCAGGGCGTCTCCGCGTCGATCGGCGTGTCGACGATGCCGATACGCGCGCCGTCGCCGGTGCAGCCCTCGACGTCCCAGCCGATCAGCCGGTGCGCCTCGCAGCCCCGGCCCCGGCAGGGCGGGCCGGCCTGGAGGGTGTAGAGGGTGTCGGGCTCGTAGCGGCCCGGCTCGCGCTCGGCGACCGCGCGCCGCGCGGCGGCGCCGTCCCGGTCCGGCGCCACGCTGAACCGGCCGACGCGCACGCCGATCGTCTCCAGCACCACCTCGTCCTCCAGCTCGAGCCCCAGATCGGCGACGCGATCGGCGACCCCGGGGGCCGGGTCGATCGCGAGAACGTAGCGATCCTCCCGATCGTCCCGATCGTCGCCGAACGCCCCCAACAACCGGTCCAGGGCCTCGATCAGCCCGGGGCCTGAGGCAGCGCCCGGCACCCCCCGGTCGTCGCCCCCATCGTCATCGCGGTCGTCGTCGCGGTCGTCATCGCGATCGTCGTCCCGGTCATCGTCCCGATCGTCATCGCGGTCGTCATCGCGATCATCGTCCCGGTCGTCGTCCCGGTCGTCGTCATCGTCGTCGTCATCGTCATCATCGTCGTCCTGGGCCCGCGCGGCGGCGAGCAGGCCGCCGGCGTCGCCGTTCAGCACGGCCGTCCGCACGGCCGAAGGGTCGACCGGAACCGGGACTCCGACCGACAGGACGAGAAGGGCGGCGATCAGACATCGGGGCATCGGCGGACTCCGGAGCCGGGCGGGCGAAAGGGCGACGCGTCGATCGCGAAGGATGATATCTCGAAGGCGGCCCAGGGCCGTCGACGGGAATCGACCGCGCGACGGAATAACAACGCCGCGCCGTCGTTGTTATTCCGTCGCCGGGAAGCCGGAGAACGCCGATCGTGGCGGATATGCGTGACGAGATGATCGCCCTGCTGCCGCGCCTGCGCCGCTTCGCCCGCGGCCTGGCGGGCTCGGCGGCGGATGCCGACGACCTGGTGCAGGCGACCTGCGAGCGGGCGCTGGGCGCGCTCGACGGCTTCGACCCGGCCACGCGACTGGACAGCTGGATGTTCCGGATCATGCAGAACCAATGGATCGATGCCGGGCGGGCCCGGGCGCGCCGGCCGAGCGTGCCGGTCGACGCGGCGGGCGAGCTCGCCGACGCCACGGCTGAACGCGCGGCCGGCGCGCGGCTGGAGCTCGACGCCGTCCGGCGGCTGGTCGACGGCCTGCCCGACGACCAGCGCGCCGTCCTCTGCCTTGTGGCGATCGACGGGCGGAGCTATCGCGAGGCGGCGGCGATTCTCGACATCCCGGTCGGCACGGTGATGAGCCGCCTGGCCCGTGCCCGCGGCCGGCTGGCCGACGCCCTGACCGGCGGCGAGGAGGTTTCTCGATGAGCGGGGACGCCCATACCCCCATGGATGACGAGATCGCGCTGGGCGCCTGGCTCGACGGCGAGCTGGACCCGGAAGCGGCGGCGTCGCTGGCCCGCCGGCTCCATGCCGAGCCGACGCTGCGGGCCCGCCTCGCGGCCCTGCGGGAGGCCGACGCCATGGCCCGCGCGGCCTTCGTCCCGATGCGCGACGAGCCCGTCCCGGCGGCCCTGGTGGCGACGATCCGCGGCGCCCCGGCGGCCGGTGAGGCACCGACGCCGCCAACGATCGCGCCGGCCCGCTTCCTCCGGCCCCACGCGAGCCGGCGATGGGCGCCGATGGCGCTCGCCGCCGCGATCGCGCTGCTGATCGGCGCCGGCGGCGGCTACTGGACCGGGCTCGGCACGGGGGCCGATGGCCGCAACGCGGGGCTAGGCGACGCGACCCTCGCCGGCGCGGTGGCGGCCGGCTCGGTCCTCGCCCGGGCGCTGGAGACCCGGCCGTCCTACGAGGTGGTCGAGGCGGAGGGGCTGAGCGCCATGGCCGTGGCGACCCATGTCGGCGAGGATGGCCGGGTGTGCCGGGAATACGAACTGCTGCCGGCCGCCCCCTCGACCGACGGCGAGGCCGGGCTCGCCTGCCGCGAGAGCGGCGGGACATGGCACCGGCGCGCGGTCGTCGCTCTCGGGGGGCCGGCCGGCGACGGCGACGAGGCGGGCTTCGCGCCGGCGAGCGGCGGGGCCGATCCGCTGGCCCGCCTCGTCCCCGGCCTGCGCGACGCCACGCCGCTGAGCCCGGAACGCGAGGCCGCCTTGATCGAGGCCGGCTGGCCGGCCGGGAACGACGGGGCGCGATAAGGCGCCGGGCGCGCCCCGCCGGCCTCAGACGCTGGTATCGACCTTCGCCGCCGGCTCGCCCTTGGCGACGCCGACCCGGGCCGGGCGGACCAGCCGGCCGTTGAGCACGTAGCCGGGCTGGAGCACCTGGACCACGGTGCCCGGCTTCTGGCCGCTGTTCGGCACCTCGAACATCGCCTCGTGATAGTTCGGGTCGAAGGCCTCGCCCGCGGGATCGACGCGCACCAGCCCGTGGCGCTCGAAGGCCGCCAGCAGGCCGCGCTCGGTCGCGCTAACCCCGTCGAGCAGCGTCGTCAGGGCTTCCGGACCCGCCTGGGCGGGATCGTCGGGCGCGGCCTCGAGCGCGCGGCGCAGGTTGTCGATCGGGTCGAGCAGGTCGCCGGCGAACTTGGAGATGGCGAACTTGCTCGCGTCCTCCTTCTCCTTCTGCGCCCGCCGGCGGACATTCTCGACCTCCGCCATGGCGCGCAGCGCCTGGTCGCGCAGCTTGGCGTTCTCCTCCTGCAGGCGCGCCACCTCGGCGTCGAGCGGCTCGGCCTCCAGCAAGGGTTCCTCCGCCTCGACCGCCGGGTCGGCGCCCGGGTTGGCGGCCGCCGGCGACTCCGCGGCGCCGCCCTCGGGGCGCGGCGTCTCGCCGGCATCGGTGCCGTTGCCGGACCCGGTGCGGGGTCCGGTCGGCTCGTCGCGGGACTCCGGCGCCTCGGCGGCCGAGTCGCGATTCTTCGGATCGGTCTCCGTCATGAGCGGGTCGGTTCGTCCTTCTGGTTCCACAACAGGCGGCCGACGACCTTGGCGGTGTAGTCGACCATCGGGATGATGCGCGCGTAGTTGAGCCGGGTCGGGCCGATCACGCCGATCGCGCCCAGGATCTTCTCCTCGGTGTCGCGATAGGGCGCGATGATGACCGAGCAGCCGGCATGGCCGAACAATGCGTTCTCCGCGCCGATGAAGATCTGCACGCCCTCAGCCGTCTGGGTCGCCTCGAGGAGGCGCAGCATCGCCTCCTTGGTCTCCAGCGCCTCGAACAGCGAGCGGATGCGCTCCAGGTCCTCGATCGCGGTGATGTCGTCGAGCAGGCGCGACTGGCCCTTGACGATCAGCGTGCCCTCGTCGTCGCCGGCATAGGTGGCGAGCCCGGCGGCGACGACCCGCGCGGTCAGGCTGTCGAGCTGGCTGCGCTGGCGCTCGATCTCGGCCAGGATGTCGCTGCGCGCCTCGCCGATCGTGCGGCCGACGATCTTGTTGTTGAGGAAGTTGGTCGCCTCGACCAGCGTCGAGGTGGGCATGCCCATCGGCACGTCGACGACCCGGTTCTCGACCACGCCGCCGTCGGTGACCAGCACCACCATCGCCCGGCCGGGGCCGAGATTGACGAACTCGATATGCTTGAGCGGCCGGTCGGTCTTGGGCGCGAGGACGAGGCCGGCACAGCTCGACAGGCCGGAGAGGACGGTCGTCGCCTCCTCGAGCACCTGGGGCATAGTGCGGCCCGCGCTGGCGCACTGCGCCTCGATGTTGGCGCGCTCCTCGTCGCTGACGTCGCCGACCTCCAGCAGGCCGTGGACGAACAGCCTCAGCCCGGCGTCGGTCGGCAGTCGGCCGGCCGAGGTGTGCGGCGCCTTGAGCAGGCCCGCCTCCTCCAGATCCGCCATGACGTTGCGGATCGTGGCGGCCGACAGGTTCATGCCGAGCCGGCGCGACAGGGTGCGCGAGCCGATCGGCTCCCCCGTCTCGACATAGGCGTCGACGATGTGCCGGAAGATCTCCCGCGAGCGCTCGCCGAGCTGCGACAGGACCTCCCGGCCAGGATGGGTGATGAGCGTCGTCATGGTCCCCTTCGTTCAGCGCCCGGAATTTGGGGCGGCCCGGCCGGCGGCGCAAGTCGGCGTGCACGGCGCGGCGCCCCGGGCTGGACCGTCGCCGCCCCGCGAGCTAGCTTTCGCGCCCCGTCGCCGGCGACCTCCCGCCCGAGCGAGACCCGAAGCGAGACCGACGTCATGCCCGAGACCGGCCGTCCCGCCGCCCGATCGCCCCGCCGGCCCTCCGGCCGCGCCGCAGACAGCCTGCGCGCCGTCGCGCTCGAGACCGGCGTCAACAAATACGCCGAAGGATCGTGCCTCGCCAAGTTCGGCGATACCCACGTCCTGTGCCTGGCGACGGTCGAGGACCGGGTGCCGCCCTGGCTGAAGGGCGCCGGGCGCGGCTGGGTGACGGCGGAATACGGCATGCTGCCCCGCGCCACCGACACCCGCACCGACCGGGAGACCAAGCGCGGCGTCTCCGGCCGGACGCAGGAGATCCAGCGCCTGATCGGCCGGTCGCTGCGCGCGGTCACCGACCTGAAGGCGCTGGGCGAGCTGCAGGTCCGGGTCGACTGCGACGTCCTGCAGGCCGATGGTGGCACCCGCACGGCGGCGGTGACCGGGGGCTTCGTCGCCCTGCACATGGCGATGACCCATCTGGTGGAGATCGGCGCCCTGCCCGCGGTGCCGCTGACCGACCACGTCGCCGCGATCAGCTGCGGGCTGTGGGGCGACGCGCCGGTGCTCGACCTGGACTACGCCGAGGACTCGACCGCGCAGGCCGACGCCAACTTCGTGCTGACGGGCTCGGGCGGCATTGTCGAAATCCAGGGCACCGCCGAGGGCGAGCCCTTCGCCGAGGAGCAGTTCCTCGCCCTGATGACGCTGGCCCGCAAGGGCATCGGCGAACTCGTCGAGGCCCAGAAAGCCGCCATCGCCGCGATGGCGTGAGGGCTGCCGGGGCGGCTCGGGATTCAACCACCAAGGGCACCAAGATCACCAAGTTCGGTCTGCGGCGAGGCCGATGAATGTTTTCACCACGAAGGCACGAAGGGTCACGAAGCTGTCTCGAAGGGAGGAATCGGGCGTGCTTTCTGCCCCATCGCCCGGCGCCGTCAGGCGCCTGTAATCAACTAACTTTCGGCCGCGGGCGGCAAGTTGGCCAAACTGCGCCACGCCCCTTCGTGGCCTTCGTGGCCTTCGTGGTGGAAACACCCCCTCCAGGCCCTGCCGCCGAACCGGCCTGGTGGCCTTGGTGGTGAGATTCCCTGGACCGGGAGCCTGCCCCTACTCCCGCCGCCCCGCGGCGTTGGCGGACTCCGACAGGGCGCCCATCAGGCGGCCGAGGTCGAGGGGGAAGGGGAAGACGATGGTGTTGGACTTGTCGGTCGCGATGTCCTGGAGCGAGCCCAGGTAGCGCAGCTGCATCGATTCCGGCTGGCCGGCGAGCGTGCGCGCCGCCTCGACCAGGCGCTGGGCGGCCTGCTCCTCGCCTTCGGCGTTGATGATCTTGGCCCGCCGCAGGCGCTCGGCCTCGGCCTGCTTGGCGATGGCGCGGACCATGCTCTCGTCGATGTCGACATGCTTGATCTCGACATTGGCGACCTTGATGCCCCAGGCGTCGGTCTGGGCGTCCAGGATCTCCTGGATGTCGCTGTTGAGCTTGTCGCGCTCGGCCAGCATCTCGTCGAGCTCGTGCTTGCCGAGCACCGAGCGCAGGGTCGTCTGGGCGAGCTGGCTGGTCGCCGCGCGGAAGTCCTCGACCTGGTTGACCGACTTCTCCGGGTCGACGATGCGGAAATAGAGCACCGCGTTGACCCGGGCCGAGACGTTGTCGCGGCTGATGACGTCCTGGCTCGGCACGTCCTCGACGAAGGTGCGCAGGTCGACGCGGACCATCTGCTGGAGTACCGGGATCAGGATGATCAGGCCCGGCCCCTTGATGCCGGTGAACCGGCCCAGCGTGAAGGTGACGCCGCGCTCGTATTCGCGCAGGACCCGGAAGGCCGAGGCGAAGAAGGCGATGACCAGAAGGGCGATCAGCCCGATGACGACGGCGTTGGTGATCATCTCTCGGCCTCCGGTTCGTGGGGCGCCCCGCCGGCCGGCGGGGCGGTGTCGGCCGGCGCCACCGTGATGACGAGGCCCTCGGTCGAGCGGGCCGTCACGGCGTCTCCGGGGGCGAGATCCGGCGGCCCGACGGCCTGCCAGCGCTCGCCATGCATCCGGACGTGGCCCCGACCATCGTCCCAGTCCAGGACCGTGCCGTGGGCCTGGGCCATTTCCTCCGGCCCCGTGGTCACCGGCCGACGTTGGGCGCGCCACACGAAGCCGAGCGCGAAGACCAGCAGGCCCGCCGAGGCCGCCGTCGCCAGGCCGACCACCCAGAGATCGAGAGCGTAGCCCGGCGCGTCGGAGCCGAACAGCAGCATGGCCCCGGTGGCGAAGGCGGCCGCCCCGCCGATCCCCAGGATGCCGAAGGACGGCACGAAGGCCTCCGCCACCATGAAGGCGATGCCGGCCAGCATCAGCGCCAGCCCCGTGGCGTCGAACGGCAGGACATTGAGCGCGTAGAGCCCGAGGATCAGGCAGATCGCGCCGACGACGCCGGGCCCGATCGTGCCGGGATTGGCGAACTCGAAGATCAGCCCGTAGACGCCGATCAGCATCAGCAGGAAGGCGACGTTCGGGTGGGTGACGATCTGCAGGAAGCGGAGCTGCCAGCCCGGCTCGATCGTCTCGACCGCCAGGCCCTCGGTCGCCAGCGTGACCGCGCCCTCGCCGACGCTCACCGTGCGCCCGTCGGCGAGCGCGAGCAGGGCCGGAATGCCCGCCGCCACGCCGTCGACCACGTTGCGCTCCGCCGCCGCGCGGGCCGACAGGCTGGCCGCCTGGCGCACCGCCTCCTCCGCCCAGTCGGCGTTGCGGCCGCGCAGCTCGGCCAGGCTGCGGATGAAGGCGACGGCATCGTTGACCGCCTTGGCCTCGCCGGCGGAGGCGGGTACCGGCGCCTCCTCGCCGTCCTCGCCCGTCTCGGCGTCGCCGGTCCCGATGCCGCCACCCGAGCCGCCCTCCGCGTCCGGATCCTCGCCCTCGCCGGGCGACTCGGACCCGCCGCCGGGCAGGATGCCGCCGCCATCCATGCGGATCGGCGTCGCCGCGCCCAGATTGGTGCCGGGCGCCATCGCGGCGACGTGGGTGGCATAGAGGATGTAGGTCCCGGCCGAGGCCGCGCGCGCGCCCTGGGGCCCGACCCAACCCAGCACCGGCATCGGCGCGGCCAGGATATCGCGGATGATGTCGCGCATCGCCGTGACCAGCCCGCCCGGCGTGTCGAGCCGGATGATCGCCACCGGCGCGCCGTCCTCCGCCGCCGCCTCGAGCGCGCGCGAGACATGCTCCGCCGTCGCCGGGCCGATCGGCCCCTCGATCTCGATCAGGGCGGCGGGCGCTCGCGACGGAGAGCCCGTGTCGTCGACGGCACGGTCCTGTGCAACGGCGCTCTCGGCTCCGTTGCCTGCCAGCGTCAGGGCGAGAGCGGCAAGGATGGCGATCACTGCCGTCGCGCTACCTATGCGACACGGCCAATTATTCTTTAGCGTGTGTTTTTTCATTGAAACACGTCTAAATTTACCCTACTGCTCGGAGCCCAGAGGGATATCAGGGAATCGCCGATCATGTCCGGACTCGCCGACACGGTTCGTGCGGAACGCGTCGAGCCGTTCGACCGGTCACACTTCGCCGACGTCCGCAAGCCGTTTCACGAGGCATCGACGCCGCCGTCCTGGTTCTACACTGACAGGCAGATCTTCGAGCGCGAGATCGATCGCATCTTCCTCGACTCATGGACATTCGTCGGCCACGAGAGCCAGTTCCCGCTACCCGGCGATTATCGCACCTTCGTGTTCTTCGGGCATGGCGTCATCGTGGCGCGGGACCGGTCGGGATCGATGCGCGCCTCCGCAGGGCGCCAGGCATGGAGTCGGCGCCCGGCTTCGACCCGACCGACCACGGCCTCCTGCCGCTGCGCCTGGAGACTTGGTGCGGGCTGATGTTCATCGCACTGCGCGAAGGCGTGCCGCCGCTCGCCGAATGGCTGGGCGACCTGCCGGACCGCCTCGCACCATACCGGATCGACGAGATGGTCTGCACCGACCGCCGCTACGACGAAGTCGCGACGAACTGGAAGCTCTATATCGAAGTCGATATGGAGACCTATCACACGCCGATCGTCCATCCGCGCTCGATCGGCGATCAGCCCGTCGACTGGCTGCGCGGCATCGGGATGTGGGAGGCGGTCCGCCATGACAAGGACGGCACCGTTTCGCTCGCTCCCGGCGACGACTTCGAGGGATTCGAGCCGATCCGCGATGCCGACGGCTCCGTGCCGGACGCGACCGTCTTCACGACGATCCTGCCGAGCCTGTTCCTGGTCACCGCCATCGACTCGATGTGGTGGATTCACAAGGTGCCGATCGCGCCGGACCGCACCGGGATCGAAGTCGCCAGGGCCTTTCTGCGGCACACGGTCGCGAGGGCGGATTTCGAGACCTTCGCGCCGCGCTACTATGCGCGATGGGACAAGGTCATCGACGAGGACAACGCGATTACCGAGATCCAGTTCGAGGGTATTCGCTCGCCGCTTTCCCGGCCCGGCCCCTACGCTCCCGGCGAGGGCGTTCTGCACGCCATCGACAACTGGATCCTCGACCGGATCCTCGATGCTCCCACGCCGGACGAAGCCGCCGCCGGCCCTGCCTAGAGAACTCGCTGACGCCGCCAGAAGAGGCCCGCCGCGCCGCTATCGGAGACGATCATGGCCGACGAGCCGTCCGGCGCCCGACGCGCCGCCCCGCGCCCGCGCCTGACGGAGGCTACGCCGCTCTGGCTCCTGCTCCTGTTCGGGCTCGTCTCGGCCGCCTTCTTCAGCGTGACCTTCGTCCTGAATTTCGCCATGTCGCTGGAGGGCGGCCACTGGGTCTGGTCGGCGGTGCTGCGCTATGTTCATCTTTTAGTCCTGCTGGTCGCCGTGATCGCCATCCTGCACGGCCCACGAGCCCTCGCCGGCGCCTTCGACCTGTTCCGGCGTCACTGGCGCTTCTGGGTCGTCGCCGGAAGCTTCGCGGTCGGCCTCTTCTACGGGCCGATCTGCTTCGCCGCCGACCACGCGCGGGGCTGGGTCGTGGCGGCGACCTGGCAGGTCACGGTCATCGCCTCGCCCTTGGTCCTGATGGCCATGGGCTACCGGATGCCGAAGCGGGGACTCGCGTTCTCCGCGCTGGTGGTCGCGGGAGTCCTGCTGATTCACGGCCGGTCCTGGCTCGGAGGGCTCGAGGATGGCGAACTGGCCTACGCGGTCGTCCCGCTCCTGATCTCGGCCTTCGCCTATCCCTTCGGCAATCAGCTCCTCAACGGCGCGAAATCCGGGTCGCTCGGCTTCGTGCCGCATATCGATTCGCCGCTCCTCGGCTCGGCCTTCGTTTGCATCCTTCTCCTCGGCCTCGGCTCGATCCCGTTCTGGGGCATCCTGGTCGCGGTGACGCGGCCGCCGGCGCCGAGCGAGGGTCAAGTCGCCACCACTTTCGTGGTCGCGATCGTCTCCGGCCTGCTCGCCACGTCGATCTTCTACGCGGTCCGCAACGCGTCGTCCGATCCGTTCAAGATCGCGGCCGTCGACGCGGCCCAGGCGCTAGAGGTGCTGATGGCGCTCCTGGGGGAGATGGCGCTGCTCTCGCTCGGCCCGCCGGGGCCGATGGCGCTGGCCGGCCTCTTCGTCCTGGTCTCCGGGCTCGTCGCCTACGCGCTCGTCCAGACTCCGAGCGGGTGGCACCAAGACCGATGAGGCCGCCGGTGCCACTGGACAGCGGGGCGCCCGCGGGCCGATGATCCGGCCTGCCTTACCCGTCCGGGCCGGTCGCCGCCCCGGGCCACCGTCGACGCCGCCACCCGCCCCGCAAACCGGCCCGGCCCGCCCGCCCCGTGTTCGACCTCCGCCCGATCCTGTTCATCGCCGGCATCATCCTGTCGATCCAGGCGGGCGCGATGCTGATTCCGGCGCTGGTCGACCTCGCCGCCGGACATCCGGACTGGCAGGGCTTCGTCGCCTCGGCGGCGCTGACCCTGTTCGTCGGCGTGGCGCTGGCGATCACGTCCCGGGGGCCGAGCTTCGACCTCAAGGTTCGCCAGGCCTTCCTGCTGACCACGACCATGTGGCTCGTCTCGGCGGCGTTCGGCGCGCTGCCCTTCGCCTTCTCCGAACTGCGGATGAGCTACACCGACGCCTTCTTCGAGGCCATGTCGGGGATCACGACCACCGGCTCGACGGTGATAACCGGGCTCGACGACGCGCCGCCGGGCATTCTGATCTGGCGGGCGATCCTGCAATGGCTGGGCGGCATCGGGATCATCGTCACGGCGATGTCGCTGCTGCCGCTGCTGCGCGTCGGCGGCATGCAGCTCTTCCGGACCGAGAGCACCGACGCCTCGGAGAAGGTGCTGCCCCGCGCCGCCCAGATCGCCAGCTCGATCGGCGTCATCTACCTCATCCTGACGCTCGCCTGCGCGATCGCCTACGCCGCCGCCGGCATGCCCGGGTTCGACGCCGTCGCCCATTCCATGACCACGATCGCGACCGGCGGCTTCTCGACCTCCGACCTGTCGATCGGCAGCTTCGGCTCCAACGCCGTCGACTATGTCGCGACGGTCTTCATGATCGCGGGCGGCCTGCCCTTCGTGCTCTATCTGCGCGCGGTGCGCGGCCAGCCGGGCGCGCTGCTGCGCGACGAGCAGGTGCAGTGGTTCCTGTGCATCGTCGCCGCCGCGGTCGTGATCATGACCATCTATCTGTGGGCCAGCCGCGGCGACGAGGTCTCGGGCGCCCAGGCCTTCCGCCTGGCCGCCTTCAACGTGGTCTCGGTGATCACGGGCACGGGCTACGCCACCTCCGACTACGGGCTGTGGGGCAGCTTCGCCGTCGGCGCCATGTTCTTCCTGATGTTCGTCGGCGGCTGCGCCGGGTCGACCACCTGCGGCATCAAGGTTTTCCGCTTCCAGGTGCTCTACGCGACGGCGCGCACCCAGATCAAGAAGCTGCTCCACCCGCACGGGGTGTTCATCGCCTACTACAACCGAAAGCCCATCCCCGAGGCCGTGTCCGAATCGGTGATGAGCTTCTTCTTCATGTTCGTGATCTGCTTCGCCGGCCTCGCCATGGCGCTCGGGCTGCTCGGCCTCGACTTCCTGACGGCCGTCTCCGGCGCGGCCACGGCGATCGCCAATGTCGGGCCGGGGCTGGGCCCGATGATCGGGCCGGCGGGCACCTTCGCGGAGGTGCCCGACGCGGCGAAGTGGGTGCTCGCCTTCGGCATGCTGCTCGGCCGGCTCGAGCTGTTCACCGTCCTGATCCTGCTGGCGCCCGGCTTCTGGCGGGATTGAGCGACCCGGAACAGGGAGTTCTCCTCGATCCATGACCGCGGAAATCCTGACGCCCAAGGAAATGCTGGCAAGGCTGGTCGCCTTCGACACCGTGTCCCGCGGCTCCAACCGGGCGCTGATCGACTTCGTCGCCGACTACCTGCGCGGCCACGGGGTCGAGCCGGTGCTGGTGCCCTCCGACGACGGCTCGAAGGCCAACCTGTTCGCCCTGATCGGGCCGTCGGTGCCGGGCGGCGTCGTGCTCTCGGGCCATACCGACGTGGTGCCGACCGACGGCCAGCCCTGGTCGAGCGACCCGTTCGAGATGGTCGAGCGCGACGGCCGCCTCTACGGCCGCGGCACGGCGGACATGAAGGGCTTCGTCGCCCTGGCGCTGGCCCTCGTGCCCGAGTTCGCGAAGCGCGCGCTGACGCGGCCGATCATCCTCGCCTTCTCCTATGACGAGGAGGTCGGCTGCCTGGGCGCGCCGCGCCTGATCGAGACCCTGCTGGCGACCGTGCCGCGCCCGGAACTGGTGGTCATCGGCGAGCCGACGACCATGAAGCCGGTCAACGCGCACAAGGGCATCCGAGGCTATCGCGTGCGCATCACCGGGCGCGAGGCGCATTCCAGCCTGCCGCAGCTCGGCGCCAGCGCGATCCTGCACGCCACCCGCCTGATCGGCTTCATCGAGGAATTGCAACAGGCCGAGAAGGACGCCGCCGATCCGGCGAGCCGGTTCGACCCGCCGTGGTCGACCTTCAATGTCGGCCGGATCGACGGCGGCACGGCGCTCAACATCATCCCGCGCGAGTGCGAGTTCCTGTGGGACTTCCGCCCGGTGCCGGGCGCCGACGAGGACGGCGTGGCCGAGCGCTTCCGCCGGCACCTGGACGAAGTCGCGCGCCCGGCGCTGGCGGCCGAGGCGCCGGACGCCTCGATCGAGCTCGACGTCCTGGCCTCGGTCCCGACGCTCGTGCCCGAGCGCGACGGGGCGGCCGAAGCCCTGGCCCGCCAGCTCAGCGGCGCCAACGAGGCGGGCGTCGTGCCCTTCGGCACCGAGGGCGGGCTGTTCCAGCAGGCGGGGCTGTCGACCATCGTCATCGGCCCGGGCGACATCGCCCAGGCCCATCAGACCGACGAGTACCTGAGCCTCGACCAGCTCGCGGCCGGCCAGGCCTTCCTGGAGCGCCTGGCGGACTGGGCCGCCGCCTGAGGTCAGTCGCGGCCGCGCCCCGGCGACCGGCTCAGCCGGAAGGGCCCGCCCGGATCGACGGGATCGAACGGCCGGCCGCGACGGGCGGCGGCGAGCCGGCCCTCGGCCACCAGCCGGGCGGCGACGGCGCGGACCTGCGGCATGAGGGCGCGCCACGCCGGATCGCCCGCGCCGTTCGGCGGCGCCACGGCGCGGGCCGCCTCCGACGGGCAGAAGCTGCGCTCCGGGCCGCGCCGATCCGCCAGGTCGAGCAGGACGGCGCCGATCCGGGCGGAATCGGCGGCCCCGCCGTCACCGACGGGGCGCGGCGGCGCGGCGGCTTCGGCTTTCTCGCGTCGAGCGGTCATGGTAAGCACCCGAATTGGACGCGGTCCCGCGTCCGGCAAGCCCCGCAGCCGAGACCGGGCGCCCCGTCGCGGCATGCCCGGCCGTCACGCCCCCACCCGGCGTAAGGAGTGCGCACCGCCATGACCGGTACCCTGGCCGAACTCTGGGTCGCGGCGCTGGTGCTCCTGGCGACCCATTTCGGCATCTCCAGCACGTCGCTGCGTCCGACGCTGGTCGGGGCGATCGGCGAGGGGGCGTATCGCGCGCTTTATTCCGTCATCGCGCTGGCCGCGATGGTCTGGCTGGTGATGGCCTTCGACCGGGCGCCTTTCGGCCCGGTGCTGTGGGACCTGGGCGCGGCCGGCGACGCCGTGGTCACGATCGTCATGCCGATCGCGCTGGTCCTGCTGGTGGCCGGCGTGTCCCAGCCCAACCCGACCGCCGTGGGCTCGGAAGGCCGGCTGTCGGAGCCGGGGATCGCCCGCGGCGTGCTGCGCATCACGCGCAATCCGGTGATGTGGGCGATCGGGCTGTGGGCCGTGGCGCATCTGGCCGCCAACGGCGAGTTGCGGGCGATCGGGCTGTTCGGCTCGCTCGCGGTGCTGGCCCTGCTGGGCGCCTCGCTGATCGACCTCAAGAATCGCAAGCTGCGCCCGCGCGACTTCGCGCCGCTGGAGATGTCGACCTCCAACCTGCCCTTCCTCGCCATCGTCCAGGGCCGGCAGAGCTTTGCCAAGGCGATGCGGGAGATCGGCATCCTGCGAATCGTCGCGGTCGTCGTGCTCTATGCCGGCCTCTTGCACGGACACGCCTGGCTGTTCGGCGTGGCCGCCTATCCCGGCTGACCGCAGCGACCGGATCCCGGTCCGCCGGCCGCGGAGGCGGCGTAGGACCTAGAACGCGAAGCCGGCGAAGCTCTGGGGCGCCGGATCGACGACGCGGGGGCCGTCGGCGGTCATCTCCAGCACCGCGAGGCCACGCTGGACCAGGCCGTCCTGGCCGAAGCGGAAGATGCCGTCGAGCCCGACATATCCGCCGCTGCGCGTGATCGCGGTTCGGGTGAAGGCCGGCCGGCCCTCGTCGCGCGACAGGGCGACGGCGAAGGCGACCGCGTCGTAGGTGAGCGTCGCCAGGCGCGGCGGCTCCGACCCGAAGAAGGAGGCGTAGCGCCGCTCGAACTCCGCCCGGAAGGACGGGTCGGGCGCGGCGAACCAGCCGCCGTAGAGCGAGCGCTCGACCTGCAGCGACGGGTCCTCCCACTGGCCGGTGCCGAGCAGCCGGGCCTGCGTCAGGCCGTAGAAATCGACCAGCGGCGCGACCTGGCGCAGGCGCAGCCCGCCGTCGGGCAGCAGCACCGCATCGGGCGCCGGGCCGCGCGCCATCGGTTCGATATAGGTGCCGAAATCCGTCGCGTCGGTCGGATAGGTCGGCGTCTGGCCCAGGCTGAGCCCGCGCGCCCGCGCCGTCGCCGAGAGCGCGTCGAGCACCGCGCGGCCGTAGTCGTTGGACGGCGCGGCGGCGGCGAAGCGGCGAAGCCCCTGGTCGGCGGCGTAGGTCACCACCCGCTCCACCTGTGCGCCCGGCAGGATGCCCATGACGAAGGCGTTGCCGCCGGCCACGCCGGCATCGGTGGTGAAGGCGACGACGTTGATCCCGGCCGAGCCGGCGGCGCTGGCGACCGGCCTGACGGCGTCGCGGAACAGCGGGCCGAGCAGCAGGGTCGCGCCCGAGTCGATGGCGTCGCGCGCCGCGCGGGCCGCGCCCTCGGGCGTGCCGCCGGTGTCGCGGGGCAGGAGTTCGACCTGATGATCGCCCGCCTCGAACAGCGCCAGCTCGGCGGCGTTGCGCATGGCGGTGCCGACCTCGCTGCCCTGCCCGGTCAGCGGCAGGAGGAGGCCGACGCGCAGCGTGCCCGGCTGGATCGGGCGGCCCATCGCGTCGCTCGACGGCAGGGCCTCCGACGCGCTCGGGAAGCCGGTGGCCGGCGCTTGCGCCGTCGCCGTGGGCTCCGGTACCCTCGGCGCGTTGCAGGCGGCGAGCAGGAAGGCGCCCGTCAGGGCGATCGTCAAGCCGATCGCGCGGCTCATCCGAGGCCACCGCCCGAATCCATTCCCTCGACGGTGCGCGTTCCGCGCCGTGATGCCGGACGCCAGCGCTGGCCGTGCCATTCAAAGCCTCCCCATCCCGAACCGCTGCCCCCGGCGCCCCGCCGGGCCCGGCGCCCGGCCCCGCCTCCGGCCCTGTCGACGACGCGGCGCCCGGACCGGACCCGGAGGCCGGATGGGAGGACGGTAGTCCGGGCGCGGCCGGGAGTAAACCGGCGCCGGGGCTCTACCTCGTCGCGTTGCCGATCGGCAACCTGCGCGACATCACCCTGCGCGCCCTCGATCTCCTGCGCGACGCCGACACGCTGGCGGTCGAGGACACCCGGGTGACCCGCAAGCTGCTGGCCCGCTACGGTCTGGAGCGGTCGATGGTGGCCTATCACGAACACAATGCCGAGCGCATGCGCCCGCGCCTGCTCGACAGCGTCGCGGCCGGGCAAGTCGTGGCGCTCGCCTCCGACGCCGGGCTGCCGACGATCTCCGACCCCGGGTTCAAGCTGGTGCGCGAGGCGCGCGAGCGCGGCCTGCCGGTGACCTGCCTGCCGGGCGCCAGCGCCGTGACCACCGCGCTCGCGGTCGCCGGCCTGCCGACAGACCGCTTCCTGTTCGCCGGCTTCCTGCCGCCCAGGACCGCCCGCCGCCGCGGCGCGCTGGCCGAGCTGGCGGGCGTGCCGGCGAGTCTCGTGTTCTTCGAGACCGCGCCGCGCCTCGCCGCCGCGCTGGCCGACATGGCCGACTCGCTGGGCGACCGCGAGGCGGCGGTGACGCGCGAGCTGACCAAGCGCCACGAGGAGGTGCGCCGCGGCCGGCTGGCGGCGCTCGCGGCGCACTACGCCGCGGCGGGCCCGCCGCGCGGGGAGATCTGCGTCGTCGTCGGCCCGCCCGAGGCCACGCCGGCGGGGGCCGAGGACGGGGGCGCCGAGCTGGACCGGCTGCTCGACGCCGCGCTCGCCCGCGGGGAGAGCCTGCGCGACGCCGTCGACGCCGCCGCCACGGCCACGGGCCGGCCGCGCAAGCAGGTCTACCGCCGCGCCCTCGACCGTGCCGGCCCGGCGGAGGGCGGAGGCGACCGATCGTGAGCACGACGGCGCGGCGGCGGGCCCACGGCTTCGGGCTGAGGGCCGAGAGCGCGGCGGCCTGGGCGCTGAGGCTCAAGGGCTACCGCGTCCTGGAGCGGCGGTTCCGTTCGCCGGTCGGCGAGATCGACCTGATCGCCCGGCGCGGGGACGTCGTCGCCTTCGTCGAGGTCAAGGCGCGCCGCAAGGCCCCGGCCGAAGCCGGCGAGGTGCTGAGCGTCGCCCAGCGCCGCCGCGTCGTCCAGGCGGCGCGGGCCTGGCTCGCCGGCCCCCGGGCCAGAAAGCTGCCGCAATCCGGGACGAGCCTGAGATTCGACGTGATTCTGGTCTCGCCCGGCGCGTGGCCCCGTCATGTCGCGGGCGCCTGGACCGCCGATTCGGTGGGGCTGCACCCGTGACGGCGGCGTGCCCGGGAGGCGGCGGTTCGAGAGGATGGCTGACGGTGGACGTTTCCCTGGCCCGGGCCCGGCAGTGCCGCACGCCTTGAGACGCTTCCTGTCGAGACGCTTCCCGGCAAGGCATGCGCGCGCCCTCCCGACGGTCCTTGGGCGGGGGCGGCGCCGGGGGTCCGCCTTCGCCTCCGGCCTCCGGCTGGCGCTCGCCGGCGCGCTCGGGGCGGGCGCATTCGGGCTGGCGGGCTGCTCACCGCCCCAGGTGATCCTGGCGGCCGGCACGACGGCCGGGCTCGCGGTCGCCGAGGAACGCAGCGTCGGCGAGCAGATGAGCGACGCGTCCATCAAGCTGCGCCTCAATGCCCTCTGGCTCGAGGAAATGCCGGACCGCTACATGGACCTGGGCGCCACGGTCGTGGAACGCAGGGTTCTGGTCACCGGCACCGTGCCGACCCCCGAGGACCGGGTCGAGGCGATCCGGCTCGCCTGGGCGGTCGACGGCGTGCGCTCCGTGGTCAACCGGGTGGAGGTGGCGGACTCCGACGGGCTGGGCGGATTTCTGAGGGACTCCTGGATCAGCGCGCAGATCGAGAGCCGCTTGACCTTCGACACCGCAGTGTTTTCGGTGAACTATACGGTGGATACGGTCCGGGGGACCGTCTATCTGATGGGGATCGCCCAGGATGCCGAGGAGCGGCGGAGGGTCGTCGGGCACGCGCGCCAAGTGCCCTATGTCCGCCGGATCGTCGACCTGACGCGGCTGAAGGGCGAGCCGCCGCCGGTGCCGGGGACCCCGCCGGGCGATGCCGGCGCGATCGCCGCCGGCGCGTCGGGATCGGGCTCCGCGGACTCGGCCACGAGCGCGGTCGAGCGGCGGCCCTTGGAGTGACCGGCCGCCGGGCGGACGCGGCCGGCCGCGCTGGATGGACGTGGCGGCGGGCCACGATGGATGAACGTGGCGGCGGGCCACGACGGATAAACGTGAAGGAGGCGAGGCCGATGGCCGGACCACCGATGCCTGACGACGTGCGCGAGATCCTGCGTCGGGCGGGCGAATCGCCCGAGACGGGACTGGATCTCGCCGAAACGGCCCTGGCGCTCGCGGCGCTCGACAGGCCGGGCGTCGCGCTGGAGCGCTACCGCCGCCATCTCGCGGATCTGGGCGAGGCGGTCGGCCACGCCGCCGACGAGCTGGGCGGCGGAATCGCCGCCGCCGGCGGGGCGCTGGGCGCGGTGATCGCAGAGGGCTTCGGCTATGTCGGCGACGCGGAAACCTACGAGGACGTCCAGAACGCCAACCTCATGCGCGTCATCGACCGGCGCAAGGGCCTGCCGGTGGCACTCGGCATCCTCTACATCCACGTCGCGCGCAGCCAGGGCTGGTCGATGGTCGGGCTGAACTTCCCCGGCCATTTCCTGGTCCGGCTGGAGGTCGACGGCGAGCGCATGATCCTCGACCCGTTCCACGCCGGCGTCGAGCGCACGACCGGGGAGATGCGCGACCTGCTCAAGGCCGTGGCGGGCACCGGCGCGGAGCTGCGGCCCGAGCATTCGGCCGCCGTCGCCGACCGGGACATCCTGTTGCGCCTGCAGAACAACATCAAGCTGCGCCACCTGCGCGCCGACGAGGTCGGCCGGGCGCTCGACATCCTGGAAGGCATGCAGCTCATCGCCCCGCGCGAGCCGCTACTATGGCGGGAGTCGGGCCTGCTCAACGCCCGGCTCGGCAATCTGGGCGCGGCGATCGACAACCTGGAGCGGTTCATGGTCTCCGGCGCGCCGGAGCGCCTGAAGGACCAGACCGAGCCCGTGCTGCGCCAGCTCCGCGCCCGTCGCGACTGACCGGCGCTCCGCCGCCCCCCACCCGCTTCCCGTCCCGCCTTCCGGATCCCGTCCGCGCCATGAGCCTCGTCGTCGCCATCCAGATGGACCCGATCGAAACCGTCGACATCGAGGCGGATTCGACCTTCCTCATGGCCGCGGAGGCGCAAGCACGCGGCCACGCGGTCTATCACTACCTGCCCCACCATCTCAGCCTGAAGGACGGGCGGGTCTACGCCCATGTCCGGTCGATGACGGTGCGCAAGGTCAAGGGCGACCATTTCGCGCTGGGCCCCTGGGACGTGCTGGACCTGGCGGCGGCGGACGTGGTGCTGATGCGCCAGGATCCGCCCTTCGACATGGCCTACATCACGGCGACCCATCTGCTGGAGCACGTCCACCCGGCGACGCTGGTGGTCAATGACCCGGCGAGCGTGCGCAACGCGCCGGAGAAGCTGTTCGTCACCCGCTTCGCCGACGTCATGCCGCCAACGCTGATCTCCTCCCACATGGCGGAGATCAAGGCCTTCCGCGACGAGCACGAGGACATCATCGTCAAGCCGCTGTTCGGCAACGGCGGCGCCGGCGTCTTCCACCTCAAGCCCGGCGACGAGAACCTGGGCGCCCTGATCGAGATGTTCACCCAGCTCTCGCGCGAGCCGGTGATCGTCCAGCGCTACCTGCCCGAGATCCGGGAGGGCGACAAGCGCATCATCCTGATCGAGGGCGAGCCGGTGGGCGCCGTCGCGCGCATTCCGGCCAGCGGCGAGGCGCGGGCCAACTTCCACGCGGGCGGCCGGGCGCAGGCCAGCCGCCTGACCGAGCGGGAGCGGGAGATCTGCGCGGCGATCGGACCGACCTTGCGAGAGCTCGGGCTGATCTTCGTCGGCATCGACGTCATCGGGCCCTACCTGACGGAGATCAACGTGACCTCGCCGACCGGCATCCAGGAGATCAACCGCCTGGACGGCGTGTCCCTGGAAGCCCGGTTGTGGGATGCCATCGAGTCGCGCCTGGAGCGGTCGGCAGCCGCTTGACAGGACGGATTCTGCATTCTCCGGTAATAATTGCTTAGTTAACTTCACCTTTACCGAGCGCCGGTCAGTCTTCGTCCGGACGGTCCGCGCGACCGTCGGGGATCCGGAAGGAGCGGTCGGCGATGGCGGGTGACAACGGGCGGACGGCGTCGGAACGCGACCTCGCGGAAGAGGCGTCGGCGGCACCCGCGACGGACGGCGAGGGGCCGGCCGGAGACGCGGAGGCGACCGACCGGGACTCCGCCTTCGGGGACACGCCGTCGGGCAGGTCGGCCGGCCGCCGGATCGGCATCCGCACCAAGCTCTTCGCCGCCTTCACCGCCGTCGCGGCGACCACCGTCGTTTCGGCCGGCGTCGCCTGGTTCGGCTTCGAGCGGACCGGCACGACCCTCGACCGGACGGTCGCCACCGACCTGCCGCGCATGGCCGAGGCCGGCGCCCTGGCGCGCGACGCGGCAAGCTTCGCCGCGGCCGTGCCCACCGTTTTCGCGGCGCCCGACCGGGCCGCCCTGGACGAGCGGATGACGGCGCTGGAGGCGCGCGGCGCCACCCTCGACCACGACCTCTCGCTGCTCGGCGAACACGGCGTCGAGGCCGGGACGCTCGCGACGATGCGCGAGCCGGTCGACGCCATGATCGGCGCCCTCGATCCGATCCGGGCCGCGGTGGAGGAGCGGATCCGCCTCGATGCCGCGGTGGCCGAGGCCAACGGCGCGGCGACGGCCGAGCACGAGGCGCTGGTCGCCGTGCTGGAGCCCGCGATCCAGGACACGCGCTTCGGCCTCGCCCGCGCCGGCATCGACCTCAAGCGCGACACCGGCCAGTCGGTCGCCGCCATCACCGAGGACGCGGTCCCGACGCTCGATGCCGCGCTCCGCCTGCGCGCCGCGATTCTGGAGCTCGTCGTCCTGATGGACGAGGTCGAATCCCGGCCGACCCCGCGCGAGGTCGCCGCCATGCGCGAGCCGGTGGACGCCGCGCTGGCCGCCGTCGCCGGGCAGCGCGCCCGCCTCGACCTGGGCGCCCGGGGCGCGATGCTCGACGCCGCGCTCGACCGGCTGACGGCGCTCGTCCGCCCGGGCGAGGACGGCGCGCCGGCCCCACTGTTCGCCGCGGCGAGCGAATACGCCGCGACCGACCCCGGCGCGCGGGCCGGCATCGAGGCCCGGCTCGCCGTGCTCGGCATGGAGACCTCGGACGCGCGCATCGCCGTCTCCGAGCTGTTGGCCGAGATCGTGGACCGGGCGCGCGCGGCGGTGAGCGGGACCGGCACCGAGCTCGTCTCGACCGTCAACCAGCGCGCGGACATGGTCCTGCGCGACGGAGCGGACCGCCTGCGCGTGCTGCTGGAGCTGCTGGCGGCGGCCAATCGGCTGGCCGGCCTCTACAACGAGGCCGCGGCGACGTCTTCGGTTGAGCGGCTGGCCGCCCTGGAGCGCGCGGCGACCGAGACGACGAGCGTCCTGCTCCAGCGGGCCGGCGGCATCGGGGATGGAGACTTGCAAGAGGCCGCCCTGGCGCAGGTTACCGCCTTCGCGGGCTTCGCCTCTGGCGAGGGCTCGATCTTCACGCTCCGGGAAGCGCGGCTCGCCCGGGACGAACGGCTCGCCGCATTGCAGGACGACGCGGCCGGCCGCGCGGCGACGCTGGACGCGCGCACGGCCGCGTTCGGCGCGTCGGTCGCCGCGGCGGCGCAGGAGCGGGCCGGCGCCGCGCTCGACGCGTTGGACAGGGGGCGGATCACGCTCGTCGTCATCGCGCTCGGCGCGCTGGCCGTCGCGGCGCTGATCGCCTGGCTCTATGCCGGGCGGGCCATCGCCGGCCGGCTCGACCGACTGGCCGGCGCCATGCGCGCGATCGCGGGCGGCGACCTCGACCGGGCGGTCGATGTCCGCGGGCGGGACGAAATCGGCGACATGGCCGACGCGCTGGAGGTCTTCCGCGCCAATGCGCGCGAGGTGGAGGCGGCCAACGCCCGTACCGAGGCCGAACGCGCCCGCGCCGCCGAGGAGCGCCGGCGCGCCCTGATGACGCTCGCCGACGAGTTCGAGACGAGCGTCGGCGCGCTGCTGAAGAGCCTGGGCGGAGAGGCGGAGTCCCTGCGCGGCGCCGCCGACGGCATGCGCGACACGGCGGCGCGCACCCGCGGGCGCTCGGGCGAGGCGGCGACGGCGGCCGAGCAGGCCTCGGCCAATGTCCAGGCCGCGGCCTCGGCGGCCGAGCAGCTCTCCGGCTCGATCGCCGAGATCGCCCGCCAGGTCGGCCGCTCGACCGAGATCGCGGGCGAGGCGGTGCAGGACGCCGAGCGCACCACGACGACCGTGCGCGGCCTGTCGGACGCCGCCGACAAGATCGGCGAGGTGGTCGGCCTGATCACCCAGATCGCCGAGCAGACCAACCTCCTGGCCCTCAACGCGACGATCGAGGCGGCGCGCGCGGGCGAGGCGGGCAAGGGCTTCGCCGTGGTGGCGCAGGAGGTCAAGAGCCTCGCCACCCAGACCGGCCAGGCGACCGAGGAGATCGGCGGCCAGATCGCCGCCATCCAGACCGCGACGCGGGAGGCGGTCGACGCTATCGCCGCGATCTCGCGGACCATCGGCTCGATCGACGAGATCTCGACCACCATCGCCTCGGCGGTCGAGGAGCAGGGAGCCGCGACCGGCGAGATCGCGCGCAACGTGCAGGAGGCGGCGACCGGCACCCGCGACCTCGCGGAGACCATCACCGCCGTCGACGGCGACGCCGGAGAGACCGGCGAGGCGGCGGACGCCGCCTATGGCGCGACCGAGAGCCTGGCCGCACGGACCGGGGAACTGCGCACGGCCGTCGACGGCTTCGTCGCCAAGGTCCGCGCCGGCTGACCCCCCCCTGCACGGTCGACCCGCCTCGTCGGATCGGAGACGGCCGTCACATTCGCCCGGAAGGGCGGGGCGGCCGGCCAGCCGGCGGGGCCCGGGACAACCGATTCTTCCGGGCATTGGGAATTATTGTACAGAGTTACAGGAATTTTATGAGGCATTGAATAGAAGTTTAGAGAAGTAAGCACTTCCTGTTCGGTCTATTTTACCGAGAATAAGCCTTTTAACTTGTAGTCATGATTCTACTCGCCTTTATTTCGGGCGGATGAGCGAGTCTTTCGAAATCTACTCAACTTGACGCTCGCCATCTCCATGAAACCCTTTTCCGGGAGACGACAATGACCAGGTATCTCGCCTTCGCGGCCTTGGCCGCCACCACGGCGCTCGGCACGACCGCGCTCGCCGACAACCACGAGACGTCCGACCTGCCGGCGCAGCCGCAGTGCTACGTGGCGTCGGGCCAGGGCGTCGGCCAGTACGTCGCGACGCTGCCCCTCATGGTCTCGGCCGGCGACGCCAAGGGATCGATCCACATCACCCACCCCTCGATCCACGGCGACACGCCGATCGTCCTGTCGGTCAGCGGCACCGAGCAGCTCGAGGTCTTCGGCGGCGAGGTGACCACCTATGTCAATGTGAGCGGCGGCACGCCGATGCCGGGCAGCGTCGTCATGGCCGACCTGCATTTCACCACCGAGGGCAACGAGGGCGACGCCATCACCGACAGCGACGCCGATGTCATCCTCAACGGTCACCACATCATCGAGAACGGAACAGTGACCCGCTGCGCCGAGTGACGTGATGCGGGCGCCGGGGTCCGCGGCTCCGGCGCCCGCCACATTACGGAAAAAGACATAAACATATCTTTATGCTTGATGGATAGGGCGGCGACTGGTACACAGGCGCCGTCAAACCGGATCGGGCAAGCGCGTCGGGTCGATCGCGCCGCCAAGGCGGCCGCAGGATCGGCCCGGCGCGCGCCGTTCCGGTCCAACCTTATTCAAGGAGCGTTTCACCATGCCCGACGCCGGCACCCCGAGCGGGTTCACGGACTACAAGGTCAAGGACATCTCTCTGGCCGAGTGGGGTCGCAAGGAGATCGCGATCGCCGAGACCGAGATGCCCGGCCTGATGGCGCTGCGCGAGGAGTACGGCGCTCAGAAGCCGCTCAAGGGCGCGCGCATCGCCGGCTGCCTGCACATGACGATCCAGACCGCCGTGCTGATCGAGACGCTGACCGCGCTCGGCGCCGAGGTCCGCTGGTCGTCGTGCAACATCTTCTCCACCCAGGACCAGGCGGCCTCGGCCGTCGCGGCGGCCGGCATTCCGGTCTTCGCCTGGAAGGGCATGGAGGAGGACGAGTTCTGGTGGGCGATCGAGCAGACGATCACCGGCCCGAACGGCTGGCGCCCGAACATGATCCTCGATGACGGCGGCGACCTGACGCTGCTGATGCACGAGAAGTACGGCGAGTTGCTCGACGACGTTCGCGGCCTGTCGGAGGAGACGACCACCGGCGTGCACCGCCTGTACGAGATGGCCAAGAAGGGCACGCTCAAGGTGCCGGCCATCAACGTCAACGACAGCGTCACCAAGTCGAAGTTCGACAACCTCTACGGCTGCCGCGAGAGCCTGGTCGACGGCGTCAAGCGCGCCACCGACGTGATGATGGCCGGCAAGATCGCGGTCGTCGCGGGCTACGGCGACGTCGGCAAGGGCTCGGCCGAGAGCCTGCGCAGCCAGGGCGCCCGCGTCATGGTCACCGAGGTCGACCCAATCTGCGCGCTGCAGGCCGCCATGGAGGGCTACGAGGTCATCACCATGGACGAGGCCGCCTCGATGGGCGACATCTTCGTCACGGCGACCGGCAACATCGACGTCATCACCGTCGATCACATGCGCCAGATGAAAGACCGTGCGATCGTCTGCAACATCGGCCACTTCGACAGCGAGATCCAGATCGAGGGTCTGCGCAACATGAAGTGGGAGGAGGTCAAGCCCCAGGTCGACGAGGTCGAGTTCCCGGACGGCAAGCGCATCATCGTGCTGGCCAAGGGCCGCCTGGTGAACCTGGGCTGCGCCACCGGCCATCCGAGCTTCGTGATGAGCGCGTCGTTCACCAACCAGGTGCTGGCGCAGATCGAGCTCTGGAACCACGCCGACAAGTACGACCGTCAGGTCTACGTCCTGCCCAAGCACCTGGACGAGAAGGTCGCGGCCCTCCACCTCAAGAAGCTGGGCGTCAAGCTGACCCACATGTCCAAGGAGCAGGCGGAGTATATCGGCGTGCCGGAAAACGGCCCGTACAAGCCCGAGTACTACCGCTACTGATACGGCCGCGGTTCGACCGCGACGGCCATACCGGCCCCGTCCCTCCCCCCTTTCCCCCGCGGACGGGGTCGGCCTCACACCGGCCGGAAGCTTGGCGCTTCCGGCCGGTTTTTCTTTGCCGGGACGCCCTGGCGGGCCGCCATCGGCGGGACTTGTTCGAAACGCCGGCCCCCGCCTACAGTCGGCGCCGTGACTTCCGAATCGCGACACTCCGCCCCATACTGGCCGCTCGCGCCCGGGCGCCCGCCCGGTCGGCGCCCGGCG